>JAEOSF010000012.1 GCA_016840515.1 Candidatus Borrarchaeum yapensis | reverse complement strand
AATCACCATCTGAGAATCCAATCTCTCCGTTGCCGATGATCTGTTCAATTTTCCCTGAAAGATTGGTCACAAGAATTCTATTGTGATTAGAATCGCTTAAGGCAATTTTACCATCCTCTGATATGGAAATTTTTCCAGGAAAAGCGAGTGTTGATGTAATCTCAACAGGTTTATATTTAATTTCAAAAGGCTTTTTTGCAAGGGTACCCTTCTTAGCAGATTCCTCCAAGAGAGTATCGATTACGTCCTCCAGTACCTCTTTTTGAGGTTCGCCAGATCTCCTGAAAAAGATATCACCTTTTGGGTCTATAATGACGATTGTAGGCCATGCATTCACACCATAACTCCTCCAGATAGTCATTTCTTCATCCGTAACGACTGGGTGATGTATCTCATAGCGTGCGACAGCCTGTTCTATGTTTTGTGTAAGTTGTTCATTTTCGAACTTAGCAGAATGTACCCCAATGAACACAACGGGCGTCCCTTCATATTTTTTCTCAAGTTCTGCAAGGACTGGGAGCGCATGCATACAATTAATGCAACAATAGGTCCAGAAATCCAGAACAACAACGTGTCCTTTAAGTTTTTCAAGAGACAACTCCTCTTCTGTATTTAGCCAATCGAAAAACAAAGGAAATTCTGGTGCCTTCATTTTAGTAAAGTTTTGATCAAATAAAAAACTCATTTCCTTTTCCTCCATTCACACTTCTATTAATTTTATCTCAACTCTAAGTTTTTAAACTTATCATAAGGGCAAATTCGTTTAGGTCTCAGAGGAAACGTGTGAACAGTTTTAAATTCTAATATCAGCCTTAGCAAAAATATTACTGCATTTAGACATACATGACTACGAAAAGAAACGCTCTTGAATCAAGTTTACTAAGTTATTGCTCTTCCTTAGACTCTTAGATTCCCTCTATTTGAGCAATGAACACTCGCAAAAATTAGCATCTACGGAATTATCCGTATTGAGATAATGACAAAACATTTATCCGAATTAGATCTTAGTTAGATTAGTAAGATGATAAAATGAGTGACACGAACGCCCATATAAAATATATTATTGACGAAAATGGCCAAAAAACAGCAGTAGTCCTCCCAATCGAGGAATATGAAGAACTCTTGGCAGATCTACATGACCTAGCTATTATTATTGAACGTCGAGATGAGATTACATTATCTTTTGAAGAAATCAAAGAGAGATTAAAGTAAGGAATTTCTGAGAATCAGCATCTTTATTAATGTTCTGAGGCTATAAAAAAGCGAAATAAACGTATCTTATAGACAAGAGCGTAAAATAATATTGTCAGACGGTGATATGGATGAGTGAGCCTGAGATCACTACCATAAGTGAGAAAGGACAAGTTATCATCCCGCAAAAACTGCGAGATATGCTTGGATTAACACCTGAGACAAAATTATTGGTTTATGGTTATGGAGACACAATAATCATGAAGAGACTTGAACTGCCGGATGTGGAACGCGAACTGGAAACTCTATGGGATGAGATAGATAAAAAATCAGCGGACAAGCGTAAGCTAACAGAAGATGAAATTCTAGAAGAGATTCAAAACTATAGAAAGGAAAAGTGAAAAAAGGCGTAGATGAATGCTCAGAGTGCTCCTGGACACAAATGTCTTAATCTCCGCCTTAATCAGTAAAGGTAAACCTAGAACACTTTTACGTCAAGCCTACAAGAATAAATTTATGCTAATTCTATCAATAGAAATCCTTAATGAATTCATAAATGTAGCTAGTCGAGAGTATTTTCAAGAATATGTAGACGAAAGGGAAATCGCTGAATTTACAAGAGCTTTAGCAAGTCTAGCACATTTCATAATAATAAAGTCAAATTTTGAGGTTATAAAAGAAGACCCGGATAACGATATTGTGTTAAGAACAGCGTATGATGGAAAAGCAGAATATATTTTGACAGGTGATAAACATCTTTTAGCCTTAAAGGAATTCAGAGAACTAAAAATTATAACAATTGGTGAAATGCTGGAACTATTACAAAACAAATGAAACTTTAAAGTTTTTTTATTTCATTTTTTTCAGTTAATATTTGAGTAGATGGTTTCAAGAGCAAATTGACGTGATTTCTGTTAATATCAATTTTAGGAAATTAAAAATAATTTTTTATAAGTTATGAATTGCATGAAAGAGGAGTTTCACGAAATTCAAAAACCAAAATAGGTAAAAGATAGTTTTTAACATTCCTTTTACAAAATATGGTTCAAAACTAACTTGAGTGGAGAAAAAATGAAGGTCACCGTCTGCCAATTAAATAACAAACCTGATTTATTTTTAAATGACTGGGAAATGCTTAAGGCACATGTTCAGTACGAAAAAAGCGATCTAGTGCTATTACCAGAAATGCCCTTCTCTGAATGGTTCGCTGCTAGACCTGAATTTGATAATGAAAAATGGCAGACTGCTATTGAAGCGCACGATGGATGGATGAAACGTCTTCACGAATTAAAATGCCCTTATGTACTTGGTACTAGACCGGTCAATGATGGCGAAAAACGTTACAATAAAGCATTCATCTGGAACGAAACAAATGGAATTTTTGAACTTCATCAAAAGCACAATGTCCCTGATCAGAAAGAGTATTGGGAAGCGTCCTGGTATGACATTGGTTCAAAAGACTATACAACTATATTATGTGGTGAAGTACGAATCGGTTTCGTGATCTGTACCGAAATCTGGTTTATGGAATACTCAAGGAGTTATTGCAAACAAGGTGCACATATTATTGTAAATCCACGCGCTACAAAAGTGATTACCAGAGATAAATGGCTTGCTGCTGGAAGAGTATCAGCAATGATCGGAGGGGCATATAATCTATCATCAAATCGTACTGGAGAAGACACTCAGAATAAAACCATTCAATTTGGAGGACAGGGTTGGATCATTGATCCTGAAGGCAATGTTTTGGGTGTAACTACTGATAAGAATCCATTTATTACGCAAGAAATCAACCTAAAATTTGCTGAAGAGTCAAAGAAAACGTATCCCAGATATGTACCTGACTAATATGCAAATATGACAGTGGAAATTCTCAACAAAAGAATTAAAAGAGCAAAACGCTTATTCGTAAGCGGAGACACGGAAAATGAAAGAATCTCAGTTAAAAAAGTTTTTGATTGACTCTTGGTATGATGAAAAAGAAGCAAAGATGCTATATGAGCAGATGGCTTTAAGTGAAACGGATTCAAAGAAAAAGAGAGTTTATCAAAGACTTGCTGAAATTGAAAACGGTCATGCTGAGTTGCTTGAGGAAGAACTCACTAAACTAGAAGTTGATACAACCAAACTAAAATTCAAGCCACGATGGAGAGCGAAATTCCTTAGTCTTTTTGGAAGAATATTTGGTCATACGTCTCTTTTAAGAAGTCTGTTGGTGGGAGAAGACGGAGCTATAGTAGGTTATGCAAAGCACGCCTCGGAAGCTATAGATAAGGGACTCAAAGAGAATCTAAGTTCCATAGCAATAGACGAAAAAAGTCATTTTTCCGTGCTCTCAGAAATGAGTGGTAAATTTGAAGATGACCCGCTTGCAGGGGAAAGGTGGCATCATGGTGGCGGTTCTATTCGTGACGCAATATTCGGCATGAATGATGGGTTATTGTCAACATTCAGTCTTGTCGCTGGCGTAAGCGGCGCTGCAGTAGGAAATGCTATAGTTTTACTTGCAGGTGTTGCAGGAGCGATTGCAGGAGCAATAAGCATGGCAGCGGGAGCATTCGTTTCAACACGTGCAGAAAAAGAGGTTATGGAAAAACATCTTCAACTGGAAGAATATGAAATAACTGCAATGCCAGAAATGGAAATGGAAGAACTTGCCCTAAGATACGAACTAAAGGGAGTTGATCCAGAACATGCTAGAGAGATGGTAAGACAAATTTTTACAGATAAAAATTTCGCTATCGATACCATGGCTCGTGAGGAGTTAGGATTCGCCCCAGAAGAGTTAGGTAACCCCCTGAAAGCGGGAATAACTTCAGGAATCTTTTTTACGTTAGGCGCTTTAATTCCAATTGTTCCTTGGATAATATTTCCGGGTATCTTGGCTTTCTATGTTTCAATAATAATGAGCCTTGGAGGCTTTTTCTTCATTGGTGTTGGCAGAACACTTGCGACCGGAAGAAATCCCTGGAAAAGTGGGTTTGAGATGTTTTTGATCGGTACAGGTGCGGCGATTATCACGTATCTCATAGGCAGCCTGGTCGGAGTAGCCATTTAAATTGATAAGAATAAAGATCATTTCTCTAACTGAAGACCAGCACGCCGCCATCCTCTCTTACCAGCTTTAAAGTCGAAAGTTTTTTCATAACCCATCTCTAAAAGCCTTTTAGCGGCCTTTGTGCTTTTCTGACAAGCATAACTAGCACAGTAAACAATAATTGTATCATCTTGTGTAATTTGTTTTTCTAAAAGAGTACCTTCATTCAGATTATCAATCGGAATATTAATTGCTCCCGGAATATGGCCCTCATTAAAACCTTTTTCCGACAAGACGTCTACAAGTTTGAAATCTTGATCATTGACCTGCATTTCAAGAAGTTCCTCAATCGAAATTAACTTTATTCTTGACAAAATATTCAACTCTTTTTTCTTCAATTTTTATCAGTAGATCAGGCATATGAATAAAGTTTGTGTTATGTGCAATTAGAACGAGTCTTACATGTTTTTTGAATCGATCAGAATATATACTTGCGCACAGCCATAAATTTAAAAAAATGGAAAGACAAAAATGCGTCTAATTTGAGTGATGACACAGGGAGGATAGAGTTTTGAGTACAGAATTTGGTATAGATTTGAATTTTCGTGTAGGAGGCGCGGCAGGACAAGGTGTACAATCTATCGGTGGTATTTTATCGAAAACTTTTGCACGCGGCGGCTATCATATCTTTACACATCAAGATTATGAATCCAGAATTCGTGGAGGACACAGTTTTTTTCACTTACGACTAAGCGACAAGCCTGTTTATGCTGCACCCAATAAAGTCAACGTGCTTATCGCCTTAGACGATCGCACGATTGAAATTCATCAAGACGTAATGATTCCAAACAGCGTTATCATTTGTGACAGAAAGCTGAGAGAGATAGACCCCGAGGTTGCACGTATCCATGATATTTTTGACGTCCCGTTAATGGATCTCGCAGTAGAAGCTGGGAACAAACTTTATGTGAACACTGTTGCAATGGGAGCCGCTTTAGGTCTGATTGAATTCGATTTCGATATTCTAGCAGGTTTAATAGTTGAGGAGTTTAAGAAAAAAGGACAAAAGATAATCAACGAAAACGTGAAAGCAGCAAGGTCAGGATATGAATTTACACAAGAAAATTACAAAGGAACTTGTTGCTATATCATTAAACCTAGAACTGCTCCAAAGACAATTATTCTGACTTCGAACGAAGCAGTTGGACTTGGTGCCCTCTTCGCGGGCTGTAAATTCGTAAGCGCATATCCCATGACGCCAAGCACTAGTATTTGGGTTACCATGAAGGCTTTAGCTCACGATGACTTTGTATTTGTGCAAACCGAAGATGAACTTGCTTCAATAAACATGGCTCTTGGGGCAGCCTACGGTGGAGTTAGAGCTATGACAACAACTTCTGGTGGAGGCTTTGCTCTTATGAATGAAGGATTCAGTTTAGCAGGTGCTACTGAAACACCGATCGTTGTAGCATTGGTAAGTAGACCAGGCCCTGCAACAGGCTTGCCTACCCGTACAGAGCAGAGCGATTTAGAATACGTACTGCATGCAGGACATGGTGAGTTTCCTAGAGTCATTTTTGCACCAAGTTGTCAAGAAGAAGCATTCAGATTGACTGTGAAAGCGTTTAACATAGCTGAAAAGTATCATGTGCCAGTAGTAATTCTTCAAGATCAACATTTGGCAGATTCTTATCGCACGGTTGACCCTACTGACTTTAACATTGACGATATAAAAATTGAAAGAGGACCGATGGCCACAGAAGAAGAATTGAAAGCAAGTGTGGATTACAAAACTCATTTCGTTACGGAATCAGGTGTTTCTCCTAGAGCCCTTCCGGGGACAAAAGGAATTATTGTAGCCACTGCCGGAGATGAACATGATGAATATGGGCATATCATTGAAGACGCTGAAACACGAAATGAACAAATGGAAAAAAGAATGAGAAAATTAGATGCATTGATGAACGACATACAAGAGCCTATGATGTACGGGCCAGAAACGGCAGATATATCTCTTATCGGATGGGGATCAACCTATGGGGCCATTAAAGAAGCTGTAGATATATTAAAAGAAGAAGGGATAACGATGAATATGATGCACGTCGTTGAAGTATTTCCAGTTCATAAAGCAGTTGGAGAATTCGTTGCCAAAGCTAAGAAAAGTTTTATTGTCGAGAATAATTACACAGGGCAATACGCCAATATGATTCGAGCTTACACAGGAAAATTGCCTAGCGGTGGAATTAATAAATACGATGGGAGGCCGTTTGCCCCAGAGCAAATAGTTGAAGAAGTAAAAAGGAGGGTGGCATAAATGGTCACACTTGAAGATTATGAATCTAGAGTAAAAGATATTGCTTGGTGTCCAGGGTGCGGAAACTTTCCGATCCTTGATGCTCTAAAACAGGCACTTGTTGAACTAAATCTAGAGCCGTGGCAAGTTGCAATGGTTTCTGGAATTGGTCAAAGTTCCAAACTGCCGCACTATCTGAGAGTTAGTGAATACAACGAACTTCATGGTCGTTTACTGCCAGCAGCTACAGGATTAAGCCTCGCAAATCACGAATTAGTTGTTATTGGAGTAGGGGGAGATGGAGATGGTTACGGCGAAGGGGGTAATCATTGGATTAGTGCGATACGGCGAAATCCGAATATGATGTATATGGTCACGAATAACCAAATCTACGGTCTCACAAAAGGACAGGCGTCCCCAACAACCGATTATGGGATGAAAACAAAAGATGAACCTGTTGGCATAAAAATACCTCCAATGAATCCATTAGCGATGGCAATCGCACTTGATTGCTCTTTCGTTGCGCGATCTTTCGCTGGCGATGTAGATTTTACAAAAGAAATCTTGAAAAAGGCGATTACACATAAGGGCTTTGCTTTTGTGGACATTTTACAACCCTGTGTTACTTGGAACAAGCTCAATACTTACCAATGGTATCGTGAACGCGTGTATAAATTGGGCGACGACTATGATCCTACAGACAAGTTGGCTGCGTTTCAAAAATCTCAAGAATGGGGTGAAAAAATTCCTATTGGAGTGCTCTCCCTTTTTAAAAGACCTATTCTGAAGGATGACTATATATCTCTTCAAAAAGGGACGCTAGTGGATTTACAAAAAGCATACAACCCATCGCAGTTCAAGGATTTGCTGAAGAAGTTCTTTTAGTTAAAATCTCTTTTTTTCTATTATATTGATTTGTTCTATATTCTTATGCTTTGAGAAACAGATTTCACGAGAAATGCTTTTTCACTTCTTCTGCCATCAGAAGACCCAAGTTATCCATCTTATCCACAACTTCTTTCGCTTTGTGACTGAATTTCTCTCGTTCATTCTTATCAAAATATTTTTCTGCAAGTTGAACAACAGATTTGGGATCCGTGCTGTGATCGATATATTGTAATAGAAATTGAACTGGTTTGGATTGTTTCCAGTATATAGCCGAAATTGCAGGTTTCAAAAGTACAAACGCTTCCATTAACATAGTCTCTGCTGCACCGATCACCAAATCTACGTCAAGTACTGGACAGTCCATTGTATTTTCCTCAATAAATACAACATCAGGATACTTAGAGAATACCTCTCGTTGTGATTCAGTTCTTGGGAACACAACAAGTTCAATGTTATGATCATTCTCTATGAGAAGATCAACAACTTGTTCGAGTATCGGGGTTTTTTCAGTTTTAAAAAATGTCGCAAATTCGAATTCTGGGCGTATGAGAATCTTTAATTTATCGTGTGAAGAAGAGTTCTTTGTATTGAGTTGAGACCATTCATCTTTTAAAAATGCGGTGTGAAAACCATTAAACCATGTAACTCTGTTGAGAGTTACTCCATGTTGCACAAGCTCGGGAGAATCATAAAAGCTAGGTACAAAAATTCTATTGGAGAGTGGAAAAACCATCCAATTAGTGTGATATTCCCGTTCATCATAAAAAACGGTCCATGCAGGGATACCAAAACCAAATGCCGTTCTTACAGCACTTGGATCACGTTCAGTAATCAAAAGATTAGGTTTTTCTTTTTCAACAACATCAGCCAATAATGTAACCCGTTCGGCGTATGCTTGTAATTTACCTTTTAGACTTTTACCTCCATGTCTTCCGATTGGAATGAAATCCATCTTTTTAGCAGATAGAATGTCAATAATGTGGTCGTGATCTCGACAAGTGATAAGAGTTTCAGAAAAATCGCCAAGGTGTTGTATAATAGCGTCAACGAGATTACAATTAAAAGGAGTACCAATATCGAACCAAATCTTTGGATTACCCATTATTTACACCTAATTGTAAAACCATCGTTATATCATGGCATTTATAAGATAAACATATCGTAGTGATTACTAATGAAAGTAGATGGGCATACAGATTAACGCATATTATATTTTTTGTTCCTTAATATTTTATCTTTTAAAAATAATGATACTATTGAAGATTGCGCGCGCGAGGTATTGAAAATTTGTGTTTTAAAAATGAAACGATAAGTGTAAGATACACAAGAGTGAAATTCTAATATAACAAATGACGACAGAAATAAGACCAAAAGAATTAGCAGGCTGGAATTATGACAGAAAAAGAAACGAAACCTACTACTAATGATGAGGAACTTCTCAAAGCACTGGCGGAGAAGTCTAGAATAGAAGAGACACATAGAAGAGAAAAAGCAACATTAATTAAGAAGATATGGCTCTCAAGACTACAATTGACTAGAGTTGGTGGTGCAGTCCTCGTTACAAGTGCACTCTTGACCATGATCTATGCCTTCGAAGCTTGGAACCCCATTTTAGAAATAATTGGTATTATGCTCTTTTTTACTGGTTTTTCGCTTCTTTTTTCAAGGATTGGTGATTCAATTAAAGGAGATGTTGTGGGAAAAACTATCTTCGCTCCAATTAAGGTGATATATTCTATAATACAACAATTTGATGTGCAAGGATCTGAAATTTATTTACCTCCAAATAAGGATGGCGAAAAGGGAAAAATATTTTTACCTTTTAACCAAGATGATAAGGAAATACCAAATTTTTACTCTGAAAACAAACTAATATTTCCTGGAAAAGGACTTATCATACCTTCGATGGGAGATAGTCTACTTGGGCTCATGGAAGAAGAACTTGCAATAAATTTTAGTAGAATTTCCAACGACTTTCTTTGCGAATATTTACCACCGCTTATGACTGAGGGGCTTGAAATAGCAGATATAGTGACCATTAGTAAAGAATCAAATACTTTCTCTGTAAAGATAGAGGGTAACAGATTTGTATCTGTATGTGAAGAAGTCGCAAAGAGTGATTATGATTGTAAAAAGATTAGTTGCCCTCTGTGTGGCGCATTAGCAGGTATAATAGCAGAAGTCACAAAAAAACCTGTTCAAATGAAGAAAGAAGTCAATTTAACTAAGGCATCTTTAGAAATTGACTTTCAGTTAATTTCGTAATTCTTTGCTAGTCTGAGTTTTAAAGAGAAAAAGTTATTAAAAGATAGCTTAATTTGATACTTTAAAGCCTTTAGGAAGTATTTTAATGCCTTCAGGAATAGAAAATGTTCTGGTTACCGGAGGAGCAGGATTCATTGGATCATATATCGTGGACTTATTGATTGAAGAGGGTTATAACGTAATTATATTTGATAATCTCGAAGAACAGGTCCACGGATCTAGACAAACTCCTCCTGAATATCTTAATCCTTCAGCAAAGTTCCAAAAAAGAGATTTAAGAGTCCAAGAAGATCTTAATGAAATGCTTGATGATATAGATGCCATATTTCATCAGGCAGCTGCAGTAGGTGTAGGACAGTCTATGTACCAAATTGCGAAATACGTCCACTCTAATACCTTAGGAACAGCCAATCTTCTGGATATGCTCGTTAATAAAGAACATAATGTTAAGAAGTTAGTTGTTGCATCTTCCATGTCCATCTATGGAGAAGGACGATATACTTGTGAAGTTTGTGGATCAGTTGCTCCAGAACTTCGTTCAAATGAACAAATGAAAAGAAATGAATGGGAACTTCGTTGTCCTAAGTGTAACAAGATTGCGACACCAGCCCCTACTGATGAGAAAAAACCACTTAAGCCAACATCGATTTACGCGATGTCTAAAAGACATCAAGAGGAAATGTGCCTGCTGATTGGAAAGACTTACGGTATTCCTACTATTGCTCTTAGATATTTCAATGTTTACGGTCCTCGACAAGCACTTTCAAATCCTTATACAGGTGTCGCTGCAATATTCTCAAGCAGAATCTTAAATGGAAATCAACCAATAATTTATGAAGACGGTAACATGAAACGTGATTTCGTGCATGTTAAAGATATAGCGATAGCAAACTTACTTGCCTTGAAAAGCATTAATGCAGCGTATAGAGCCTATAATATAGGAACTGGTACATATATCACAATAAAAGACTTAGCTAAGTTAATCTTGGAAATATATAATTCAGACATTTCACCAGTAATCTCTAAGAAATTCCGAATTGGAGATGTCAGGCATTGTTATGCTGATATCTCATTAGCACGAAAATATTTAGAATTCTCTCCAGAAATAGAATTAAAAGAAGGACTTAAAGATTTGTTGCCATGGGTTAAGGGGCTTGAAAAAGAAAAGGTAATCGACAAATTTGAAACTGCTGAAGCCGAACTAAAAAAGAAAGGACTCACAATCTAACACTGCTTTCGCAATAAAGAATGGTGTTTTAATGATAAGAATAAGGCGTAGGACGTTTCATCAGAAGACAACATACATTATGCTAGGATTAGTTTTGTTAGCAACCCTTCTTATCAGAGTATATAACATCATAAGATTCCCAAACCTTAATTCTGCTTTTGATCCTTGGATTCACATTCAGGTTGCAGATAGACTAATAAATAGCGGAAAAATTGATTTGGAATATCACGGAGCAAATTTTGCAGTTCACATAATTCTTGCATACCTGAAGTTGCTAACGGGCACATCTCTATTATCTGTTGCAAAATATAGTCCCATATTATTGGGCACAATAGCTACGCTAAGCGTTATGGTCTTTACACAAAAATTGACGAAAAGTTATTCAATTGCAATTATCACAGGGATCTTTTTGGGGCTCATTGCAGATAGATATGTATTTGCTACAAACCTAATTTGGCCGGAAATTCTAGGGCTCATCTTTATGAATTTCTCATTATACCCATGGGTAGAGCATCTTTCCAGCAAAAAACCACTTAAGAAGTCAAGTTTTTCATTCGTTTTTTTCCTTCTTTTACTACTCACGCACCGTCTGACAGTGTTGATTTTCATTTTATTTCTAATTCCAATCTCAATCGCTTTGCTAATTTGGCAAAAACAAAATATAATGTCAATTTCATTTGCAGTTTTCAGTATTGGTTCATGGTATCTGTGGATTACAAATGTTGATTCCGAGGTTTCTAGTCTTATAGAAAGAATGATTAGTCGTATTTCAAGAGTCACAGTTATATTCCCTGCATTACCTCTGATGGTAGTTGCACTTGTACTTATCAGCGTAGCGATCTTGGTTGTTTTATTTCTATTGGTTAGAAATCAAGAAGTTTTCAACTCGTTTGAAGAAATCGAACCAGATACAAAAATTACTGTTCTTTGGGCTTTAAGCATAGCTCTTCTTGTTTTCTTAATAAGCGAAGCAATTGCCTCGCCAATTGGTACCCAATATTTGGGCACCGTTAATCAAACTCAGCTGATTTTTAAACTCATTCCAAAAGTCTTTATATTCCTTTTTTCTTTTCTTGGGGTCTTATTTCTTTTCAAATACTTCCGTACGTGGCAATCCGTCTTCTTGGTGGTTTGGATAGTAATTTTTCTGATAGCATTTGGAGTTCTTTTATTTCTACCATTAGGAGGCGCAGGTTATGATATATATCGATTCATGACGTATATGTATTTTCCACTTTGTATTTCTGCAGCAATTGGAGTTTTTTATTGCTTCAAGTTGAGGAATTTATCGTTACAAAAGGCTGTTGCAGTTGTGTTCATCGTAAGTATTGTTTCTATGATACCAATTGGTGCGACAAGTGCATTCATGACTCCCGAACAGGGGGCATTTACGCAGAATTGGCTTGACGCACGTGATTATGCTGCATTAGAATGGATGAATGACAATATTAATAGTTATTCAGTAGTATTAGCAGATAAACGCTATGATTTTGCGTTCACCTCTATGATGGATCCTGAAAACTCACATATAACGATTGAAAGTGAAGAATTACATCTCTATTATAACATAACACATCAGGAAATCGCAAAGAAGTTTGTTCGACAGTTACATTTCGATGGAGAATGGCATGAGTTTTACATTCTTATCGATTCAACGATGCTAGATTATGGACTTTTATTTGACCATCAGCTTTATAGACCATTATCCATTGACGAATATGATGAATACTTCTACGTGGTCTATTTGGAGTTGGTCTTCTATTCTAATGATATTTCATTGTTTCATTTAGTCAGGAGCCGCCTAACTTAGTTCATAGAAGGACCCTATATGGTTGAAATACGAGAAAAATTAACAATAATAAAGGACAAAATGCTGTCTTTCATCACTTTCTTGAGGCAAAATGACCTTCTTACTGCTGAAGCTCTTTTTAATATAGGGTTACTAATTTATGGGAGTATAGCCATCAGTTTCTTGAATATTAGGAACACAAGTGATGATATACAGATAATCGTTACATTTCCACTGCTTTTTTTTGTTCCAGGATATGCAATCACGCAACTCTCTTTTTATGAAAACACAAACAAACTAGAGATTTTGGCTATGAGTTTCGCCATTAGTTTAGCCCTGATTCCGCTTTTCATTTTCTTTGAAGTTGGACATATTACGTTGATACCAAATACTAAGTGGAACGAAGAATTAGCCATTATTGCATTGCTGTTGTTAACGCTTTTAGTCTTAGTCAAACATATTGGAACAGTTATTCTAGGGGCTATTGGAAGGATCCGCTCCAAAAGTTCACCCAATTAAGACTGAACTTAAGGCTCGAAACAATATCACTTTGACCTGAAAAAAGAAGGGGAATGAAACATAATTGGCACAATCTCGTGAATTATTTATATCAGTGGTCGTTGTGACGCATAACCGCCCAGAGGAGTTAAAAGAGTGCCTTGAATCCTTAAAAAGACAGAAACTCCCCAGAAATTTTTATGAAGTGCTGGTTGTTGACAGTTCTACTACTCATATCTATGAAACAAAGTTACTTGTACAAAACTATGCTGTTAAATACGTCCATACAAAATACAAAGGCATGACTGTAGCAAGAAATATCGGGATTTGTAAAGCAAGGGGTGAAATCGTTGCGTTTCTTGACGATGACGCCATAGCTGATGAAAACTGGATAAAGCAAATCCTGAAGAATTATAATAATACAAATGTCGGAGGAGTTGGAGGAAAAGTCATTGAGGACAGACTTATTAGAAGAAAAAAGAGAAAGCATGTTGTAATAGGGAAAATAGAGAAATCAGGAGAACTGATTAGTAATTTTGATCTAGGAGAAGAACGAATCGAAGTTGATCACATCAAAGGAACGAATATGAGTTTTTTAAAAAAGCATTTAATTGAAATGGATGGATTTGATAATTTATATGGGGGTAGAGCATATCGAGAGGAAACAGACGTATGTATGAGGCTTAAAAAGAGAGGTTGCCTTATTATATATTCCCCTAATGCAAAAGTGTTACATAAACGTATTGGCCCAAAAACTTCTCATGCTATTAGAAGAAATATCTTAATAGATTATTGGAGGGCAAGAAATCATTCATATTTCTATTTCAAAAACATATTTGCGTCTCGGGTTCTACATTTCATTGGATTTCTAAAAAACCATGGAAATATGATTCTTAGCCGTGCACGAGAAAGACTCTCCTTTTTAGCATCTATTTATTATTTATTAGGTTTGATAGAAGGTGCTTTACTAGCCTTCTTAACATGTCCGTATCGTTTATTGCGACATTTAAATTGCAAAAGAAACTCTTAGTCACTAAAAACGTATTTTATTGCAGGTTAGGTGAGGCTACAATGAAGATATTGTTCATGGTTCATAGATATCCACCATCAATTGGTGGTACTCAAATCCTTGCCTACAATATTGTACAGGGACTTAGAAAAAAAGGACATTTTGTGACGGTTTATACTTCTGCACATCCAAATCAGCCTGATTTTGAAGTTAGAGAAGGTACTGTTATAAGAAGATTCAAACTTAAACCACACTTTTTGTCACGATTTCTAAAACATCCAAGATATATAACGCCCAAAATGTTTCCATATCTGCTTTCATCCGATGTGCAAGATGTTGACATAATTCATGGTTTTGGCTATTGCACATTTCAATCACTTTTAGCAGTTACAATTGGAAAATTACGAAACACTCCATGCCTTCTTACACCTCAATATCACCCATGGGGAACTATCTACGCGAATAATGCTGGAATTAAACTCATCAAGTCCGCAAATAAGATTATTGCACAATGCGAAAGCGAGTTTAATGCCTTATCACGCTTTATAAAAGGATCTAAGATTCAAAAAATCCCTACTGGAATTGATTCATCGCGATTTCTACATTTACCTGAACACCATTTGAAAGAAAAGTTTAATCTACAGGATGAAAAAATAATCCTGTCAGTTGGAAAATTGGCTGGCCACAAAGGAACAGATACTCTAATTAAGGCTATAAGTAAGTTACGCCATCAATTTAAAACAGATGTCAAATGTTTGTTAATTGGCGGTGGCGAGCGTATTTTCGAATATAAAATCTTAGCGAAACATTTAGGGATACAAGATATTGTCATTTTCATGGGGCGCGTAGATTCTAAAACATTACTTGAAGCATATGCTCTTGCTGATGTATTCGTTCTTCCGTCATTACACGAATCATTTGGGATTACTCTGGTAGAAGCTGCCGCCTGTGGAAAACCAATTGTGTCGACACGAGTTGGAGTCGCTTTTGACATAATAAAAGACGATGATACAGGATTCTTTTGCAATCATAGCGATCCAGATGATTTAGCAAAAAAGATTATTAGAGTTATAAAAGATGACCGTTTTTCAGAAAATGCAAGAGACTATAGAAATTTTGTTTTAGCAAATTATGATTGGTCAAACGTCTTTGACAAAACAGAAGAGACATATTTAAGTGTCTTGTAAAGATTCTTTTCACTAAAACTCTATTCATATTTCTTTCCAAAGGACAAACTGCAAACTGAAGGAATCTTGCTAACAAAATCCATTATATTAGAAACAAATATGAACGCTTTTAATCAACCGACTTCTATCTGTTCAAATATGTTCTACAAATGAGGTATAACTAGTGCGCATTCTTCAGACTATCCACACCTATTGGCCTCAAGTTGGTGGTGCACAGATTTATGTGCACAATTTGTCAAAAATCTTGATTGAAAAAGGACATACTGTCACCGTTTTTACACATAAACTCCCAGAAACTCCAAAAAGAGAAGTAATTGAAGGAGTTAATGTAAGAAGATTTGGTGTCATCCCATGGAAGCCATATGGCATTCCACATCATCGTGTTCAGCCCTATTATCCTCTTGCAGTTCTTCGACATGCTAAAGAATTTGATCTGATTAACTTTCAGATGCAATATGTCTGGACTACAGATTCTGCATTGCCATTAAAAAAGCTGAAACTTCTACAAAAGCCAGTTATTTTCTCCCCTATTGGCTTTTCTCATCTCCATAAGTCGGGTTGGTGGGTTAATAGGCTTTATTACAGATTTTGGATTCCTTTGATGCTGAAAGTAGCTGATACAATTATTGCCTGGACGAAATATGAACAAATTACAATTTTGAACCTATATAATATAGAAAAGGAAAAGGTCCCGCATATTCCTCCAGGCATAGATTTCGGGAAATATGAACAGTTGCCTTCTCCAGAGTTATTCAAAGAGAGATTTGATATCAATAATGAAAACATGGTACTATTCGTTGGGAATTTTTTTGGCAATAAAGCACCAGATTATCTCATAAAAGCAATTCCCAGTGTGCTAAGTGAGAATCCCGATACAAAGTTTGTGTTCGTTGGCTGGGAAGGAAAAGAAGGATATATGCAACTTTGCCATGACTTGGCAAAAAAATTACAGGTTGATAAGAATATTGTATTTACTGGTCCAATCAGTTTTACCGACCGTGACCTCCTTTTAAGCGGCTATAGAGGTGCAAATGTTCTTGCAATGCCAAGTCGATGGGAAAATTTTGGATTGGTACTTCTTGAATCACTTGCATGCGAAACACCATTCGTTGGAGCATATACTGGAGGCACATTCGAGTTAGAACAAAAAAAGTGTGGGTTCGGATATAGTTTTTCAGATATCTCCAGACTTTCTGAAAAATTGAATCTACTTTTATCAGATAAGAAAATGGCCAAAAAAATGGGTACACATGGACGTAATGTAGTGCAGACAGAATATGATATTAGAACGGTCGCGGACAGAACAGAGGACATTTATAAGCAGGTTTTCTCTTCATATTAAATAAGAACTGCAGTTTTAGTTTTTTAGTTGATTTAAAACATGTTCAGACCATTGTAGTTGGATAAGAGCCTCCAAAATACTTATACAAGCTATTTTCAATACTACCAAATTCTTCATCAAATAATTTTTCATACTTTTCGGTATTAAGTTCAGTTATTTCACTTAAAGGTGAAGACCCGAATATATACATCGTTGTTTGGCCGTCATATGAAACAACTGCCACTAAATTATAGTTCTCTCTTGTAAAAGTCCATATTTCAGCATATTGATCTATTAGATGGGATGGAAATAGTATAAAAAGGTTCTTAGGTAATTCTCTTTTAATTACTTCAAAATCCTCAGGATTTTTAATATCTCCCTTAATTAGACGATCGCAATAATATGCAGCCTTAGCTGGGTCATCTCCTAAAATAATATCATTTTCATTGGAATTATGCCTTATGAACCATCCTGCTGCTTTATAACCGATTTTTCGTCCATAATTTGCACCATATGGAATATCCTGTTCAGTTTTGTAACTTCTAGAGTTATAGAATAATGGTGCACTGGCGGGATAAATGTCATATTGAAGAAAAGTGATGTAGCAGTTCCATACAGACAAAGAGAGAAAACATGCCCCAGCAAGAATTACAAAAACATTCGCAGTCTTTATTCTTTCTTTCTTAATTCTATCAATTACCATAAAATATGATTTATAAATTCCGAAACTCGCTAAAAGTACCAATGGAGCAAGAAGAATGTATGTGTAAGTGGGCGATGGAAGTATTAAGAATGTTAAAGGAATGAAATACGCTAAGAACCACGTTGCAAAAAAATAATGTTTCCAATTTCTGAACCAAAGAGAGATCAAAGCACCCCAAATTAGAATGACAGAGAAGAAAAGAGGATTATATCTTAACCATATTCGAAATATAAAAAAGTTGAATTGCAGAGAAGGTGAAGCTCTTTGTGACGTAGAAGCATAACCAGTACCAGGAGGAATTAATTCAGGGAAGAAATATGAAGCAAACATCCAAGGAATGAAAAAGGGTAGTATAATAATTGCTAGAATAATTAATGAGACTACTAGATTTTTGGTTTCCAATGAGTTCTCATACCGTTTTTGTACTATTACATAAAGTAAAGGAATCACCATAAATATACCGAAATGATGTGATAAGAGAGTTAAGCCCAAAAAAAATGCAGCGAGGCCAGAATCTTTTAGAGCATTGCTTTTATAGTATTTAACTGAATAATACGCTGTAAATAAGCTAAAAAGCAAGAATAACACCATGAACTGCACATGGCGAGAAAATGCAATAAAATATCCATTTATTGTAGCTAGAGTGGCGGCAAGATGAGCGGCTGGTGCCCCATACAATTCCTCGGCAATTTTATAGAAAAGCAATACTGAAATTACACCTGAAAAAAGATAAGGAATTCTCGCCACAAATTCTGTCACTCCAAAAAACACTAGAATCGGAATATGGGCTGTGATTTCCATTGGCGGATGATGATGCTTTAAAATGATACTAAGCGTCCAAAAATTAACTTCTTCATCAAGAAATGGAGTCTTACGGAAATAACTTCCAGCTCTTACAATTCCTAAGGCTTTAGCCACTACAATGGCTTCATCACCAGTAAATTCGGCGTAACCAATGTTATGAAACCTTAAAAGGAAAGCAAGGCTTAAAATCCCGATGAGAATTACCTTATTTTTATTGTCTGACCACATTGCTATTCAACTAGCCATAGAACTTGAGAATAAATTTTTTTAGAGGAAAATCAGATTGGCGAATAACATGCAGATCTTCCGAATCAAACGCCTTTACTAACTTCAATCCAAGCAGATAAACTCCCGCACCGATTAATACGAAAACTATGAAAGTGAATAATTCTGTTATAATGAAGAATTTCCCAACTAATAGAATCAGGACCATTAATGCTCCTGAAAGCAGATATTTTGCTAGATTCTTAAATGGCAAAAAGTTTCCACCAACATATTTGCGAGTAATATACAAGAAAAAGCCATTGTTTGCTATTTGGAATATTAATACACCAAAAACTGCCCCTAGTATGCCAAATCGTGTAATAAGGAATATTTGTGTCACAACTAATGCCACTGCTGATATTGCATTTATTTTTAATATGAGGTCATTTTTCTCAAGCACATTGAGGGCTGTATGCATTGGTGCCCCCAGTAAGCCCACACAAAAAGCTATGAGGAGTATTTGCAATGGGAATATTGAAGGGCGCATCGCTTCAGTGTAAAGAATTATGATGAATTGTTCAGCTAAAGTTAAAGCGCCAAGGGCAACTGGCACTGCATAAAGGTAGAGAAATTTTGCGTGCATTTTACACGCCTTATTTAATCCTGAAAAACCTTGTACTTGCACTTCAGCGTACGCTGCAATGCCCATTTCACCAATTAATTGATTTGTTTTCTCAAGCATGTTTTGAGATGAAGAATATGCTAAATTGTAAAAACCTACTTCTTCTAAAGATCTAAACAAACCGATTAGATAATTTTCAGATCGTTTCCAAATGATAAAATTGACTAGAGGAATAGCAATCATTATTGCAGCGTATCTGATTAGACGTTTTCTTACATTTTTACTTTGTACTGGCGTATTCGCCGATTCTGAAGGGATTCTAAATTTAAGAACTGTGCGAATGAACTTTACTAACGCAAAAAAAGTTTCGACTAAAATTGTTACTATAATAATTTCAGTTATTCCAAATCCAGACAATAGAACAGCTATTACAAGACTGGAAGTCGCGAGATTTTTCAGTGCTACAACTATATTTAGAAATTTTTGATCAAATATGCTTACTAAAATAACACCCGTTAAGGCAGAAAATGAATTAGGAACGATCCAAAGACTAATCAATCGTAAAAAAGGTATTAATTCTGGATCGTTTGGAAATAACCCAATGGAACCTAGCGTCGCAGTTAGACTCTCAATCCAGAAGTAAATTATTATACTGAAGAGTCCCGCTACAGTTAATTGAACGAGAGCACCATATTTTATGATGGCTTTTGCCAAACTGGAGTCCCCCAACGCTAAAAACTCGGGAACAAATTTGTTTAGTGTGTCTTCAATTCCTAATTTCCAGAGTGGCGCAACTAGGTAAAATAAAGTAAAGACAAAGGCATAGGTACCATAATTCCTTACACCTAAACTTCTCACAATCACAACTGAAACGAGTAAGGTAACTATCATCGTCAGGATTTTTCCAATCAAATTCCAATAGATTCCTGTCATTACTTTTTTTGTGGTGCTCTGAGTTTTTGATTCGCTCATTACTTGTCCATCCAAATTGTAACCAAACGTCTAATTATCTCTATTGCAAGAAGACCCCTCAACTTGTTGGAAGGATGAGTGATTAAGGAAGCCAGACTACTTGCAGGGTTGTAGTTCACGACATGATTAATGTAGGATTCCGTTTGTTAAAGTGTGTGTCTTTTTAAATTATCTTACATCGTACAATCATAATGAAGGAAGAGATCATTTTAGAAATATGAGGCAATTCGATGGTCTAAAACATGAATTATTATGAGATTTCCATTCATGTAGACGACCTCTAAGAAATGCAACTCCATATTGTTTGAACCAATTTCATTTAACAAGGGATTGCCGTTTTTCAAATATGGGAGTATATCAGGGCTTAAATCATAATAAAGATTCCTTTCCACTTGATTTTCCCCATAAGATTCACTATCAATGAAGAAAAAATTGATTGAGTATTTTTGAATATATTCAATGAGTTGCGCTTCCTGTTGAGTAAAGTGTGCTTTGTATGTGTCTATGGCAGTTTCTTTCCAAATGAAATAGGCATTTTGGTAAATCCAAGAGAAGCCTCCTAATTCATGACTTGAAATAGTTGGTCTTTTAGCATACATTCTAATCGAATCAGCATATCTAGGCAAAGCTGAAACAACGTTATCGGATTCTGTATAAGTTCTTAACCAAAGACATGTGTCATAAAGCTCTGAAGAGGTATAGAAATTAGGAGGATACAAAGTTGCCTCAAGTATTCCAAAGATCGATATAAACGCGATAAATGCAGCTGTAATATAGTTAGCGGATATTTTTAGTTCGATTCTTTGGACTTTATCAATTATCTTTACGAATCCGATGCCCGAATAAATAGGTGTTACTGCAATGATGAATGGAAGATATCTTGGAGGTCTTAACGTTACAAGAACACCAAAAATTTGTGTCGAAAAGAGAAGCAACACTATAAGAATTAGGATCGATAGCATGAGAGGAAAAGGTTTCCAAAACACATCTCTTCTACTTTTCAAAGCACAAACAATACCGATGACAAACAAAACAGAACCAATTAAACCTATCATATGGATGACCGTAAAATGGTACATCCAGACAAATTCTTCCAAACCTACAGAAAATGGGCTCCTTAGACCTAGCAGACCTCCAGTCGCTAGGTAAACTAGATAGGTAACTGGTTGAATTAGTGATCCTTCAGCCCTTCCTCCTGTTAAACCAACACCTGTTGTCACTAAGAATGTTGGAGTTACCAAAGGACCTGCATCTCGACCAAGTGCTTGAATTAAATAAAGTGCACTCGAAAGAACCATTACAATCCCTATTACGAAGAGGTCTACTATAGGCCGAAAAGAACGCCTCCTAATTGTGGTCAGAATACTTAGACCAATTAATCCTACAGCAGTAGCAAGTGCAGAAAAGGGATGGAATATGATACTTATGCCTACAGAAATTCCAATGAGAACAAGCCATTTTAAGTTCTTTAAAGGTAAGGTCATAAAATAAAGGACTAACAAGAATAAAAAAGCCCCTATTGAAGAATAACTACCGATTGCAAAAATATTTATTGATGCAGGAACGGTTGTGGACAAAAATGCCGTTGCAAGACCAAACTGCTTATTTTTTGTTAAGTTCATTGATATTTTGTAGTAAAGTTGTGGCGTTAGATAACCAAGAGATAAAATGATTATTTTCAAAATAAAAATTAAATCCAACCCGGAAATTAGAGAGAGGCAGATAACTAAAAAAGGAAGTCCTGGTGGATGAACTTCTTTTAGATAAACAATACTAGGATCTCTTTCAAAAGCATAAGGATCGAGATATGAATGGATAACTGATATGATGTACCTTGAATCATCATAAGGAAGCCATTGGTTATTAAAAAAAACTGGAGAGGAAAACAACATGAGAATACATGCAACAGAGACAAGAATTATGGCATGAGAACCGATTCTAGGTTTTTGAACAACTATAAGAAGAAATAAAAGAGAAAGAATCATGGCCATGATAATCAATATGAGTTGATTCGCCTCTACAAACCTTACAGAGTAGTAAGTCATTACAAACAATGCAAATACAGTGATTGGGATGAATATTAAAAAAGATAGTAAGGATAAAAACTTACTATCGTCTTGAAAAACAAATTTCCAACTTTTTCTTCTTTCGATTGAATCCAAAGAGGGTAATCCTCCATTTAAGAGATATAATACAGGTAGAAAGCAAAGTTGGGATGTGTTTTGCTTTCAAATACTTTGAGGAGATGTCCATCCGTCGTAGAACGGGTGACTAAGTAATAACTCTCATTTTGAGATATATCTTCAGACTTTATAATGTTGTAGCTTGATTCTAAGTAGAATCTTATTAGAAACAAATCTGATGAGAGAGGTGAAGTAAGAGTTACACCTTCAGGAATTTTTTCCTCAATATATACAGTCACCTCGCCAATTGTATCATAATAATCATAAAACGGAAAGAATCCGTTAAAACGAAATGCGCCTACTGTTGTACGCCCCCACATTAAAATCGAAAGAGATATTGTAATAAGCAGGATAAAATTAGCTGTTACTATGTTAGCTTTTATTTTTGAAATTGAAGTTCTCAAATGAGAATACACATCAAAAAGACTATTACTTGCTAATATTGCAATTGCAGGAACTGCAAGCAATAAATACCCAGAAATGTTCCAATAGGGATGTAAAAGATCATTAACTATTGCTCCAAAAGTATATACGAGAGCAGGTATAATAATCCATATTAACAAGAGAAGATCTTCTTTAAGTTTTCCTTTTAATCTGTATGATCTAAAAAGCGCCATAAGAAACCCCATTACAAAGAACATGAATAGAGGAAAGGTCAACTCTGCAAACAGAAACGTTAGTACAAAGAATGGGTTAGGATTAGGTACCTTTTCTCTAAGAGTTATCGTAAAAGCATAATGCCGAAGTGGATAAGATCCAACAAAGAACAACCAAGGAGCGAAAATAACTCCCGCAATACCAAAAGCCAACCATAAATGTTTATTCAATAATAGCTCTCTATTTGATAACAATAGAAAAGATACGATAATTAGTGGAACCATTATAGCATAATATTTTGTAAGAAGGCTTATTCCAAGAGAGACGCCCATAAGAATATACGCTGACAAATTTCCTCTTTTGTAGGCGTAGAAGAAGAGCAGCATAGTCAGAAGAATTAATGTTGATCCTAACATATCAACAAGAATAATTGAACTAAAAAACACATGCCAAGGCAAAATTGCAGTAAGAAAGGAACTAAGAAGACCTACTTTCTCATCATATAATGCTACTGCTAGAAAATAAATAAGTAACACAGCAAAGATTCCTGCTATCAATGAAACGATGCACCCATTAATATAATCCATTCCCAGAACCAAAAATGAGAACGATACGAGCAGGAAAAAGAGCGGTGGATGATCACCGAATCTATAATCTATTGATGTCCAATAACCATTTCTCTCGAAAAAACTGCTAAATCCTTCAATAACGATTCGACGGGATATTAGCGCATATATTACAGCGTCTTTGTTATACCACCCGACTTGGCTGATCCTAAGAATCACAGCTAGAATTAGTATGACGTAAAGAATTAGTTTTTCAGGACTGATAAGCCTAGAGAAAATCTTGTTGTAAGTCATATTCTCACTAACTTTCAAGAAAAATCTCACTCTTTCGTTGTCAATATCAACATTGCATCGACGGAAAAAATATAAAGTTAATGCAGTGTTGAAGTCACATTACCTTGCAGAAAACACATTTTCACATATTACAATCAAAGTATAATACATGTTGAAGAGTTGCAAGGAAGTGATAGAGTTCTTTACAAAAGAAAGAGTTAGTTTTTTTCGTAATATCTTAGTGTGGACAAGTATTTCGCTTTTACTTCTCTTTATACTCTCGTTCGCAAGAGTGAAAATTGAAAACTATGCAGCAGTTAGTTTTGTGATCTTTAATAACTTGTTAGTTTGGGCACCACGTCAAACTAGCTTGTTATTGTTATCATTCGTGGCCTATCTACTTCTCCTCATTATTCCAGGTTTTGTGATATCTACTTTCATTATTAGAGAGGCTAAATTTTTGTTAGAGAGACTGATATATGCTGTGCTGATTGGATCAATGCTCTTAACATATCTGATGATAGTTTTTGGTCCATTCAGTATAATAATTGCTCCTTTAATCTGGGCGTTTGCAATATTCTGGATAATAATACTATTTGTCAAGAAACGATATTCCATTTTAATTAGTGAATGGAAAACATTCATTTCAGAAGTCTGGAGAAATCAATTAATCTATGGTCTCTTAGTCGTTATTCTAATTTTGAATTTAATACCTAGCATAGTATTACATTTGACGAATCCATGGGCAATGAATGATGATCATTTCCTATTTCTTATCGAACCTGCCGAAAGATTAGTAGTAAGTGGCTTTTATTCTCCAATAGACGCTGCTCCATCAGGTTTTTTGAATAATACTTCTGTCTTTCCTTTAGGAGTTGCTGTTCTTGCTATGGTAACAATAATTGTATCGACATTCTCTGCAAATGTACTTTGTGTTGAGGTTGCAGGAGTGTCTGGTATAATTTTATCCTTTTTTATCCCATTGATGGTTTTTACAGCCGGCAGGAAACTTAGGAATATACAAACTGGAATGATTGCATCTGCATTTTTTCTCTTCACACAAGTTAATAACAGAATAATGGATGCACGATCTACCTGCTTTGTGTATATCTTTGTAATGAGTTTATTAATTTCAATCGTTGCTTATGAACGAAGCAAAGATAAGAGTAAAGTTTTTCTAGTTTTGGGTGGCCTATCCCTTGGTGCAATTGTCATTACTCATTTAACAACAGGTATTTTGTCTTTAATCCTTCTATTTGGGGTTTACATTTTTGGATTCATTACCAAAAGTTACCGTTATATGAAAATAACATCATGGTGCCTATTAATTGGATGGATATGCGCACTTCCCTATCTTATTTGGATGTTTATCCTTGGAACTAGGACTCATAAGGGAAATTTATTGCTACCCATCGCAGTAATTTTTTTATTCATTCTGATTTTCATTGTTTTATTACTCATCGGACATCTAGCTGAATCCAACAAACCGCTTGACCAATTAAAAAAGTACAGATATCCTACAAGTATCTTGATTGTAATCTATCTCATAATCATTATCTTAAGAGTACTGGCAACACCATTTATTGAACCATTTTACACTGGAGATCTGTTGTATATATTGAATACATACGTTTTTTTGGAAGCTTTTGGCTTCGTCACAATAATTATGTCTTTTTTTTCCGAAAAAAAGGATTTTTATCGCATATTAGCGCTAACGATCTTGCCTGTGGTTTTTATAACACAGATGCTACCTGTAATAATTCCACAATCACTAATCTTTACTGCATTACGTTTACATGCTGATTGGGATGCGCTATTGCCTCCACTATATCGAAACTTAATTGCAAAATCGTATGAATACTTTTTACCTGTATTTCTCTGTTTTCTTTCTGCAGATTTTATTATTGCAGTCTATAAAAGGTTAGATGACGTTAAAATCATGCCGTCCATTTTTCGCTTTTTTTCTAAATTCAATATCAAAAAAATGCATGTAGCTATATTTCTTTTCATTTTGTTTATTATAATGCCAAATCCTTTCGTACCTAATGTAAGAACACGATTTGATAGTTATGAGAAACATCTCTCACAACACTGGTATCCAAGATTCTTATGGGCACATGACGGTTTTTGGCCAACTGTTGGACACACTCAATGGACATATCTAAGCCCGGAAGAAGAAGCGGTTGGTAACTGGTTTCGCGAAAACACACCAATAACGAGTCGATTCGTATTTTACACAGAAATATCTACCGTTAGTGGAACTTGGCTTCTTGATAAGGATTACTATGTCTATCTACGGATATCACTCGTCTCAGGAAGAGCACATGCAATATTAAAGAATCAGGATGTAAGGGCAATCTACAAAACACAGAACTCAACTTTACGACTTGAACTGCTTCAGAAAGGAAAAGGAAGTTATATTGTTGTTGGTCCTTATGAACGGGGAATTTACCCAGGATGTGAAGCTCGACTTGAATCAGATCCAATGCTTAATCTTGGGTTCAAAAATGAAAAATTTACAGTTTATAGTCTAAAAATGATATAGCTATTTTGAGTTTCAATTCCCAGGACACGATGCAAAGAATAGCAGATAAGTCCAAATTTAATATATTTCTGGCCTTTAAAAAAACCTTTTGAATTTTAAAATGCTAAGATAATGAATATATGTCACAATGACTATTCTTAAAGACTAAGGTAAAATGTTGGGGATATTCTGCAAATTTAATTAGATTCTCTTTTCCAAAACTTTCATATTCCCTTATTGAAACGAAAATATAATCCACATCATAGCCATTCATTAGATTTATCGCTTCACCAATATCTGAGGAAGTGTACATAACACGAACATCTTGGTATCGGCGTTCATAATTTAATTTATACGGTTCAACATGAAATTCATTCCCTAAAACAATCCTTCGTCCACTAAAAGATGTTATAGGACTGGGAGGATAACTTCCGTTAGAGGGGGCGACAAGAAATACTGATTCTTCTGGTGTGTTCTCTCTAATCCAGCTATATGCCTCAAGTTCATCTTGTTGGAGTGTCAGGTATGCGGGAGAATTAACTGCTGCGCTAAACAATTGGATTGTTGGGATTAAGCAAACCATGAAGAAAAATAGAAGAAGCCCGTATTTCTTCCATTTATCTGTAAATAGTTTATACGAAAATATCTTCGTTAAACCCTTTCCAGCATAAAAAATGGCAGGAATTGAAAATGTCCAGTAGTAATAGAAATTGCCGACCCTGAAATCGGTGAAAAAAATTAGGAAAGTGATTACAATTAGCCATAACCCTAGAAAACGATCCAAGAAGCGAGTACTCTTTATTGAAAACACAAAGCCAATGACAGTGAGAATAATAGCAAAACCAATATAGGAAAGGAGAGCGGCTAATGACTGCCCAGGGACGAAGGCTCCATAAAAGAATTTAAATCCTATGAACCTGCCTGGATTTGAACTTCCTATTTCAATTAAATAGGGTGCGAAGAATTGCCAATACAGATAAAGTGGGAGGGCGGACACTATACTAATTGCAAATACTAGAACTGCATTACTCCAATCACGCCATAAAAGAAGAAAAATTCCGAACATTAAGAGTACAATGAGGATAACAGCATAGATGAGCGTATGATAGAAGGGGAACATAACAAATAGAAGAATTGAAGTGCCGAGAAACCTCCTCTTTCGTTCCTCAACAAATTTGTTTAAGAAAAACAACGAAAGTATCGCTATTATATAAGCAGGTGTGTGCATGAATCCTTTCATAAACTGATCTATTCCTAATGACGAACAAAAAGCAATTCCTGGACTTGGAATTTGTGGAGGTAAATAGTTCCAAAGTGGAGGGGTACCACGCATCAACTGAAGAAGCCACGTAGCTTCTGTACCAAAAGAAAAGAAAAATGCTGAAATCACACCAATAAGCTCATTTTTGAAATTATCATTGCAGAAGAGAAAAATCAACAAACCTAGTGCTGTACTCAAGATCCCATTCATTATAATCGCGAGAAAAAACGAATTTAAAGTTGTTAACTCGCCAATTCCAGAATAAAATATAATGAAAAGCCATGGATAGGTGAGTGGAGTACCAGAAAACTCAGGCCATTGTGGAGGCATCGCTTTTCGTGATTCTTCGATGAAACTAATATACATAAAATAATCACTGGGATTACTAACGAAAATAATGCTATCTGGTGAGAAAACTATGATTAAAAGCAAATATACGCTGTGTGCAATCAAATTAAAAGCACTTAAGGCGAGTAAAAACAATAAAGAATGTTTAGAAATTAGATGCCCTTGATAAGCATAAGTTTCTCGATATTTTGACAAGACTATCCCTAATAAAAGAAATATATCAAAAAAGAATAAACTAAAGAGAGGAGAAAGGTAGCCAAGTATAACAGCTTGAATAAGGAACAGAAGTGAGCCAATTATAATACTTAATGAAAGGGAAAGAATTGCCATTCGAATTTTATCTATTTTGATACGTAAGTATAATTTGAGAAATATCCAACCCGGTACAATGTTAAACAAGAATAAGTAAGAAGGAATACGAACAAAATCTGGAAAAAGAATGAAGAGATTAGTAAGAATTACCGCCAAGAAAAGGTATCTTTCAGTGTTCCACGCTTTTATAATAAGGGATTTTGCTACTGAAAACTCATTTCTCAACTTTCACTCGCATCCATGAAAAGATACTTATCAAATTGAAGTAAATTTCATACTCTCTAACTTTGTCCAGCATAGTTACGTATGAACCTTTAAAATCATAACCACGATTGCATCATATGATTCCAATCTTGGGTGTTTTCAGTGGCTATAGAAAAGAAGAAACCTATGAAAATTGCGTATGTAGCTCTTGATGTAGCTCCTCAACTTTTTAGAGGATCTAGCACACATACGATGGAAATCGCCAAAAATTTAGTCAATTTGGGAAACGAAGTTCATGTAATATGCCGACGGCTCTCAAACACAGAGATAAAAATTGCAAAAATAGGTAATCTATTCATTCATAGACATTACAGAGGCATTATATTCCCCATTAAACCTCGTTCAGATTTTGAAGAGATAATGACAGAGAAAACCGTTCAAAAACAATCCGTATTCCGTTCAACCCTCATAAAACTCTATATGCTATATCTAAAGTATGTGTTTCCTCTTTACTTTGCAATTATTATTGCTAAAATTGTTAAAAAACATAAAATTGATGTTATTCTTGAACGTGGATCTTCGTTAGGTGCAGGAGCGATTGCAAGTGTTTTTAGCAGCCGCGCAATGGTCTCAGAAATAATTGGGACAAATTTTAAAGAAATTTCCTTAAAAATTGCTAGGAAAATTATTGCTTACTCTTATGATATCCTTCCAAAGCAATATATTGGTAAGACAGAACTTGTCACCGCTGCTGCAAATATTGAGATGTTCACTCCAGAAATAGATGGAACAAGAATTCGAAGAAAATATGGGCTTGAGAACTATTCAATAGTAGGTTATGCAGGTTGCTTTGCCGAATGGCATGGTGTTCTAGACTTGGTAAAAGCAAGCAAAAAGGTGATTTCAAAGACTGACCAAGTTAGATTTTTAATGATTGGCCCGAATTCATCTGTAAGAGTTCTGCCTATGGTACGTAGAATGAATTTAGAGAACTATTTCATATTTACGGATTTAGTCCCATATAACGAGGTTCCTAGTTATTTAAGTGTATGTGATATATTAGCTGCTCCATATAACCCTTCAGCTTATGTCGAAACACGAAAATTTGGCTTCTTCTATTCGCCGATCAAGCTCTTCGAATATATGGCTTGCGGGAGACCCATAGTCACATCTTCGTGTGGAAGTATACCTACAATCATTAGGGATAAAACAACCGGATGTTTATTTGAACCAGGAAACATAGAAGAATTAGCAAATGCAATACTTTTCCTTTTGAAAAACCGTAAACTGTCTGAAAAAATAGGAAATAACGCCAGGAAAGAAGTTGAAACGAAATATACATGGAAAGGCGTCACAAAAAAGATCGAACAAATATTAAGAAGCGCTTTGATTATATAGCTCATTTTAGGAAATAATATTTTTAAAACGAAAACTACATTCAACCAATTATAAAATCTTAGAAACTCAATTGAGTGAGACTATATTGAAAATTGCCGTAATTAGTCCTTACTTCACGACCTTTTTTAAGCAACATGAGTACGGCTTAGCCGAAACCCTCTCTAAAAGACACCAAGTTACCATTTTAACTTCTAATAGACGAATGAGGAAGTTCTTTAGCAAAGAGAAGTATTTTGGGCTTGGAACAAGAAAGGAACAAACCGTTGACGGTTTTAAAGTAATCTATTTACCTACACTATCTGATTTCCCAGAACAGCCTTTTGTTCCAACTATTATTCCCGAGATCCTTGAATCTGATTATGATTTAGTACATGCTCATGAAGACTTTCAACCGGTCACATTGTTTGCAATGCTAAGTTGTAAAGTTAAAGGAATCCCATTTATGTATACACAGGAACGCTACTACTACCCAAGACCTCCTTGGAAACAAGTTTATCAACTTTACGAAAAAAGTATATGCAAAATAGTTCAGAAGAGTGCTGATGCTATAGTTGCTAGATCTACAGCTGCCAAAGAATTCTTAGTAACAAATAAAGCATTGGCTGAAAAAATTAAAGTGATACCAGCGGGTGTTGATATTAAAGAGTTTTATCCAAAAGATGATACCACATTCAAGCAAACTTTAGGGTATGACAATTCACCACTTATTTTGACAGTTGCTCGGCTACATCCAAATAAAGGATTACCAAATTTGATAAAGGCAATGAAGTATGTAACAAAGAAGGTACCCTCTGCAAAACTGGTAATTTTAGGAAAAGGATCGCTATATCTACCTTTAAAAAACTTAGCAAGTCATTTGGGGATTGAAGATTCCATAAGATTTCATACTGACCCAATTCCAAATAACAAAATGATCACCGTTTATAGCAGCTGCGATATATTCGTCCTTCCGAGTCTGAGAGAACCTTTTGGTCGGGCATTGGTAGAAGCCTTGGCATGTGGAAAACCAGCAATAGCTACTAATATAGGAGGGCCAAAGGACTTAATAATTGATGAAAGAACAGGATATTTAGTTCAACCTGGGGACATTAGGCAATTAGCGGCACGAATGATTACGTTACTCACCAATCATAATTTGGCTGAAGAATTAGGATCTAATGCAAGACATAGAATTGAGGAAGAATACGATTGGGAAGTAATAGCCAGCGCTTATGAAAAAGTATATTCCCAAATCATGTAGTTTTTAGAAGACTAACACAAACTACGGTATTATTATTACAGCGAATTAACGGTGTAAGACGAATGGGTCTAATAGACACCATAATTGGCGTTTTCTTGCTTGATAAGAAATCATATGACTCATTAAAAGAAGAAAAATCAGGTGAGTTTGCAAAAATCGCCGTATTAGAAATTGGCGCAATAATATTAACCTATCTGTTTTTTTATCTCTTTGTAGCAGAGATTCACCTTGTTAATATATTTGGACTTCTATCATTGATCCCAACAATGATTTCTTTCGGCTTCGCTATTGTAACATGGATTATTGCTCAAAAAAGTAGGATACAAATAGTTTCGCACAGATTTCTGATATTTATCTTTGCATCTTTACCTGTTATATTACTACCACTTTCAATAATCTTCTATCTACTTTTAGGCAGTTTCATTCGTACAACATTGTCTATTCTCTTCTTGATCATCTTATGGACGCTATTTTGTAATATTCAACTTAGTGGCGTATTTTTTGAAAAAGAGAAGATAGAATCAAAGCTACCCATGCTTTTTGTTATAATAATACTACTGACTAGCGCTTTAGAGTATATTTTAATAGTTCCAGCTGGTGTAAGCGGGGCAGATGCCGCAACATTATACTTTATGGCATTACGATTTTCAGAAAATCCAGCACTTTCATCATTTTATTATGAGGATCCGCTCATACCTTTAATGAATGAATTATTAAATGGAAAGTCAGATCTAAACTTCTTAACGATTCCGAATACTTACGTATATGATAGAACAACAGGAAAGGTATATGCCGACAAATCCATTGGGGCACCACTTGTTTTTGCATTAAGTATCTTATTATTTGGAAAAAATGCAGCACTTTATGTAAACGTTATTTTTGGATTTTTGACTAATCTTGTAACTTACTTTTTTGCACAAGAGATTTTTAAAAATGAAATGAAGCGAAGTCAGATAGCGGCAATCTCTGTCTCGGCTCTAGCCTTTAATCCTATGCATCTAATTCTTTGTGGCTTTACTTTGAGTGATATAATTTCTGAATTTTGTATAATCTTGTCAATTTTTTGTCTTCTAAAACAAAAGAAGAAGAATGGTATACGTTTTTTCCTTATTTCTGGCGCTAGTTTTGGATATGCTATTTTGACGCGTCCAACAAACATCCTTATAATAATTCCCGTAATATTATTGCTGCTTGTGGAAAAACCGCAAATTATCACTGATGCTAGACTATATATTTATTTTGTAGCTATAGTCACTGTAGCGAGCCCTGCACTTATATACAACAATTTACTTTTTGGTACGCCTCTAAAAAGTCAAAGTTGGATTCTTTCGATATATTATGAGTTTACTCTACAGAGATTAGTCCAACAGATTATCATGTATACACAAGAGATCGTATGGAATTTTGGAGTGTTTATCCCATTAGCTTTTATTGGGTTCTATGTGTTTTTCAAAAAAAACCAGAAGAGAGCATTATTTCTTCTAGGGTTCATTATCGCAGCCTTTGCACCTTACGCCTTCTATATATACACTGTGGGACGATTCATGCTCCCAGCTTTTCCTATTTTAGCAATTCTCTCAGGAAAAGGCTTACAGGAAATTTATCGATTCATAAAAGAGATCCCATATGAAAAAAACATAACTAAGGGGATAATAACACTAATTTTGATACTATGTTTGTTATCGATCACAGTACGATACCATCCATTACTACCGAATCGAGAATGGCTCAATGCCAGCAATTCGTGGCTCACAGAGAGTAAACTTGATGCCGTCTATCAAATAAGAAACGCAACGCAAGAAGATTCAGCGATCCTTTGTGGTGCACTGACAACTCCATTACGAATTTATGCTGAAAGATACACTATATATATTACATATCACCCTCAGTGGTATCAAAGTATAGAAGGAAAGGAAGAAGAACTAAAACAAATAATCAATTGGTTTTTAGAGCAAAAAAGAAATGTGTTCTTATTGATAGATGAACCAAAATCTACTCCAAGGTTAATGGAATATTTGATTAAATTCTATCAATTTGAATTAGTATTGAATATTTCCAATAGTATGGAAGGCTGGAACTACCTGCTTTATCAAATAAACTATGATTAGAGAACTTAATTTTCTATTTCAATGTCTTTTAACGGAAATATTCCCTTTACATCAAGTTTTAACAGACCTCTCATAATTCCAAAACTTTTCAATATAATAAATAGTATCGAAATAAATGGTAGAACAATTAGTCCTTTCATACCAATTCTCTTCTGTATTTTAATTTTTAGGCCCTTAATAAAGTAATAAGCTATTAATCCAATAATAGGCAAAATTAACAGTCCGAGAACCCCTATAAAGGGCATTATAGATACAAATAAGATGAGTGGGGACAATAAATAGCCAAACAGCAAAATTAAAACCAGTAACGATAGAATAATTGATTTCTTATTAAGAAAAACTCCGTATCGTCGATATAATGTTCCTTCTGTGATACTTGCTCGATAAATTTGTTTGCAGAATTTTTTGAAAGGCTTATTGAGATGATGACTAATTATCGCTCTCCTATCCTTAATTATTTGATAGTCTTGTGAGAGTCTATAGCCGATATCCTTGTCTGGGTAATCAATACTTTCATCAAATCCCCCTATTTTGATAAGGGCATCCTTTCGAAATGCCGTCCCAAAGGTAGACATACTTCTCCAAGTTACTTTGTGTGGATCTCTATTAAGCGTGTTGGACACCTTTGCGTCATAATAGTCATGAAAAGCAGCTCTTATCTGTGAGATAAATTGGTCTCCAAAAATACAAGTTTGTCCACCAATTACGCATCCAACGTCTGGATTATTGAAATGCTCTAATAAAAACGTTAGCCAATGGACATCTACCCTTACATCTGCATCTGTAAAAACTATAATATCGCCTTTAGCTTCCTTAGCGCCTATATTATGTGCAGGTCCTATCTTATATTTTGGATTTTCGATAATACGGACAGGATATTTCGATGCAATTTCAACTGTTCTATCAGTGGACTTTCCATCAATAACGAGAATTTCATACCGTTCTTTTGGAAAATCTAAGTTAAGGATACTTTTTAGGCAGGTCTCAATATTCTTTTCCTCGTTTCTTGTAGGAAGCACAATTGACACAAAGCTCATAATCTTGCCTTCTTTAGTTTAATTTGTTAGGGAATAACCTGCCATAAATCTTCCCGAGTTCTCTTGCAAGTTCTGTAAATATGGTCAAAAAAGCACCAATCATTGATTTTTTTGTTCTATATTTAATCACAGCTGTAAGTAAGACAAAATAACCAACTGTAAAAAATAATGAACTCCAAAAGTAAAGCTTAACCATGCTGAAAAAAAATGAGACGGCACCCAGAGAGAGAACCACTATTACAACAGGAATTAGAATGAAATAGATTATCCTTTTTTTACTGTCTAAATGATTGCCCGACTTTTTTTCCAAATATGCCCGACTTTTTCCCATCTTGAATTTCTTCTTCATAAGCGCAGAGAACGATGGAACGTAGTCGTGATGCGCCACTGCATAAGGAGTGAAGATTAGACGATAACCGGCATTCAAAAGTCTCGAACAAAGTTCGTTTTCGTCATGACCATATTTTATTTTAGTATCAAAAAGACCAACCTCAATTATAGCAGATTTTCTGAAAGCCATGTTACATCCAATAAAATATTTTGTCTCTTTAATATCTGGACCCTGATCGTAATCAGGAGCAAATTCACGATTGAACAAAGTATTTGTGATGGGGATTACTTTTCCGCTTGCTCCAGCAATTCCTTCATCTTCAAAGGGTTTAACAAGGCTTTCTAACCAGTCCTTTTCAGCTATTGCATCATCATCAAGAAAAACAACTATATCACCCTCACTATTAGAAATCCCTAGGTTACGTGCTGCTGAAATTCCAGATCTCTTTGATTCTCTAACGAATTTAATGGGATACTGCTTAATTAGATCAATAGTGCAATCCGTTGAACCACCATCAACTACAATAATTTCAAAATTTGAATTTTTTTGAGCCATTAACGAATTCAAACAGCGCTCTAATTCTCTACAACGGTTATATGTGATAATAATGACAGAAATCAATGATGATACGTTTCTGCTCAATTAGGCACCTTCTAATTCATTATTGTAGAGTTGTAATATTTTTTTTGCACATAAATTCCATGTGAAATCGTTTTCAACTCGTGACCTTGCATTTTTCCCCATCAATTTGGCATTATCTTGATTCTCTAAAATATCTATTATCTTGTCTGCAAGTAGATTTGAGTTTTTTGAGGGAATAAGAATTCCTTCATGTCCATCTTTGATTAATTCAGGAATTCCTGAAACTTTTGATGCAATTATAGGGGTTGCGCATGCCATTGCTTCAAGAATGACTTTCGGACAAGGATCATAGAGAGTTGGAAGCACAAAAACATCTGCCATCGAATAATATTTCGGTAATTCTTGATTTGGAATCTTATCCATCAATCCTACAAAAGGAGTAATCTTAAGACTTTTGATATTTTCTCTGAGTATATTCCAATATACATCAGTTCGTAGCCATTTTGGTGTTCCCCCAACTGCGAGAAAAAATACATTTGGAAAACGTTTGGAAACCTTTGGTATCGCTCTTAGTAAGTAAGGAAGACCCTTTCTTAGACCAAAATGTCCAACAAATAGTACTACTCGTTTTTCACTTAAACCAAGTTGCCCCTTTAGTTCTAAGCCTTCTTGTGTTTTCTTAAATAGCTCTATATCTACCCCATTATGAACAACACGGATTTTTTGGCTTGGAATTCCATAGTATTTTATTAATTCGCCTTTTACTGCTTTACTGACTGCAATTAAAATATCGGCTCGCTTCCACATGGCTTTTTGTCTTAAAAGAGATACATTATTCCAAAAATTTGTCCTTATTGCAGCAGAAAATGAATACTGTACAGGAGAGGCAATATTCTGTGCCATCCCTCCAAGTGTGGTGGTGTGAATATGGTTAAATAATGGTTTCTTTACAGTAGTAAAACGTCTTGTTAGGCTGTATAGAAGGCTCGCTGTGGCATGAGTGTGAACTACATCAATGCTCCTTGCTCTATCTAATTCCTTTAGTTTTTTAATTGCATAGAAATTATACGGATTTCTTACTCTATGTACAATAATGCCATCAGGAGATTCTAATTGAGGAGTGTGTTTATCTATTGCAGCGATTACGTGAACTTCAGCCCCTAGTTTGACCTGCTCTTTAGAAATAAAATAAAAAACCGGTTCTAACCCAAAAGTCATTCGTCTTTTTTGTGGAAAGGATCTGACCAGTCGACAAACTATTTTATCATTACCTCGCAAGAAAGACCCCTCAAATTGTTAGAGGATAGTAAATTTACTAATTAACCTTTCTCATAGTTCTCCAAAAACGAGTTAAGTATAATGATATGACGGAAATTAATAAGCCATAACTAAAAAAAATGTTACGAATTAACTGTAAAAGGGGATACAAAACAAGAACTCTCCATTCTAATTTGTTTTTAAAAAGATATTTTGCTCTTATTGTCATTAGAAAATAGATTAATACAAATGCCAATGTGAATCCAATGATTAGTGATACAAAAAAGCGTTGAAGCAGCCAAATCAAGCAAGGAATAGCAAGTGTGCCAAAAAGTGTAAAAAAGATTTGTATCTTGTCTCTTTTTGATAATCCATAAGTATCTATGAATACCTGTCGCCCCTTACCATGCCTGAATGAACGTTTTAAGAACTGTATCCAAGATTCTGTCAGACGATGACTCCAAACTTCATGAGGTGTGATAACAGTTTTATAACCAAGTTTAGATGCACGAGCCCATAATTCTCTATCTTCAGCTATTTCTACGTTTTGTTTAAACCCACCCGTTTCCTCAAGTATATGCCTTTTAAATGCCCACGCAGATTGAGGCTTAATCGTGCCTTTTTTCATTTTTCTATTTCTTGCCCAAATCTCAGCTTCTAGAATATTAGTCAGCTTATTAGCTACATTGAGACCATCTCCAATCGGATGAACCATATCGTAACCCTTACTAATCGTCTGATATATCATGGAGAGAAAATCTGGTCGATAAATCGCGTCTGTTTCACAGAATACTACTATATTGCCCTTGGACCTCGAAAACCCTATGTTTCTTGCTGTAGATCTATCAACATGATCTATTTCAGAGATTATTATTCTAGGTTCATATTCAAATTTCATTAACTCTTCATAGGTTCGATCAGTGCTTCCCTTGTCAAATAAACAAATAACTTCAAATGAACTCAGGTCTTGCATCATTAGAGATTGAAGACATTCTTTAACATACTGTTCATCGTTATAGAATGATAATATCAGAGAAACATTTACAGGCGAAATAGTAGACTCAGATGTCGTGATATTCAATGGATCATCCCACTACGAGACATAATTATAATCAATATTGAGTAACCAGTTTCACTTAAGAAGATAAATAGTTCATCATCATCAATACCACTAAATCTATAATTTATTTAATGAGGGTTTCACAGAAAATGAAAATCGCGCAAGTGAGCGTATATTTTTATCCTGCAATGATAGGCGGCATAGAGTGGTATATACGTAACATTTCGAAAGAGTTAGTCAAAAGAGGTCATGAGGTCCACATTTTTACAGTAAATGCTAAAGATGGGAAATCATTAGGGCCTTCGGAAGAAGTTTTCGAAGGAATACACATTCATCGGCTGCCAATCCTATTTGATATTAGTTATCGGCTAAAATTTTGGCCAACATTGCTATTTCGAATTTTAAGAGAGAAATTCGATGTAATCCATGTATATGACTATATAACGATGCATGCGATGCTTGTACCCTTATTAAGGGTATTAAAAGACATAAAAACAGTCCTAATGATTTACGATATTCATCATCTCGTGCCACGACGCCCAGTCAAATATATCCCATTAGCGTTTTTTGATAAATACTTTTCTCGATTGGTTTTAAGGCGTTATAACAGACTTTTAATTCGAACCAGTCTTTTAATAGATCCAATTCTTAAAATGGGTGCAAAAAAGGATCAAATAAGGATTACACCCTCAGGGATACGATCAGAAAGTCTTGAAGAATATAATGGCGATATTTTCAAGAAGAGATTTGGAATTGATGGACCTATTATACTATACTTAGGCAGGCTTCATCCAATGAAAGGTCCACAAGTGCTAATAAAAGCAGTTCCAAATATTATTAAGGATATACCAGATGCAAAATTCGTTATTATAGGACCAGACCAAGTTAACTATAAAAAAATTCTTGAAAATCTGAGGAGAAAACTTCATGTAGAAGATTATGTTCATATCCTTGATCCGATCTATAATATTAAGGAAAAAATGCAGGCTTATGCTTCGTGTGATGTTTTTGTTTTACCTAGTGGATACGAAGGATTTGGTCAAGTTTTAGTTGAAGCGATGGCTCAAGGAAAGCCTATTGTTGCTACAAATGCTGGAAGCATTCCAAATGTAGTGACTGACAAAAAAGAAGGATTTCTAGTAAAATACGGAGACTATGAGGAATTAGCTTCTAAAATAAAACAAATTCTTCTTACCCCAGAACTAAGTAGAGCACTTGGTAACGCAGGAAGAAAGAAAGCAAGACAATATACATACGAAGAATTAGCAGCACAACTTGAAAAGATTTATTTGGAATTAAAGTAATAATCAGAAGACTTAAAAAAAATTGACAGTAAGTTAATTGGCGTTAGAATGAAACAACGTCGAATTCTCATATTATTGGTCATTATAATTTCTACATTATTCGTTTTGTCGTCATATAGCAGCGCGACTTCTAATTCTCACGTTAATAATTCAACGCTTGTCTCCGCAGATTCAAAAAACCAAGTGCCAAATATTACGCAAAATACTGCAATTATAACTCAGACGTTTTATCTGAGCGATCAGTTTGCAGTATATGGCGAACCATCGTCCTCTATTGTAATTGATGCAGAAATATACATTATAAAATATCCTGAAACAAACCCTGTTCTCTCAGTTCCCTACTTTGGAGAAGTAAAAGCAATTCGAAATCCATCATTCATTTCGTATAAGTATAGTCAAGACGTTTGGGGTCATAACGTGATTGAATTTAATATCCCGAGAACGACAGACTATGCCAAAATCTCTGTAGAATACGAAGAACAAAACTTACTTTCGATAATGTATCGGAATTATATGAAAATCTACTATGCAGAATCAACGATTGAATTTATTAGAATTAACAATCTTTCCTATGATGTCCAATACTACATGTCGTTTATACTGCCAGTTGATGCCGAATTTTTGTATGGATTTCCCTGGGGAGTAAGGGAAGATTCTACTATCAGATATACTGAACGCGAACTTACCGTGAGAGTGAACAATAGGCTTTATCTACATATTGCCTATCAACCCGTGAGATTGAAGATTTATTCGACACTCCTCTCATTTCCAGCCTTCTTGATTATCCCATTTATGTTTATATCAACTACACAAAGATATTTCCAACGAAGTATAAGGAAAATCACCCGATCAGGCATTTATAAAAAATGCAATTACATGATTCGTCAGATTCAGCCTATGCGCTTTGCTATTGCGTTCTATATACTTACAACTATGTTAATGGTTTCATTATCAATATCAGTAGGACCCAATCCAGATGCAACAATTGTTGTCATTGCAGACAATTTTGACCAAATCTCCGAAGATATTCACGATGATTATCCAAATGCGAAGATATTTCACTATTGGTCAGTTCAAAAACGATTAAATCAATTACGAGATGTGAAACAAATTGATATGTTCATCGTAGGATATTATCCAAATCCAGCGCAATTTATCGTTGATGATATTATTGTATCTTCTGAATCAGGTGTAAGATTAATAATATTACTGGAACACCAAGACACTCCACTTGCATCAGCGATACTTGAAGAATTCAAAGCTGGCAGAGGCGACAATCTAAGGATAATTCCATTGAGAAGTTTAGATGGACAGGTTGGAAATATGTACAAACAGAGACAAGCGCTTCATCGTTTATATACACCATCTTCTGAACTATTTATAGAAACCTGCTCCATTATTGCATTTCTATCCCTTTTACATTTCTATGCTGCTGGAATGGTAGTAACTGCAGCAGCGACACCTCCATATACAAAATCAATAACTGAGGTGTTTTTACAAGCGATTATATCAACATTCGCGGTATTTTCTTTTAGTATGATTTCTCTGTTTACTGTAGGCAAGTTATTAACTGTCCTTCCTTCAGTCCATGGTGCATCAGGAGTTGTTGACGGATATCCAATGACTTTGGTTGGATACCTTCCAAGTCTTCCTCCACCGTTTCCTTCTTTCGGAGGAGGCAATCTTTTGCGTGCTGCATTCAGCGCCTTAGGAATAGTTACAATAATCCTAATTAATCACAACAATAATATCATAAAACTCGATTTCACACTTTTTGTGTGCCTATTAGGAGGGCTAAGTGTACTTGCGGTATCCCCCTATTTTGGTCCATTCATTATAGGATTGGCAGTGGTTTTTGTTACATCGGGCATTGGCCCCGTTTCCGGAGCCCCTCGAATATTGGCTGCAGACATATCACTGTTTCTTCTTACATTCTCTGATTTCTTAGAATTAGGGAATTACTCACGTGGTATAATGCTCTTCTTCGCGTCTGTGGTTCCATTGACGATAACCAGAAAACTCTCAAGAAGGATACGCACGCCTGTGTATATAATTATGATTCCGTTGTTAGCCAGAGGATTAATGCGCCTTGGTGAGATGAACCCCTATACGCTTATAAATAGTGCGATCCCGGGCCTCTTTTTCGGAATAGCGCTTGCAGCGATCTTTCTTCTAGTGAATGCCGCCGCATATCTCTCGTTTAGAGCGATAGTAAGACTAAAGCAATTTTTCAGATAATTTGGAAAGTAAATTAAAACTGACAGATGCTAATAAGAAAAATCTAGCGGGAGTAGAGGGACAGTAGTGTATTTAAAATATTGTGACTTTTTTCTTAATCCTCTAAGCTTCTCAAGGAAGAACCACATTCTTATAAGCACCTCAAGGAAGAATGCTGACTTTAACGTTTTTGTGATTCTAAAAAGTAATTTAAAGAGGCTAGAGGGATGATATTCAAAAATCTCATTCATCAATAAAAAGGCTTGGTTTTTCTTATTATGCCTCAATAACAATCGGCCCCATGGGTTGTAAATTTGAATTATTTCTCTCTTCTCATTCACGCTCAAGGGTAATTTCAAGTAACTCTCCAATACATTGATGATCTGCTTCTCTTTAATCCCTTTTTTTCTTGCACGAGCCAACTCTCTTGCAAATATTGCCATTCTCCTTTGATAAACAATTTTTTTGAAGGAAAGTGAATGATAGTTAAGACGGTATTTGTAGAGAGGATCTGATAGATTTGCGACCTTGAATTTCTCCACAAATCTCAACCATAGGTCGTAATCTTGTGCTGTAAAGAGTATTTCTTGATATCCTCCTAATTCAACAAAGCTTTGCTTTCTGAACATCACCGAACCATGCCAAAAGTGATTAGAATGTTTAATGGCAATCCTTAGTGAAGAGTGGTCTGTTGGATATTTGATTGTTTTTAGATAAAAACCTCTGATATCTATGATTTTGGCTGCAGTGCCAAGGAGTGAAATATCATTATGTAGTTTCAAAAATTCGATTTGCTTTTCGAGCCTATCCGGCAGTGAAATATCATCAGCATCCTGTCGTGCAATGTATTTTCCCTTTGCTAGATAGACTCCTTTATTTAATGATTTTGTAAGCCCCATACGTTTTTGATGAGTCAGAACAATGCGTGGGTCATTGTAAGACTCAAGAATTTCTTGTGTTTTATCGATAGATCCATCATTTATGATAATAAACTCAAAATTCTTAAATGTCTGATTGAGAATACTGTCTACAGCTTCACGAATATATTTTTCGCTGTTATAAACTGCCATTACTACGCTAATTATCGGTTCATTGATCATAATCAAACCACTCGTGAGGTAGCTCACATGTATCCTAAGAGTTCCAGTTGATCCTTGATTGACTGGAGTTCTTCCTCAGTGTATTCACTTTCTTGCTTCACAAGTTTTGATTTCTGTGGGAGTCCGTAGACTTGAGTTATAAGACTATACACATCAGTGATATCGATAGAATTAAGTAGATAAAACAAAATCCCATATTCTCTGAATTTCCATGCACGTTTTAATTTTCGGACAAGTTTTATTATGAAAGAAAATGGACGGCTTCGCATTTTCCGGATAAACTGTAGATATTTTCTAATTTTGAGTTGTGTTAGCACGTGTTCAATATCTCTTCCTACACAAATACATGTCCCATATCGGCGATGGGTAGTTTCGGGGGTTTTTTTGAACGGTTTGCCTCGCCAAGGTACCATAGCTAACCCATGATCGCTGACGATTAGCAAGTTATCGAATTCAAAGATCTCACAAATCTCTCGTAGCACTTTATCTGCTGCATTATAGGTTTGGTCAATAGGATAAATTCTGCGGCAATGAGCAGCAATATCGGTAAAAGAAAAACCTATTGCTAAGAAATCCAAATCCAAATAACCAAGTTTCCTTAATATCTGGCGAACACAAGCTATTTTTTCCAATTCTCTTACAATCGAATAATCAATGGCTTCAAAAGTTACAGCTTCTTTGCGAGGAGGTGTTTCCTCATTAGCCCATAAGTAAGCATAATAAGTTGACAAGACGATTTCTTTGATAGCAGGCGGGTAGAAATACTCATCGTCATCCCGATATTGAGGAGCTGTAATCGGAAAACCGGCAACCATGAAAGCATCAATATTTTTAACAGGAAACGTCATTGGCATCCCAATACAGCCAATTCGTAATCCCGCAGTTCCTAAAGCCTCAAATATTGTCTGTGCACCGATCCCTTTCAACGTTGAAACTCTATCTGGGTCACGAGACAAAGCGATCACATTGATCTCTGACGGAGATCGACCTGTGTACATCGCTCCCCAAGCCTCCTCGGTCATTGTACTCGGCACGGTGCGTAATAAGTGGAGTTTCTTTCGAAATTTTCCAAATGTTGGAAGTTTCGTGATCATTGTAGGCTCCAGCCCATCAAATCCTACCATCAATAACTTCATTATTCTGCTCCTCTTTGTGCTCGATTTTTATCGATCTCAATCAATAGTTTTAGGGGTATTATTAACAATATGAAAGCTACCATCTTCTGTTGCAGGTTTCCTATAGTCTTTTATATCTCATCCTTTGGAACTTTAATCAAAAGCTTCAAGTATATTCAAAGGAACATACGTCCGTCTTCTTTATTTACTTCGTTGAATACACTTTTTTAATTGTTAACAAAGTTGGATTATTTCTGTACGAGTAATTTGAATGAAAAAAACGTCTGAAAGATAAAGGTAGTTAAATATGTTATAAAGACGATTGATGCATTTTCAGAGAGTATGATTATTCTGGAGTTCATAATTGAAATGGACAGAAAATTAAATAATTTAGAGGCATTCAAATGCACTGGATACCTTTAAGCGTTATTTCACGTGAGAAAATTAAAAATATTTTATGGAGAAAGATTGGGAAACCATATTCTAGGCTATACTATGTGATAGAACGAGTACCTGTTGACTGGTCAATCAAATGGGATGGAAAATACATAACAGAAAATTTAAACGCCCAAAGATTATTGAAAGCAAGATCAACTATAACCCAGGAAGGTATCAAAGATCAAATAATCCACTTTGGAGCAGTTAATACTTTTCTTACCTCTGAAGGATTCCAAAAACCAAAAAAACAGAACAAAATTGTTTTAACATGGTTTCATGTCATGCCAGATCATCCTAGGATCAAATATGCAAAAGCGGCACAAAAATTTGTAGATACTATTCATACCGCATCTACAATCACAAAAGAAAATCTTATCGAAATCGGCATTCCAGAAGAAAAAATCGTTGTTATCCCCCTTGGTGTAGATTTAAAACTATTTAGACCCATTTCTCTCATAGAAAAGCAAAAAATAAAAGAAAAACTGGGGGTTCCAAAAGATAAGATAGTAGTCGGATCATTTCAAAAGGATGGACTTGGATGGGGCGAAGGTTTAGAGCCAAAATGGGTTAAAGGCCCGGATACATTTGTAAGTGTTGCAGATGAGATGAAAAAAGACTTTCCTATATTTATTTTACTTTTAGGACCCGCTAGAGGCTATATAAAACGAGAATTGGCTAAAAGAAATATTCCTTATAAACATGTTTTCTTAAGGAATTATTTAGAAATTCCAAAATATTACAACGCATTGGACTTGTATATTGTAGCATCACGAGTAGAAGGCGGTCCGAAGGCGATACTAGAATCAATGGCATCAGGAGTGCCTGTTATATCAACGAAGGTTGGTATGGCAACTGATATTATGAAGGAGGGGGACAACGGGCTTTTAGCGGAAGTTGATGATGTTGCAGACCTTTCTGAAAAAGCGACAAGCATAATAGAGAATAAGACCTTAGCGAATCAAATGGTGAATAATGCATTAAACTCAATTAGAAAATATTCATGGGATAAAATCTCTAAGAAATATTATGAGAAAATTTACAGCAAATTACAAAGGTGAAAAAAGAAGACTGTATAAGAGAATATCTGACTTGATATTTGGATTAAAACATACCCTTCCATGGACTTGATACAAATTAATGTGCAATATCTGGACTTTATTTCAAATTAATCATGTAGAATGACAGATATAAAAGGATCTGCTTTTAAGAGCATACTGCTTAGGAGATTAGAATGTTCCCTACAATACATATTTTGTATAAATTCACGGTTGGGCCCTGGGGAGGAGGTAATCAGTTCTTAAAAGCGCTTCAAAATTATTTTAGGGACACTGGAGTATATTCAGAAGATCCAAAAAATGCAGATATGATTTTATTTAATAGTCATCATTGTTTAAAAGAAGTGTATAATATTAAGAAGAAATATCCCAAAAAAATTCTAATACACCGAATAGATGGTCCCATATTTTGTGTAAGAGGAAAAGACGAGTTAATTGATGAAATAATTTTTCAGGCCAATAAGATTTTTGCTGATGGGACTGTTTTTCAATCGAATTGGAGCAGAACTAAGAATTATGAATTAGGATTAAGTCGAAATTTGAACGAAAGGGTCATCGTTAATGCTCCAGATCCAAAAATATTTAACCGAGAAGGAAAAAAACCATTCGAGAGAAAAAGGATTCGATTGATTGCTACTTCTTGGTCTGCAAACATCAGAAAGGGGTTTGATATATACAAATTCATAGATAATAACTTAGATTTTGATAGATATCAGATGACTTTTGTAGGAAATTCTCACATAAAATTCAAGAACATTAAATGGATTAAACCCGTTCCAAATCAGCAGGTTGCTAAATTATTAAAAGAACACGATATTTACATTATAGCAAGTAGAAGCGATCCCTGTTCTAATGCCTTGATTGAAGCCCTTCATTGCGGTTTACCTGCGGTAGCAAGAAATGATGGTGGCCATCCAGAAATTATTTGTAATGCAGGTGAATTATTTGAGGATACAACGGGTGTTTTAAAGGCAATTGAAATGGTATCGAATGACTTTTTGCGATTTCAAGAACAGATCAGATTGTCAACGTTAAATGAAGTTGGAAAGGAGTATTATAACTTCGCTCAATCTATCTATAATGAATATTTGGAGGGGAATTATCGTTCCAAAGATATTAATTTCTTTAGCGTTGGTCATCTTGATTTTAAACTAAAGGGATGGATTAAATGGCAAAAGTCTTCTACCAAATTTCAGCCATATCATCGGATTCTGAGTATGCTACAGGAAGTATGGAACCGCTCAATTCTCCGTAAGGACTTTGCTAAAAATAAGCAATAGGCATCTAACTGCAACTATTTCCCTTTATGAATTAAGAAAACTCTTGAAAATGATGGGAGAAATAAATGTGAATGCTACAAAAAAACTATCGTCAAAAGAAAAAAAACGAACAATTATAATGCTAAGTGCAAAACGATGTGGCTCAACAGCAGTATTTAGAATGTTTCAAAAACATTCAGATGTTGGCGTTTGTCATATTGATCAACTGATTGAGAATTGGGAGCCCAGATTTTGGGATCTTGCTGGAAGAGCACTTAAAGGTGACAAAACGCCATTTATCTCGCGTCTTAAAAAATCGCATCCCTATTTGAAGATTCCAGCAACTTTCTCTGAGACTGAGGTTTTCCAATTATGGGATTCAATCTTAGAACGCTTAGGACCGATTGTTTTCGATAAATCCCCACAATATTTAGGAAACAGAACTGCTCTTGAACTAATTTACAAATACAAAGAATTAGGAAACGATGTTAGAATTTTTGCATTTATCAGAGATCCAAGAGATGCGATAACGAGTCAATATATTTTATTTGGGAAGGACTCTCCAAAAAAGAGAGAAGCAAGATGGTTGGAAAAATATGGGCATCTTGAGGAACTAGAGCAAAGATATGAAACTATTCCTTTATTTAGATATGAAGATTTTAGCCAATCTCCTTCGCTTTATGCCCCCATGATATTCAAATTATGTGGCTTAAGTGATTATCCTCACTCATATGATCATATAAGACCGATTAATATTGGTAGATATTCTATATCCGATAATCCTAAAATAAGAAAATGGAAAATGAGTGAAGAATTTATTGAGCATTTGAAGAAACATGGTTATTCAATACCTCAAGAGCAGAAAATTAAAAATCTCAAAACTAGTAATTTTTATATAAAGAAGTCTTGATAAAAATCTGCAGGAAGGTCAAAAATCTATTACAGTGATGAATAATCAATATTTGATGTCATTTTAACATATTGTAAAATGAAAATGCATACGAGTAGCTAAGCAAGAAAGCACCACAGCTTCAGCGTGAGGTAGTTCACTCTAAGACACGTTGCAGAAGAGTTAAAATATGACCTTTGTCGGTGAGAGCAGCAATTTTCCTTTTTGCGTTTCGAGATAGTATTCGACGAAACTTTAAAGAGAGTAATCTTTCAAATGCCTCTTTGTATTCTTTATCATTTTCAGCATAAATAAAACAGTTTCTTTCATATCGAATTCCTGAAAAAGTTCTCTTAAATCCAATAGTAGGCAGACCTTTCGCAAGAGCTTCAAACATCTTTATTTTGCAACCTCTCCCCTCTTTTACTGGAATACAAGAGATATCCATATCATTGTAAAAAAATTCAATATCATCAATAAAGTCATGAACTAGAAGATTTCTTATTCTAGTCTGACCATATAATAATTTTGAGCCTTTTCCTATAATATGAAATCTAAATTTTCCTGGAAATGCTTTATTGACCATTGAGATTATGTTTTGTATGAGATATTCTGCGCCACTGCGATTCAAATTATTACTGAAATTACTACCCATATAGAAGACATCAAGGACTTCCTTGTCTTTCACACTGACTTCTTTAAGATCACCCAAGTATGGAGGAAAATAAACAACTTTCATTGCTTTGAATATCTTCTTATAGAGTTGAAAATCCCCCCAAGAAATGCAAAGAATTTTATCAGACAGTTTTAACATAAGCCATTCACTGAATAAAATGCTTAGCCATCTGCGCAATCCTTTTTTTGTCATTTTTAACCAATTATATAACCCATCACCCGCATTTATTTTCGCTTTGTCATAATTATGAAGGATCTCGAAGTTATGAACTCTAAATATTATTTTAGCGTCACCTTTTTTCAATAACGAACATAAATAAGCAAAACGAGTGTACTCAAAAAGAAGTATATCAGGTTTTTCGCTCTCAATGTAAGACTGTATTGTTTGAATTGCTTGAAGATTGACAAGTGGGGCTACCTGATACCAATAGGTATATATATCATCTTTTTCTCTCTTTTTTTCCAAGAATTCAATGTTTATGTCATATTTAAGAGCGTTTTGGCGATTCAGATCGAAATCAGTTGGATACCGTTCCCTATTGTAGCAAAAAAGAGTAATTTCATAGCCTAGTTCTTTGAATAACAAGACATGGCCCAAAATATCTTTTTGATTTGCCGCAATTGCCGGAAAGATAGGAATTGGCGAAAAAATGAACACTTTTTTAGTAGACATATCGAGTAGCCTCTAATTTTGATACTCGGAGTACAGAAATACAACTTGCTTTTTTTTAAGTCGACCTCATTAAATTTTTCTTTTTTAAAAAACTCTCTTCTTTGGCATAAGTCATCTTTGTGTCTTTAAATTGCAATCAGGTGGTTTTTAGTTCGTAAATCGTTACTAAATTATTTAAATAAACACTTTCAAAGTATTTCTGATTCTCGAACTTGTGAATCGCAACAGAATATCTTTCTTGTTCGTCAGGTCCTACATAAATGCACTTAACTGAATATGATTCAAGCAAGTGAATGCTTTCTTGTAAATCATTGGATGTATATATAAAATCAATATCAGCTGCAAGTCTCATAGTTTCATTATGGTCCATTCCTTTCGAAAGAAATACTGCTCTTAAATTTAATAGAACTCTTCTTTCACCTATTGTTGTAACTAATGAATGCCCTCTGCCGGCCCTGGCATAAGTTCCGCTAATTTTAGATTTTTCTATGTTTATATAATGAAAAGTTAAAAACACGGCATTTTCATCAATATTTTCTCGAAGCCATATCAGAGCATTATACTCTTGTTCTTCAACAAGCATATTCTTTTCATAACCCAGATTATAAACAAATTGAAAAAGAGGGGAAATGCAACAAGATATCAACAAAAGTGTGACTATATAACGTTTTAAAGTGTTAATATTGAAAAACGAAGGAGTCCTTGCGGTTTCGAGTTTTTTAATTAACCAATTACTTTGATACTTTGACAAATCTAATTCAAGGATTTTAATTAAGCCTAAGCTTGAAAAAATATAGACAGGAATGTTTAGTAACAAAGTGAAAGTGTGTGTTTGCAATGCTATTCCAACCGGAACTAGATTGGCTAATAATAAAGCCATAGCTAGCCATAAAAGTAAAAAGTTTCGAGTTTTATTTTCCATCGAATAAGAAAATACACCAAGAACCATAAACAAGAAAGCTATTCCAAAAAATGATGGATAAAATACAGGCGACAAGTATCTCCATCCATGAGATAATAAAGATAAAAGTCCTTCGCCTTTCGAGAACCCCACAACAAGTTGAAATAATAATGGACTGGATGAAAGAGATACTAGACCTATTATTAGCAAATATTTCAATATATTGCTTGAAGTAATATTAAAGTGCAATAGGGCTATTATTGATAAAATAAAGAGTACAAATGCCATGCCAGGTGAAGTATTAAGCAAAATCCCTAGAAGAATACCGTTGATAAAAATGAGTTTGGTTCTGTTTGATTCTAGAAATAGATTTAGAAAATAAAGGTAAAAACAAAATAGACCAAATCCAAAAGTCCTCGATAATGGCCTAAAAAGGTTAGCACTAATTGAAGCAGCATAAAAACTGTCTTCTATACGAAGATATTTGTATAAAGTCCAAAACTCTCTTAAGATCGGGAAAAATTCTGTAGTCCACAAAAATCCTCCTGAAAAGATAATGAAGAACGTTGCATAAAAGCCAATACGTTTGCTTTTACATAACGAAGAGACCATTACGTAACTTGTTAATCCAACAAAAATATTCAAAACTACAGGAAAAAATCTAAATATATGAAGAACAGGTGCGCCTGTTATTCCTACAAGAACTGCAATCAAAAGCGGGAGACCTATTGGATAATCTATTGAAAAACCAACAGCCAATGGATTTTGAAATGGCCATTCTCCTCTTAAGATCTCCATAGTATAAACTAGATGCTGGGGTACATCATAAGCCCTATTTAATCCATTAACAATGAAATAACCGTTGTAGAAGACATAATTGAACAGATGTGCAATAAATTTGATAAATGAACTCGCTAATATCACTAATGCTAAACCTTTATCGTATTTTTTTAGTTCCATTAGGCTACCTCATGTATTGACATAGTTTTTCTACATAAACTTTGGAATCTCTTTTACAATTTTGATTATCCAGTCTTTCCTGTTTAACTTTTCAAGGAACATCATATGTTCGACTTTTTAAGAGCTCATAGAAGAGCTCGAGGATCTTTTTAGACAAAATTGGCCACGCAAATTGTCTCAGAACTTTGTTACGGGCATTCCTCCCAAATTCATCTCGTTTATACTGTATCATTTTTACTGCATTAGCAATTGCTTTCGAATTTTTCCGAGGAACAATATAGCCATCTATTCCATTGTCCACGGCTTCAGCAGAGCCAGAATTTCCTGTAATAATCACTGGACACGCACAAGCCATAGCTTCTATTGTAACTTGTCCATAAGGTTCTGCCCAAATCGAAGGAACAATTGTTGCAATTGCATGGGAATATAATTGCCTCAACTCTTCTGGCATTAAAAAATTAGTGAAAATTACCCTACTCTTAAGATTCGATTGTTCTATTGTTTCTATAATCTCCCTAGTATGAAAATTATCTTTTAGTTTCCCAGCCAGAACAAGTTTTATATTCTCAGATAGATGTTTCATCGCTTCAACAGCCCATTTTTGACCCTTATTATGATGAATACGACTTGTAACGAGGATATAAGGTCCTGTTATGCCCAATTGACTTAGGAGAGAAGTGTCATCCACTTTATAATAAAATAATTCATCTATCCCTGTAGGGATTACTGTTGTTTTTTTCGAATCGAAAAAGGAACTATACATGTTTGATAGAGATACTATTTTATCAGCAGATTCGAGAATTTCTTGATATTTGTCATAACGATCTATCAAAGATTTGTATTTCTTTTTAGATTGCGCAACACTTAGTTTAGGAAAAATAGAAACATTAGTCAACCATAATTTCAATTTTCGTTTTAAAGAAATCTGTTTTTTACCGAATAATTCATTCTTTGCAGGCTCCTGTCTCTCAATATAATGAAAAAATTTCCCTTTTCTCTTGGCGCATATCGAGCAATTTTCAAATGATCGTTCATTAAAGCAAAGTTCTTCAGTTTTAGGCTTAATCAATCTAACCCTCAAAGGACAAAGTAATCCCCAGCCTCGACAGCAATGGATAATTGGGAGATCTAATGCCTTTGCGGCTTTGATTATTGCAATAGATGCATGATTGTTTGCAAAAACTATATCAGGTTTAATCGAGCCAATTAAAGGGACAAGTCGTTTCCATTTGGATAAAACAATTTCTGGACGCCGTATGGCTTCGTTCATTAACGGTGTTCTGATCACAAGCCCTTCTGGCATTTGTTCTCGTTCGGAGTGACCTTCAATTGAACTTGTTAAAATGGTAATTTCATACTCCTGCTTACGCAATTCTAATCCGAGTCCTCGGACGTATTGCTGAATTCCACCCGGGATGGGGTAATAGCTATCACAAGTAATCAAGATCTTCTTAAGAGCCATATTTTAAGTACCTCAAATAGCCAGAGATTTTTCCAATTATTGACACAAGGATGTAAACAGTCCATATTAAATTCAACTCATGCTTGAAATTAACCAAGCCCCGTCTGACACCTGGACAACTTCTTGTGCCTCTAAGAATGTCTCTTATTAGGTTTGTAAAGGAGTGTTTTTTCCAAAAAAAGCGTCTCATAAAAAAAATATGATTTCTATTTGCATAATAGAAATAGTCTAGACCTCTTTTTCTTCGAAATCCTCGTGGACGTTTTGTGACTTTGTGCCATATTTTAATTTCAGGATTTACTATCACTTTGTACCCAATCTCTTTAATTTTTAAGCAAAGATCAGTTTCGTAACGAAATCCCATACCTTTGGCATCGTACGTTTCGTCAAAGACACCAACTAATTTTAATAGATCCATTCGAATAGCCATGAATAAACTCCTTACATGATCCACTTCAGTAATTCCATGACCTTCAATCCATCCAAAAGCGGTATTTATCTCTCCGTTTTGAAGAATCCGGCCTGTTTCCGAGGGAAGAGGGTTTGGACCCCTAGGAACTATTTGATTTGCTTTCCTGAGTTCAATAGAACCTACAACTCCGATCTTATCATCCACCTTAAAAGTTTCCATAAGATTTTTTAGCGTTTCTGACTCTATGAACTCAATATCATCATCAAGGGTTAGAAAGATTTCTCCTTTTGCTTTTTCAGCTCCTATATTTCTCGCAAAAATGCATCCCTTTAGTTCAGTTGATAAATACTTGAAACGTTTGTCCTTTTTTGCAATATTTTCTACTAGTTCTTTCGTCTTATCAGTTGAAGGACCGTTATCAACTACAAGGACTTCAAAATCAGTATAGTTTTGCTGAAGTAACGACTCAAGTGTTGCCTTCATAGATTTTGCTCTATTGAATGTTGGAATTACGATTGAGAGAATAAAAATCACCAGAATTTCAAAATTATTTCAATATTTCTTGCACTTCCTGCCAGAGCAAGTAGCCTTGTTTTTCCCAATTAAGTGTAGAAGCAAGTTTGCATCCATTCTGTTTTATGTATTCTTTTATGTTTTTGTCTTCTATCAAAGTTGACAATGCCTGCTCAATCTCTGGTTGGCTAGTTGGGTCAATAAAAATTGCGTGTTTCTTATTTTCTGCTATTTCTATCATGCTAGTATTCTTGGTCATAATTACCGCACATTTAGCGGCCATTGCCTCAAGACAAGTGAGTGGAAAGGTATCATGAAAGCTTGGTAAAATGAAAATATCAGCTGATTTATAAAACTGATAAAGATCTTTTCCAAATATTTTTCCTGGAAAATAAACATCTTTAATATTTTTCTTTTTAACATAATCAACATAATGTAGTCGTTCCGAACCGTCTCCAATAAGTACTAATTGATAGTCAGGGTGTTTAATTTTGATTTTAATAAAGGGATCAATAATTCCTTTAGTGTTTTTAACTTGATGGAAATTATGAACTGAGAGAATTATTTTCTTTTCAGGATTGATGCCATATTTCACTAAAAAATCGTTTGATTCAAGTATTGTATTAGAAATTCCGTGAAAATCAACACCAGCATGAATAACAGAAATTCTTTCTTTTTCTACACCTCTTTTTAATAATAATTTGCGATTTCGTTCCGTTACTGCAATAAGCTTATTTGACTTCTTAACAACCATTCTTTTCAATTCTGGCGGATTTCTCCCCCATCGATCAACTCCACGAATTATCGTTATAGTAGGCACACCTAAATTAATCCCAACTGCCCCACTAACCCCTTGACCGTGGACAAGATCTATCTCATTCTTATATCTTTCTAAGTATTTTGTTGTCTTATTAACAAAGAATTCTTCCCAAAATCTTTTTCTATAAAATATATATGGGTCAAAATAGATCTGTATAGGATGATAACGGAGAGTATCTTTAATTTGACAGCTGGATTTAGAAAAAATTGTTCTTTCAAGAAGGAATTCTATATCTGCAAAGTTTAGCCAGAATTTTGCTATTCTATTAGTCCTCTTTTTAGCAAATTCTGGTAGGTATCTTTGGTGATTTGTATTAGAAAAAATCGCTTTTGCAAATATTAATTCTACATCTGCAAATCTAGATAAATAAGTTGCCATATTATGGGCTCTATTTTCAACTCCACCAAAGTTGATTTGAAATAACCAGCTTATTGATTTAATGGAAATCTTGCTCAATCAGTTACATCTCCTCTCTGTGCCCATTAACCAAATGCTTTCAAATAGTTGAATTTTGGCTAGGGAGAAGACTTATTTTTAATAAGTTAGAGCGACCTTAGTTAGTTGTATATGGAAGTATTTTCAATCATAAGTATTCATTTCATTATCTTTTAAACCAAGACATCCAAATATTTCTATGAGTTTTAAATAATTCTATTGTCTTCTTCCATGTCCTCGTCTTGCCACTAATGTTTAGCAGGAGAGTATTCAAATTCTTGAAATTGTCTCTAATTTCCCAAGCCCAATGTAATGTGATCGGCATGAGATTGTTGAAATAAGTCCTACCACTCTTTAAAAATTCATTAATCCGTTCTGAGCGACCGTAAAAACCATAATATGAAGGTAAGTATGCACAAGAATTTAATATCATTGGTGGATAAGCTCCAAACAAATGTAATGTCTCAGGACCGCCCGTCACTATTTCAAAATGTCTCGATAATTCAATAAATGTATCATAATCGAGCTGATTAAAGGGTGGAATGAAAACTTTTCTGAAATTGGAATATTTTGAAAACAAGTTCAGTATTTCTACAATTCTTTCTCTCAATTCCCGTATTCCCATTAGTAATATTTCGCTCTTACCATTTCTTCTCTGATGTGTGAGCCCATGTAACCCAAATTCTATTTGCTCTTTTAACAAATAATCAAAATACTCTGAGTTTAGGAAATCAACTTCTCTACCATAGAAATTCTCAAATGGAGTAACACATAACAAGTAATTTATTCTATACTTCTTTGTAAGTAAATGAAATCTTTTAAAATTGTCGAATTTATGATCTAAGCGAGGATAATCATCCACTCTTATAATAAATTTACTTTCTGGATTCAATTTGGTGTATAAACCTTTCCAAGGAAATGAAGCAAGTCGGTCTAATACCTTTGTAATTTTTTTGGACTTCTTATCTTTAACTCGTGTTCGAACAATATACTTGTTAATTTGATAAAGAAATCTATTGATATCCATTTTCCTCTTCCAACAACTTAAATTTAGCAAACAGCAAAGAGAAATCCTGTTAGTATCTTAAATAGTTCTCTTTACTGAAAAACATCTTCGACATAATCAATAAAAAAATATAATAAAATCCTTTTCGTCATTCTGTAGAAATACAGGTGTTACAAGTCGCTATCTTGCATTTACTAGTACTTCATCCAATGTGTTAATTTTCTGCCTAAGAAACTTTCCAGCCCAGTGATGTCTTCTTCATATATTTCGAATAGACTTCTAGCAAGTTTAGCACTTAGCTTTGACCTCGAGTTTTTACAAATTCGAGAGAGTAATTTTCTATCAATTGTAAGAATGATTCTATCAATTAGTCTATCTAGTATTGTCTTTTGTTTCTTACCATATCTTGCAGTTTTATCTTCATTATAAATTGAAATAAATCGATGACGGATATTGAGTAGTCTGAGCCTTGTTAACGAGTACACACCTGGATTTTGTTTGCTTTTCAATGTTTTTGGAATATAATTATCATCAACTTTAAGAAACCTGTAAATATACTGAATTGATTTAAGTGGATCCGCTCTAAGATCACTATAGAGGATTGCTAATAATTGATCTTTTTTAAAATAATGTAAGTAACGCATCAAATGCTTATGATAAAAGCCGAACTCAATTATTTCCTTGGATCTAGGATACAATTTGTCGTATTTTCGGTTGATCACATCTAGTAATCCTTTTTCAACAGGTTTTATTGGGATAAAACCTGATTTCATCTGATGAAAATAGGCAGATATCGCTCTCTCCACTGGATTTCGAAGTATCACTATAAGTTTAGCATTTGGAATATACTGATAGATTCTTTCTGGGCATTCTATTTTACCTAAATAATTAGGGCGTTTGATTCCAATAGCTTTTTGAGATAAATTTTCAAATAGTTTTTCAAATTCATTGAAATCTTTTTGAAAGTAATATGGATTCTCAAAAAAGGCTTTTTCTTTTGGAGGCATAAAAATATTGGGATGATCTTCTAAACATTTATGGACGAAAGTAGTAGCAGATCTCTGTGCACCTATAATTAAGAAATTTGGCAACATTCTTTATCTTTCCTTTTCGATAATGTATCTGTAAGAATTGCCTCCTATTTATGAACAGAATGTTATGTAACTGTTCTTCGCTTTTGTTTTTGATCAAATAAACAATAATTGGGTTGTCTCATTTCCAATGGCTTAAATTTAAGCCAGTAATTTTTTCCAATTCTAGATTGTGTGGCTTATACCATCTAGACAGTATTTTTATCGTTTCTTTTTTTGGTTTAGGTTGTGCTTTCTTACCTAAAGCTAAATTCAATTTCGATAGAATTTTTAAAGGGATTTTGAATTTGTGTGGAATAGTTTCTTCTCTTAAAATCCGTATTATATATGATTCTAAACTCCAATTTCTAACAATTTTTCTTTTGCTAGCTGGATTGATTCTCTTGTACAAAAATTCCTCATCATAATACCTTTCTATTCCCAAAAAATCGTAGACAGAATTTAGAAGCCCTTTTGGATTCTTTTTTAGCATATTAAATTCTAAAAATAAAAATTGATCTTTCTTGAAATACTCTAAATATTTTTTTAAATATGTAGCAAAAAAACCACGCATAAGTAGATAAGGATGAGTAATTATTGCTTTCTCAAACGTATCTGGCACATAAAAGAAAGCGTCACGGTCTTGTAATTTAAAACCTAACGGCCAGTGTTTAGGGTATTTAAACCCCATTTTTCTGGCTTTTAGAGAATCAATTGGTTTAATTTTACCGCTATAAATCGCACCATAAGTAATTGTTTCTTGTAATAAGTTGATATATTGCGAAAACGCTCGATCTATTGGATCTCTGACCATTAATATTAATTTTGCTTCATTTAGTGTATTGTAAATCTCTTCTGCAATATTTCTATGATAAGTAAGCATATATCTTCTAAAATAATCATGATCATAAAGATAGTTAGTAGCTATATCCATTAGAATTTTCTGCCCATTATAGGCGTCTTTGTAATAATTCGAATACCACTCAATCCCTTTTGAATGATGTCTAGTGAAGTAATGGATCTCCTTTCTTGGAATTAGAATATCTGGATGCGTTTGTAAATTTTTAAACAACCAAGTTGTCCCACATTTTTGAGCACCAAGTACAACAACATTAGGCAAAAAATTCTTTACATTTGAAATCGAATTTACCTCCACTGAATATTTAACAACTTGATTCCTCATTCACTAAAATGTTCCACTTCAAAATCAAAAACTGATAGCAAATTCGAATATTCTACAAGATGAGCTTTAGGATCTTGGCTTTTGATAATAAATTGTTGACAATTGTTAATAGTAAATAGATGGCCAAAAGTTTCTTTTACAACTGAAAGACCGATGAGGAAAACACCATGATGTAGATTATTGTTTGTAATCGTAAATCTAATTTTCCCAGTTCCTTCGTATGTTTCAGGTAAGTTGGGTATAGAGTAAGAACTTAACTTTGCAATTGGTTTTCTATTAAAAGCTGAAGAGATAGTTATGCGAAATTCAGGGTTTTTTAACTTCTCATAACATTGATACTCAAATTCAATTACAATATTTTGACCAAATTCGATCTCATTAGATTCAGGATTTCCTCTTTCCTCAAAAACCTTGCAGTTAAAAAGTTCTATCCTTCCGGTTTCTCCTTTCCTCGTCAAGGTAGCCAGTTCACTTTTTTCTTTGAGAGATTTTAGCTCCTCTCTGTTCATTAACTGACTATAATTATTAACGACATCTTCAACCGCTCCATAGTCAACAACTTCTCCTTTGTTTAACATAAGTGCTTTATCGCATACACGTCTTACAGTGTTAAGATTATGAGAAACGAAAACAACTGAAGTACCTTCTTCTAGTAATTCCATAAATTTCCTTTGTGATTTATCCCGAAATCTGATATCTCCTACAGACAAGATCTCATCGACTAAGAGTATATCTGGTTCACAGTGAATAGCCACCGCAAATCCAAGTCTTACATACATTCCAGAACTATAGTGTTTCACAGGCATATCGAGAAAATCTCCAATATCGGCAAATTCAACTATAGAATCAAATTTCTCGTTAATTTCTTCTTTGTTCATTCCCAATACTGCACCGTTTATGTAAATGTTCTCCCGTCCTGATAACATAGGGTGGAAACCAGCTCCAACCGCTATTAGTGCGCCTACCTTTCCTTTTGTCATGATCTTACCTTTATCTGGCATGTAAATGCCATTCAACATAGATAAGAGGGTCGTTTTTCCAGAACCGTTAGGACCAATTATACCTAGGCATTCACTTTCTTTTACTTGGAATGATACATCCTTTACTGCCCAAAATTCACTGTTTCTGAGTCTCTCAGATTTTGACGACATCATAAAAGTATTTCGAAAAATATCTTTCATGCCATATATCATAGATCGTTTAAGAGACTTGGAAAATTTCTTTGATACGTTTTTAACGTTGATAACAACTTCATTATGTTTTAAAAGGTGATTCTCCTCATTTCTTAAAGACATATTACTAGAGCCTCTCTGGAATTCTGGTTTCTGTCAAATGAAATGTCATCCATGAAAAGAAAAATATGACAATTGATAGACCACAAGAAATAAAGTAACCAAGCGGGTGATTTAATGTTCCTGTTAAGGCGATATCCCTTGGGGCTATAGACAGATAATATAAGGGATTGATACGAGCCAATGTTGCCACAAATCCAATTTCAGGGAGTTCATACGCGATAGGTGTAATAAATAGCAAAAACGTTAATCCGAGACCTATAATTCTTCCCAAATCTCTTATTATGCCATTTATTATTGAAAAGATGAAGCCTAATCCACAGGTTAGTAATACTATCGGAACTAGCATTAATGGAAATAGCACGAATTGCCAGTGTGGCATGAATCCATAAACACCAAACAAGATAAAAACAATAATCATCTGAAGAGTGAATGAGAAAAGTGAATTGCCCAATGATGCAAATATTAAGGTCTCTCTAGGGAAATTGACCTTTTTAATCATAGATCCCGCATTAACCAAAGAATTTGTACTCTGAACAATTCCTGTGACAAAAAGTTGCCAGAAAGATAATCCTAGAAGCGCATAGATCGCATAGGGCACCTCTATAGCACCAACGTTAAATAGACCAGAACTTCTTAGTAAAATAAAGATTGCAAGTGTTACAAGAGGTAATATAAAGGCCCATATAACACCCAACAGAGATTGGCTATACTGTCCTTTAAAATCTCTTAAAAAAAGTTGACGTATTAGCCATAAATTTTCTTTTAAATCTTGGAAATTCTCTTTCCAAAGCGTAAAATAACCCTGTTTTATTGATCGATCCGGTTCATATATCGCAATTTTTTTTTCTCTCATAAGTCAAACCACAAAGTCTTTCAGATATACTTCAAGATAACTAAACCGTGGATTTATATCTGTTACTTGAGATTAAGGCGGGTGTTTATTCAGCATAATAATCTCGCTGAATATAATGAACGAGTACAATCTACAGACGGTTTTCAGGCACATTATTTCTTGGTGTTTTTGTGTCAACTAAATTTAATTTTTCTTTGTCCGAGACAATATTCGAAATAAAAAATGACGCACACGAATTTGATAATAATACAAATAATAAACCCATTTAGTAAATCCTACATCCCATTTATAGCCTAAACGATTTACAACAGAATATAAAATAGCCCATATCATTTTTTGTTCTTGGGAATCCAATTCAGTCTTCCATTTATCAGTAAGAGTAGTAAAAATCTTCCCTTGAATCTGCCTATCTTCGAACATTGTATTTGATTTTGCAGGCAAGCCATTAACAGAGGGACTTAATAGAACTTTGTTCATTTTGACCCCTAGAAAACGAGCGACATTCTTGATTTTAGCCTCAGGATTTGTCACTAAATCCTCATAGCGTAGTATATGATATTTATCTTCTCCAAGACGTTCTTGGTTCAGAACGCCAATTTCTATAGAATTTCGAATTGAATATGCGTAAGCTTCTGTATCCCAACTCCAATTACGCACTTTAAAAAGTCGCTTCAAGGAAGCAATATTAGAACGTGGATCGCGTATTATATGAATAAAACGTGCAGAAGGAAATAAATTCAAGATTTGTTTAACATTCAATTCATTCCCAGGTGTTTTTTCAATCCATAACTTAGGAGTCGTTGCACGTCGACTATTTGCACAGTAAAAAGCCAAAACAGCAGCAAGGAAAAGACCACGGGCGGATTGAGGTAAATTATCAAGCCAATAGGTTAAATAATTAAGAAAATCCAAGTAAGGAGTTTCATTTTCGCCCATAATCCAGAATGGTTTTTGACCAGTTGGATTGATGAGGCGAGAGACCCAATGTGTATCCCATCCTTTTAAACATTCTATCCAAGACATATTGCTGTGCTTATCGATCCAAGCTATCATGCGTGAATCGCCTGGCATAACAATGAGTTCTTGGTGACCGTCTAAGAGTTCCAAAAGTAGCGTTGTTCCGCTTTTCATATATCCACAAATGAACACACAGTTCTCAGAGATTTTTTTTGCTGATTCAATAAGTTTATCATCAGGCTTCCAATTTGGTTTTTTGATACTCTTAAGAGCATTTATATATGCAGTGAGAGTCTCGCGCGTATTTTTTGTATTTTGAGGATCACGTTTTGGGAATAATCTATCCCGTTCTTCGAGCATTTGAGTCAGAGTAAGACGAATAGCGTCAATTTCTCTGTGGGTGTCTATTTTTATTGACATTGCGCTGTAGAACTCCAACAACTCTTTCTTTTATAGTCCTTTATGAGATCAGACCTGTTTAAGATGTACCACTTTTGGGTATATAGAGAATACTTACAAATAGACCTAACTTTTCAAAAATTGAACACAAGGAAAACATATTGGCATTTCTAAAGAAATATATTATATTTTTCAGCAATTCTTTCGCTACAAAAAACAGTTTTCTAATGCCAAAAGTATGCATTATGCCCTCACTCAAACCTCCATAGAAAAATCGTTTGAAAAAGTAACTTCTGTTCAACCTTGTAGGGTATACCTTATGTCTCACCACAGCTTTGGGCGTGTAAATAACGAGATAACCTGTTTCCTTAACCCTCTTACAAAACTCGACCTCTTCGTTTGATAGAAGAAGTTTTCCTCTACGACCTAAATCTTCTCTAAACAAATTCATTTCATTGAATAATTCCTTTCGGACTGCAAAATTGCAGCCAAGTACATATTCAACTTTTTGCCTTTTATTTGAAAAATGTGAAATTCCTATTGCTGGAGTCAATCGATCATCTAACCATCGAGGAACGCGTTCAGTTAAGAAAAGCGGGATTGATCGACCCCCAACAATGCCTGTTTTTTTAGTACTAAATCCATTTAAAAGACTTTGAAGCCAATTAGGACAGGCAACACAATCGTCATCAATAAAAACCACAATATCATTCTTAGCAAGGAGAATACCGATATTTCTGGCTCTGGACAGACCTATGGGAATTTTAGAATGAATTATTCTTACTAATGAATTATCCTTATATCTTTTTTTTAAATCAAGCGCTGTTAACACGTTGGGGGATGACTCAATAACAATAATCTCAAAATTATGCTTGTTGAGATTAAGAAGGCTGTTAATACAATCTACTACGTCTATTTCCCTCCCATAAGTTGAAATAACTATAGAAGCATCCATTTCTCGCTCTACCTTATTTGTGCCTTTTAATCAATGTGCCATGACGCACTACAAACGTTTTCTCGTCGTTTGAAAGCGCCTTTTTAGATTCATTTGTATGTACTATAATTCGATTTGACATTACTGTTATTAATTTCACAAGAAATACTCGCAAGAACGTTCCTGCAACTCTTGAGAATATATTCTTCCACTTTTTTTTCCAGAGATAATGAGGGTTATAAACAGTGTGCATTGTTGTTATTGTTTTAACGTTAAATAATTTTGAGAGGAAATAGAAGAGTAAGATAGAAGAGCCTATCTGGAGAAATGGGAAACATTTGAATAAACCATATTCAAACTGTATGTGCACAAGTTGGGGATGGTACCGGTCAACAATTTTCACTAAAGCGATGCCAAAACTCCAGTTCTTCTTAAGCTTAATCCGCAGAACTTTCAGTTGTTGATTTTCTAACGAGTTTGCCAAGAATGATGCATATTCGCCTATGCCACAACGTTCCCCAAAAGTACTAACTATCGCTATGTGTGAAGGATGATATGTTTTTAGCAGATTGCGATATATTTTGAGATGTTCATTAGCAATGTTGCCCCATGATGTTTTAGAGGCTAATTCTTTTGTACGAGATTCATAAAACTTCTTCAATTTGCTATTCTTCATTTTAAGAATAGCGTTTCTTAATGCAATTTTATCGTAAGGATCGACCAATAACGCGTTTCCTCTTAATAATTCTACGAATTCGCCAATTTTTGAGGCAATAATCGGCTTTCCAAGACCTAATGATAAATGGAGAATTCCAGAGCCACTTTGAGATACATCTAAATAAGGTAAAATAACTATATCGCTATCTGCAATTATTTCAAGAAACTCATCTTTCGAAAAGAATTTTTCAATTATTTTCACATTACAAGGAGCGTTTTCTTTTATTTTTGTCAAGTATGCCTTATGAACACGTGAATCAGTTCTAATTGAACCTGCAACAATATATTCCACGTCATTGAGCCCATCAATAGCGTCAAAGACTAAATGAACCCCCTTATGAGGTGTAATAAAACCTGGCGTAAGGAGTTTTAACACTTTTTTTTGTGCTTTGGTCATTTAGTTCTCCATCCTCTGTATTTGCTCAATAAACTCTGTTCTATTATCTCTTTGATTTTCTGTTTATATGACCAAAACGTAACAAAGAGTGCTACAAATAATGTACTCAGTGTAATTAGTAATCCTACTGTTTTAGGTGTATTAAGCTGGTACTTAAGCGAGATATTATGCGTTCCGCCTTCGTTAAGATATATACACATAAAAAAGGGTTCCGCAATTAGGATTTTACTTTCTTTTCCATCAACTAAAGCATGCCAGCCAGGGAAGAAATTAAAACTGAAAAATACAAAAGAAGATGCAGAAACAAATATATTTGTCAAGATAGTGTCTTCTCTCACCTCTAAATCAATAATTTGTGACATAAAACTGTCGTCATACTCTATTGAGTCCTCAAAAGATTGGAGAGGGGTCTCAATGTCGTTATAATACTGATCTTCTTTGAGAAAAATCATTTTTGAAGGATCATAATCTGGATTTGTTACATAATCATAGAAAGTATCGATTTCGTTTTCGCCTCCAACAAGCGCTGCAGACTGAGAAATTATGATCGGGGAAGTGTATCCACTATATTCCAAAATAGTTACCTTGCCGGAAGTATGCACTACTTCTAATTCAGATGATTTGGTTAAGTGCGTAGCATAATTTTTGGAGGTATCTAAAAGCACATATTTAACTCCTAAAAGTTGAAGAGGAGTTAGAAGCCCTTTTTTAGGGGCATTATTCAATGATCTTATTTCTCCCTTAAACATGGAGGTAAACTCACCATAGTCTTTATTCGTAGATTGTCTAAAGTAGCCTGCGGTGTCGAATGTATTTCCAATAATAGAAGAAGAAACTACATAACTGGGTCCAGAATCCCCAAATCTCATGATTTTATGGTAACCAGTCTGTGTATCAAGCCAATTATAGGCACCTAACCATTCATCATCAACTAACCAATCCAAAGGTCTGTTTTTGGAAACTAAGGTTCCTGGCCATAGATCAATGATTATGATGACCATCAATATTACGATTATCCTTTTTTGAATTCTTGGATTCGACTTAAGTTTCATAAGATACCCTGAAAATGGTTTTTGTATATTCTTTATTGATGAAATTGCAATGCCAGACAATACTGATGCCACAAAACTAACTAGTATGAGGAATCGATACGGATATTCAAGACTGACAATAAAAGGAATTGCCGTATAGAATGGAAGTTCTGATCCGATTACAAGAAAGAACGAAAAAAGCAACAATGCAGTATATACGATGGTTGACCGAGTTCTACGCAGAAATATCGCTGCAAAAGCTATTCCCAATATAGAATCCCCAATATATACAGGAAACGGTTGATAAACGTTTACAAAATCTCTTGTCAGAATTAAGGGTAGAGATATAGGATATCCTAGCCAATGTGAATCAAAGATTCTTGTATTTGCTCCAATACCATCTACAAAGTAAGGTATAATGAAGAAGGAAGACAAGCCTAATGCTACGACTGTTGAAATTAAGCAAATGCGACCGATTAAGTAGATATTTTCAAATTTGAACTTAATAGCACAGGAAAATAGAAAATAAAAAAATACCAAAAGAGAGACCATATATCCAGCTCCTTGATGAGAAAGGAATACCCCAGCCCAACAAAAACCTGCTAATATCGCATACACTTGTTTTTCTTTTCTAATGGCTAATTCAAAAGATAAGAATAATAAAGGAAGAAAAATCAACACCAAACTGCTGGCAAGATGTCCATACTTCGTTAATAGAGGAAATTTATAGTAGGTAAGGGTATAGGCTACCCCTCCCACTATTCCTCCAAGTCTATCTTGAGTAATGACATATATAAGCCCGTACATGGCGAGGGGAGACATTATACATGCCAGATACAGAGCCAGTTTAGAGCCAAACATCCAATCTGAACCTAAGGAAAGTAAAGCTGCGAAGACATAAAATAAAGGACCATAAAATTCCAGGAATGGATATCCTGAATACCAATATGGACACCAAAGTGGATAAAAACTGCCATTTAGCCATGCCTTCCTGAGATACCATACCTTAAACGCATGAGTAATACCGTCTGCATGGATATAGCCTGGACCTATAAAAGTAAGATTCGCTAACATGGCAATAAGAATGATGAAACCCAGTGCATATCTGTGAGAAGTGGTTACTAATTCAAAGAAGGCTGTTACATCGTGCCATAATAATTCAGAAACCACCAGTATAATAACAGCTGAACAGATCAAAATGATAGGGTAAACAAAAGGAATGGAGAAAAGTTCATATCGCCAAAGGATTAATAAAATTTGTGAGAAACTAAGAATACCTAATCCGAAAAGGGCACCACGCATAAATTGCTGAACTCCAATCTTACTTTTTTTCAAGTTTCTACAGAGATAATCTTTTTTGTTAAACTAAGATACATAGATTACTTTCACTCTATACAAATTTCATAATGCATCTTTAATACACTATGTGAGTTCGTCCATTGTTTCTCAAGCCATTTTATCTTTTCTCCTCAAGAAGACCCCTCAACTTGTTGGGTGGTAGTTCACTAATCTAACTTTGTAAAATCTTTAACACAAATTCAACTATCTGTCCGAAAAGGCACATTGTTTCTCAAAGAACCACAATTAAGCAAAAGGAGATGTTGTCATAAATGTGGACCATTGTATCAAATATATTATTACTTTGGGCGAATTTCTTAAGTATATTGCTTCCACATAAGAAGGTGCTGTATTAGGGTCTGAAAGCCAAAAGAGGAGATTATCTGTATATCCAAAAGGCCCAATAACGACATGAGTTATGTTGTTTGCGTACATATAACTCATTAATTCCGTGACGTATGCTTGTTTATTGTTTCTAAAGTATTCACTATATATTTGTTGAGACGGTGCGATACACTTTCGTTGCGAATAATATTCAAAATCAAAGTTTTTAAAGGTAATCACTTTATCTTGTGGATCACTAGTCTCTTTAACCCAAAGAGCAGCTTCAATATATGCTCTCCATAATGGAGATGTAACAACCATGTCATCAGTCGATAAATAATTCTTGTTTGCTAATGTATCTGCTACAATATTTGGCAATAATATCGCTGCAATAAACATCAAGTTTATGAGAAGATGAAATTTTCCATGAAACGAGAATAAACCCTTCTTTTTAAAACATATAGTAGAACGATTGGAGATATATTTTATAGCAGATATCATAATATCCTTAGTTTTAAATAGTCCAATAAACAAAAATGGTGCTAACAAGGGTATAATCGGATAAAAGTATCGCGTCACTTGGTATTCTAAAATTAACAAAAATATGAGCAAGAGAAGTGTTGAGAGTATAGTAATTCTCGTAAGTAATTTATTCTGGGAATATCCATTTACCAAACCAATTATTATTATTAGGCAGACACCTATTGAAATGATAATTGCAGAAAAAGTAACTTGGTACTGGTTAATTAAATGGAAACCTAATACCATCCCTGGTATTTGTACGACATAATAAAGAAGACGCGAAAATAAAGTTATATAAGTTGGGGAGGGAGTAGTAGCAACATATTCCAAAGTAGGATCTAAGACACCAAGATGAATGTAGCTCCAGAGAAACCAAGGCAACAGCATACTTGTTACTCCCACAAAAAATCTAATAGCATTATCGAATTTCTGTCTCAAGTTTATACCCTTTGTTAGAAAATACAATAGAATTGTCAAGAGGATTAGATAGATCCCTGCTTGTCGAACTAAATCTGAAAGACCACAAAGTATACCCGCAATGAAAGGGAACCGCTTATTACTTTCAGAATTCTCCAATTTCTCAAAATTTAAGAGGATAAAATATATAGAAAGAAATGTGAGAAACGTGAATGGAATGTCTGTCATGATCCAATAGGAAAAATCAAAAATCTTATGATGAAATACCAAGAAAAGTCCAGTTAACCATCCGATCTTTTCGCCTCCCAATTTCTTGCCAAAAGAATAGCCAACAAAGGGTAAAAAACTCGTGAAGATTACCGTAAGTAACCTTATAAAAAAAGGGTGCTGCGTATTGAGAATTATGAAAATTATGCCCAGCATAAAGGCATAACCTGGCTTAGATCCAGCACCTGGCGTTATTTCACCAAATATAAAAGAAGTGTCAATTAGGTAAAATGCCTCGTCTAGTCCATAAACCCATTTGCGCATAGGAATAACTCTAATAAGAACAGAAATACAAAACAGTAAAAAGAATCTAAACGTGTTAGATCGCCATAGTTTAGACATGAAACTACCTCTTTACCACAATGAGAAAGTAAGTTATAAGAAAGATATAGTGTGATCAGAGTGAAATGCTCATCAATCAATAATGCTTTAAAGGACGTTATTGGATTTATTTCGGGTTTTGTCTGGTATGATAAGACTAGACTTAAATTATTTGTTCTAACTCTCTTAGTTTATTCGTTTTCAATTTCACATTACTATGCCCCTGATGAATCTAGTTACTGGTTGTTAACTGTATCAGTCACTGACTTTAACACATTATACATAGATCAGGCTATGGAAATGTACACACCTTGGAAATTAGATTTAAAAATGGGTATTGCTTCTTATGATGGACATTATTACGCCAAAACACCACCCGGTCAATCTTTTATAGCTATACCCTTCTTTTTGATTGGAAAAGGTATATGGATAGTGTTACGTTCTTTCGGAATGACCTTTTCATATCTTTCAGTTACCTATATCCCTATGGCAATGCTCAGTTCAATTTCTGCTGCTTTAGCTGTCAATCTTCTTTATAAACTTTTAATTGAGCTAGAAATTGATACCACCTCTTCCCTCTTAACATCAATAACGCTTGCTTTTGGCACAACCTCATGGGTATATGGAAAAACTTTTTATTCTCATTCATTGTCGATGTTCTTGAATTTTTTGGGCTTATATCTAGTTATTTCAGCTACAAGGTATAGAAAAATAAATAGATATTTTCTTGCAGGCATTGTGATAGGTATAGCTATTACAGTAAGAACGGCAAATATTTTGTTGGGTATACCCATTTTAGTCTATCTAATAATAAAAGCCCAAAAGCCTCAAACTTTGATATACTTGATTATCGGCACAATACCAGCACTCTCTTTGCTGTTTTTTTACAACTTTCTATGCTTTGACGATCCATTAGTAATGGGATATCAGTATGATCCTTTGTATGACTATTCATCAATATCTTCTACATTTTCAACAAACCCATTAGTCGGTGGTTATGGTCTTCTGTTCAGTCCTGGAAGTGGCTTATTTGTATACTCACCAATTTTAATCTTGTCAATTCCTGGATTTTATTATTTCTTTAAATCAAATAAAGAAGAAGCAATATTATTTGCTCTTATTTCTCTTGTAATTTTGTCGTTCTATTCAGCATACACATGGTGGCCTGGTAATGCGTTTGGTCCACGATATTTAACAGATATTCTTCCAGTGATTGTTTTACCGTTGGGAAAAACTCTAGAAAAATTTTCATCCAATAAGTATTTCTGGATACTCTTCTACATATTACTTGGATTTAGTATATTTACACAAGTTGCTGGGGTACTCACTTCACCATTAGTGGGTAATCATGAATATATTCTTCCAGGAAAAGTAAATGACCTAGCAAGAAATGGACCTGACATTCTTATTCATAATCTCATCAAAAAATATTAATTCAATTACCCCATTCTTCTCCGAGAGTCTTCTTCGGTGGTTTAAGATGAAAATAGCGATCTTAACACATTATTTTAAGTCACCTGACAGCCGAGGTGACTACATCAAGAGAATTGCGTGGGGTTTGGAAAAAAAAGGTCATAAAGTTACCGTACTCGTTACAGGTCCTTGGTTCGATTCTCAGGCAGTTAGGAGTCTTGCAAATTATAAAGTATTTCCTTTTCCAAAAATAGTCTCAAGAACGCCTCTTATCCATGAAATTTCTTTGCTTCCTTATCTTAAAGAAGTTTTGAGCTTCTTAAGTCAATATGACGTGTTCTGTGTAGAAACACATTCATTTATGGACTTCTTCTTGATTTTTCTTATTAAGCAGTTGTATAATAAACCCTGTGTGTTTGACCATCATGGTCTTACATTTTCTGCCTATAAGAAAGGCATAGATAAACTATCGCTTTTAAAATACGATGCAATGTTTCGATTTTGGCTTTCATTTATACAATTTGATTATATTATTGTGCATAGCAAGTACATTAGAGAAGAAATAAGACAACGATACCGTATAAACAGTGAGATCATACCTCATGGTGTCGATTTAACTCGATTTAATCCTTCTATTTCTGGAAATGACGTTAGAAATCGCTTAAACATAAGAGATGCTACGGTACTTCTGTATGTTGGTCGTTTAGAAGCACATAAAGGATTGCAATGGTTTTTAAAGGCATTAAGCCTAATAAGAAACGAACGAAAAGATATAAAGATTAAAGCCATGATTGTAGGGAGTGGAAGGGAACGAAAAAACCTTGAAACATTTGCAAAACGATTGAATGTATCTGAGATCGTAATATTTGCAGGACACGTTTCAGAGGAGGAATTGCCAAGCTATTATGCTGCAAGTGACATTTTTGTCATACCAAGCCTCTACGAAGGATTTGGGTTACCGATTTTAGAGGCTCAAGCTTGTGGTTCGCCAGTTATTGGCTCAGATTGTACTGCAATTGCTGAAACAATTGGCCTGGGAGGAGTCGTATTTGAACCAAATAACGAGGTTTCGCTAAAAAATGAAATCTTGCGACTTATTGACGATAAACAAACCTATAAGAAACTGGTGGAAAAGAGTTTAGAAAATGTAGAGAATTATAGGTGGCAACACGTTATTGATAGAATTGAAAGGATATTAAGGACTGCTTCAAATAATGATAAATGATTTCACAATTAGAAGTAACTTTGAGGAGAAATTTATGGATTTATCAGAAACGATACTTGATCAGTTTTTTGAATCCTATAAACCACGAAAAAAGAAAGAAAAATCCTCAAAGGAAGAGAAAATAACTGAATTAGAGATTAAAGAACTTACAACCAAAAAGACAGATTTTTTACTCTCTGTAGAATATGATGGAAAGAATAGTTGTGCTGCGGCACGATTTTATGATCCAAGAAATCACTCAATTTATTTCTGGCATGATTGCTCAGATCATCATCCTTATTGCTTTTCAAATATTTCCATTGAAGATCTGAAAAATAACTCTAAAATAACGAACCATACAGGATTTTTGGATATGGAAACGGTTGAAAAAAAGGATCTTTTACTAGATAAGTCTGTAAAAATGACAAAAATAATTGCTAAAGATCCGCTTGCAATCGGCGGGAAAACGGGGGCTATTCGAGAGTTATTACCAACGGCATGGGAAGCAAATATTCCATATCACAAATGTTACATAGCGGATTTAGCGTTAACACCCGGTTTACCTTATGAAGTCTTTGATGAGCAGCTTAATAGTGCTGCAATCGTACCAGTAGAGATTAAAGAAGAAATTAATCAACTATTTGAAGATGAACCAAAAGAAGTGAAGGAACTTCTGGAAAAGAATATGCCTCTCTTTTTGTCACCAATACCTGATATAAAACGTGTAGCTATTGATATTGAAGTTATCTCACCTTTTGCAGACGCAATTCCAAGACCCGAACAAGCAAATTATCCTGTTGGATGTGTCTCTGTTGTTGCGTCGGATGGGCAAAAGCGAATACTACTACTTGAAAGAAAAGATGTGGAAATTGGAGACGCCAAAGATAACCTTGAAGATGTAAGTATAGAATATTTTACAAAGGAAAAAGAACTTTTTCAAGAACTATTTCAAGTCTTCAACGAATATCCAGTTATTTTGACATATAACGGTGACAAATTCGATATGCCTTATTTGTATTATCGAGCTCTCAATCATCTTGGATTTCGAAGAGACGAAATTCCAATGATCATCAGAAAAGATTTTGTTGCATTGTCGAAAAATATCCATGTAGATCTCTACAGATTCTTCAATAACCGAGCTGTTCAAATATATGCGTTCTCTGCAAAATATAAAACTACTGACCTCAATACCGTAGCCAACGCATTATTGGGTATGGAAAAAATAAAAGTAGAGCAACCCCTTTTGAAGTTACCTCTATTAGATTTAGCTAGTTATTGCTATAGGGATGGAAAAATTACCTTAAATCTTACTCGCTATAGTGAAAACCTCGTCTGGAAATTGATAATATTATTGATGAGAATTTCCCATTTATCACTTGAAGATGTTACACGTCAAAGTGTATCTTCTTGGATTCAAAATTTGTTTTATTATGAACATAGAAAGAATGATTATCTGATCCCGTTACCAAACGAAATTAAGGAGGCAAAAGGGGAAGAGGCTTCAACGCAGGCAATAATAAAAGGAAAGAAATACAAAGGTGCCATTGTTATTGACCCTTTGCCAGGCGTCCATTTTGACGTTGTAGTGCTTGATTTCGCAAGTTTGTATCCTTCCATCATAAAGGTCCATAACCTTAGTTATGAGACTGTAAGGTGTACACATCCAGAATGCAAACAAAACCTTATACCAGGTACAGACCATTGGGTTTGTAAAAAACAACGAGGCCTTGCAGGTCTTATTATTGGATTTCTAAGAGACATTAGACTGAAATGGTTTAAGCCACAGTCAAAAAACAAAATGTTGGGCAAGGAAACACAAGAACTCTACTATGTCATTCAACAAGCGTTAAAACTAATTATTAATGCGTTTTATGGCGTCTTTGGCGCAGAACATTTTCCCTTGTATTGTCTGCCTGTGGCTGAAAGCACAACAGCTCTTGGGAGATTTATCATTACACAAACAATTGAAAAGGCTCAAAAGATGGATATTTCTGTTATCTATGGAGATACTGACAGTGTTTTCTTAGAAAATCCCTCGGAGTCACAAATCGAAAAACTTACGCAATGGTGTAAACAAACGCTTGATATTGAGTTAGATATTGACAAGATTTACAGATATGTAGCTCTTTCAGAGAGGAAAAAGAATTACGTAGGCGTATACAGAAGCGGATCTGTTGATATCAAGGGACTAACAGGCAAAAAACGTCATACGCCTTTATTCCTTCAAGACGCATTTTTCGAAATGATGAATGTACTTTCGGAAGTTAAAGTTCAAAATGACTTCGAAATAGCTAGGAATAAAATACGTACGATAGTAAAGACATGTCTAGATAAATTGAAAAATCTCGAATATTCTTTAGAGGAACTCGCATTTCGTGTTCAAATGACTAGAAACTTGAAAAGTTATCAAAAGACGACACCTCAACATGTAAAGGCAGCAAGATTATTGAACAGAGACATCGAGCCAGGTAGCATTATTTCATTTGTGAAGGTGAGGGGTGAGCCTGGTGTAAAACCTGTTGAAATAGCTTCGATTGATGAAATAGACACAGAAAAATACAAAAAACATGTTGAAAGTATCTTCACTCAGGTTCTTGACGCATTAAACGTGGATTTTGGATCTATTATCGGTATAAGAAGACTTGACCTTTTCATGTAATAGAGACGGAAAATGTTAAATCTAAGAATTGCATAGTTCTCTTATGGTTTATTTCTAATTAATGGTGATCATATGGAACTCCGTGAAATATTAACAAGAGGACATATCCCCGTACTTGACCCTTATATGCTTAACGAGACTTCCGATGAGTTTTTCGCGAGTTATGGGAGTTTTTTAGAGCGAATTGCGTTAATGGCGAAGAGAGATACTGGATACACACTTTATAGAAGCATGAGCGCACCGAGTGATCAGAAGTATTCTGAATTTTTCTCAAGTTTCTCCCAGATTGCTTCTGACATCGCCGTCGATGTTTATGCTATAGTTTCAACCTTTGTAGATGATTATTTTGCTCAGGATCCAAAATATGGTGCATATAGATCTGGTATTACCAGGGCTCCCGTAGGCACTTTTGTATGCCCCGTCCAAGAGTCGTACTGGAAATATCTTATGGCTGTGATTAAGGAAATCCTCACATTTCAAATAAATGGTATAATACTGATGGATAATCAGTTTGCTAGACAGGAGTTTTGTTTTTGTGAAACATGTAGAAAAGAGTTTTCAGAATTAATGAACTTAGAGAGAGAATTCGTGTTTGATACATTGCTCAATGATCCGGACATCCTTTCTCAATGGTATGAATGGCGAGCCAATAAAATAACTACATTCCTTTCTAAAACTACAAGTTCAATCAAGGAATTAAATCCAGATATTGAAGTCCTACTAACCGTCGATATAGATCCAGAAACCGATTATATTGAAGGAGCTAAAAAACATTTTGGACAAGACGTGATGAAATTATCTGATGTTGCAGACCAATTATTATTCAATGTTTTACCACTTACACCAACACTCCCACAACCTGAAACCCCAGATTATGAAAGAGTCCTTTCAGAATTAGCTTTCACACGCGATTTAAATCGAATTGGAAGACGGTATAGTATTTTCAATTGGGGGGTTACGGACCCAGAAATTGAGACTTTAGAAAAAATGAAAGCAGACATTAAGGCTACATATCTGTTCCTTTTAGAGGGCTACCCTCAGACTTATAAGGAGAGACGAGAAATCCATCTTGGATTAACATAACAAGATTCAATGCATACTAATTAAATAAGCCCTCACATCGTTGATTTATACTACCGGACATGGATAGAGTCTCGCCAATAGGGTGATCCTTGAAAAATGAAAAATGGCTGATTAGGGAGAATTTAGAATATTTAAGAACGTATCAATCTCTAAGTTCAGCTCCACAACGAGAACAGAATTTATCATCAGGAGAGTTTCGCTTTCTACAGCGCGGGCATTTGCCAGAATAACTCAAGTGACGTGAACCTGTTTCTGTTGATGGAGGAACATTTTTTCTACCATAACGGACTTCTTTTTGGTTTAAAGAACTATCCCACATACTATTGCTGTCAAAATCATCCCCTGAGAGAAATTCCTTAAGGAAATCCTCTGTATTCTCTTTTTCTGTCTTTGAATCTACATTTGGATTACCGAAAAAGGATGAAAGATCTAGATTATCATTTACACGAGACGGTGAATTCTCACTGTAAGTGGTATGTGAATGTGTGTGTTCAAACTCTAGAAAAAGTGAATGATGCTCATCTTTAATACGAGAATACTCATCCAATGAGATGTTAAGCATTTTCAATGTAGCGTCACGTTTATCACATTTATGAGTTCTAGGGCAACAATACGCCAAGCTATGATAACATAATAGAGAAAATACGTTTTTTCTTGTGGATCCATAAATTGGCTGAATAGGCATATCATTAAGTATCAATTGTGCAGTTTCATCATCGAAAGAAAGTGCACCTGACCTGTTAATTGCTTTTAGAAGTTCAATAGCAGGATACGCCTTTCCATTGATAATGATGTTTCCATCAACTTCAATTTCAGATTGTGTCATTTTTGTCGCCGCCAAAAAATGATTATACATTTACAAACTGAAATTGAAGTATTTAATATTCGTATTATCTCTAGCAATACGTTAGATATACCTGACATGAATTAATCCTTGCAAAAATCTAGATGTTTAATGCATCAATTCTGCTCGATAACTCTTATTTCACTGAGGAGCGAGTTTCTTTTCTAGTATTTCTTTGATATTTTGAATCGCAACGAGCGCTGGACATTCTGGTGCAAAGTCAATAGGTGCAATACCCATGATATCAGATTGGATAATGGCAGGATCTCTGGGAATGAGACCAAGTAATTCTAAATCAGATCCTATTGCTGCATTTTTTATGAAGTTCTCTTCCTGCTCGTTAGAAATCCTATTCCCCACAATATAACGGCGAGGAACTCCAAGGCTTGCCCCAAGAGAATTAATTCTTTTTGCCAGATCTAATGATCTAGTTCCTGGTTCAACAACGGTTATCATTGCATCTACACCCTTGCTTGTACCTCTTCCTAAATGCTCAAGACCTGCATAAAAGTCTATTATGACAATATCATCACGTTTTAGAATTATGTGGCTTAGCAATGCGCGCAAAAGAGTGCTTTCTGGACAAATACAGCCACCTCCAGCAGTCTCTATTGTTCCAAGTACAATAAGTTTTGCCCCATCTTGTCTAACATGATACTTATCAGGTATATCATCAACCCTCGGATTCAAAACAAACATTCCTGATGCTCCTGCAGGGACTCCTGTCCTTTCTTCAACAAGTTCTTTCATTTCACCAATGGGAGTAGGAAGTTCAGTTGTAGAAATCCCCATTGTTGCATGTAAATTCATATTTGGGTCTGCATCAACAGCAAGAACATTTTTACCATCTTGCGCAAATAATCTTGCCAAAGTTCCCGCTAAAAAGGTCTTTCCTACACCCCCTTTACCAACAATAGCTAGTTTGAAAGACATAAGATTTCCTTCCGATTAATCTTGATTCTTGCATAAGGTTATATTATCAAACAGAATTATGAGTTAAGACAACTCTTATTCGTATCGGTTTAGCCACAGTCGAATCGATAACGAAGATCGGTGCAAACTCAGATATTTCTGCTTCAGTAATGCTCATTTCGTCGTCAACTATTTTTGTTCCCACGATCATCGTAGGATCAGCAAGACCGTAGATCAATGCTATTCTCTTCCGTAATTCGCCTATTTTTTCATCTCCTTCTGCGAAATATCTTAATTCATCAAGTTTCCATTTTTCACCACATACAAAACAATCTAATCTTCTAGTAAGATCAATTTTTGTGAATTCTTCAGAAAAACCATCGTAAAAGAGATATCCAATAGGACTCCCAAGCCCTAATAGCAGTTTCACAACTTCTTGGCTCATAATTCCTCCAATTACGGCAGAAATCGTTCCAACCGATGGAAATACCTCCTTCGGTTCATCTCTTTCCTTCTTCCTCGGTTCACCTGGGAGTGTGCATACTTGCTGTAATCGAGTTTCGGGGATTAGGGGTTGACATTCAAGACAGGCGGAATCTGACCCAGGGATAATTACCTGAACATGACCAAAGAATTCGTAAAGACCTGCATCAATCAGTGGTTTTCCTACAGAAACACACATTGAATTTAGCCAGCGGCGTGCCTCAAAGGTATCTAAAGAGGAAACAATTAGATCGCACGTTGCATAAATGCTTTCTGGAATGTCTTCTATCTTTTGATTAAAAGCAATAACATCGACAGAAGGATTTAGCACTTTAAGATGTTCTTTTGCAACTAAAGCTTTTGATTTTCCAATATCCTCGTCACGGAATAGCCATTGACGGTTCAAATTTGAAAGTTCAACAGTATCGAAATCCACAATCACTAATTTACCAATACCCATCATCGTTAATATTTCTGCCACAACACACCCAAGTGCCCCAATTCCAGCTAGAAAAATTGTAGCATTAGAAATCTTTCTTTGATCCCAGTTCGGCATTATAGTTTGCCTATGATATCTGTCGCTATTTTTGCTCATTTTGATCACCAAAGGAAGACACAATCATCCCGAGAGATTCTTGATTTTAAATTATCAGATTAGCGATTATTAAATCTTAAAAATAAGATGCGCAATGGGTGTGCATTTATTTTGAGAGAATTTATCAACTTTGTAATTTTTCCCAAGTAGCATATTGCTGAGTAAAATCTTTTACAGTTTTCTTGAAGCGTTCTAGATCATTTTCCATCTGATTAGCAGCAGAAGTGTTTAGAGGATCTGCAGGGTTTGGCGCTGCCAACAATATTCTAAGAGTCTCAATGACATCAACCAAGCTATTCGATGGGGACCAGTCCTTACCTAATAACCCAACACAAACTTTATCTTTGTAAATATTCGGGTGCCAGATTTCTGTGAGCCATTTTACATGTGGAGGTGAAAAAGGAAATTGTCGAGGGATTTCAATTTCGATCTGAAAAACGCCACCTTCGTACAATTCAGTACCAAGGATGAAACCATGCCATTTGCGAATATCCCCCTTTTCAGGTTTAAACCCAGGTTCTTCACTTTTAACATGTTTTGCTTCATAAGCCAGCCTGGCCCAATAATCTTCATCACTTAAGCTCAACTAATCCCCCTAGTTTTAGATTTAATATGATAATTTTTTGAGATAGATGTCCTAACAATATTCTCTTATGATGCTAACATTATGAACATCATTTCAATTTATTATGAAGATTTCGTTAATGTATTTATTATTCCTGTGGGAAGATAATGGAAGAAGATATCGCATACTCTAAGAACGATCGCAACTTCTGTTTAGTTGTTGCGTTCAATGCAAGACCCATTGCAACTTCTGCTAAAAAAGCAAATTATGATGTCCTTGCGATTGACTTTTTTGGAGATTTAGATCTTAGATCTGTTGCAGAACATGTTTTTTCAGTTGTATGGCAAAGAAAAAGTCATCCAATAAAGAGAAAATT
>JAEOSF010000079.1 GCA_016840515.1 Candidatus Borrarchaeum yapensis | reverse complement strand
CTAAAAAATACAAGGTTCTTGTGATAGATAGCGATGAGTCAAATTTTGGCTTACATAGGCATCTTGGATTAGAGTTACCTGAAGATTTCACCCGCTATTGGGGTGGAACGAGGGGTGTCCTCGATAAAATGCCTAGAGGAGGACAACAACAATTATTTGAGAAAAAATGGGGTTTAGAAGACATTCCCGAGGAATATCTTACCGAGAAAGATAACATCAAACTTCTAGCCATTGGAAAAATCCACGATGTCGGAGAAGGATGCGCATGTCCAATGGCTATGCTTGCACGTGAATTTCTTGAGAATCTTCAGTTAAATGACAATAGTGAACTAGCTATTGTTGATACAGATGCAGGGATTGAACACTTTGGGAGAGGAGTCGAACGTGGAGTTGATATAATAATAATGGTTGTCGACCCATCGTACGAATCGATTCAATTAGCCCACAAAATAAATAGCCTTGCGGAGACGATCAGTAAACCAATTTATTTTGTGTTAAATAAAGTCAAAGCAGAAATAAAAGATAATTTGACAAATGCTGTTCCATCCAATAAAGTGATAGGGATTATGCCAAATAATAAAGAAATATTTAGTAGCGGTTTATTAGGAAAAGAAATAGATGTAAAAATAGAAGAATTAGATAGGCTTAGTGAGATCCTTACGAATATTCTATTAACAACTAAGACCTAATGAGGGATATTATGAAGATCCTGGCATTAATTGGTAGTCCCAGAAAAGAGGGTAATACTGACATACTGGTTGAAGAGATTTTGAAGGGCTGTGAAAAAAAAGGTTATAAGAACGAAAAATTGTATCTGTACGAATATGATATAGCACCTTGTATTGATTGCCGTGCATGTAAAAAAGGTGATTACGTCTGCCCCCTATATGATGGAATGCAAGAGATTTATCCAAAAATGGCGCAGGCAGATTTGATTATTTTCGGCACACCGCTTTACTGGTACGGACCAACTGGAAAGATGAAACTTTTAATTGATAGAATGCGACCGTTTGTCGCAAACAGAAAACTAGAAGGCAAGAAATTCGTTCTTGTAACTCCATCGGAAGAAGGAGCGGATGCTTGTAAGCCTCTGGTTGACATGTTTAACATGTCATTCGATTATTTAGGGATGAGATTCATTGGAACACTCTTAGTAAAAGCGTATGAAAAAGGAGAAGTTTCAGAGAATCAAGAAGCAATTAAAAAGGCATATGAATTTGGACTTTCATTCTAACAAGAGATAAGGCACTTATCTTCCTAAATCTCTCTGTATAAGTACATAGTTTATTGTTCTTTTTGCAAACGTTCTTGCAAGACTTTAACATAGTACTTAGCATTAATAGTTAAATCGCGAAGTTCCGAATCTAACTCAATTGGATGTATTTTGAACAGCCATCCTCTCTCATAATTATCTCTTACTGCATCTGGTTCGTCTTTAACCTTGCTATTTATAGCAATTATTTTGCCGGAAACGGGTGGAAATAGTTTCAATTCAGTTTTATTTGATTTTATAAAACCAATCTCTTCCATGGGCGACACAACAGTCTCAGGATCAACCTTAATTTCTAAAGAAGTTATTTCTCTAAGCAATGTCATAGGATAGTCAGTCAGCCCTACTGTTGCAACTCCACTGAACCCCCCTACTCTCGCCCACATATCCTGTTCAGAATAATATAGATGCTTGGGGAAATGCATCATTTTGTTATTGTAAATCACTCTGAATTCGTCCTCGTCTTCCTCTATTTCAAGGGACATGCAAAGCCTCCATTTAAGGATTTAAATATTTTATAGTTTAAGAAATTCTGGAAAAATTTAATGTAAATATTACACTTGAATATCTTACGTCTTAGATTCGTCCTAAGCAATTTGGTTTGTTTAAGTCAAGACAAATTGTGAATAATGTTTTGTTATTATGTCATCAATTAATTCAATAATTTGCAGTACATCTGGTTCTTTTATTTTATACATTTTTTTTTGGCCATCGCGTCTCATTTCTATAATTCCGCAGTCTATTAAAATCTTTAAGTGTTGTGAGACTGTTGATTGGCTTTTTTCCAGTTCCGGATGGATTTCGCACTGACATTTCTCGTCATCTTTTAAAAATTCAATGATTTCGAGTCTAGTAGGATCTGCTATTGCTTTAAATACCTTTGCACGAATCATATTAGCGGACAAGATATCATCTCCTCGCTACCTTTTTGAAATAAATAAATGCTTTCATCCATTAAATATCGACATATGACCATATATACTGAACTTTATATAAATTTTTATCATACCACATCGAAATCATAGCTCTTAGAAGAAACAAGAAACTAACCTTTAAAGGCAGTTGATTGACAGAATTTTCTTTACTATTGATCTTCCGAGATTACTTCACTCGTTAAACTGGAGTGCTCAGTGAATACGTGCAGGATCAAAGAAATATGCAAGTGGCTTTCTAATTTTCTCAATTGGAATCTTTTTTTCCTTGACAAATCGTTTGAGTATCGTGGAACAATTATAACGCATATACCATAAAGAGTGATTCATCCCTTCTAATATGAGATCCATTCCTTGTTTGTTTCCCATTTCAACTAAAGCGACTAGGAAAAAAAAACGAATATTCCATGAAATATTCTTATTTTCAGCAATCTTTAAAAGAGGGTCAGAAGCTCTACCACCTATTTTCCCAAGAGCTTCAGCGATCGCTTCCCGAACAAGAGCACCTTTCGTATAGTAGTTTTCACTCGATTCGTCAATCATAGCTTGAATTAATGGCTCTATTGCTTTTTCATCTCTTAATTCACCTAAAGCCAGTGCTGCTGCAGCTCGAACTTCTCGTCTTGGGTCTTTGAGTGCTACAATTAGTGCATTAAACCCCTTCTTATCTTTTGTTTTACCTAACGCTAAAGCAGAATGTTCTCTTATCCATACGGAATGATGAGTAAGTCCTTCAATTAGGATGTTTACAACCTGTGTATCGCCTCGGTTTAATGCTACTGCAACATAATATTTAAGGGTTTCATCGTCAATAAATTGACTAAGGAACTCAATATCTTTTATTTCTTTCATTTCTGCAATTGTTATGATAGAATATTTTCTTATTTCTCCATTTCCTTCTTTTATGGCGTGTATAAGTGGTTCAAAACTTTTTTCGCTTAACTCACTTAATTTTTTAGATGCGAACCATTTCACAGCCTCATTTGAATAATCAAATGCTTGGATGAGTGTTATAATTCCTTCGGCATCTAACATCCTGTCAAGAGTTTCTCTAGTGAAAGCAAGAAAATCTAAAGCTTCATTTTTTGTAAGAATTTCTATTAGCGGAATAATAGCTCTTTTATCATTCATTTTACCTAGTGCACGAATACAAGGTTTACGTATCTGTTGAGATTTTGATTCAAGCGCCATTTTAATTAGCGGTTCAACCGCCTTCGTATCCTTCAATTCGCTAAGGGCATAGGTTATTGAACTAAATTCGCTCGCCTGAGCCTTCTTAAGGTACTTTAAAAGCGGTTCAACAGCCCTTTTATCTTTCAGCCAACCTAACGCCACAGCGGCACCCCTTCGCACACGGAACGATGGATCTTCAAGCATATCAATCAACGGCTCTACAGCACGTATGTCACCTAGTTCACCCAGAGCATACAGTGCTTCTTCCCTTCCCTTAGAATCCTTGTCGTTTAATCTTTGTAGCAATTCATCTAAGTTAGTCATAGAAAATCACTTTGTAGCAATTTTTTCAGAGAGAAATAATTTTTTTTCGTACAAACCGCATAATTTAAGAGATGAAATTACTTGAAGGTTCGAGAATACTCTAATGCTTCAATGGTGATATCAATTGAAATCCATTCTTTTAAAGTTTTATGGAGATTATCAATTCGAAGTTATACGTGAGAAGCAGAAAAAACCATCAGATAATTTAAGTGATGTTATTCCCACCTGAATGTCCATTGGTGTTTTTTGAGTATTTCTGGCGAAATCTTATTTTCCTTGACCAATTCTTTGACTATTCTACGACATGCATACTGCAAAAATAAGGTACCCTGCAGTAACCCTCGAACTAAGTAATTTATTCCTACATGGTGTTTCATTGCTGCTAAAGCCACAGCAGCAATAAAACGAAGGTTCCAATCTTTACTTTCTTCAAAGATTGTTAAAAGCGGTTTAGAAGCATGGCCACCTATTTCTCCAAGCGCTTTAGCGATAGTTTCCCGAACAAAAGCTCCTTTTGTATACCAATCCTCGCCTTTTTCAGAAATCATGGCTTGAATTAATGGATCGATAGCCTTTTCATCTTTTAGTTCACCAAGAGCAAACGCAGCAGCCGCACGAACTTCTCGGTTTGTATCCTTTAATGCTATTATTAGCGCATCAAAGGCCTTTCTATCTTTTATTATACCTAAAACTAAAGCCGAATGTTCTCTTACCCATGTAGAAAGATGTGTAAGTCCCTCAATTAAGATATCTAATGCTCTTGTATTACCACGCTTCCCAAAGGCGATTGCAATATAATATTTCAGGTTTTCATCGTCAATAAATTGATTAAGGAACTCAATATCCTTTATTTCTTTCATTTCTGCAATTGTTATGATCGAATATTTTCTGATATCTCCACTTCCTTCTTTTATAGCGTGGATCAGTGGTTCAAAGCTTTTTTCACTTAATTCCCTTAATTTACTTGATGCAATCCATTTTTCAGCCTCATTTAAACAATCAAATGCGTGGATAAGTTCTTTAATTCCTTCGTCATCTAACATTCTGTCAAGAGTTTCACTAGTGAAAATATGGAAGTCTCTTGCTTCTTTATTTGAAAGAATTTCGATAAATGGGATTATCGCTCTTTTATCATTCAATTTGCCTAGTGCACGAATACAAGGTTTGCGTATCTGTTGAAAATCAGATTCAAGTGCTATTTGAATTAGTGGTTCAACAGCCTTCTTATCTTTTAATTCGCTGAGTGCATAGGTTATTGAACTGAACTCGCTCGCCTGGGCCTTCTTAAGGTACTTTAAAAGAGGATTCACGGCTCTTATGTCTTTCAACCAACCTAATGCTACCGCAGCACTTTTTCGAACATCAGACGAAGGATCTTCGAGCATAATAATCAACGGCTCTACAGCACTTGTGTCACCGAGTTCACCCAGGGCATATATTGCACCTTCTTTTACTTTTGAATCCTCATCTTGTAGTTTTTGAAGCCACAAATCTGTTTCGGTCAAAACTCAAGTCCTTCCTTGCTAAAGGAGTCGTTTAGCTATAAGTTCAGTAATATCTACAACTTTGAGGTTTTTATCTATTTTATCTCGTCCTAATTCTAGGTTATAGTGACAGAAAGGGCACGATGACGCGAGGATTTCTGCATCTATTTTTTTAACTTGAGATACACGCAAAGCTGCCAATTCAATCGACAAATCTTTATAACCTGCTCTAAATCCTCCTCCCGCTCCGCAACAGAGCGCGTTATTTCTATTTTCAGACATCTCAACAAATTTAATGTTTGGAATACTTTTTAGAACGTCCCTAGGAGGATCATAGACTCCTGAGTGTCTCCCAAGATGACAAGGATCATGATATGTCACCTTCATCTGTTTATCATCCGATAATTCTAACCGCCCATCTTTTATTAGTTCTGCGAGCAATTCTGCCGAATGAATTATTTTAAATGGAAGTTCCCGTTCCAGAAGTACTGGGTAATCCTGTTTAAGGGTTCTATAGCATCCCGCACAGGATGTTATGACCTTTTTAACGCCAGTTTTTGTAATGGTCTCAATATTTTTCGTAGCTAGTTTTTTAGCGACTTCCTTATGACCAGTTCGTAACAAAGGAGATCCACAACAAACTTCATCCATAAACGTGAATTTTGCATTAGCCTTATGGAGAATTTCTGTAGTTGTCACTGCTATAGGTTGCCTTCGGTAAGCAGAAGTGCATCCCACAAAATAAGCATATTCTGGTGTTACGGGATTGCCTGTTTCGAGATGCTTTGGCAACCATGCAAATCGCTTTTCATGTGGTTCGAAATAAGGATTGTTATTTTCAACAACTGATCCCATAAATTTTGAGTGAGTATCGATCCCAACATTCTTTTCAACTAATACTTCTCGTATAACTTCAAATACTTCTGTAGTATCGATTCCTTCAATACATTTATCTTTACAATCCCCACATAAAGAACACAAAAAGAAGGATTGTGAGAGTTCTTTACTGGATCTTATAGAGTTTTCAAGTAGGCGTCTTGCAATCTGCAATCGTCCTTTAGGAGATGCAACTTCAAGTCTATCTGTAAGTTCATATGCTGGACAAATGATAGGGGTTTCTGCACCATATCCTCGGCAATAAGAGCATCTGCCACATTTATATAACGCTTCAGCGAGAAATTCAGATGTTGAATTGATCACTTCTCTACAATCCTGCGATTTTGTTCGGCGACATTATATTATTAGGATCTATACACTTTTTTAGCTTCTTAAGAAATAATAGGTAATGTTTGAATTTATGTGTGATAGATTCAGGCAATTGTCCTGGTAATCGACATGGCATTCCACCTAGTTCGATAAATCGTAAGTATAGCGCATTTTTACATTCTTTGACCTTTTCCCATATTTCAGGGGTCTTTTCTGAATAGCGAATTGAGGGGTGATAACTAATAAAATGGCGACTTCTTGCCTGACAGCTTCGTCCAACTTCGAGACTAAACTGCTCACCGATGATACGGGTTTCTTCCCAGAACAAGGGTATTTTTTTCGTTGGAACGCGAAATAAAATGATTGTTCGCAAGCCTTTTCGAAGTGTTCGCGTTACTGCCCAGTTATATCGATTTTTCCAGAAAATATCACGTGCAAACCCCTCTCCTAAATCTTCTCCATCTTGTTTTAGCGCCTCTAGCGTTATCTCTTCTTTTTGAATATTTGCATCTTCTTGACTCCGACCTTCAATTACGATTGTTAATACAATACCATGATCTGCCTTGGTTCCCCAATCAAGTTGTGGATATGTCTCAATAAAACTAGAGCCTTCGAAACATGATAAATATTGAATCGAAAATAGCTTTTTTTGAATTTGATGAACAGTCTCTATAGTATTTTCAATATTTTCAAAGGCAAAAGTCGCAAATGCCATAGACTTTGGGAGTGGATAGAGCTTTAATGTGATCTCTACAATGACGCCTAAAACACCTTCTGAACCAATAAATAAGCCTGAAAGATCCGGACCAAACATCCATTTGGTAAATTTTGGAACGTTTTCAAGTGCTCCAGATCCAGTAGTTAAGAGTGTCCCATTAGGTAATACAATTTTTAATCCTGTTATCTGATCACCTTGATTTCCAAAAATATATTGACCTAAACCTGCACCCATTGAAGCGACATGCCCACCGATACAAGCAGAATATGCTGATTCTGGGCGTTCGCCTATTCTGTATCCTTTATGCTCCAAGACTGTATGTAATTCACCAAATGTTAACCCTGGCTCTACTGTAACACATTGTGTCTCCTCATTTATTTCTATAATTTCATTCATTCTGCTTAAATCAAGGACGATGCTCCTCTTAGCAGGTACTCCACCTCCCCAATAACTTGTTGAAGAACATCTGATATGAATTGGGTGATTATAGGATGCCGAATTAATGAAAGTAAAAATTTTTTGAATTTCTTCAATAGTTCTCGGTCTTACGACATAATCTGGCAATACAGGTGGTTCAATGCTTGCATCTCTCGAATAAACAATTTTTTCAAAATCTTCAGTAAGTACATATTGTTCTCCAACGATTTCTTCAAGGAAACTTTGAATGTCCATAAATATTTCCCTTCTCTGAATTATTGATTATCACCATGTATGCAAAGTCGATTGTTAAACATTTTTGTTGTTTCGAATAAGATTCTGTTGAATCTTAGGGTGAGGCATGTCATAATATTATAAGAAAGTGCTAAACGCAAAAGAACTTGCTTGAAAAATGACTACAAATAATCTTAATCCGAAAATTCAATTGACTATAAGTTCATTCAAAAGTAAGTATGGCAAAATTAAAGTAAAAAAGCATCGCGATTAACTAGCATCACAATAGCTACTATAGTCAAATTTAAAGTATTTTAAATATTAGATTCATTGAATATTTGAATTATGGATTGTTTTGCCCAATTTAAAAGCGTTTCAACCAAAGAGCGTTTAAATAATAAGATATTAAGCCTTTCTTTAAAACTAGGGGTCGAATTGTCTCCAATTACTGTTAAAATTAAATTCGTTTTTCTCTTCTCTTCACGAATAGCAATTGGACGAAAATAAATACGACCCAAAGGTGAATCAAAACCAATACCATCTATCTTCTTTAATTGTAGATAATCTTGGGTTCTTTGTCCCATAGCATAAACAAGGGCAGAAACGGCTGCTAAAGCTTCTCTGCTGAGGTTATTACGGATGTGTTCTGCCATGACAAGACCATCTTCACTGGCAATAGCGCTCGCACCAAAATTCCCCCTTGCATTTAATTCTTCTAACAGTTCGGAAAGTGATTGAAACATACTTTTCTCCTGCGTTGTCATTAGTTTCTCTCCAATTTCTGATTTATTTTCGTGCTATTTATTTGTTGCCTCCATCGCTTTCAAAAAAAAGGCTATAACCAAATCAAAACAACATCTTTTAACCAAATTGAAAGTCCTTAATGTAAATTTCTAAAAAAAAACAAATTTTATAAATTAAATTCCATACTTAATTGCTTCTCTGTTGGAACTGCAGGCCCCACATCTCATACAGCCACCTTTATTCTTAAATACATCGAGACCTGCATCTAAAACAATTTGTCGCAACTCTCCAAAAAGTCGAATCATTCTTTCAGGATCTGGAGGTCGTGCATCTGCAAGAGGTGTTTCTGGTAAGGGTCTAAATGGTATCAAATATGGAATGACACCGATGCTGGCCATTCTTTTCATGCCTTCAATAAGCACATTGTCTCTTTCTCCGAGACCTGCCAATACAAAAGAAGTTACTTGATTCTCACCAAAGAGGTCTACAACATATTTCCATGCCTTGATATATTTTTCCCATCCAAAGTCTTCTTTTCCAGGGCACATGACTTTTATGACCTCTGGATCGATAACATCTGCATGTATTCCAAGGGTATCAAGACCTGAATTCCTGAGCATATCATAATAATGAAATTCATCTTCGTCTAATGGGGCAACCTGACCATGAATTGGAACATCTACATAGCGTTTTACCTCACTAACAACATCTGCTGTTAATTTACAGCCTTTGTCTGGAGTGCCTGGTGTCCCAGAAGTTAGGGTGATGTGATTACAGACTCCCTCCTTGTATGCCTCGCAGACAACTTCACGAAACCATCTCGGTTTCTTTACTGCTAAACTCATCCCATTATGTGATTTAATTGCCATTTCAATCGAGCAGAACCTACACTGCTTTCCTTTTCGCCAGAGGAAACAGTATCTATTTAATGTCGTTGCAACACAATCGGCGCCGTGAAGTGCGGAAAGCTTCCACATCGGAATATCGTCTGTAGTGAATTTATCATAAAACTTCGGTCTGGGAACGAAACCTACTTTCATTATTGACTCTTCACGTAAGTCATGCCAGATTTCATATACCTCTGTATCGACTTCCCTTAACGTATAAGGAGAGTTACGTACGAAATTTCCTCTGAGTGGCACATTTCCCAGTGTCCCATTGGGAAAAATCATAGATCTGCCACCAGTTGGACCTGCTCCTCCTTTTCTACCTTTATGAATTCCTTCGCTCTTTATGCCTAAGCATTGTAATCGTATTCGTTCTCTAGTTATTTCTTTATCGCTTAGCAGTATTCTCACCATCGAAAAGCAAAATCTTCAATATGCTATGACTTGATTAACATGAACTCAGATAGATTCTTAAAATTTTGCGGTTTAGACAGTTGTCTAATTAATAAGCTATCAAAAAAACTGGTGAATCTCTTGAAACTATTATCAATTCATTCGAATGGTTTTAGTTATGAAGTAAAGCAAAAAGCAACCAAAGATGCAGAAGAAATTGAACATGAACATTATGAGACTTCTGAACGTGTATTGGTCATTTTCATTTCTGTCGAAAAATCTGATGAAAAAAATACTGATATGGCGATAAAACAAGCCTCACAGAAAATTCAAGAGTTAACTGAAGAACTGGGAGAGTCAAATATCGTGATTTATCCCTATGCTCACTTAAGTTCACAATTATCATCTCCAGCTGCTGCTAAACAAATTTTGAAAAGTCTAAGTGAATTACTCTCTGAAAAAGGCTATAATGTTGTAAGATCACCATTTGGATGGTATAAGGCTTTCAATGTGAATTG
>JAEOSF010000122.1 GCA_016840515.1 Candidatus Borrarchaeum yapensis | reverse complement strand
CCTTTCCGAGCTTTTTCTTCCGCTTTTTTAAAGACAACGAACTCCCTCTAGACAAAGTGGTAGCGAAACTCGAAAATAAAAACGTAGCGTTCTATGAGCACGCATTGGAAGAAGTTAAGGTCAGAATTGAAGTTTGGCGAAAAATCATCAAAAGGTAACTTGAATACGTAAACCTTCAATATTAAACAATTTTGTCACATTCATCAAAGAATTAGCTTAAATTCGATCTTACAATTGAACATTAAAATTTTGCTTCAAAAAGTTCTGAATAGTTTTTCTTATGGCGCTTTAAACCTGTTAGGTTGATAGAACGGTTATGAGATTTCCGTTAATCTGGCGCACTTTGGTCTCTTATCCAAACCTCAATGTTTTGCATATCGAATGTATTTTCTAGATGATAATGAGATTCTATATAATTGGCTAGTCCTTGTTCAAAGTGATAAGGATTGTCGATTCCGTGCCAAATAAAATAATCAACTAAGCTTGTCCTAATGATCACGATAACCTTAGGCTTTTCTTCTTCCCATGCTGATTGAATATCGTGAATGCTAATGAGGCCTGTTGGGTAACCTTTAATTGGGCCGCGATAGTCATCTTTAGTCCATCCATATCCCCACACATCTTGGAAAAACCCTTGGAGTTTCCAGTATTCAGAATTAGGTTCAACTATCATTCTTTCAGCGAAGAAAGCAATAGACGCATCGCTGGTCCATATCTTGTCATTCGGCGTTGTCAAATTCTTGACATAGTCTCCTAAATTCATCTGGTTCTGCATTAACATAGCACTCGACTTGCTGCCAATAACACCCTCGAAAAGAACCCAACGGATGTTGTGAGCAAAAGGGGTTGAAAACAAAAATATCACAAAAATGGAGATAACGACTAATGTAATAGTGGTAAGAGGTACGATTTTCTTCATAATTAATTTTAACTGTAAAATTTTGCGCATGCTTCTCGTGAAAGAAAAATCGTTGGGAATATAGCGGTCTACTCCTCTTGCAACAAGTATGCTTAGTGGAGGAACGAGCGAAAAACCATATTGCAAGAATACAACTTTTGAGAAAGGAAATGTTGCTAAGGGTACAAAGAACCAAGCCATTATCAATTGCCAATTTTTATCTCTTATGTTACGAGTTGTTGTGAACAGTACAGGAACAATAAGAGGGGATAGAGAAAGAACTATTTGAATGAAAAACCAAAGTTTTTCATCGGCGAACATACCAAAGCGGATGATTTGCCACTGTATCGTTTGTACGAAGAAGAAAGGCCAAATATTCGTTAGTAGTAACAAAAAAAACATAGCAAGTGGAAAAATTAGGGTGCTTATAATGTAGATGAGCAAATCTATGATTTTTCCTCTAAAAAAGGTGAACATGGAAAACAACACGAGCGCGCCAATAACTAAAAGTGCACTGTATTTGGTCATGAAAGAAATGCCTGCGAACATTCCTGAAAGAACCAAATATTTCACCTTTTTTCCTTTAAGATACTTTACAAAGAAGAGCATCATGAGTGTCGTAAAGAAGGTTAAACCGTTGTCAACTAAAGCTATTTTATTACTATATATAGCTAAAGGATAAAGCGCATAGATTCCAGATGCGATAAATGCTGTTCTTTTCGAAAATGTCAATGTACCAATATAAAAAAGGAGGCATATGGTTGCAATGCCTAACAAGACGTTAAAACTTCTCAGTACTAGAAGATTGGGGTTCACCAACATGACGAAATACTCTATATATAAGTAAACTGGGGGATGAACAAAAACTACGTCTTTATAAGGAATGTACCCTTTGGTCATTGCAAAAATCACTTGAGCATATATGGCTTCATCTATTTCTAATGTATGAAAATAGAGCAAATTAAGAAATCTCAAAAGGACTCCAATTCCTAATCCAGCGGATAAGACTAAAATGTATCGCTTCTTCATTGTGAAGCCTCCAAAACAATTTGATTGGGAAAGTATTTACTTAGAATAATGTTCACAGATTCTGGAGCCAAGAATATTCCGCTAGTTTTGAACATACGAATTTTTCTGAAATACTTTCTTAACAACGTCGAAAGTTCGTCAGATGTAAGGCAACTAACATGAGTTTCATCATATGTAACTAATTCATAATATGAGCGAAAGTTAATGCAACTTATAATCACTTTTGATCGGCTAATTCGTTTCATTTCACTAAGGGTTTTTTCAACATCTCGTATATGCTCGATGAAATCATATAAGATACAGGTATCAAATATTTTTGCACGAAAAGGAAGATGGTAAGCGCTGCAAATTACATACGCGCGTCCAGTATTTTTCTTCGCTATGTTAATCGCCTTTTTATTGATATCGATGCCTACATAATCTTGGAATAGCTTTGAGAGATAACCGATTCCACATCCAACATCAAGAACTTGGCCTTTGGTTAGTTTCAAAATTAACTTGAAAGAAGGAATTTTCTTGAGATTTCGACTGTACATTCTTTCATATTTCTTATAATAGTCTCGGCCTCTAATGAGGCCAGCGATACTACTTAAAGCACGTGTTGCATACACTTCCCAGGGACCTCTTCAAATCCTTTCATGTACTAAGGTATTGTTGTTATAAATTTCCAGTAAATATCTCTTTGTGCTCTATAACATAGTGTTTTTGATTATAGATTTTAGCACAGTTGCCGGTGGCTCGTTGGGGTTCTTTGGCGCGCGCTTTGAGTATCTCTCGGGAAATGATGCATTAACGAAATAGTTGAATTTTTAATCTTCTTGCAAGGATGGGAAATATCAAGGTTGATAAAATAACTAAAGCCATCACTGTTATTGTTTGCCCGGAAATTTGAGAGTCTTCA
>JAEOSF010000078.1 GCA_016840515.1 Candidatus Borrarchaeum yapensis | reverse complement strand
TAGAAATTTAAGAGATGGAACATCACAGTTCACACTGCTTGAGATTTTGGATCGAACTCACACAACTATGGGCAGCCGTCTCCTTAAAAAATGGTTAAGGCATCCATTAAATGACAAAGAAAAAATTCAAGAAAGATTAGATGCAGTAGAAGTTTTTGTAACCAATACACTCTTACTTGCTAATTTAAGGGACATTCTTACGAATATTAGTGACATTGAGCGAATAATTAGTAAAGTTGGCTTAGGAAAAGCTAATGGTAGAGATCTCCTAGCTCTAAAGGATTCTTTGTTACATATTCCTGAATTAAAAGGTATACTAAACACAGATTCCAAACTAATTTTATCATTAAAAGACCATCTTTATGATCTATCAGGTTTAATTCAACTAATTGAGCGATCCATTAAAGAAGAATGCCCTCCGTCAGTTCGTGAGGGTAATATAATCAAACCTGGTTTTAATAAAAGTCTTGATGAACTTCAAAGCGTCCTTTCCGAAGGAACAGATTGGATTCTTAATTATGAGAAGGAAGAAAGACGCCGAACAAGATTTGATAAACTCAAAGTAGGTTTTAATAACGTTTTTGGCTATTATATTGAAATAACACAAGCGGCTCTTCGAAAAGGGAAAGTTCCGGAAGACTATATCCGTAAACAAACATTAGTAAATTCAGAACGATTCATAACGCCAGAACTAAAACAGTGGGAGGATAAAATTTTAGGTGCTGACGAAAAAATCAAAAACCTCGAATATGAAATCTTTTGTGAGATTAGACAGGAAACAGCTAAACAGATTGATAAAATTCAAGAGAACGCACAAAGTATTGCTATTTTAGATGTCATATCTACTTTTGCTGAAATCGCATCACAGAACCAATATATCAAACCAAATATTCTGGATAGTGACGATATTAACATAGAAGGCGGAAGACATCCAGTTGTAGAAAAGGTACTTGGCGAAGAAAACTTTATTCCAAATGATACGCATCTAGATTCGCATGAAAACCAAATAATGATTATTACGGGCCCGAACATGGCTGGAAAAAGTACTTATCTTCGACAAGTTGCTCTAATTGTACTAATGGCTCATATTGGATGTTTTGTTCCATGTGATCACGCAGAAATTGGATTATGTGATCGTATTTTTACGAGAGTAGGGGCATGGGACTTTATCGCCATGGAATTGAGCACGTTTATGGTTGAAATGGTTGAAGTAGCTAATATTCTCAATAATGCAACAGCGAAAAGCTTGATTATACTTGATGAAGTTGGTCGTGGCACATCGACTTATGATGGCATGGCCTTGGCATGGGCAATTACAGAATTTTTGCATCAAAACTCGTATTCTGCAGGAAAAACGCTTTTTGCAACGCATTATCATCAACTAAATCAATTAGCGAATTATTATCCTCGCATAAGGAATTATCAATTTGCAGTCAAAAGAAAAGGTCAGGTGATTTTGTTCTTACACAAGATTTTGCCAGGAGGAACTGATCGAAGTTATGGAGTAGAAGTGGCAAGATTAGCGGGACTCCCCCAGGCTGTTGTTACAAGAGCCAAAGAAATCCTAGATGTTTTTGAAAGTGCGGAAACGCCTACAGTTCTTAAATCTAAGAAACTCCCTACCAGCAAACCGCAATTAACACAACTAACACTTTTTGATGTTAATGAATTAAACTCTAATAAAGGTGAAAGGCTAGATCCTATGCAAGAAATTTCTCCAGAGCATATTCTGGGTGATAAGATAATTAATGAACTTAAGAAAATAGATCTGGATAATATTACACCTTTGAATGCCCTGAATAAACTCAATGAATTAAAAAAGAAACTAAATGAAGAAGATAAGAAATAACTACACAGAGTGATTTCTCATTGAGCCAAATTGTCGTTTTATCGGAAGAAACTATCAGCAAAATATCCGCGGGAGAAGTCGTTGAACGCCCAGCGGCAGTCGTTAAAGAATTACTCGAAAATGCAATTGATGCGGGTGCAACAAAAATCATTGTTAAGATCCAAGAAGGAGGAAAAAAGTCAATTTATGTCTCAGATAACGGAAATGGAATATCACAAGAAGATGCAGAGTTAGCTTTACTTAGGCATACGACTTCAAAAATAAGGAATGCTACAGATTTAACAAACGTATCTACCTTAGGCTTTAGAGGAGAGGCTTTAGCGAGTATTTGTGCTGTTTCACGAATGGAAATGACCACAAGGATTAAGGGTCAAACTACAGGTACAAAAATAATTGCAGAGGGTGGAATAATCAAAGAGAAATCAGAAGTTGCATCTCCAATTGGAACAATGATCTTTGTTCGTGATCTCTTTTACAACACACCAGCACGAAAAAAATTCTTGAAAATTGCCCCAACTGAGTTTAACCACATTTTTAATGTTATACGGCATTATACATTACGCTACTCAACTATCTATTTCCAACTTATTCATAATGATCGAGATATTATTAGTACTCCAAGTAAAACACTTCTTGGTAGAATTACTGATATTTATGGGAAAGATATTGCTCAAGAGATGATTTCAGTCAATTATTCAACAGATGACATCAAAATAACTGGATATATCTCAAGTCCAAATTTAACACGAGGGGATGGTTCATATCAATCGATTTTTGTGAACTCAAGATACATTAAGGATAGCCGACTTACGAAGAATATTGAAAATTCTTATGGTCAATTACTGGAAAAAAGGCGACATCCCATTATAATCCTCAATTTAGAAATAAACCCTAAAGAAGTCGATGTTAATGTTCATCCAACAAAACGTGAAATACGTTTTAGTAAAGAAAAACTAATTTTAAAGGCGCTTAAAACATCAATTATTAATGCACTAGCTGAAAAGGACCATATTCCTTCTGTAGAAATTAGAGAAGAACCACTTTTGAGAGCAACAATAAGTCCAGATACCCTAATCGAAGAAATTGTCAGTCATGATATAAGTAAGTCTGAAGATACTGTGAAAACGACTATGGGTAAACCCGAAATCACCTCAATAACTCCACCACTACGTTACTTCGATTCATCAGCAGAGCCTGTAGCTCTTCTAAGGAAGGACTTTACAATAGATAAATTAGGTGATCTAGTCCTACTAGGGCAAGCTCATTTCACATATCTTATATTTCAAGATAAAGAGGGGCTCATACTTGTAGATCAACATGCTGCAGATGAGCGTGTGCAACTTGAAAAACTAACCAAGAAATACATGAACTCAATAGATACCCAAGAACTTCTTGCTCCGCTAAAGATAGAACTTAAATCGCACGAAAGTGAGATGCTAAAAAACAACTTGGACGCATTAAATGAATATGGGCTCAATATTGAACACTTTGGAGGAACAACATTCGTTATTCGTAGTCTACCAATCGGCCCTGTAGATGTTAATGAAATAAAGGAAATGATTGAGGAATTAATCTCATCTGGTGATCTAGAAAACAAAGAAACACTAAAGGAAACAATAATCAAATTGATGGCGTGTCACTCCGCTATAAGGGCCGGTGATAAACTTTCTGCTGATACAAGCCTATCTTTAATAAAGAATCTCTTTCAGACTGAGAATCCATATACCTGCGCTCATGGTCGGCCAACTCTGATACGAATAAGTAGTAAACAATTGGAGAAGTTATTTAAACGAATTGCTTGAAAACCAAACTATCTTGAAGATCTGAAGCTCACTATTCTTAAATACATACTATGATGATCAAATCCATCACATTAGTGCCGGTTGGACCAGTAAGTACCAAATCGTTGAGTTCCTGGAAAAAATGATATGCATCGTTGTTTTCTAAACGTTGTTGGGGATTTAATCCCATTTCTTTTGCTCTTAATACTGTTGAAGGATCAATAAGCGCTCCTGCTGCGTCTGTAGGTCCATCGATTCCATCAGTACCAATAGATCCAAAAGCAACTCCTTCCACATTTTCTCCTAATTTCATAGCCGCCCCTAAACTTACTTCTTGATTTCGTCCTCCCTTTCCAGTTCCAGTTACTGTTACAGTTGTTTCTCCACCTGCTATGATTGCACATGGTTTAGGGAGTGGTTGTTCATGCGTATGTATTTCTGTTGCTATTGCTGCAAAAGCAATGCCGATTTGACGCGCTTCACCTTCCAACACTGATGTTAAAATGATGCTATTTAATCCGAGTTCTTCTGCTCTACGTTTAGCAGCAGTACAAGCAATAAAATTACTAGCAATTATAACGTTATAACAGGAAGGTGGCATTTCTTTGGGTGTTTCTGGAATTTTTTGAGCGAGACCATTATTTAAACGTCTCTTTATGGTCTCTGGTGTCTCATCCCAAAGCTTATAGCGTTGAAGAATCTCAACGGCGTCTTGATAATGGGTTTCATCAGGGGCAGTAGGACCTGATGCAATGGAATCCAGAGGATCACGTACTACGTCTGATAAGATTAAACTAATCAATGAAGCGCCATGTTTACAAGCATGTTTTGCAAGTTGCCCTCCTTTAAAATTCGAAATGTGTTTTCTGACAGTATTAATCTCGTGAATCGTAGAGCCGGATTTTAGAAGACTCTTTGTAATTTGCTGCTTTTCTTCTAATGAAATCTCTTCAGCTGGAGCTGGCATTAAGGCAGATCCACCGCCTGAGATCAATGCAATAATCAAATCATCCTCTTTAGCTTGACTCACTAAGTCTAGCATTTTCTTAACACCATTTATGCCATCAATTGAAGGAACTGGATGATCTGCTTCATTTAAGTTAATATATTTTGTTTTAAAACTTGATTTTGTTCCTCGTAAGATATTTACCTCACCTGAGGTTATTTTATCTCCCAAGATGGCTTCCAATGCTTCTGCCATAGTTCCACTAGCTTTACCTCCCCCTACTACAAAGATCCTTTGCAGTTTTTTTAGATCAAAGTTATGATTTTCAATATGCAAGATATTAACTTCTCGCTCAAATTGTACACATTTTTGGATTGCGTTTTTTGGATCAACTGAACTAATTGCTTTTTCTACGATATCAAGTAAGATCTCTCTGCACCGTTTGTCCTTTTCATTACGTGCATTTTTAATTAATTCTGCTTTGTTCTTAATCAATACAAAAACCCCGCAAACCTAAGGTAAGCATTTTTAAATGAACTCTTGAGTTGTCACATACCATTTTCAAAAACTTCCATATAAAAAAATCGTAGGAACGAGATGCCATGGCTTTTGAACTTGATCCAACGTTAATATCAGTTATAATTGTTTTCGGAATTCTGGTTCTTATTGAAGCAGTACCTATTGTCGCGTTAGCATTAGAATTCTTTGTTATCGTCCTACTTACCCAAATTCCTCCACTGCTCACGATAGTTATTGGAACAGTTGGAATTCTTATAGGTTCTATGTTTTCGTATTCCTATACTTATTTACTTTCCGAAAAGGTCCCCTGGATACGGAAGTTTTTACAAAAGAAAAAAATTGAACGTATGATACAGTTTTTTAACAAACGTGGCGACCCACTTCTTATTGCAACACGGTGCATACCATTTCTGCCTTTTAGACCTATGAATTTTGTTTGCGGGGCAACAAAATACCCGTGGAAAAAATATTTCCCTATAACACTGTTTGGCGCAGTTGTTCGAGTATCAATAATAGTTGCTATTGGTCAAGAGATTTTAAAACTTAAGGTGAGTTTGTATCCTTTATTCATTGCACTTTTTGTGATTATATTATTTATTGGAATTGTCGCTGATAGAGTTCTCACCAAAATAATAATGCAAGAAGAAGCTCGTGAATATCCATTAACTCCGCCACATTCAGTGGATCTGTCTATTGAGAAACCAAATAAACCAAAGCCAATAGAAATTTTCGCTGCCCGGATTTGGAATTTATTTAATGAAGGTAAGTCATTCTTTTTGATATTTTCTGGTTTTATTTTAATATTGCGCATTATAATTTATCCAATAGTGATTTTGTTCGGTGCAAACGTTTTTCTTAATCTAAATATGCCAACGTGGTTGATTGAATATAGTTACAGTGCTCTAGTCTTGTCAGTTTTGTTTATGATTCCCTTTTTCATAACCTTTGTAATCTTTGATTTTCCTCTACAATATAGGGCCTTGCTTTGGGTTCTTTTAGGCATTTTCTTCCTTCTATTCCAGTATATCGACTTACTTTCTTTGATATTGATTCTATTTTTTTATTTCTTCTTTACTATAGTTCTGTGGGGGTCTATATACTACTATTTTAGAGTTGGAGCACCGCTTACAAACTTTAAGAAATTTTGGAAACTTGTCTTGACCAATCCTGACTCAACAAGTGGAAATGCACTAGAACAACTTCCTAAACTCATTATCAGTGTGTTTATGCTTACGCTTTTTCTTCAAAATCCTATAAACAATCTGATGCACAACTTATTCATCCCTTACCTTGTTTTCCTTTTACTCACAGTAGTTATGGGAATTTCTGCACATATACTCTATTTTAGAACTATTCCAAAGGAAACGGGTGTATATACCAAAATAACAAATAACGAAAGACTTGTTGACCGAATATATGTTATCGTTATCGATGGATGCAGAAAAGATCGTCTAGAGGAGGCTAATACACCTACAATTGACAATTTGCGTAATGAAGGTACAGAATATTCGAATATGCGTACAACATATCCTGCAAGAACCGTAGTCTGTTTTTCGAGCATGTTTACAGGAGCAAGTAAAGAAAAGCATGGCGTCACAAGTAACTTGGTTCTTAAGTCGTTTTTCGGGAAAAAAGGAGTTAAAGTGGAGTCTATTTTCGATATACTTGAAAAAAATGGCATGAAAGGTCGAATGGTTGCAATTGCACACCTGATTGACGCATTTGGAGAAAAAATTGTACAATCAGTAAGTGCAGTGTGTCCTAACGAGTTAGTCGATGGTATCATCTTTAAAACAGCAGAGTCAATCATTGAAAAAGAAGATCCTGAATTGCTTGTAATTCAACTCATTTCAACTGATCAAACGGGTCATGTATTTGGTAGTTCATCCACTGAATATTTGCAAAAAATTGAAGAGACCGATAAAAGGATTTCAGAGTTTCTTGACTGGTTGAAAGAGAAGGATAAAGTTAAGAATTCTGTCATAATTATTATGGCCGATCATGGACAATCTCATCGGGGTATAGGTGCACATGGACACTGGGACAAAGGTGAACGAGAAGTACCTTTCATTATGTGGGGCCATACAATTAAAAAAGGTGTAAAAATCGATAAAGAAGTCAGAATATTAGACCTTGCACCAACTTTAAGTTATCTATTTGGGATTCCTCCACCCAAAGAGTCAATCGGCATTGTTCTCTAGTCAATCGCCTCAAATATTCCCCTATGTTTGAAGAACCCAAGTGGTCCTTAAAATGAGGTTGAATGAAATTAAGAAGTACCAGATTGGTCTTATCGTTGTCATCGTAATAAATTTACTATTGACACTCCCACGACTGTATGAAGGTATTCCTTCTGGAATCGATTCAAACAGCCATTTATTCAAATGTATCTATATTTTTGAGTTTACAAAAAGGTTCGGTCATTTTCCGAGTTGGAGCGATGCGTGGTACGGTGGCTATCCGATTTCTCTATTTTATCCTCCATTGAGCTACCACATTGCGGTTTTTGTAATGCAATTTGGCGTTCCGCCTCTCCTCGCTTATAAATTAATTGAAATCATCTTCTACGCTTTAGTAACTCCGTTAGCAGTTTATACATTAACCCAGGGACTTAAATTTAAAAAAGGAGTGGGGTTTTTTGCAGCGTTATTGTTTAGTGGAATACCTGAAGTTTTATTAAACTTGATGAGGATGGATAGATACCCAAACATCATAGTTATTCCACTCGTTTGTCTTTTCTTTGGAATATTCTTCCGTATGAAAGGAACAAAATATTTTGTATTATCTTACGTTTTGTTAGGCAGCATTTTTCTTACTCACCATCTGACCGCTCTGTACATCAGCTTGCTTTTTCCAATCTATATTTTTTATCAGAAATTGAATGGAGTCAAAATCTCAAAGAGTTTTCTGGTAAGTTTATCTGTGCTTTTTTGTGCATTTATTATCGCGGCATTTTGGACATTTCCATTTGTGCTAAACTTAAATCAATTACAAGAAAATCCCTTTATTAACAGGTCCATCCTGGGATCACATACCATCTTTGACACATTAACAGATATCAAATCTATTGGACTTGGACAAGTTTTGCTTATGCTTTTCGCAGGCGTGTTTTTAGTGGTTGCGTCATTCAAAGAGCATCTTGAAGGTTTGCTTCAAAGATTTTTTCAAAAAAGTAGTTTCTTTCTTGTATTCTTCTTTTCAGTTCTTGCTTTTGTCTCAATCTCCTCTTATATAATCTTCCAAGATCTTTTAGACATCATATATTTGATGTTACTTGGCTTTGTAGTTCTAACTCTGATTTTCCAGATTCCTTCAATCAACGCAACAAAGTTTTTTGAAAAGAAAGCATCATCGGTAATTTTCTGTCTTATCTGGTTTGTCCTATTTTTTTGGCTAGGACAAGGCGATGAAGCATTATTATATCAATTATTACCTTATTGGCAAAAATTGGACCCTGACCGTTTTATCCTGTTTTCTTCGATTCCTTTAGCAATCCTTGGAGGATTCATATTAAATAATATTCTATCTACTTTGAATTCTATCAACATTTACTCATTCTATCCTGTCCATACGAAAGAGCGGAGGTTTCTAGTATTCACTGGTATGATGATCTCCCTACTCGCTTTGAATTCCATTCAATTACAGAGGCATACTACGGATCCCACCTTGTATCGCGAAAATCATGAGTTTCCAAATGAAGTTTTTACTTATTTTGAAAGTCAAAAGGATTCTGGAAGAATCTTACCGATTCATTGTCCTAACTGGATCTATTCTTTTCCAGTAATTGGTGGTAATAAGTCGATCATTGACGGCTGGTATCCACAAGGACGTTTATTAACACCAATTCGATCGATAAGATCTTATTCTATCAATTACCTGTCTCTAGACGCAAATAGAACAGAAATTTGGAGTAACCTTATTGAAAATGCTGAAAATCTTGCTATTGGATGGATACTTCTTGGAGATGCACAGTATGCAGACCTTATTCCACTAAATGAATTCACTTTGGAGTTATACGCTGATGGTATCTTTATTTACAAAGCGAAATTCAAAGTCGGCATGATTACTACAGATCCAGATTACTTGGTCGATAAATTCGTACTCAGAAGGTATTCCGCTGAAAAATTTGTGATTGAGGTTCAGGACCTTACTAGACCTGTAGAAATAATCATCAAGGAGGCATACTTTCCATATTGGACAGCCTATGTCGATGGCATCCCAGTAGATGTTTCAAAAAATGCAGAAGGATTCATTCAATTGAATATAAATCAAACTGGAGATTTTACTATTGAATTGAAATACGAAGAAAAGTTTGCCCTCGCTGCTGGAGTATCTTTTCTTGCCTTGTTTGGAATTCCCATTCTTTTAGAGATCTTTCGAAGAAATTTCTATGCAAAGAATACTCGACTGAGGAAACTTTTTAATTAAAATGTATCATTCACTAGAACAATTAAACCCTATTCCCCCTATTATGCAGAAGCATCATAAGACGGCGAAATCAATGGAAAAAACTAAAAATAAAAAGTTAGCCAAAAAAAAGTCACTTTTTATTATGATACCTGCTTATAATGAAGAAAATTCGATCGCTGAAGTTATACATAGAGCTAATAATATAAAAATAAACAATGTTGAAATTATCACTCTTGTCATAAATGATGGCTCTAAAGATAACACAAAACGTTTAGCAACAGAATCAGGAGCAGATTTAATTGTGTCACATAAGGTTAATAGAGGTCTAGGGGCAGCAATACGGACTGGTGTCGAAAAATCACTAGAAAATGGGGCTGATATGGCTGTTATGCTAGATGCTGATGGTGAATATGCACCTGAAGAAATTCCAGCATTAATTGAATTGATTTTACGCAATGAAGCTGACTATGTGTTAGGATCACGATTTATGGGATCAATACATAAAATGAAAGCCCAAAGACGACTTGGAAACCTATTTTTGACTGCACTTCTTATGTTGTTCACTGGCAGGAGAATTACAGACGGACAAACTGGTCTACGGGCATTTAGTAAGCGAGCCCTACAAAATTTGGAGATTGTCCATGATTATAATTATGCACAAGTACTTACAATCGATTTACTAAGAAAAGGATATCGAATTAAGGAAATTCCAATTTCGTATTCTTTCAGAAAAACAGGAAAAAGCTTTGTACGCTTTAAATCATATGCTCTGAAAGTTTTTCCAGCAATGATAAAAGCACGCCTTCGCAAGCTTCGATAATTCATAACATTATCATAAAAAAGGATAAATTTAATATGATGAAACATTTCCTATTTCACA
>JAEOSF010000011.1 GCA_016840515.1 Candidatus Borrarchaeum yapensis | reverse complement strand
TGAGAGTCTCACTACATGTCCGCCTGTTGGACCCGCTGCGCAAAGCAGTCTTTCATATTGCAAGGATAAAACTACGTTTTTATAAGTACCATAGCCATATTTTCCGGTAGGCTCTAGCAGTTTGTAGCCCGTTGCCACTACTATACTTCCGACTCTAATCTCAAGTATTTCTTCTTTTTGCCAGAAGTCGATAGCATTAGCACCTTCTTTTTCACAAGCAGCAACGCAATCACGGCACCCTCCTCCAAATTTCTTACAGGCCACCATGTCGAGTGTGAAAATGTTTGGAACAGCTTGACCAAAAGGTCGATAAATAGCTTTTCGCTCTGCGATTCCCATATCGAACTCGCTGGGCACTTTTACTATGCAGACTTTTTCGCATTCTCCACAAGCGTTACATTTGTCCTCTCTTATATATCGTGGTTTCTTTAGTATTTTTACAGTAAAATTTCCAACTGTTCCTTCCACTTCTTTAACTTCAGAATATGCTAGAAGTTCAATATTTGGATGCCTTAATACATCAACCATCTTTGGAGCTTCGATGCAAATACTGCAATCATTTGTAGGGAACGTTTTATCTAGCTGTGCCATATGACCTCCGATAGATGATGTCCTCTCGACTAAATAGACCTTAAAACCTTGATCAGCAATATCTAACGAAGCTTGAATTCCAGTAATTCCTCCACCAATAACTAAAACTGCTCCAGATAATTTCTCAAGATTATGCGCCAGATTTTAAGCCTCCTATCTTATTTCTACTAACGCGCGTCTCATGATAATCTCTTTGCTAATTAGACAGAATTTCAATTGAGATTGTAAAAATATATCTATTTATGCATAGTGTCTTGTGAATTTTGTACACAATTTGGCAGTATTCGCTTTAAAATGTATAATTGTGTCTAAGTGTTGGAATTAATGTTTCTAAGGTGCGCTTTATAGAGCGTAAAAATTGTGCTGCAAGTGCACCGTCAACAACTCTGTGATCGAACGACAAGCTTAATTTAGTCATAGGTTTGATCACTATGCCTTCATTGACTACAATGGGTTTCTTGGCAATTCGTCCAACTCCTAAGATAGCAGTTTGTTGTGGAGTTAAAATAGGTGTGAATTCATCAACGTCAAACATACCTAAATTAGAGATAGTAAATGTGCCTCCTCTCACTTCCGAGATGGAAAGTTTATTTTGTCGTGCCTTCTCGACAAGATCCTCTATTATTATATTCAACTCTTTCAATGATTTCATATCAGCATTGGGAATTACTGGAACAATGAGGCCACCGTCTCCGCGCGCTACTGCCAGTCCGACGTTTATATTGGGATTTATTCGAATTTCATTTTCTTCTATAGTAGAATTGAAAATCTTGTAGGCTTGTAACGCTTCAGTTACAGCCTTGATAAGAATTGCATTATAAGACAACCTTAAGTGAGTTTTTTCTTCGAATTCTTTACGTAGTTTTACCATATTTGATGTATCTGCTTCCATCATCACTGTAACATGAGGGGCAGTCCGATAACTTTGAGTCATTCGTTCAGCAATGATTTTTCGAACTCCAGTTAACTGTATCCTCCCTTCCTCAGGAACAGCTGGCATAATTTTTCCCTGGTCTATTACTCTTAAAACATCCTCTTTTACAATCCGTCCCCCTGGTCCTGTCCCTTCAATCTGCGTTATATTGAGTTCGTGTTCTTTTGCAAGTCTTTTTGCAATTGGTGAGATTTTAATCCGTTCTGGTTTGACTTTTACTTCTTCTTCCTTTTTAATAACTCCTTTTTCTTCTCTTTCAGCTACTATGGGAACTTCAATCTTTAATTTTTCTTCGACCTCTTTAACAGCTTTCTCTAATGCATCTGAAGAGTCTTCAACTTCCGAGATTATCGCTATCGTTGTTCCAATGGGAACTTCTTCGGCTTCCTCGACGAATATCTTATGGATGGTTCCTGTGATTGGTGACTCGACTATAAATGAAACCTTTTCACTCATAACTTCGACTATTTCTTCGCCTTGAGTGACAGTATCTCCCTGTGCTTTCAGCCATTCTACAACCATACCATTTTCTTGTTCTTCGTCCAAGCGAGGCATGAAAATAATCTTCGTAGAGATCACCCTCATTAGTTGATTTTTAAATTTAAAATAATTTTTTGGCAGCTGCGACTATTTTGTCTTTATTTGGAAGCATGAGTTTAATCAGAGGAGGAGCTACGGGTTCAGGGATTTGAAGAGTAGCGACACGCATTATGGGACCGTCTAGATAATCGAATGCATCTTCTGCGACGATTGCAGCAATTTCGGCAGCAACTCCGCATGCTAAATGATTATTATCCACAACTACCAACTTATTTGTCTTCTTAACGGAGTTTATAATGGTTTCTTTATCAAGTGGAACTAATGTACGCGGATCTATGACTTCAGCGTTGATTCCTTCCTTATCTTCTAGTTGTTCGGCTGCTTCAAGGGCCTCACGCACTAAGTTACAGATTGCCACGATAGTCAGATCAGTTCCTTCCCTCTTGACATCAGCTTCACCAAAGGGGATCAGATACTCTTCTTCTGGCACTGGACCTTTAATCAAATAGAGTTTTGCTGTCTCAAAAAACATAACGGGTGCCTTGTCTCTTATAGCCGTTTTTAATAATCCCTTAGCATCGTACGGAGTTGATGGTACAACAACTTTAAGTCCTGGAGTCTGTACGAACCACGGTATAAGAGTCTGAGCATGATCAGCTCCCGAACCGCGACCCTGTATAATTGCAGTTCTAATCGTCAAAGGTACGGTTAACTGTCCTCCAGTCATATAATGTATTTTTGCCATATGATTTGTGATTTGGTTCATGGCACAGGGTAGAAAATCAGGATACATTATCTCTACAATCGGATTTAACTCGGTTATCGCTGCCCCAATACCTGCTCCTACAAATCCATCTTCACTAATTGGAGTATCACGGATTCTTTCTGCACCAAATTCATCCAATAGTCCTTTTGAAACGCCATACACGCCACCAAGAACGCCTACATCTTCTCCCATTAGAATTACGGTTGGATCTCTTCTCATTTCTTCACGCATAGCTTCGTTAAGTGCTTCAGCCATATTAATTTCTCTTTGTATACTCATTTCTTTTCCCTCCCTAGAAAACGAATCTTTCTAATTCTTCTGGACCTGGAAATTGGCTATTAATAGCAAATTTTTCTGCCTCAGCAACCTCCGTTTCAACTTCTTTATCGATGTTATTGAGTTGCTCTTCACTTGCAATAGCGTGTTCTAGAAGATATTTTCTATACCATACGATTGGATCCTTTTTCTTCCATACTTCAACTTCTTCTTTTGTTCTATATGCAGTACCTGGATCTCCATAATAGTGTCCGTGATGCCTGTAAGTTTTAGCTTCGATTAATGTAGGCCCCTCACCCTTTCGTGCTCTGTCTACTGCACTACGAGTCGTCTTGTAGACTTCTAAGACATTGTTTCCATCAATAGTAAAACCTGGCATATCGTACGCTTTTGAGCGAACTGCTATGTCTTTTACGGAGGTCGATCGTTTAACGCTTACAGAAATTGCGTATAAATTGTTTTCACATATGAAAACAACTGGAAGTTTCCATATTGACGCAAGATTGAGACTTTCATGGAAACCTCCTATATTAGCTGCCCCGTCTCCAAAGAAACTCGCAACAACTTGATCTGTCTTTCTTGAAGTGGCTGATAAAGCAGCACCAACTGCTAATGGTGCCCCAGCACCAACAATTGAAGATGAATATAACATACCCATTTCTGGCCATGATAAATGCATTGTCCCCCCTCTACCTCTACAGCATCCTGTTAACTTGCCTAGAATTTCAGCAGCAGTCACATTCATAGGTGTGCCTTTCGCTATGGTATGTGCATGAGCCCGATGAGTACTTGTTACTAAATCTTCTTTTGTTAGGTTCGCACAAACTCCGACTGCTACAGCTTCTTGACCAGTAGAAAGGTGTAGTGTTCCTGGACATAAACCTCTAGCGTAGAACTCGCCCATCTTATCGTCAAAAAGTCTTACTCTTACCATTTCTCGATATAATTCAACTAATTTTTCGTTACTGATGGTTTCTTCTAATTTCACCACCCTCCTACAGAAGTTTAATATACACCAAAAAATGTAATGATATAATAATATGTAAATGGTTTATAATAATAGATTTTGTGGATAAAAATAAATGTAATTTACATGAAGTTACGGGAGGGAATCTGCATGAGCGTGAAAGAAGTCCCTTTTAAAGAGGCTTCTGGCGAACTTAGCAGTACAATCCGATACGAAGCCGCCGCTGGTAAACTCGGTAAAGTGATTATTGGTCGACTATTGCCAGGCACTGATGTTGTTGAAGGAATAGAAAAAATATGCAACGATTATAGTATTAAATCCGCCTTTGTAAGCCTATCAATAGGAAGCTTACAAAAAGCGACATTTATGTTGGCAATGGCGAAAGAGGGTACCAAGTTAGGAATTATTTATACCGAACCTATTGAAGTACCAGGACCTATTGAGTTCCTCAGTGGTCTTGGAGTTGTTTGTGAAGGAGAAACAGAAGGAGAATTGGAAACTCATTTTCATGCGACATTTAGTACCGAGAAAAAAGAAGTCTACGGCGGTCACCTTGTAAAAGGCAAAAACCCAACTTTAGCTACAATTGATCTTTCAATAATTGAAGTCAAGGGTGTTAAATTAGGTAGAAAATTTGATGAGGAAACTGGGTTCGTCCTTTTTTCTCCAGAATCAATATAATTGAAATTGTATCTACTAGGTTTTAAAAGAATTACAATAACCGAAGAAGCTCTTCCAATATTAATAAAGCTCCTTTTTTATCTAGTGGTTCATTGTTATTGCCACACTTCGGAGACATAATACATGCAGGACACCCATCCTCACATTCACAATCGCGAATTAATTCAAGAGTAGTCTGTAAAAATCCTGACTCTATCAACTCGTAGATTTTCTCAGCAATTCCAATGCCAAATTCGTAACCGTCGTAAATGAAAACAGCAGCTTTCTTTTCATCTTCGTGATATGGACTAGAGACACCACCTATGTCCCATCTATCGCATAAGGCGTACATGGGTGCCATTGCAATCATGGCATGCTCACAAGCATGAATAGCCCCCTCAAAATCATACCCACTCTCGGCTACTTTCTGTTGAATCCATTCTGGAATTGTGAAATATACGGCAACTGTCTGAAACTTTAATGGAGGTAAATCGATAGGTCGCCTCCCGATTATGACATCATAACGCTTTATCACATAAGAATGATAGAATTCAGTGACTTCTACCTCAGCAACTTTCAATTCGAAGCCTAAACTAATTTCCTTTTCTTCTGTGATTTTTAGTACTTGAATATCTGTTTCTTCTAACGGATTTGTATAAAGTTCAACATCTTCTTTTCTAACCAACGCAATCATTTTTTCGAGATCAAGATTCTCTACGATATAGGTCTCTCCTTGATGAAGCAAGACTGCACCTTTGTAGGCCTCTCTATAAGCCTTTGGTAAATCCATTGTTTCAAGCAATTTACCATTATAATGAACGTAAACCATCTTATTTGAGATGTTGTTTATGTTAACTACCTCAGTAGCACGCATCTTACCTGAATAGACGTATCCCCTAGGAGTCTGCGTGATCAAGTTGTGACGTTGCAAAGCATCCAATGACTTATCAAATTTCAATCCGAAATACTTCTCCTCGTCTAGTTTAAGCGGTAATTCTGAAGATGCGCACATTAAATGCCCAAGTACAACATAGGGGTTTTTTAAATCAATTACCGCATGCTCTGGTGACTGTCCAAAGAATTTTTCTGGATGTTTCATAAAGTATTGATCAAGAGGGTTTGAAAACGGTACTAAAATTGCCAATGAATCATCCATTCCCCTTCCTGACCGTCCAGCTTGTTGCCATGTTGAAATTATAGTTCCTGGATACCCCGAGATAATAACCGCATCAAGCGAGCCAATATCTATTCCAACTTCGAGAGCAGTTGTTGAAGTCACTCCTAGCAATTCCTTATTTTTCAAGCGTTGCTCAATATTTCTTCTTTCCTCTGGAAGGTATCCTGCCCGATAAGGACTTACTCGATCTGTATATCCCGGGAATTCCTCTAATAGAGCCTCCCTTGTCCACCTTGAAATTAATTCAGCCATTTGACGGGAAATTGTGAAGCAAAGAGTCTGGATACCGCTTTTAACACTTTCAGTAAGTAAAAACGTGGTTTCTTGGTGAGTTGAGCGCCTTATGCATTTTGCCTCATCGCTATAGGGAGGATTCCAAAAAACAAAGAGTTTTCGTCCTCGGGATGATCCGTCTTCTGAGATAACTACACATTTCTTTCCCGTAAGATGGAACGCTTGTTCTTCAGGATTCGCTATAGTAGCGCTAGATAGAATGAACTGTGGAGATGAGCCATAATAATCACATATCCTAAGAAGTCTTCGAAATAGAAGGGCACAATTAGCACCAAAAACCCCTCGATAAGTATGAGCCTCATCAATTACGACAAATTTCAATCCTTGAAAGAACTTCTTCCATTTTGAATGCCAAGGAAGATATTGATGTATCGCATATGGATTGCTTAAGATCATCCTTGATTCTCGTCTAATCTTAGGACGAGCATGTGATGGTGTATCTCCATCGTAAACACGTGTTTTTGTTTCGATGTCTGTTTCATTTTCCATTTGTAACAAGATCTTTAATTGATCATTAGAAAGTGCTTTTGTTGGATACAAGAACAATGCTGTAGCCGTGACATCTTTCCAAAGTTCTTCAAAAATAGGTAGCGCATATGCTAAGGTTTTTCCACTAGCTGTTGGTGTCGTAATTATAATATTATTTCCTTTTTGTATTTCATTGATAGCTTTTGCTTGGTGAATGTATAGTTTCATGCTTCTTTTGTTGAGAAAACTTTGAAGAGGCAAGCTGAGTGGAAAATCGAGTGAACCATACTTTGGTTCTTTTTTTGGAAGTGTTTCTGTATGTACAATTTGTCCTTCATATTCTGGGGTTTTCTTTAACCCTCTAAGAAATATCTCAATTGAGGTCATCATAAATTTCACAAAGAATTATTTAAAGAATAATTCGTTATTTCATAAAAAAGTCTATTGATTTAAGAGATTATTTTTACTTTCACAATTGTTATCTATTTCATGTTAATTCTTTTTAAATTAACCATGGCTGTAATATAGACACATTAAGAATATTTAAAATCATATAAGGACAAAATCGCTTAATTTCCGCATCTTTTTTTGTTTTCGTATCTTTTTTTACTTTTTTTTAATGTTAGAATCGTTCCAAAGATACATTCTGTCCGCTAGTTATGCGAAAAACTGCCAGCGCAAAATGTAAAAATGAGTATTACGTGTTTCTCTTAAGGGTTTGGAGCCATTGACAAAACACAATTAATTAGAAAAACAATCTGGGAAGCATTAAAAGGTTAAAAAGCAAGGATATCTTAAAATAATGGAAATTTGCATAGTATTGTTGACTAATTTAGGAGAATTATAAGTTGGCCGATCAAGATAAGACAAAAGAGCAACTTATCGAAGAATTAATCGAAATGCGTCAAGAAGTTGCTAGATTGAAAACACTCGAAAATATACATAAACAAACTAAAGAAACATCCCGAGGATCGGAGGAAAAATATCGTCTAATGGTCGAGAATGCCAATGAACCTATTCTTGTAGCACAAGATGGATTGCTTAAATTCGCAAATGCGAAGGCTGCTGAAGTAGTAGGATATCAGTTAGATGAATTGACTTCAAGACCTTTTGTGGATTTTATTCACCCAGATGATCGAGAGATTGTGATTGAACGTCATATGAAAAGGCTCAAAGGTGATGAAATTCCCCAGATCTACAGTTTTAGAATTATAAACAAAAACGGAAAAGTAATGTGGGCTGAAATCAACGTAGTTCTTATCAAATGGGAGGAAAGGCCTGCTACTTTATTTTCAATAAGAGACATAACCGAACGTAAACATGCAGAGGAATTATTGAAAGAATCAGAACAGAAATATTTAACTATTGTAGAACAGGGAAACGACGGGATCGCTATTGCTCAGCATGGGAAGGTAAAATTTGCAAATTCAAAGGTGCTTGAGCTTTTTGGCTACTCATTAGAAGAAACACTTGAAAAATCATTCATTGATTTTATTGCTCCAGAATATCGAAAAGCAGTTATGGAACAATATGGAAAGAGGATCGCTGGAAAGAAGCCTCAAACTAGATACGAATTAGAACTCAATACAAAAGATGGTAGGAAGATACCCGTTGAAATAAATGCCAGTTTAATTGAATATGAGGGAAAAAACGCAGATTTAGCTATAGTTCGCGACATTAGCGAGCGTAAGAAGGTAGAGAGTCAGTTAATTGAGTCAGAAAAGAAATATCGTACATTAATTGACCAGTCGCTCCAAGGGATTACAATTCTACAAGACGGCTTTATCGTATTCGCTAATCCAGCATTTGAAGAGATCAGCGGTTATACTATAGAGGAACTGCTGAATTTTTCACCCGAAGACGCGAGAACATTTGTGCACCCAGAGGATCGGGAAATTGTTCAAGAATGGATAAGAGATCGATTTATGGGCAAGTCAAGTCATTCGCGTTACGATTTTCGAATAACCAGAAAAGATGGGTCGGTGAGCTGGCTGGACGCATCTGTTAGTCTTATTGAATACCAAGGAAAACCTGCTAATCAAGTCACCTTTGTAGATATAACAAAACGTAAACAGGCAGAAGAAGAAATGAAGGAATATGCTGAAAACCTCGAAAAACTCGTTGAGGAGAGAACATCGGAACTCAAGGAGTCAGAAGAACGTTATCGTGGATTATATGAGTCCTCCATAGATGGCATCGCCTTTACGAATATGGAGGCAAGGATAGTGGATTGCAATCAGGCCTTCGCAGATATGCTAGGATACACTAAGGAGGAGCTGTCTCAATTAACCCTTTGGGATCTCACACCTAGTAAATGGCTCAATATGAACAAAAAAATCTTTACTAAACAAGTGTATGTAAAGGGTTATTCTGACGAATACGAAAAAGAATACATCAAGAAGGACGGAACATTCATCCCAATCTCTGCGAGGGCATGGGTCATTAAAGATAAAGAGGGTACACTTACAGGATCATGGGGCATCGTTCGTGATATCACAGAAAGGAAAAAAGTTGATCAAATGAAATCAAAATTCATCAATGTAGCTGCCCACGAACTTCGAACCCCATTAAGCGCATTAAAAGCCCATATAGATCTCCTAAAGATAAAAATTAGTCGAGGTTTTTGGTCACTTCCTGAAGAAGTAAATAAGAAGATAAACATTATCGCACGGAATGCAGACAGGCTCGCTCTTCTTATCAATAATCTCCTTGATTACACTCGCCTTGAAGCCGGCACACTAAAAATGAGTAGTGAATTAAGTTCGCTTGAAAATTTGGCAATTGAAACTGTAAAAGAAGTTAATCTTTTAGCTAAAAAACATAAGCATGACATTAAAATCATAACTCCACAATCACTGCCTTTGATGTATTTAGACAAAGAAAAGATAAACGCGATTTTTAATAACCTACTTTCTAACGCGGTCAAATATACACCTGAAGGTGGTACAATAAACGTCTTGCTGACGGAAATAGATGATAATATTCATATCATGGTGAAAGATAATGGTATAGGTATCGCAGAAGATGATCTTGAAAGTATTTTTCTACCTTTTTATGTAGCTGATGTGAATACAACTGACAGACTTCAAATTCAACCTGAGTTCGAACGAACAGGATTAGGATTGGCTATAACGAAAGAATATGTTAAAATGCATGGTGGTTCGATATGGGTAGAAAGTCAAGTCGGAAAGGGAAGTACTTTCCATGTGATCCTTCCCAAGAGAAGAGAGAAGTAAGATGAAGTATTATTTTGACAAAAAAAATTGAATGGCGTGAAAACGTCCTTTCATGCAGTTATATCTACACTAATTTTTTTAACCGTTTACACATCTCTAAAATAACGAGTCCTATGAGGCTTCTGAAGTGAAAACATTAGTTATCGCAACATGCGTTAAAGAGAAACGAAAGGGCAGTCATAAAGCTAAAGAACTCTATATTTCGGATCTATTCAAAAAGATGAGAAAATATGTTGAAACATATAATTATGACTGGAGAATTATTTCTGCAAAACATGGGTTGATTAATCCAGAATACGTGATTGATTCTTATGAGGATGAATCACTAGATCAATTCAAATTGCTTCAAGGAAAACAAACTGAAAACTTAAGGTCAAAGAAAGAAACATTAAGAAATATAATTGACGAACAGTTGAGAGCAGTTCTAGTGAACTATGAGCGAATAATTTTGATGTGCGGAAAGCATTACAGAGATGTTATATTACCATTACTTGAGGAAAAAGATGTTATAAACTATTTTCAAGGAACAAAAGGAATAGGTGAAATTAAACAGCGACTCAGCAGTGATATTGCAAAGAAAAAACAGCTCCCTCTCGATGAATATCTTACCTCCGCATAAGTTAAAAAGTTAAGAGGATAACAGTACACTATATTTTTCGTTTTTAAGAAATCAATGCGGAGTGGTGTTGTAAATGAAATTCTATTTACCATTCTGGTGGCCTGACGGGATCAATACTCATTTTGACCCCTTCTTAGAAACCGTTCCGCATAAAGAAAAAGTGCGAATTTGGAATATCTATAATCCCCCACCTTTGGATGGCGTCCTTGTTTCGAGAGTAAACGTAGAATCAAAACCTCCCAAGAATGATGATATTCATGCAGCTTTAGACTTCAAAGGAAGTATAATGGGAGATTGTGGGGCGTTTTCCTATATCAACGAAAAAGAGCCGCCCTATGATCCCATAGAAACCTTAGAATTCTATGAAAAATATGGATTTGATATTGGGGTGACCGTTGATCACCTCATTGTTCCTAAATTCGATCATGATAAAGAATATCGCCAGGAACTTACCATAAAAAACGCAAAAAAGATGTTTGACGTGTGGAAAAACAAGGAAACTAAATTAAAACTACTTGGTGTTGTCCAGGGATGGGATGCTAACTCTTATGCAACTGCAGCTCTTGAACTCGCTGAATATGGTTTTGATTACATTGCACTAGGAGGTTTGGTACGCGAATCGACAGAAAACATAAAGAAAATCCTAGAGAATGTTTATGCCATCCTTCAAACAAACTCTCAAGAAAAAGGCATACAAATAAAAATTCATTTGTTTGGCATTGCACGAGAGTCACTTTTCGCTACGATGAAACATACAGGAATACACTCTTTCGATAGTGCAGGACGCCTTCGAAATGCCTGGTTGAGCGCCAAAAAAAATTACTATTTGGACAATGTGCCCTATTGTGCCATTCGCATCCCCAAGCCAAAAGATCTACGAGGCAAAAAAAAGAAATATGTAGAAGAGCACGAAATTTCTAAAGATCTTTTGGTAAAATTGGAAAAAAAAGCGTTGGTAAATGTACGAAAGTTTCAAAAGCGAGAAATTACTCTTGATGAAGTCCTGATCACGTTAGAAGAATATACTTCTGTTTTTACCCCTCCTAAGCAAACAGGTCAAATCATCAACGAGTATCAACGTACACTCAATGTTAGACCATGGGAGTTGTGTGACTGCTCACTTTGTAAAAAGATAGGGATTGACATAATTTTCTTTAGAATGCACGAACGGAATATGCGACGCGGATTTCATAATGTCTATGATTTCTATAAACACTTTAAAAAATGGGAAAAAGAATATTCACCACCTCAGAAAAAAGAAGAGAAAAGAAAACAATCGAAGTTAGTTTAAACAATTTATAGCAATCGCCAAATTCAATCATATAGCTAGAGAGTTAACCATTAAATGTGGAATGTTACCACAGGGACATAGTTTTGTATCCTTTAATTCTATCCATTTCTTCGTATCACTGGGAAAACGAGGTTTTAATTTAAAAATCAATAATAACTCTTGTCCGCTTGATAAAAGCTGGTTTCCTTCTATCTTAACTACTATCTTATTCTCCTTTACATCGACTGCCCATTCGAATGGCTCGGCAATCTCGCTATATGACTTAGTTAGATTAATCTCGCCCATTTTCCGCTTATTATCCATTAGAATTTCGCATGATACTGCACCATTGAATTTTGAAAATTCGTAACTAAGTTTAAGTCTGTCTAAACGTCTAAGTTTTAGCCAATAGTGAAAACATGCTGAAAACTTGTTTTTATTTAGCTTACAAACGTACAGTCTTTTTTTGTCTTTTATATTGATTATATATGACTCCCCTATACCCAAATTATTATAGTAACTTTTAACAATCTCAGGCGAAATTGTTGCATTTGCGATCGTTAAATCCTTCAATTTATGAGTGAAGACATTTGGTTCATAGGGAAGAGACTCATCAAATTCATTTGTAATCTCAACTTCATAAGGGTCATTAGAGGAAAATAAAGTAACATAAGTAATGAAAGGAGCCCTATTTGATAATTTTAAATATTTTCTTCGTTCAAAATAGTCCATTAACCCATCACGTTGAATTTTCCATGTAATTTCTTTTGTAAGTAACCAATGTATTTGTGTATGATTTGTAAAGAATTCAAAGAGGTTGGAATAGCGAGAGTCCTCATTTTTAGATTCTACTTTACTCTGAAAATCTACAGGAATATCCTTTGTAAAATATGAGGGGGGTAATGTCCGTCCAAAGTACAACATTCGTTTCTTTATCGTCCAAAAATCAGCAAGAGCTTTTTTTCTCTTTTTCTTCTCCTTGGCGACTAGCTGGAGTTGCTCTAATGCGTTCAATGCCCTTCTTACATTAGCTAATGGTTCCTTGAGCGTAGCCGCTAGATCATGTGTAAAGAATCCTTTTTTATTTTCGAGAAGTCGAGCATATGCTTTGAAGGCAATATCCTTTTTCCAGCCTACGACCTTTCCGAATGCTTCAATCTTATCTTTATTATTCATCATATCCTCTGAAAGGATAAATTCGTGTGCAGTAGATTTCGATTCTGAGTTTTTGAGTTTCTTTTTAGGCAATAGACTCACTGTTCAAAGTTTTAAGCACATATATCATCCGTCCTATAAAATTTTTTGTAACAGGTTTTTAATATCAATAAAAATTCAAACCTTAATCAATACACACAAGAAATAAGCATCCAATATTAAAGTAAATATCTTGAATAAGTCTTATCCTCAAAATTTTTGCGTTCCAGCGGATTATTAGTCTTTCTATCGATTTAACATTCAATTACAACTGTAAACCTGTTACAATTTCTATCATTGGAAATCCCTAAATTTGCTGATTGATAAAGAGAGTGTAGAGCATTAAATTCTTGTTTTGAGGACATTTCCGACAAAAAACTAGTAGGTTTGAAAACAAGAGAAATCTCAAGGAGGCATTCCATGGAACAAGTGAATGAAAAACATATGAACGAAAAAAATAGTCAGATGAAAATCTTCGCGGATAGTAAGGAAGCTGCATTAACCGCGATAATGGCCGCTTTATATGCTGTTCTTACTTGGATTATTTACCCTATTGCGTATGGACCTATACAATTTCGAGTGAGTGAAGGATTAAAAGGATCTGTGATTAAAAAGAAGGTTCTTATCATTAGCTTTGTTATTGGAAATGCAATATCCAATATATTCAGCCCCCAAGCAGGTATTTGGGAATTTTTATGGATGCCTTTTTGGAATCTTATTGGGGGTGGAGCATGCTATCTCATCGCTAATAAACTTACTTATAACTTTGATTACAAAGATGGAGAATACAACCTCTTCTATTTTGTCGGTGCTTTCGTTTATGCACTCTGCATAGCGTTTGCCGTAGCATTCATGCTCGCATTTCTCTTTGCTCTTCCCTTTTGGATTCTGTTTCCAGTTCTTCTTCTACCAGAAGCCATCCTGATCGTCGGTCTTACACCAGTAATGACTCGTATTATGAATGAGATTGAGTGGTGAGACCACTACCACTTTTTCCTTACTGTTTTCACATACGTGTAGGAGCTGGATCACTTGAACAGCCAATCTTCTTTTTTCTTTTGCATATGAGTATCCAAGACGGTCTTTGTATGAATATCTCCTACTGTTTCAAAAACCATATGTGACTGAAGGGGTATCTTTCTAGCGAGTTCAAACCCTTGAACTGGGCACAATTGTATTGGTGTTTTAGCTAGTATTTTATGCTCAAAACAATTACCTTTGACTTCATCTACTGGTTTATAGTATTTACAATCCCTGCACATGAAATCTTCTTGCATTTCCCGTCCTCTCCTCTCCTATTATTGAATAATGTCGGGATCTTAGTTATTATTGTATCACTATAATATATTTTCATTCTATAAAATACTTTGGATGAACTTTTTTAAGAAAACTATTAATTCTTATAGCAACTAAGATGATGTTCTAAAATAGTTTTAGGAGGTGAATCTGTTAGCAGGATCTTATAGGCTAACTAAAGCAGTAAGGGTACATGGTTGATCCTGTAAGTTGCCCCAAGCAGACTTAGAAAAGTTACTAGAGAGCATAGAAGTCTATCTACCCGAAGGATCAGTTAAAGAGAAAATGTTAGCAGGAGCAGGAGATGATGCAGCAGTAATACAGATCAGAGATGATCTGGCACTTATTGAAACTGTAGATTTTTTCACACCAAATATTGACGAGCCAATGATTCAAGGAGAAATCTCTGCTTGTAATACAACTAATGACATTTATGCGATGGGCGCTGTAGACATTGTTAGTGTACTAGTTATTATGGGTGCACCAACAGATATGCCTTTTGAAATCTCTCGAGATCTTTTAAAGGGATTTAAAAATTTCTGTGAACGTCTAGGAACACACATTGTCGGCGGACATACTATAATAAATCCATGGCCTTTCATTGGTGGATGCGCAGTAGGTTTGGCGCACCCAAATAGCGTTGTCTATAATCGCGGTGCAAAAGTTGGAGACATTCTTCTCTTAACAAAACCTTTAGGAACGCAACCTGCGATGGCAGCATATCGTTTACTCAAAGAAGAACAACAATTAATTGATTTATCTGAATATTTGCCAACCAAAGTAATTGATCGTGCAATACAAAAAGCAATTGAGATAATGACAACAACAAACAGGCCAATAGCAGAGATTATGCAGGAAATCAAGGTTAATGCCGCAACGGATGTAACCGGCTTTGGATTGACTGGGCATGCACGTGAAGTAGCAACACAAAGCAAGGTAAATATTGTGATTGATACTATGCCGATCATAAAAGGAACTAATATCCTTTCTGATCAACTAGGCTATTCATTAATGGAGGGTACATCTGCAGAGACTGCTGGAGGAATGTTACTCTCGTTATCACGTGATAATGTTGATCTATTCAAAGAAAAACTAATAGAAAGAGGAATAAAATCCTTTGAAATAGGGCATGTTAAGAAGGGCAGCGGACAGGTGAATATTGTGCCTGATATAAGAATTATTGAAGTTTAGACGGCGCGTAATGAAAAAGACAGAAACCGCAAGGAGGGTCTTTTGAACTTTCCACCAATGCAGGTGGCACCGTCAAAATTCTCGAATTTCTAAATCATATCATATCTTCGCAAGAAGACCCCTCAACTTGTAGGGTGGTAGTTCACTTCTCTCCGTAGTCAACATTTCCGAATGCTTTGTTATATTCATTACTGAGTAACTCGTCGACCACATGCGTATACTTCTGCGTCGTTGATAGATTTGAATGCCCCAGCTGTTGTTGAATAACCCTTACATCCATACCTCTGGATAAAGCAGTCGTAGCAAAGAAATGTCGTAGTTTATGACAACTGATAGCGGGATTTATACCTGCCAGATCTCGATATTTTGCAACTATATGTTGAATGGTACGAATGGCAATTCTTTTCCCATTCCTACTTATAAATAATGCATCTTTTTCTTCGATCTTAGGTCGGATTTTTAAGTAATCGTTGATTAGATCAAGCGCTGTAGTGCTAATTTTCACGTATCTGTGTTTTCCTCCCTTTGAAACAAGCCTTAGCGTTTCCTTTTCAAAATTGATATCTTTTAAACTCAAGTTATGGATGCCTTTTACACGAGCTCCAGTATAGATAAAAACAGCTAAAATCGCTAAATCACGAGTCTTATAATTTGAATTTCCTTCTTTGACAGTCTCAATAAGTTTATGTATTTCTTTTTCCGTGGGAAAAATTGGCAATGTATGATCTAGTTTTGGTGTTTTGATTTCACCCATTGGACTTGTCTTAAGGTATTTCTCTCTTAACAAAATGTCATAGAATGTTCTGAGAGTCGAAACCTTTCGAGCTAAAGTGGTTTTTTTGTATCCTTTATCGCGTTTTAAATGAACTAAGAAGGCTCTAATATCTCTTGTTGTGACGTTTATAAGGGGTTTTTTAGTGAACTTGGAGAACAACGTCAGATCGTGAAGATACTGATTAAGTGAGGAACTTGCAAGCCCTTCTTCAACTTCTTTGATCACACGGAATTGATCGACTAATTCTTCATCAGTTAAAACTTTTGTTTCCGACATATTCGAAACTTCCGCAAGAACGGTTTTTAGTTATTCTAATTTTGATTCATAGATTTAAAGCTTTATATTTTTAAGATTTCTGAGATTTTTATCCGCTTTTGTAGGTGATAAACATTAATATCGGGATGTTTAATTTCAAATAATCTAAAAGGTTTAGTAACATCTTGATAAGATCATTTTGGAATCTTTTTCCATTTTGGTAAGTCTCTTTGTCTGTATTTTTCAATTACTTTTATTAAGACCTCTTCTAGGTCAATTTCTCTCTTATTTGCCAAAGATATCAGCACAAATAGAAGATCTCCGATCTCGAATTCTAATTGCGATTCAAAATCTAGTTCTAAATCCTTTGGGATTGGACGGTAGCCTTTTAGGCGCTGTAAAACACTTGCTACTTCGCCTAATTCTTCTACAAGTCTTGCTAGAATTACATAATCGTCCCAATATCCTCCAATTTCATTGATAAACTCATCAACCTTTTCTTGAAGTTCAGCTAATTCCAATTATTTCCCCTCTTGTTAAGTATGTTAGATTATGTTTTAATTAAACGCTTTATGATATGTCGTTATCATCACGACCTCTATTCTGACGAAGAAAATATAAATGATGCTTGTGGTGCTCTAACTACCGAATTCTCATTATCTGTAATTAAGATTGCATTTCGCGATTAAATGAAGTGATATCCATGAGGATTGAGTTACCGGGAAAGAACTGCGAAAACTGCGGTAAATGCGTTATTCTGTGCCCTGATAATCTTTATGTCGTTGACCTGACCACAGAAAAAGCGGTAATAGCTGATGATACCGTTTTCAATGAATTAGAAGATCGTATAAGTGGCGCCTTACTTAGCTTAATTAAAGAGCAAATACATAGTGATGGAAAAGTTTCCGAAGATGAAAAAGCGCTCCTAGGCGTTATCACACGTAGTTTCTCAACATTTAGTAATATGCGAAAAGTCGCAGAGCCAATTCTATTTTCAGCAAAAAAATATCTCTTCAAAAAAATCTGGGAAGCAGCACTTAAAGACGATGTTATAAGTGAAGATGAGAAAGCTATACTTGATATCGTAGTTGATAAACTAAAAATAGACCCTGATGAAAAAGAAATGTTTGTAAGAGAAGTAGAAATGGAGACACGTGCCATCAGTGAGTTGAGACAAAAATTAGCGAAGTAGAGTTACAACTTTTTTTTGTTCCCTGCGAGTAATACCAAAGTTGTACAGCAGGGCGTCAGCGAGGACAATGAGATACGTTTCGTCTTCGTAGCCAGCCTTCTCCTTTACAACATCAATCGTGATATCGTTGTCAAGGAGGATTTTAAGCATTTTTAGCGCGCTTTTAACGGCAATCCTGCAGTGGACGTCATCTTGATCATTGTAATAAAACTTGGATACGGCAGTGTAATTCGAGATGTCCCAGCATTCATTGACCTCAGGGTCATTAAGCAACATTTCCCACGTATTCTTGGCCTTGGGCTTAGTAACAACGATTTCAGTAATCAATTATTCGGCTTCTCTCTTTAACTCCTCATTGGTTTCAGTTAGTTCGAGTTCGAATTCTTTTCCGGTCGCGACTTTAACCATATCACCACAACTAGTGTTTTTCGACCAAATCTATCGAGGAACCCTTAATATAATCACCTAAATCCCAGACGCCTTCTTTTTTTATTTTAAAATGTTTATTAACGTTAGGTGCGTTTATTGGCTCTCGACTTGTTTTCTCCCTTCATCGTTTCCTTTTAACAATTTTTTTTGAGGTTTTCGTAGAATTTTGTCGCTATGCTGCTAAACAAACAAATAAATAAATGAATAAACAATTATTCAAATTTAATTGTCACCTTTACTTCCGAATCTTAATACGAATAAATTAAGTGAGGTGGCGTAAAGGAGAAGTCTACATGAGTGAAGAAAAGAAGCAAAAAACCATTATGGAATGTGCTTTGAGTTATTCCTTAAGTGACGGTAGCGGGCAACAGGTAAAGAGTAGTGAAGCTCACGCCCGACTTGACAAAGAGAATCTTTCCATTTTACCAAAGTTTGGTGAGGCATTATTTTTCTCGTTTCGGGATATTCTTGAGATTTATGAAGGTGATTATAAGGTTCATCTCACTTTAACCTCAAAAGAAAAACTTACACTTTCTAACCTAGGACACAAATACGAAGATTTCGTGAGAATTCTCTCTAAACTGCGTAATGAAATACTTTTGCAAGATATGCTTATGCATGAGACAATAAGAAAATCAGAAGTGAACGCAGAGTTCGTTTATCTTGACGAGAATGGCAAAGAATTACAGAAAGGACAATGTGAAACACGGCTGTATGAAACAGCAGTGATAATAATACCTAAAACAGGAGACATCATTAGGATCCCTTATAGCGACATTTCAGAAATACATGAAGAAGATTATACACTTGTTGTGACTACAGAATTCGGAGAAAAAATTACGTTTTCAAAAATGGGGCAACAATTCGACTCTATGAAAAAAACTCTTTCTGACATAATTAATGAACTTTCACTCAAAGTTCAATCATCACTCAAGGAACTATTGCCTCAAGCAGATCCATCAGTTATCAGGCGTGTAGCTCGTTTTATGAAAGAGGGCAAAGCAGCAAAAAAAAGCGACATAGAATCAATTTCACCTAAACTGTGGGAAGAATTAGAAAAGAAGTTAGAAGTTGTAGGTGCAAAAGAAGAATATGATTTCCTGAAATCACTATCACAACAAGAAAAACTTAGTATCGGTTTGAAGCGGGGGCTTTTAGGCGATTTAACAGGAGAGTATGTCTGGTTTTTGATTCCAATCTATAGCACTAATCCAAGAGAGCCAGGAAATGCTGTTGTGATGGAATCAATTTCTGGTGAGGTAAGCGGAAAGGCAACTTACGTTTTTAGAATTACAAGTAGAAAGGAGTATCAGAAATTTACTAGAATAGAAAATCTGCATAAAGAGGTAGACAGCTTTATCAAAAGAATAAATCGTTGCATGATTGACATTAATTTTAGGAGAGAGCCGATTTATCTACCTGATGAGAAACTAGAAGAGCCACAATACTCCAAATACAAATTTGCGATACAAAAATTGCCTTCACTTCGAACCTTGCGGAGCCTTTTTATTGGGAGAATAATTCATTCCTCTCCTGAGCAGTGGACACAAGATGTTATGGATTTGCTGAAGTTTAATGTAAGCACTCAGGATGATGATGCAAAATGGAAAAAACGGTGAGAATGAGTTTTAAGCATCATGCAAGCATAACTCTACCAAGCAAGTTTGAAGTGCAGTCATTGTGTGCTCTCTATAAGTTGCTTGCCCCAAATGCGGTAATACAACTTTCTATTGAGACTATTGTGAGCGTCGCGATAAACGATTGGTAGTTGGTGGCTCTTAACTCTAAAATAAAGACTGAACAATTTCAATCGGTAGGAAATGTATAAAAAAATGTATAAAATATTGTAATCCTTAACATAAAAAGAGGTGAAAAACATGTCATTGCAACCATTTACAAGGAATTTTAAGGATGAAAGTACGCATACAGGATTTCAGTTCACATTTTATTGCGACAACTGCGGTGACGGCTATAAAACAAAGTTCATAGAGTCAAAATCCTACAAGAAGAAAGGCCTTCTCAGAAAACTTTCAAGGGCGGCTTCAGCTGCAGGACGCTTTACTGGAACTGGTTCATGGAGTCTCGGATATGGATATGAAAGTTATCCTCCTGAATGGCATAAAGAGCACGAAAAAGCGTTTGAACAAGGCTGGAATGAAGCCATGGAACATTTCCATAAATGTCCGAAGTGTGGCAAACATGTCGATGACAATTGCTGGAATAATCAAACAGATCTTTGCACAAAATGTTCCCCAAGAGAGGCTGTAGAAGTAGCTGTAGCAAGGGCAGATAAAATGGTGACAGATATAAGAGCAAAGGCTGCCGAGACTCAAGTATTTACTGGAGAAGTCGATAAAAGAACGACATTATGTCCAGAGTGCGGTCAACCTGCTGGCGAAGGCAAATTCTGCAGTAACTGTGGCGCCCCTCTTGCACAAACACAATGCCCAAAATGTGGAGCACAGCTTAAACCCGGTATAAAGTTCTGCAGTGAATGTGGGACAAAACTCTGAAACATGAAACACCATTGCATCTATTAAACATTATATTAACGCTGCGGCAATCATTTAATTTTTTCTTTTTAATAGTTCGTTGCGTTAAGCATTTTTCTAATAATTTAGTGAATGTATTTTGTTCTTGTATATAGACGAAACCCAAGAAAAAATAATTATGGATGATTTAAATCATTCGAAAATAGATTCGAAGTAAAGTAATGACGGATTTTTTCAACTTTCATTATTAATTTTCGAAAATTCTGTTTTCCAAAAACTTTAAGAACTTGTTATTAGTGTAGTGGTTGTTCTCTAGACAAACCGTTATGTCTGTGTATTATGGAGAATATCGAGGACAAAATATGAAAATAGCTTTTTTTGTCTGGGAATTTCCTCCTAAGATTGTAGGTGGATTAGGAACCTATGCTCTGGAGATAACAAAACAGTTTATCAAAAGAGGACATGAAGTCACGGTCTTTACCCTAAATGATCCTACTGGAGAACTACGCACAAGAGATATTTGGCGGGGAGTTGAGGTTTATAGACCTACACCTATTGACTTCTCTTCACTCTTTCCAGTCTTCGTTGATGCGGAATTAAAGCAATGGGGCCTCGGACTGCGTTTCTTTTCAGATGTTATAACCTACAATGTATTTTCAGCTGCGAAACTGTGTAATCATCTCGTAAAAAAAGAGCGAAGAGAATTTGATATAATATCTGCTCACGATTGGCTATCGGTGCTCGGAGGAATTTCATCAAAACGACATTTAAAACTTCCTCTGATGTTTCATGTCCATTCTACTGAACGAGGGAGATCTCTTGGAGGGGGTTCATGCACAGTAGAAAATTTTGAAGCTAAGGGCGCTGAAGTGTCAGATGGAATAACAACAGTATCAAAGGTTATGAGAGAAGAACTCATCTCTGTAGGCTTTCCTGTCCATAAGATAAATGTCATTTGGAATGGAGTTGACACAAACAAATATAATCCAAAAAACATTACAGGAGAAGGGATTTCTGCAATTAGAGAACGATATGGAATTCACGAAGATGAATTTATGATTTTTTTTTGTGGGAGATTAACAGCAGTTAAAGGAATTGATTGTTTGGTTAGGGCTATGCCACAAGTGTTGCAAGAGGTTCCTAAAGCAAAGTTGGTCATTGTGGGTATGGGAAACTTGTATCAATATTTAGAAGATATTGTAAGCCAATTAGGCATTCAGGATAAAGTAATTTTTCGTAATGAATTCATCTCGGAAGATGAACGAATAGAACACTATGCAGCTTCAGATATGTGTATCTTTCCGTCTCACTACGAACCTTTCGGAATTGTTAGTCTAGAGGCTATGGCTATGCAAAAACCCGTGGTAGTAGGAGCTATGGGGACATCTGGCTTCAAAGAACAGGTAATTACAGCAGGAGCAGAACAATGTGGTTATCATATTGATCCAAATGACCCAATTGAAATAGCTCGTGCAGTGAAAGAAATACTTCTGGATCATAATCATGCAAAAAAATTAGGTGAAAACGCAAGAAAAAGGGTTTTAGCAGAATTTACATGGGATCATGTAGCTGAGAATACCATATCTGTGTATGAAAGATTTTTATAAAAAATTATACGCGATTACAAGAGCCTTTCTCTTAATATTTTTGAAGATGGCATGAAAACACACATGAAAAGATATATAAGACACATAAATATGGATGTGAAAGCTAGATTAGACTGCTTTAGTGAAGCTTGAATTATCAATAGAGATTAGAGTTGATAGTTATGAGGCTGGCGCTGGTCGTGTAGGCGGACTCGCTACCTATCAAAATTGAGTTAAAGGTGTAGACTATTTTATATTTTGCGGGCTAATTCTATGAAAAAAAATAGTTAAAAATTATGGGATTGAAAAAAGGATGTGAATTCTTGAATTCTGCAAATAATAATACTGCAAATAATTGGATGTTGCCAATTATTATCGTAAATTGGCTCTTTAATACGGTAACAATCATACCCTTCGTTATAATCCCTCTTTATGCAACAACTGTATTAGGCGCTTCCCTTTTTCAAGCGAGTTTGATAGCTGGCACATTCTTCGGAGTTAATGCAGTGACAGCCATAATTATGGGGTCGCTGTCTGATATTATGGGGAAGCGAAAACCCTTCGTAATCTTTAGTTTGTTTGGATCAGCAGTCATCTTTATCTTGATTTCTTTTATTGCACTCCCAGTAACTTTAATTTTAGTAATGGGGCTTTTTGGCTTTATTGCCGCAGGTTTTTCCCCTTGTGTAATGGGTATGGTCTCTGAATACTCAAAACCACGAGAGAAGGGTAAAAACTTAGGATATTTAAATTCTGGGACCTCATTGGGGTGGGCAGTAGGCTCTTTTTCAAGCGGGGCAATCACTGAACTTTTCAGTTTTGCGATGACCTTCTATTTTGGGTGCATGCTTGCAGTTCTCGCAGCTGTAATAACGATTACCTTCTTGAGAGAGACAAAAACCGACATTGTTAAAGAAAGAAACTTCAGAAAGATTATAATCGCTTTGAAAAATCGATTCATACCGAAAAGTGGCGAAAGCACGTATTTAAAAGAAAAAGGCTTACGTTGGTTTTATATCTCTTTATTCTTTAGATATAGTGCTTATTGGGGATCATTTGCTCTATTATCCATTTTCTTTGCGACTATAGTTTCGACAACATGGATTGGAATCCTTATTGCTATCAATTTGGGGATTTCAGCATTCATTATGACGCCTGTTGGTAAGCTATCTGATATGAAAGGAAGAAAACTAATCATTTTGTTTGGATTGGTGGGGACGTCATCGGTGCTGGTACTCTATGCGCTCTCATACAATCTCTATGTACTTATTGTAGTTCAAGTCCTTAATGCATTTGTGTTTGCAAGCATTTATACTGGAGGAAGTGCTTTCGTATCAGATGTTACGCCTGCGGACAAACATAATGAGGCTATGGGCTTTTTAAATTCCGCTATCACCTTTGGAGCGGTGACTGGGACGATAATAGCAGGGATTATGGCTGAAATATTTGGCTTAAGAATTATGTATCTCATACTTGCTATTTTGCCTATTATTGGTGCGGTAATTGTTTTATCAAAAGTACAGGAAACCATCTCTCGTTAAAAACGTTAAGCGTTCTAAAAAAAGTCTTCCTTTTTCTATAATCTTATTTTTTCAATCTTTGACTTTGCTTTGACATTGCTTTGACTTTCTACTCAAAACTAACATTTATAAGTCAAATAAAGGAAGGACGATTTTAACTAATTGTTATTGAACAGGTGAATTCAAATGGAAAGTGAGGTAACAAGATATCTTTCAGAGACAATTGGCAATCGACGGTCAGGGACAGAAGCCGATAAGAAAGCAGCCGAATATGTTGCAGGAAAAATGAAAGAAATTGGATTAGAAGTTGAAGTTCAAAAATTCAAGTTTGTTGGCTGGGACATAGTCCGGGAACCAAAATTGGAGATGCTGTCGCCAGAAAAGAAGGAAATACCAACTGGCGTTTTTATGTTTAGTGATAGTACACCAGAGGGTGGCATAGAAGGCAAAATAGAGTATGTGGGGATCATGTACTTGATTCCGAAGCTTTTTGAATGGCCTAAATACGCTGTAGTCGATGATAATGGCAATCACCTTGGTTATATTGTAGCTCATGTAGATGGACCAGCTATTAATTTCTGTCTTTTAGATATAGGTAAATCATACGGATGTGCCCCCTATGTTATGGTTAGTCAGGAGATCCATGAATCTTTCCAGAAAAAACTAACAGCAGGCGAAGAAATACGCGTACGAATGGATATTGCTGGAAAACTTGTACCCGGTCTTGAAACGCAAAATGTGATCGGTACTCTAAAAGGCTCGGAAAGCAGCGATGAGATTTTCGTAATAGCACATTATGATTCTGCTTTTGGTTCACGTGGAGCCTGTGACAATGCAAGCGGAGTAGACAGTATGTTGAGAGTTGCAAAGGCTTTAGTCGAGAAGGGCGGAACAAAAAAGACCGTAAAATTTGCGGCATTTGCGGCTGAAGAATATCTCTTCTATGGATCATATTATTATGTCAAAACACTAAAAGAAAAAGACCCCTCCAATATTGCTAGAATAAAAAACGTCATAAACTTAGACATGACGGGCGTAGGAGATTATTTATGGGTCTGGGTGGCTCCTGAAAGTTTCCAACAACAAGTTGCTGAGGCTCTTGAGCAATCCATCAAAGATGAATTTGATATCCAATGGAATCCAGAAATGCTTCCAGCTAGCGACCACTGGCCATTTTTTGAAGAAGGTATTCCGTCAGTATTGCTCATTTTCTGGCCTTACGAGGACTATCATCAAGAGAGCGATAGTTGCGATAAAGTTGATGTAGATAAAATCGAAAAGACAGCAAAAGCGGCAACAGCTATAGCTGAACGTCTCGCTGGAATTAATTAAGTTTTTTTTAAATTTTACATTTTTTTTAATATTCTGGTTTTCCTGTCTAATTTCTTAGCGTTTCTGCAACGTTCTCATAAAGTAGCCTCAAGGAAGTCCCGACCCTTAAGGGTGGGGAGGAATTGAGGCAACGTTTCATTTACACTAGGGTCTCTCCACCTTTAAATAATGACACGACCACAGTATTATCTTATGAAAGTGGTTGCCACCGCCAAAGTCAAACTGGCTGAGGTTTCTGAAGTATTGAATGACACCATGAGGGTCTATGCTCAAGCAGTTCAATTTTGCATTGATACCGCCTGGCGACATCACATTACCTCGAAGGCACAATTGCAACAATGGTGTTATGCTGAGGTGAAAGAGCGCTTTGGACTACAGGCGCAACTGGTGATCAATGCTCTTACACAAGCGGTCGAAATGGTCAAAAAGGCGCAATCCAAACCCGAAGTTTCCCCAGAACTGTCTATCAGGTATAATTTCCCGAGGTGTGCCTCCATATCCAAAGACTGGACGCGTCTTTCGTTGTCGACTATTAAGGGACGTGTAAAATTCAATATACTAATTCCTGAAGTATTTGAGCCGTATCTGGAGTCGAAACTGGGCGAGAGCACCCTCATCAAGGACTATAAAGGTCGGTTCTTCTTCTGCTTTACCTTCTCCAAACGGATCGACATCCAGCCAAACACTAGCAACCACTGTAAAATACGGGGTGTCGATCTGGGAGTGAATACCCTGGCGGTAACCAGTGACGGCAACTTCTTTGGCAGTATCAAACAACAACGAATCCTCTGGGAGCGCTTGGTGGCTGAACTCCAGTCTAAAGGCACACGTGCCGCACGACGTAAATTGCAGCGCGCAAGTGGTACGTGGAAACGGTTTATGACCTGGGTCAACCACAACGTTTCCAAACGAATTGTGGAGCCATTGTTCGAGGGGGACGTGTTGGTGATGGAGGACCTGAGTTATATCAGGCAGACCGCAAAGTACAATAGGTGGGTACACAAGTGGGCCTTCAGGGAACTGCAACGCTTCATAGAGTACAAAGCAACTCTGAAAGGGGTGAGAGTGGTGTATGTCAGACCCCACTACACCAGCCAGGAGTGTAGTCGGTGTCATACTCGAAACACCCGACGTCATCGGGGCTTCTTTGAATGCTTTACTTGTGGTTATACTCTTAATTCCGATTTAAACGGTGCACGAAATATAGCCCAACGCTATAGGCGGATTATCGGGCTGGGTTTCAGTAAACACGCCCATGATTTAGCGTATGATGACGTTGAAACTCTTCTGTTGCATAGAAGAGGACTGAGACCAAGTACAGCTATAAGCCTCACCTCTTTAGCGTGAGGTAGTTTACGATCCTTTGCCAATAATACTTTATATTAGAAATGTATACATGTATAAATATAATTTTGATGAATTCTCTCTTTAGGGAGAGGTGGAGGGCCAATCATGGTCGATAGAACCCATCTTTATGAAAACCACGTAAAGAAGGCTCGAATCGTCGACTTTGCTGGATGGGACATGCCTGTACTCTTCGAAACAACAGGTACTATTAAGGAACATATGGCTGTGAGAGAAGGCGTTGGTATTTTCGATGCATCTCATATGGGGGAATTCTTTGTACGTGGAGAAAATTCAGCTGAGTTTTTGAATTATGTTACTAGTAATGACGTGAATAAACTTAAACTGAAGCAAGCACAATATTCTTGTGTGTGCAACGAACGAGGTGCGATGAAGGATGACATTATGCCCTACAAGTTGGCGGATGATTATTTCTTTCTATCAACGAATGCGGTTAATGTGAATAAACTTGATGCATGGTTTAAATGCATTATCTCTTTTGCTAAAAAAACGAAACCTGATTTTGATGTCAAAATAGAAAACAAGACGCATGATTATGCATTAGTGAGTATTCAAGGGCCAAAAGCAACAGAAACGGTGCAAAAACTGACAGACGTTCCCTTAAACTTTAAGTGGAATTACATTGAACCATCCGCAATTGTTGCTGGAGAGAATGTCTTGCTTTCTCACATCGGTTATACAGGGGAAAACGGTTGGGAGGTATGGATTGAGGATACAAAGTCTTATCATCCAGATCCAGCAAAAAGGCACCCTTCAAGGAAAGTACAGAAAGTATATGATGCCATTTTGGAGGCTGGCGCAGAATTTGACATTGTAGAGGCCGCACTTGGATCAAGAGACACGCTGCGAATAGAGGCCGGTTATACACTTTATGGATCTGAGGCGTGGGAGGAGCAACGTCCTTCTGTAGCTATTGATAGAACTACTCCTTTTGAAGCGTCTCTAGGATTTTCGGTCGATCTTAATAAAGAGACATTTATCGGAAAAGATGCCTTAGTAAAACAAAAGGAAGAGGGCTTAGAGAAAGTCATAGTACGTTTTGAACTTTTAGATCGCGGAGTACCCCGCCATGGTTATGAAGTTCGCGTAGGCGAGCATAATATCGGTGAAGTCACAAGTGGAACAATGTCACCCGTTCGAAAAGTTGGAATTGGACTTGCATTTGTGAAGACAGTGTACTCAGATATTGGCTCTGAATTCGATATTATTATCCGTGGCGCACCTAAAAAAGCACGTGTAGTGGAACCGCCATTTTATGATATAAAGAAATACGGTCGAAAGCGGATAATGTAAATTAAACGTCTTTCTCCACCTTTTTTTCATCCTCTCTAAAGATGAGAAGGAGAAAAGAAATGATTTGAGGTGAAACTGGATGAAGGTTGGCGATTATGAAATACAAGAAGGATTGTATTACACTAAGGAACATGAATGGGCAAAGGTAGAAAACAATAAAGTGACCGTAGGAATTGACGATTATGCACAAAAACTCCTAAAAGATATTGTGTACGTCGAGTTACCCGAGAAAGGAGTAGCTGTGGAACAGATGAAGGCTTTTGGAATAGTTGAATCAGTTAAAGCTGTTTCAGACTTGTATGCCCCTGTTAGTGGTGCTATAACTGACTTCAATACGAGACTTGATGATGAACCAGAATTAGTGAATACAGGGCCTTATGGAGAGGGATGGATGATCGTGATAGTTCCTTCAAACTTAGAGGCTGATCTTGCAAACCTAATGAATGCAGAATCCTACGCAGAGTACATCAAAAAACTCATGGAGGAGCATTAGGAATAAAAATAATTACCTATTTTTGGTATCTTCAACAAAGGAGTGATGCCAATGGATTTTACACATTCTTATTTACCAAATGTGCCTGAAATTAAAAAGAAAATGATGGAAGAAATTAGTGTTACAGATATCGAGGAATTATTTGCTGATATACCTCAAGCTGTTAGATTGAAAAAGGATATTGAATTGCCTGGCCCAATGTCCGAATATGAAGTCCTTTTAGAGTTGAAACAAATTGCAAATAAAAATGTAAGTGCCAATGAAATGCCAACATTTCTTGGAGGGGGTGTATGGAATCACTATATTCCTGCCCATGTGCCTCAGTTAGCTATGCGGTCCGAATTTTATACAGCTTACACCCCATACCAACCTGAAATTAGTCAAGGGTCATTACAAGCGCTTTTTGAATATCAAAGTCTAATTTGTGAGTTAACTGGCATGGATGCTGCAAATGCTAGCTTATATGACTGGGGAAGTGGTCTTGGAGAAGCCGCCTTGACTGCTATGCGGGCTACTAAACGCAACGAGTTTATAGTGCCACGTTCGATATCTCCAGAGAGAAGATCAACTCTAGAGATGTTTTCTAGAGGTGTTCTTGCAAAAATCACAGAAGTTGGGTTCGATAAAGAGACAGGGATGCTTTATCTTGATGAGTTAGATGCAAAAGCATCTAATGAGACTGCAGGTATTTACATTGAAAATCCAAATTATTTTGGCGTTCTTGAGTCGCAAGTAAAAGAAATCAAAGAAATAGCCGAAAAAAATAATGCACTCTTTGTAGTTGGCGTAAACCCTATGTCCCTTGGCGTTTTAAAAGCCCCAGGTGACTACGGAGCTGACATTGTAATAGGCGAGGGTCAACCACTTGGTTTACCAACAAGTTTTGGTGGACCGTTATTAGGAATTTTTGCGATTAGATATGACAAGAAATTCGTTCGTACGATACCTGGCCGATTAGTTGGCATGACTACTACTGTAGATGGAACAATGAGGGGTTACTGCTTGACGTTATCAGCAAGAGAACAACATATTCGAAGAGAAAGAGCGTGTTCAAACATTTGCTCTAATGAAGCGCTAGTTGCTATTACTGCAGCAATTTACCTGTCTACTTTGGGTCCTACAGGCATGAAAAAACTTGGTGAACTTTGTATGGCAAATGCTCAATATTTACAGAAAAAAATTAACGCAATTGACGGATTTAGAGCGCCTCTATTTAATGCTGCACATTTTAACGAATTCACAATAACTAACCTTGATGGTAGTATCGAAGATGTCCATAAACGCCTTTTAACACGAGGTATTCACGGTGGAAAACTACTTACAAATGAATTTCCAGAACTCGGAGAGACTGCTTTATGCTGCACTACTGAGGTCCATACTAAAAAAGAATTGGACAAGCTAATTACTGCATTGCAGGAGATTGGAGGGAGTTTATAAAATGAGCAACAACGAACGAATATTTAAACAAGCGACGTGGTACAGTCCAGATGGCAAGAAACTTGAGCCATTGATCTTTGAACAGAGTGTAAGTGGTCGAATAGGGCATGTTTTACCCGATATTGACAAAGAGATTAAAGCTGAAGTTGGAGATGTATTGCAGTTTATTCCAGAATCTCTTAAAAGAAGTCAACCGCCTGATCTCCCTGAAGTTTCAGAAGTTGAGGTCGTTCGACATTTTACCCGACTATCTCAGATGAATTATGGCGTAGATCTTGGTTTCTATCCGCTTGGTAGCTGTACCATGAAATACAATCCAAAAATTAACGAACTAGTTGCGAGCCTTGAGAAATTTACTCAAATACATCCCTATCAAGATGAATCTACGGTTCAAGGTGCTCTTGAAGTCATGTATCGACTTGAAAAATACTTAGCAGAAATTGCAGGAATGAATCGTGTGACTCTACAACCAGCAGCAGGTGCCCATGGAGAACTTGCAGGTATTGCAATCATTCATGCGTATCATGCATCTAACGCAGAATTAGGCAAGAGACGCGAAATAATCGTTCCAGACTCAGCACATGGTACAAATCCTGCAACTGCGGGTATGTACGGATTTAAGGTAATTGTAATTCCGAGTAATAACAGAGGCTGTGTTGATCTTGACGCATTAAATTCTGTTGTTTCAGAAAGTACAGCAGGTCTAATGTTAACAAACCCAAATACATTGGGCATCTTTGAGGAAGATATTGTGGAGATTGCCAAAGCGATTCACGATGTTGGAGGCTTATTATATTACGATGGGGCAAATCTCAATGCAGTTTTAAATAAGGCAAGACCTGGTGATATGGGCTTTGATGTGGTTCATTTTAACCTGCACAAAACGTTTTCAACTCCGCATGGATGTGGAGGTCCAGGTTCAGGACCAGTAGGAGTGAAAGAGCATCTTGAAAAATTTCTTCCATTACCCACAGTGGAGTACGATACAAACAATGACAGATATTGGCTCAATTATGATCGACCGCATTCGATAGGTAAGGTGAAATCGTTCTATGGGAACTTTAACGTTTTACTCAAGGCATTTACTTATATCTTAACCATGGGAACACCAGGTCTTACAGAGGCATCAGAGAGCGCTGTTTTAGCAGCAAACTATATCATGCGAAAACTAATGAATGTAAAAGGCTACGACCTAAAATACGAGCCCACAAAGCCTCGAAAACATGAAGCTGTCTTATCAGCTAGACCACTCTATGATGACACGCACATTTCGGCCGTAGAAGTAGCTAAAAGGCTATTGGATCACGGTTTTCATGCACCAACGATATTCTTCCCGTTAATCGTAGATAATGCTCTTATGATCGAACCTAACGAGACAGAACCGAAGGAGACGATGGATCGGTTTATCGACATTATGAAAAAAATCGCGCAGGAAGCATATGATAAAACGGACTTTGTCTTAAATACACCATATAATACAGCAATAGGGCGAATTGATGAAGTAAAAGCCGCAAAGAATCCAATTCTAAGTTGGAAAATGTATCACACACAAAAACAGATGTAAGTTAGTTACTAATAATTAAGCAAGAAAGCACCGAAGCTTTAGCGTGGTGATGAATTGAGAGGAGTTTATACATTCTGCTGGAAGGGGTGTAGATGTGTACCTACGGTATGAAGAGAATTAATGACTATAGACATATGACATCTGAAATTCCGCAAAAAGTATAGAGTCTTCTGGTTAAAGCATGAAGCCTCATTGCTTTAGCGTGATGTAGCTTACTAATCCTAAAGATTAATTCATTCTTTTTTATTTTTTCTTCAATACATTCGTTGCCTGTAATCTATTGATTAGAGAGCCCTCTCATTTTGTATTTATCAATTTGTATAAGATTGCATTTATTAATATAAATCTCTATTAATACATACTAATACAAAAGTGTTAAAGTATAAAAGTGAATAACTATATAACTGAATTAATTTCACAAAAAATTGGAGGGAGGAGTTGCATGCCAAGAATTGTTGCAATATCTAGATGGAAGCCTGAACAAACGCCAGCGGTTTTACAGCGCTTTGCAGATTTTTTAAAGGGAAAGGATCCAACAGTAATGGACGCTTTTAAACGGTTAAATTTCATTTCATGGGACTTTCCTAGTGCCTATGGTCAAACTACAAGTGTCTATGTGGCTGAGGGTGATATGAGGGATTTTTCGATATTTAATCGCTATTGGATGGATCTACTGGAGTACGAAGTATTACCCTGTGTCGATTTCGAGGCTATTATAAAATTCTATCCTGATAAAGTAATTAACGCTCTAAACCCTTAAGAAGCGTTGACAAACAAAATCTCAAAATACTACTTCTCTTTTTTTTATTCAACTCGTATGACTTTAGTTTCGTGGTAACCAGTCACTACACGGACATAACCTTTTAGAGAGTTATCAAGTTTAATATCACCTGTATCTACTCTTAAAACATCAAGAGTCGATACTTTAAATGGTGTAGCTAGGATAATCACATTCTTTAATCCACCGACTTGTCGAATTACCTTTGCACTTATTTGCTGGTTTCCTCTACCAAAAATAAATCCTTGCTGACCAATAGGACTGACAATAATTTTACAATCTCTTTTTTTCTTTAATATTTCTAATATCTGCTGTTCGTTCACATCATGCTTAATAATCTCTTTGTTTTGAAGTAAATCAACGCCCAAAAGCGTTTTTTTCAAACCTAATTCATTGGCGATAGCTGTAACTGTTGTACCTGCACTTAGAATATATAGTGTTTCAGGATTCATCTCTTCAACAATACGCTTCGCAATAGCTTCCCTATCTAATTCTTCATCAGCTGTTATAGGGCTTCCGACTTTAACACCTTGCATTAAGCTTGGTTCGTAAGGCACCAGAAGAAAACCTTTCAGATCGGCAGAGAGTCTTCCTTGACGATAGGCTTCTTCATCAACGTCCATGACTTCAGCTTCTCTTAAAGGCAATTCATCCCACAAAAACTGCAAGGTTATTTTAGCTGCCGCTTTTGGATTAACTGCAAACACTGCACTGTGCATCTTGACTCCTGTGGGGACACCCAGTATCGGAATCGGCATATTTTGATCCATAACCTCTAGAACATCAATCATAGTTCCGTCGCCAGCACAAATCACGATCAGATCAACTTGTTGTTCACACATAGACTTTATTGCATTCTTTGTATCGTCTGCAGTTGTATTTTTTTGGATTCTTCCAATGACTCGTGGTTTGAAACTGACTTCGAGTGCCTCATTTGTTCCCATTTCTCCGGGAGCTGTAAACAACTCAATTGCATTTTGAATCGGTTTTAACTCAGTTAAGAACGTTTTGGCTCTTTCCGGGGAAAGTGGCTTTGCCCCCATCTCTGCTGCTTTTTTTAGCGTCGCTATGCCATCAGTTCCTTTCAAACCGACGGCTCCACCCATTCCAGCTATAGGATTAACAAGAATTCCTAGTTTTTTCATTATCGCTAATCATCTCTTCCCTGCTCTTGTGGTAATCATGTATGTAACTGATTTGTATTAATACATTTGTTTATAATCTGCAATAAACTTCATTTACTAACTCTAAGTGAACTTAAAGAAGAATAAGAGTCGACTACGATTTTTATATTACTTATAGATTTTTATATTACTTATATACAGATATATTCTAATTTTAAAGAATGGGAGGGAGGAGTTATGCCAAGGTATTCTGTTGTAATGAAATGGAAACCTGAAAGGACACCTGAGGTAATGAAACGCTTTGGTGAGTTTGTAAGTGGTAAGCATCCAAAAATTTTGGAAGCTTATAAAAGGGTAAACTACATAGCATGGGAATTTCCAAGCACCTATGGTCAATGTGTGAATATAGCAGTGGTTGAGGGCGAAGCAGCAGATATATCGACAATTCATCGTTTTTGGATGGACTTAGCAGAATTCAAATTATATCCAAGCGTCGGCATAGAATATATCTCAAAATTCTATCCTGAAAGTGTTATTTGATTTAAAGAGAGAGTTTATCGAGAATTAAGATTGAAATCTAGCCTTCATTTATTTTTCTTTTTTTTTAACTCTTACTTTTCTGCAAGTTCAGTTCTTCGTTTCCTCTTAGGGCTGAAATTTCTTAAAAATATATGTTGCTAATGCTTTAGAAATCGATGGTATTTTTTCTAACTCTTCAATAGATGCAGTCTTTATCTTTTCGAGTGATCCAAAATAAGTGAGTAAGTCTTGTTTTCGTTTTTTTCCGATACCGGGAATTTCATCGAGAACCGAATGTGGGACTCTTTTTCTTTTAAGTTTTCTGTGATAATTTATTGCAAACCTATGAGCTTCATCTCTGACATTCCTAAGTAATAATAACGCAATATTATCTTCTGGGAGACGTATTGGTTCATCTTTTTTAAGAGTATAGATTTCTTCATTTTCTTTTGCTAAAGCTATGATATTAACATTTTTTAGATTTAAATCTTGGATTACCTCAACTGCTGTATGCAAATGACCCTTTCCACCGTCAATTAGAATTAAGTTTGGCAGAGTTTTTCTTTCTTTGAGAACCCTTTTATATCGACGACGCACGATTTCTTGCATCATGGCATAATCATCTTGCTGATATACACTTTTAATTTTAAAATGACGATATTCCGATGTTTTAGGTTTTCCATCGATGAATACTGCCATTGCACCTGCTGATGCTTCCCCCCGAATATTTGAAATATCAAAAGCTTCTATCCTATAAGGTAATGCTTGAAGTTCTAATGCATTCTTTGTTTCTTCAAGTACGCGCTTGGACGTTTCTGAAGCTTCTTCGGTCTTTCCTTGAATTAATTGTATCTGTGCATTTTTGGAAGCCAATTTAACCAGATTTAATTCATTTTCATGTTCTGCTACTCGAATGCTTACTTGGTGTTTTTTATATTCTTGCATCCATTTCTGAATTACCTGAGTTTCGTTTTTATCAATAACTTGCGGAAGAATTATTTCGCTAGGCACAGTCTTTCGTATAGCGTAGTATTGCTTGATAAATCCCACTAAAAGTTCATTATCGTCATCTTTAAAGAATCTCAACAAGAAATATTCATTCCCCATAATTCTTCCTTCTCTTATAAAAAACACCTGTACACCTGCACGTTTTCCTTTTTTCGCAAATCCGATTATATCTTGATCTACTGTAACTAGATCTGTTGAAACGACTCGTTGTCTAATTTGAATCTTTTTCAATGCACTAATTTGATTTCGAATATGAGCAGCAGCTTCAAATTCTAGCTTGTCGGAATGATCCTTCATCTTTACATCTAATTGAGTAAGAATTTCTTCGAAACGTCCTTCCAAAAAAAGAATAGCTTGCTGAATCATTTCTTGATATTCATCTTTTGTTATAGACCCATTACACGGGGCAGAACACAATTTTATGCTATAGTCTAGACAAGGCTTGTAAACCTTCTTGCCTAACTCTAGTGAACAGTTCGCAATCTGGAACAATTTACGCATAGTTCTAAAGATTTTGTTCAAATCCCATAGACTAGTGAATGGACCAAAATATCGTGCTCCATCGCCTTCATCAACGTCCTTGGCTCGAACAAACAAGATTCTAGGCCATTCTTCATTGACCGTGATTTTAATATAGAGATAACTCTTATCGTCAACAAAACGAATATTATAGCGCGGTCGGTAGATTTTAATGAAATTATTTTCCAAAATAAGTGCTTCTACTTCATTATTAGCAACTACAAAATCAAAATCCTCAATCTTTTCAGCAAGCAGTCGAATTCTTGGTGATTGAATGCTCTTACTCTGGACATAGTATGCGAGTCTTTTTCTTAATGAGTTAGCTTTCCCAACATAAAGAACTTTGCCTTTTTTTCCCTTTAGTAAATAAGTTCCAGGAACATCTGGCACCGTCTGAAGTTTATCTTTTAGCAACGGGCTTTCAGCCTCGATGTTGACTATTCAATATTTAATTAATTTTTAACACGGCGGCTCCATTAAATCGGCTATGTTTCATATCTTCTAAGGCTTGATTAGCATTTTCCAATGAATAAGGGACAGTTTCCGTTTTTATTTCGATTTCCTGAGCCAATTTTAGGAATTCGATGGCATCTTGACGTGTAACGTTTGCAACACTCACAATCTTACGCTCATGCCATAAAAGATCCCAAGAGATAGGTGGGATGTCCGAAAGATAGATTGCGTTTATAGCTAGTGTTCCTCCTTTATCTAGAACTTTAAGTACATCCAACACCAAAGGTCCAGATGGGGCGAAACTTATTGCTCTGTCTATTTTTCTAGGAGGCTTGTCTTTAGAAGTTCCGACCCAGCTAGCACCTAGTTCCTTTGCGTGTTGTTGATGTTCTTCTGAGCGAGTAAATACATAAGTTTCACAATTCCAATGGTTTGCAATCTGAATTACTATGTGTGCGGAGGCACCAAATCCAAACAGCCCCAATGTTTCGCCAGGCTTCATTTCTGACAGTCTAAGGGATCTATAGCCGATGACTCCAGCACACATTAGAGGAGCAGCTTTAATATCATTAAAGGAGTCTGGTAAAAGATAAACATAATCACTTGGGACGCTTACATATTCTGCAAAACCGCCATTTGCACTGAATCCCGTAAATTTCGCATGTGGGCATAAATTCTCCTGTCCCCGAACACAATATTTGCAAGTTTGGTCAGTAGAATAGAGCCACGCAACACCAACACGGTCTCCTTTCTTGAAATTCTTTACGTTTTCCCCTAGTTCATCAATGACTGCCACAATTTCATGTCCAGGTACGATAGGTAATTTGGGCAGGTCCAATTCACCCTCAACGATATGTAAATCTGTGTGACATACACCACAGGTCTTTACTTTAAGTAATACTTTATCCGCTGATGGTTTTTTGACGGGAATTTCCATCAATTCTAGTGGCGAATTTTCGATATTGTCAGGTTTCTTGAGAACCATAGCTTTCATAATCAAACCCACTTGTTTTTCTCTTCAATTATCTTTTTTATTATACTTTCACAAGAATACTCCATCAGTGTTTGGGATCAATTTACTTATAATAATATTTAAGTGAGCAGTAGTCATTTTGTCCACTCTTCTTGCAGAGATCATAATTGTAAGAAAGGACATGAGCGAAAAAATGGTCACCGGAAAAATAGGAGAAAATATATTCAATTTAACCATTATTAAATCGAAAAACTCCATTCACAGCCTTCCATATACGCTGGCGGAAGTTTTATTGGTCTTACTCTTATATCTGGGTTTATTTCCTTCACAAATGCTTTAAAATAAGCTCCACTGACTGGTTCGCAAACGAATCTGGTTCTACCAGCCTTTTTCATTGCTTCAAGAGTTCGACAATATTTAATATGCAAAATCGCCTCTTTATCGAGCATCTCATAATGGCATTCTACTTGAAGCGTGAATGGTGCACGAATCAATATTTCTAGAGTCGTTTCAAGTGAACTGTCCTGTACGTTGAATAACGATCTCAATCGTTTTGCTTCTTTTCTTCCATATTTTTTCCATACATCAACGTCTATTTGTAAAGCGGTTTCATAATCAGTCATTTCTTCTGTTGTCAGAAACCATAATGCATCCATAACGAAGAATAAGTCGCTATACATTTTAATTAGTTCAATTAAGTCTTGTTTCGAAAAATCATCTAAGTTTAGGTTTAGCATAGGCTCACCTTGAATAATTCTTCACTTAAAATTTTTCAGAACAATTAAGACTATAAAAAGAATATGGATAGCTAATTTTAGGTTAAAAAAGTAAAAAAAAAGGTAAAAAAAAATGTTGAAGATCCTAAGACGCAATCTTATCTGTACAGATCGTCAAGATCATCTCGATTAGTTTGAAATCTTTGTTCTTCAAGATCTATTTCAACATTTCTAAATTCTTGAACTTGCATTCTGCTTCTATCTGTCTCGGGAAGCACGCTCTTTGCAACAATGTAAAACTGACAGACCTTATCTTTGTGCATGAGGGTTATTCCATTCCATTTTCCATCCTTTGTTCCAAATCGTACCACAGATCCGAGCCCTGCATCTTGTTTTTCCTCTTCAAAGGTCATCTTTGCTTCTGCAAGAGCATCTGATACCTTTTTCCAGTAGTCTTCATCGCTTTTTAAAACGTCTTTTGATTCTTCTTTATCCATCCTTAGAATTGCTTCCATTACAAAGCCGTTCAAGGTCTCATTTCTGACTTCTTTCCAAGCTTTTGTGTTTCCATAGAACTCTAGAGCATTTAATTGCTCGTTAATAAATACGGCAACACCGCATTGCCCTTCTACATCTTCAAAATGAAGACTATATTTTTCAACACGCTCTTTTTGGTCACTGGCTAGTTTATTATAGGAACGTGATACGTTTTGATCAGTTGTTTGTCCAAATAATCCCATTTGCGCTTCAATGCCGCCCCAGATTGAACCTTGTGAATCTACTTCCTTCATGGCGTTAGACATGATCGACGGGTTCAGGCGGACCTTTGCTGATTTGAATTTACGTTTTTCTGCTCCTTTTGGAGCAATTTCTGTGGAATTTTCAAGTTCAAATGACCATCTTCCTGCTTCCACGCATCTTGAAGGAATTGGAATTGGTTTACCTGTCTGAGTTGGCGGAACAAGCAACGGTTGGTAAATAACTCGATCTTGCTTGCCACCCGAAATTGTATGCCCGAAGGGTATCAAAATCGGAATTTTTGATGAATTGACGACTTCCAACTCGCTCACGCTTGCCGATTCTTGCTCACTAATATGGCTTGCGTTTTGTAATTCGGCTTCCTTTATAGTCATGAACTCTGCTTCATCGCCTTCTAAAATAAGCGGAATTATAGTCATGTTCTTATAGCTTTGTAATTTTCCAAGTCTTATTATTTTGTTTATATCTCCTTTAAAGATATTTTTTAAATATTCTAAATGATTCAGCCCTATTCAATCCTCCTTTTTAGGTTTTTTAGATTTTTTAGTTTCCTCAAGGGGTTCAATGTTATCTTTAAAAATTTCTAATGCACGATTACCGTTAGGAGTTAGTTTAAAACCAAATTCAAGGTCTTTACTTCCATTTTCATATTCCTTAATATTTCGCCAACCTCTATATTTCGGACTTGCCAATTCTTCAAATTCAACGTGCTCCCTATGTTGTGTTATCAATCCCTGTTTTTCTAAGCGTTTCAATTTTTTTGACACAGCAGATTTACTAATGAGTTTAGGAGGGACGTCCTCATCAGTTTTTGACACAAAATATTGTATTTCATTTATCCCTTTCGGCTCAGAGAGCGATTCTATGACGTTTTGCTGGCGAAGTGCTTCAAGTAGTTGTTCTGGTGTGATCTTCTTTTTTTCTTTGTCTTTGTTTTTTTCTTTGCCCATTATATCACCTTTGGAAATTATTAGTTAACCTATATGGAAACTATTAATCAACCTAATAGAGTCATACTAGTTTATAAAACTATCCCCAGATTGCTCTCATATCGACCAACTTGGATGTATATCGAAAACCTTAAATATGACAATGTCATTATACCTGCTAAAGGTATCGATAATTCTCCTGGTGTCTAGATGAGCGATTTTTCAGCAGTTGCGTGTTGTACTAATTATGTTATTAAATCTAAACATTAATTACACAGAAAAATTAAAGCAGGTGTAAATAAAATGAGTTCACAACAAATACAAGGCCAAGTTGAAGTAAAAGAAGAAATGGGAAGATCAATCAATTATTTTGAAAAATTCCTTACGGTCTGGGTAGGTGTTTGTATCATTGCTGGAATTATTCTTTCTCAGATAATTCCTGGTATAAGTACAGCAATTGATTCGTGGCAAGTTGCGGGTATAAGCATACCTATTGGCATATGTTTATTCTTAATGATGTATCCTGCAATGCTCAATCTACAAACATCAGAGATTAAGAAACTAGGCAAAAATCCCAAACCGATACTGTTGACTCTAATTTCGAATTGGATTATTGCTCCTTTCGTTGGATTTACTATGGCAAGGATTTTCCTCGCTGGATACGAACAATTGATTGTTGCAATTATATTACTGGCAAGTTCACCTTGTACTGCTATGGTCTTAGTTTGGGGTTGGATGTGCGAAGCAAATCAGGAGCAGAATGTGATTAATACGAGTATAAACACAATTACAATTATGATCTTATATGTCCCAATAGTTGCGCTTCTTACAGGAATCCAAAATATCCCAATAAATCACTTACTACTCGTTCTGTCAGTAGTGTTCTTTATTGGATTGCCTTTGAGTCTGGGAATCATTAGTAAGAGAGTAATTATCTCCTTAAAAGGGTTAGATTGGTTCGATAATACGTACCGACCATTTATTGGGAAAGTTGCAATTGTTGCATTATTAACCACATTAGTTGTGTTGTTTTCTTTAAATGGTAATGTTTTGCTTCTTAACCCAGACCTCTTAGTATTAGTTTCCATACCTTTATTGGCTGGATTTGCTATAGTCGTCGGTTTTAATACTATAATTACAAAAATATTCAATCTAAACTACAGAGAAGCAATAATAACAGTTATAATTGGCTCTTCAAGTCACTTTGAAATTGCGATTGCGACGGCTATAACTATGTATGGCATCGGTTCTATTGCCGCCTTAGGAACTACTATGGGATTATTCTGGGAAGTACCAATCATGCTTGGTTTAGTCTACCTAGGAAGATATCTTGGCAAGAGAGGATTCTGGAAATGGCCGGAAGCAGCGTTGGAAACATGTGAGATAGTTGATGATCGCTCTATTGCGTTAGAAGTTCAATAATTTCCTCATTTCATCTTTTTTTGAATTTATCTCGTTTATTAGAGAATTAAAGATTATATCTTGAAACATACAAAATAAATACATTTCAATCGAAAAAAGTGATATAACATGCCAATAGAAACAGAAAGATTAGAAAGACTTATTGAATCAGGAGAATGCCCTTCAAAAAGTTCCGAAGTTTATGCAAAAGAGTTGAAAGCGTTAAATGATCAATTAGATAAAGAGGTTCCCGAAAAACTACTCCAATTGTTTAATGCATTATCGGATCATAAAAGATGGAAAATTGTTAAACTGTTACTCAATCGCAAATTGTGCGTCTGTGAGTTTACTGAGGTGCTTGAAGTATCACAATCAACTGTGAGCCATCATCTAAGCCTCCTAGAAAACAGTGGACTAATAAAAGGCTTTAAGAAAGGAAAATGGACATTTTACGAGTTAGTAAAGCCAGATCACGTCGTTAAACTTTTCAATTTTGCTGGAGAATTAGTTTAGTGATGGTTTCAACTAGATATGATATAACAAAAGAACTGAAGCGAAAAGACTTTTAGTTTGAATTAAAAGAAATAATTCTCCTCTTTCCCCATCATATATTCTAGGGTAGAATGGTAGACGTCAACAAACTGATCAAAAGCATCTATACTCGGATCTAGAACTGGATTGAGTTCAACTATGACATAATGAGACAAATTGTTCTTTTCAAATGTTATCAACTTCTTTTGTGCAACATCCAAAATTAGGCGTCCTTCGGGAACTCGAAGTTTTCCTGACTTAATAGCATCCACAAAAAGGCGATATTTGTCGCTGTGGAGACCTCCCAGACAGACTTTAGCGTTCTTAACTCCTGAAGTCGTCTTGACTGTAAATGTTTTTTTCACCAAATTCCCCAATAATCTCTTAGGGATTAAGTGATTGTCTTGTACCTTTGTTAAGACTTCGTCTGCCATTTTTTGGCCTCTTGCAAATTCTATGACTCGAATTTCCTTTGTGATCTTCTCCTCATCAGGTTTTGCAGTAGGATCTATAACATCAGGGCTTATAATATCAACAAGCGGGGTTGGTTTGTCTGGTCTAAGCTCTGTTGAATCAAAAATCACTCCAGCAATTGTCTTAACTTCTGGAATTGGTCGACCACCTATGGACATATTTCCATACATAACTGCAGGTCCTATAAGACAAGACCGAACTAATGTTTCTTCAGTCTCTTCATTGGTAGATATAAGGTTCCATACTTGTTTCGATGTAGCCAGTATATATCCTTCAAGTTGAAAGGATCCCATTTGACTCTCATAATCTGGAATATAAAGTTCAAGTATCCAGAAAAGAGTTGGAAATTCGAGAACGTCTTGAATTTTAAACACACCCCAATAGCGCTCTAAATTGACGATAATTTCAGAAACTTTCTTTAAAATACAAATAGTTTGCTATTTGTAGAACAAAATTATACATTTGGAAAGTTCATCCATCATATTTTTTTTATGAAGTCATGAATTTAAAGTTTCTCAGATATTTCTACGCAATTTTATTTCTTTGTGATATTAAGGCCTTCCATCTTTATTTTGTACATGGATACAGAAACAAAAAAATTAAAGGAAATTAGATCAATATATGAACATTGCGCAAAGAAATCTTCCTCTAATACAGAGAAATAAAAAATAGGGGTAAATAATTAAAGATGGTCTTCTAGTTTCGTCTTTTCTTACGCACAATCATCGTTACCAGCGCAACAAGGGGTATAAGTCCAAGAAGCAAAGTTCCAAAACAGAATCCTGTGCCGCCATCTCCACCATCTCCAGTACCACCGCCTTCACCAGGGGACGTATCAATTGAAGATTCACCGCTGATTATTTCAGCATTTTGCCAGTCGTACGCAAAAACATCGACGAAAAACCCTGCTACGTTGGTGTCAAAAATAATTACTCCTGCTTCCCTATTTTCATTAGCTGCTTCATAGGACCAATTAATACTTGAGATCAAAACAATTGAATTGTCCACAATAACGCCTTTGTTGTGGCAATATTCAAAAACACTGCTGGAATATGCAATCTCAATCCCTTTTGATTTCATATGATCTGCAGAATCTGCCGCACCAGATGGTTGTTTGTCAATAATCACTTTAACGGTGACACCACGATCAACTGCATCTTCGAGTTCATCCAGAAACTCATCTGAGCTGCCATCCCATTCTGTTTTAATATACGCTTGTTGTACATAAATCGTGTTTGTGGCGGACTGTAAAAGCGCTTTTATCGCAGAGACATCGTTATCTGGTGAAACGATCGTTTGAATGGTCATGCTTCCTGTAAATTTCTGTGAACTGAACGACTTTGAATAACTGCCAGAAGACACATTTTCTGAAAATGATGTTTCATGATCAGCATCTTCAAAGTAGGGTGTAGCTATCCCCATATCGTTGTTAAAAACTTGTAGAAAGTAGTTGACGACATCATTATTTTTTATCATCACTCCCCATTCGCGATTGCCGTAACTAGGATCTTTTGGAACACTTGTCTTCGCCCAATTTGCACTCTGAACAAGTACAACTTCTTGATCGATGATAATGTACTTTGCATGAGTAAAGTCATATGTGTTTGAAGACTCAAACAAATTTACGTTTGTAGCACCTGCGTCATCTGCCGCTTGTGACAGATAATAGAGTGCACCCCTTGTATTTGAGGTTTCAAAACCTGATGCGTGACGGTATGAAACGATCACGTTAATTATAATGGAGGGGTTTTCGTTCATTTTGTCGACTAGAGCGTTTAGGAGGAACGTATTAGATATGGCGTAAATGCATATGTCAATTTCCTCGTCTGCACTTTCCAACGCATCTATTGTGACATCGTAACTAGAATCAGGAGACGTATAGCATGTGACTTCCATATTACCAGAATGCTTTGTGGCAGAAAAACTAGAAGCAGTCGTTGGTTCAACAACAATAGCGCCAATGAATAGTAGTGTTAATGTCAGTATTGTAAGAACTAGATATTTCCTTCTCATTCATTTTCACCTTTAAGAGCTTAACTATATGTATAACATGTAACAGTATTAATCTATGACGCTTATTCTAAACGAATCCGCTATAAAAAACTGATGGAGGCGGAAATAACAGCTCGATTAAACGGAGAATTTGAATTGTTTAACTTAACAGTCAAAAAAATTTTTAATTAAAATCAGGGGTTGTAAGCCCGAGAGGTCCTACGCCTTCGATGATGGGGACGGATGACAAGCAAAAGGGACGAAAAAGGTGAAAAAGCAATGGTCAAAGAATTAAAATACGAATTTTCAACGCAAGAAGAAATTAATAAGTGTTTAAATAGTCTAAAGGCAGTAACTGAAGTCACAATTGATGAAATGGAGGAAACTGGTAGTCTCAAAATAAAATCCTTAGACAGATCAATGATAATTTTAGTTCATCCTATGTTTTCTGGATCTCAACAACTCAAAATAGAGGTATATGCTACAACAACAGAAAAAAAGGCTGAAGAAATTGTAAGGACATGTTTTGGAACACCAAAATCAGAAAGAAAGTTAGCACCATCAATATTAGAAATATCAAAGTCGATCGTTGAATCTAAGAGGCAGAACTTAGATCAATTGGCAGAAGATATATGTGATATATTTGGACTGAAGGCGAAACATTTCGAACGCTATAAAAAGATGATTATGCAGTCAGCATCGATGCCTGGAGCGCTACCTGAAGTAAAACAGGCCGCAGATAAAATAGAATCTTTATAAATAACTTAAAAATTATCATATTCAACAAATTGTAAATACTTGGAGTTGAATTAATGACGGAAAGGGAAAATAGCCTCGTTGTAGTTTGGAGTAGTGGAGATCGCGAAGTTGCACTTAAAATGGTCTTCATGTACACTTTGAATTCAAAATTGAAAGATTGGTGGGAAGATGTTCGCTTTATTGTTTGGGGTCCATCAGCAAAATTATTGAGTGTTGATGTCGAACTACAAGAATACTTACAAAAAATGAGAGATGCTGGAGTGATATTAGAAGCATGCAAAAAGTGTTCAGACCTTTTTGGAGTTTCAGCAAAACTCGAAGACCTAGGCATCGATGTAAAATATATGGGAGTACCGTTAACGACATATTTGAAGGAAGGTCGACACATAATCACTTTTTAATTAATCTATCATTCTTAAAGAGTTAGAACTCAAATAGAATGTTGCGCAATAGAGTAAAGTAGAATCATCTTTCATCAAAAGTATTTATTCTTTAATATTGTATGTATCGAGTTCTGAAGTTTGTAGCGTTACGTCTGACGAGCAGTCGTTTATTTTTAAAGACGAATGTATCTAAATCTCTTACAACTAGAATTGTCCTCACATGATTTTTCAATTCTAGAATAGCCTTTGTGGATTCTTTTGTTTGAAAGGGTATTGATTCTAAAGTGAGTCTCTCAGCAGCCTGTTTTAATATCGCTTCTTCAGTCGTTTCAATGTCTTTAGGAGTCTTTTTAAATAATGATCTGTGACCAAATCGCATATCGGCAATATGTGTCAATGCAAGATGGTTTGAATTGCTTCTTAGAGCATCAATCACAGCAGTAGATGGTGTAGAATGCATACTCTTTTTCGCCCATCGTTTATTTTTGTTAGGAAAGGTACTTTCATGAAAGAAAATACACGAGTTTTGTCCTAATTTCTGAATCGAAGGAAAACCCGCAATGGTATCTACTGGGAATGTGATTTTTAAATTAGGATTTTTGAAGGCGTAACAAAGAGCAGGTGTTCTATGTGCTGCTCTACATGCCCAAACTTCGGTATTTTGAATTTCATCTATTTTCTTAATTTCATCTGATTGAAAAAATAGTTGGTTTTTTTCATCGTCACTTAGAAATTCTATAAACTGTGGAATCCTTCCTAAAAAACAAGCTCTGATAAAAAGTCTTAAGAAACGTTCTTTCTCAGGCGGATAAAACAATTTCACCTTTGGATTATCAGAAGCTTTTTTAATCTTACGAAGAACCCAACCAAGATATAAAATATGATCTGAATGCGTGTGAGTGATAAAAATGCGACGGGTTTTTGAAAAATCGTCTTTTCTAAGAGAAAGTAAGTTTTTGGATCCACAATCAATTAATGCAATAGATTGATCGTCATCAGAATATAGTCTTACGACCATTGCGCTTTTTGCTCTATATTGAAGTATGTTCGCTGAACCGCTCCCCATCACCTGCACTGAAAACATTAGAACGCCTCGTGAAATATCTTAAGTTAATTATAAGCTATTTGCCTGATTCTTCTAAGATTTCATAGGGACGTCTTGTTGGCCAATCAGGTACCAAACCAACAAACATTATGCCTCCAACAACCAAGAGCCGTAACAACTCGTTGCTAGTATTATATACTCTGTGATTCGTGTTTTCTTTATTATATATCGCATCTCCAGCCTCAAATTCATAGTTGACTCCTTCAGATTCAATTGTCCCACTGCCTTGAAGGGCAAAATATACTTCTTCACAATTATGTCTGTGTAACGGAGAATGAGAATTTGGTTCAATTTCAACAATGCCCATAATGAGTGTTTTAGTTTCTACACCAGTTTCAGGATATAGTACTTTAAGATCTCTCACCCCTGGACGTGACTCCATTGGAGCGCCTGGGATATATTCAGATTTTTTCACAACAACCTTACTAGAAGGCATGTCAGCTCACCAAGTTTTCCTAATATAGATCTCTCAAATTTATAATTATCGCGAGAGCAATCCGTGAACAATAAATTTCTAGAAATTATCTATCAGACGATCTCCTTATGTGACAAAAGTAACTTTAATATATTTGCTCGTACTTAAAGAGATTCTACTAAGAAATTGTTTCAGAGTTACTTCCATCAAAAAAAATGGGGATTTGATTGAGTTGACGTTACATCACATATTTTTGGTTGAGAAGACAGGTCTTCCAGTTTATTCCATGTGTATTGATCACCCTTCTGAAGAATGTGCGCTCGGAATGATAGATGATTCCCTTGCAGCGGGATTCATAGCAGCAATAAAATCTTTCGGCGATGAAGTAGGGTTTAAAAATATACAACGAATTGACTCTAACAACTTTAGACTTCTTTTTGATTTTTCAGATGACGCTATATTAGTATTTGAGACTTCACCAAAAGATTCCATTAGAAGATACAAAAAAATGATGAACAAAAGCACGAATTTTCTGAACAACGCGTATTATGAAGGCTTCACAAGACTTGAGAGCCAAAAAATCAAATTTTTAGGACGATTTAGCAGTTTCTTGGATAATTTTAAACAAATAAGAGATAAGGGATCTGATTATACTCAATCACGTGCAGAATTCTTTAAGATATTCTTGGCAAAAATCAAAGAGAAATTAGGTCTCTAGCAAACTCATTTTTTGTACGGATTATGCTTATCTTGGATTTTAATAGACCATTGGATTTCAGATATACATGTTAAAAGATCCTTCTTTCTATTTCTAGTTTTAGAGTATTTTTGTCTTTGAATACTTTCGGTGACCTCTCTCTCTTCATAATGTGAAGATGAGAAAACCTAAAAATCACAACTACAATAACACGTTGAATTCACTACTGGAAAACAAGGTGTTCTAAAGTTTGCCAAAGAATGAAATTGTAGTAGTCGGAGCCAGGATGCACAATCTCAAGGATATCACAGTTAGGATACCCAGAGATAAGTTTGTGGTCATTACGGGAATCTCTGGTAGTGGAAAATCTTCTCTGGCATTCGATACGATCTTCGCCGAAGGTCAACGTCGGTATATTGAATCTTTAAGCTCGTATGCTCGCCAGTTTCTTGGACAAATGGATAAACCAGACGTTGATCATATTGATGGTCTTTCACCTGCAATTTCGATTGAACAACGTCCAGCATCAGCTAATCCTCGTAGCACTGTTGGTACTGTGACTGAGATTTACGATTATTTAAGGCTCCTATTCGCCAGAATAGGAATCCCACACTGCCCAAAATGTGGAAAGCTAATTGAAAAGCAAATAGTAGACCAAATGGTGAATAACGTTCTAAAACTTCCTAAAGAAACAAAGATTCTTGTCCTCACTCCAATCGTCAGTGGTAGAAAAGGCACTCACGAAAAGGTATTCAAGAATGCAAAAAAGGAAGGTTTCGTTAGAGTACGTGTTGACGGAGAGATTCTGTCGCTGGATGAAGAAATTAAACTTGATAAGAACAAAAAGCACTCGATTGAAATTGTTGTAGATCGCCTTGTTATAAAACCTGGCATACGCAAACGTCTTGCTGACTCAGTTGAAACTGCACTAAAGATGTCAGGTGGCACGTTGCTGATCCATAATGTAGAAAATAAAGAAACTATCCCATATAGCGAAGATTTGGCGTGCCCTGCGTGTAATTTAAGTTTCCCTGAAATTTTAAATCCCAGAATGTTTTCATTTAACTCGCCCTATGGCGCATGTCCCGAGTGTGATGGCCTTGGTTTCAAAATGGAAATTGATCCTGATTTGGTTATTCCTGATAAAACTAAATCCATTATGGAAGAAGGAATTCATGGACCAGTGGCGGCTTCAAATGAAAACTCCTATACAGTGCAAATGATGAAATCATTAGGAGAAAAGTATGGATTTGATCTTGATACACCATTCAAGGATTTTTCGGAAAAACAGTTACACATTTTGCTTTACGGGACAAAAGGTCGAAAGATTAAGTTCAAAATTTCGAGATATGATCGCTCGGTTGCTTGGAATGGCATGTGGGAAGGGATCATCAATAATCTAGAAAGACGATATAGAGAAACCCGATCTGATTGGATGAGGGAAGAAATTGAGAAATACATGAGTACCGCAGCATGCCCGGTTTGTAATGGCGATCGTCTTCGTCCTGAAGTATTAGCGGTTACAATTCAAGATAGGAATATTGCTGACGTTACAAAACTAACAGTAAAGAGTGCTGCAATGTTTTTTGAAAGTCTCAGAGAGAAACTCACCGACCGTGAAATTCTTATTGCAGATCAAGTGCTTAGAGAAATACAAGAACGTTTAGGATTCTTAAATAATGTTGGAATCGATTACTTAACCCTAGATCGCCAAGCAGGCACATTATCAGTTGGAGAAGCACAACGAATCCATCTCGCAACACAGATTGGAAGTGCTCTCGTAGGTGTCTTGTATGTGCTTGATGAACCTACAATTGGTCTCCATGCTCGCGATTGTTCTCGACTTATTAACACGTTGCTTCGTCTGAGAGATCTGGGTAATACTGTACTTGTTGTTGAGCATGATCCAGAAACAATCCTCTCTGCCGATTGGATAATCGACATGGGGCCAGGGGCAGGGCTTCATGGTGGTGAAATTGTTGCTGAAGGTCCTCCAGAAGATATTCTTCCTAATAAGAATTCCTTAACCGGGCAATATCTGAGCGGAAAAAAAAGAATTGCTACACCTCAGAAAAGAAGAGAACCAAATGAAGAATATTTATTGATAAAAGGGGCTCAGCAGTTTAACTTGAAAAATATAGACGTTAAAATTCCGTTGCATGTCTTTACCTGTATTACAGGTGTTAGTGGTTCAGGAAAATCAACTTTAATCAACGAAATTCTTTATAAAACGCTTGCCAGACAAATTTATGGCTCAAAGGAGAGACCTGGAGTTCATGACGGAATTGAAGGAGTAGATTATCTCGATAAAGTAATCCGTATAGATCAAAGTCCAATTGGACGGACACCTCGATCGAATCCTTCGACATATACTGGAGTATTTACACCTATTCGAGAATTATTTGCAAACACACCCGATGCACGAGTTAGAGGATATAAGCCCGGAAGGTTTTCATTTAATGTCAAAGGCGGGCGCTGTGAATTTTGCAGAGGACATGGCATCATTAGAATTGAAATGCATTTCCTGCCAGATATCTATGTACCCTGTGAAGTCTGTAAGGGTAAAAGATTCACGCGTGAAACTTTAGAAATTATGTATAAGGGCAAGAATATTTCTGATGTGCTGGCTATGAGCGTAGAAGAAGCTTTAGAATTCTTTGAGAACATTCCTGTAATTAAAAGAAGACTCCAAACGCTCTACGATGTGGGCTTGGGGTATGTTAAGTTGGGACAGCCAGCGCCAACTTTGTCTGGTGGCGAGGCGCAGCGTGTTAAACTAGCAAAGGAACTTGGGAAGAAACCTACAGGGCAGACCATCTATATTCTTGATGAGCCCACCACTGGGCTGCATTTCGATGACATTAAGAGACTTTTGGATGTTTTGAACCGCCTGACCGATGCAGGCAACACAGTCATAGTAATTGAGCATAACCTCGATGTCATCAAAACTGCTGATTATATCATTGACCTTGGACCAGAAGGTGGAGATGACGGAGGAACAATCGTAGCAGAGGGTACTCCTGAAGAGATTATAAGTGTGGGAGAATCTGGAGAATCGTATACTGGACAATATCTAAAAAAATATTTGGAAAAACCTCAAAAGATAACTAAAACGGTAGTAAACCCTTAACTAACAGAGTTTTTATTCAAAGATTAGAAAAAAGACGCGTTTTGAATTCTTTGAGGCATTGTCAAATAAAAATATTCTGTTCGCATTTATTTTATTCCATATAAGAGAGTACATTTTATATAAGACAAAGTGAAATAGCCTGTAAATATGCCTATACTAAATTTCTGTTAGTTTTGAGGAGAGTGAAACGTATAGAGGAAACAAAAAGCGGAGCTTCTGAAGAACTAGGATTTGCCAATGTGCTTAAGTTAACTTTTACTTATTGGGCGAGGAAACTTCCATATTTCATGCTACCTTATCTCTTAATTTCTCTGATCTCGACCATAATTATCTTCGGAACACTTGCTGCGGTAGGATTTGATCTTGGCTTCTTACTCGGTATATCCTACGTGACGGACATACCTTCACCACTGATCGACTGGGAAACACAATGGCAAACTGTTTTACCTACAATGTTTGCAGGAATTGCGGTAGCAGTACTCGTAAGTATATTCTTTGGTCTTATAATTGAGGGTATGCTTGTTAAATACGCTGCAGATTTGCATCAAGGAGTTGAAGAGCCAAGTCTAAAAGATAGTTTTTCACATGCTTTATCAAGATTTCTGTCCTTGCTTAGCGCTACAATATTGATAATATTGATTATCCTAGGCATAGTAGCAGTTGGAATTGGAATCATTTTTGCCATAATCTTTGCGTCAGCAGGCACAGGTAATGTACTTGCGATCATAGCTGGTGCTTTACTCGGTGCCTTGATAATGGCAGTGCTTATCATAATAATAACTACGTATTTCAGAGTAACTATCCAGAGTATTATGTTAGAAGATTCTGGAGCAGTAGAATCGTTAAAGCGAAGTTGGCATTTGGTTAAAGGAAGATGGTGGCTAACATTTCTCTTAGGAATCGTGATTGCTATTATCACTGGAATTATCGGTGCAATTGGTGGTGCTATTGCTTCTCTCACAGATATACTAATAGTGTCCATGGTCATTAGCACTATTATCAACGCCATTATCAGTCCGATAGAAATAATTGCATTTACGCTTTGGTTCTTCGATTTAAAGGCAATAAAGGGATAAATCCCTCTTTTTTTTTATTTTAAAATAGCGAAATTATTGAATTACAACAAAACAGTAAAAAAAGATAATTAGGACGGATAAACAAAGCTGATTATTACATCAGACCATACTAGATGCAGACGTTGTGATAAAAATGAGTGAACCCAGCAGTAGCATCCCATATTTCTTCAATGTATGGGCGATACCTTATTGGTTTACTTTTTTCGTTAGTTTTATCCTTAGAAAAAAATGATTAAAGGACCCCAATTTTTTCCTGTATTATTTTATAGCGTTTTATGGGCTTTGCTCTTGAATAACGTTGAGTTATACTGCCTGAATGACCTAATCTTTGAGAAACAATATTTTGAGGGACTCCTCGCTCTTGGAATAATTCTGCCATCGAATAACGTAACTCATGCGCTCTGAAATAGATTCCCGTTTCTTCAGAAAGATCTTTATATAACTCGTTCACTTTATAATTTTGGAGGCGTCCTCTAGTCTTCTTACCGACTGAGAAGAAAAAACGATCATGTTTTACGCGGTTCAGTTCTCTTAAAACTAATTGCTTTTTAATCAAAAGTTTCATTTCGTCTGTAACTACGACTATTCGCTTCTTATTGCCTTTACCGATAACTTCTATATAATGTTCGCGTTCATATCTCGGTATTGAGTCACTTACGTTTAAGTGTGGTCGTCTTTCGTCTTCCATACCTAACACCATATCCATAGTGATTTGTTCATATTCAGAAACTCTCAATCCGAGATTAAGACCTAAATCAAAGATATTTCGCTCAATAGGATTCGTTATAATGCTTCTAATGACATCTATTTCTTCTTTGGTTAATGCTCTTCGGGGCGTTTCTTCAGGATAACCAACAATGTTACGAGATTGCATCACTTCTTTAATTTCAGCGATCTCGGAGGAGTCTATTATTGGTTTTAACTTCTTACGGAGCGCATATTTATCTAACCATGACAAAAATGCGCTTATAATTCTCGCTTTCGCCCTGAGACCGTTAGGTGTATTAGGTTTTGCGTCTTTGGTCAATTTCGAGAAACTTCCATATTGTTTTAAATATGAAAAATAGTCTACTATTTCGTCTGAAGTTAAATCGTTCCAAGTCTTCTCTTTTGACTTTAGAAAATTTGAAAGGTCTTGTAAACTAATAAGATAAATTCTGATGGTATTAAGGCTTAATCTCTTCTTTCGGTCATTTTTATATGTCTGTAGAAGTTCGTCAAATTCGTGGTCTATCCTATTCGGTCTTAACCCTGCTTTAAATAAGGCTTTTGTCCAATTACCAAAATGATTTACATAGGTTATTGCGCTTGGAAGTGTAGGATCGTTTTCAAAATCTTCCTTATAGGGAACTTTTCCATGTTCTTTGACATAATCGTGAAGGATTTTTATCAATTCGTCCTTTTTGTATCGTTTTTGGTTAGGTTCGTATCCTAAAGATTCAAGGGCTTTGTTATACGTTCCAAAATACTTATCATAAGTTCTATCACTTGGTAAACCAACTTTTCTTAATTCTCGGCGTGTAGGAATATGCCCTGTCTTTTGAATATACTCATTAAGTAGTCTTAACACTTTATCTGATGGAATTGCTTTTGGCATTATTTAACCAACTTTTTTCTGAGTTATTTTGTGTCGCAGATTATTTCTAGGAATATCGGACGATGATTATAAGAGATTATAGAGATAAGTAAATAATGACCGCACATAATCCTTCTATTCAAAAAACTCATGCACAAACTCCTTTTCTATTCTAATAAGGAATATCAAAGGTTTATATACTATGAAATATGTTATTAACGTTGTTAAACCATTTAAAGCATGAGAGACCCCAGTAAAAGTGAAAACTTGCCTCAATTCACCCTGAAAGTAGGGGTTTCCTTAAGATGGAGTCATGACTAGCATGTCTACAAATTATTGTCCCAACTGTGGTGCAGCAGTAGATTCTGATGCACAATTTTGTCAGAATTGTGGTGCAGCAATAGGTTTTGAGGAAACTACAGCGAAGAAATCTCCACCACCTACAGTTCCTGCAGATGAAAAAGCAATTCCACCTCCACCTAGCGCTCCAGAAACACAAGTTGTTTATGCTGGCTTTTGGGAACGTCTTTTAGCATACATAATTGATGCAATTGCTATTGGTATTATTTGGGCAATAATATCTGCAGTTTTTCTGCAGTATTATTATCCTCCATGGACAGTTCCTTTTGGATTAATTAATTGGCTAATCGCGTTTGTTTATTTCTGGGCATTTGAAACGCGTAATGGACAAACTATAGGAAAAATGGCTTTAAAATTAAGAACGGTTGACGAAGACTCGCTTGCAGTTTCAGGTCCAGGTAATTACTTTGTAAATAATCTTAGTAGAGGTCTTTGGTGGATTATAGTTGATTTTATAATTGGCATTCTAGCGAATTCTGGCGATCCAAAAAAGCGTTTAAGAATCCTGCAAAACCTCTCCAAAACAGTGGTTATTTCCGAGAAGGAAATGACTTAATTACTCTTTTTTTTAGCCCCATCCGTCAGATTAGTGGTTCACACTTATCCTCAAGTGATTAAATAAAGTGGGATTTCCTTAAGACTCAAATTTCTTCTCTAATTCTAAGTATCTCTCGTATAATCTCTGGATAAAGCCATTAAGTTCATTGTCAACTATCACAATCCAATCAATCAACTTCTTTAATAGTAAAAGAGCGTGTTTACCCTTCTCTGCTTCTTTAGACTTATCACTCAGAGTTACAGCCCAACGATTCTGGATTCGTGTCAAATCATCCAGTCTTTCACGTAGTTTTGTTGCATTTTCTTCAAATTTATGCTCCAATAACTCTAAGAACGAAGTATCTTCAACTTGGAAGCGCCATTCACGGGAACCTGGTTCCCGACGCCTACCAATCAGACGCCAGGTTTCAAGTTCCTTAAGATTCCTTGAAATTGTGGAAGGATCGACATTAAATCTATCAGCGAGATCTTTTTGGAATAGAGGTGTATCAGGTGTTGTCAACACGCATAACGCATAAATTCTGCCTAGTAAAGGAGAACCACCCCAATCATACATTAAATCCTCAAAAAAGTTAGAAATCTCTTCTTCTAACTTTATGATATCTTCACTGTCAGCCTTCTCAGAACGAGACACTCAAAATTCCCCCAAAACTTCGATTTTGTAAAAACGACTTCTAGAGTACTTCGTTGATGGTGCCATTAATAAATTTTTGCAATTTTTGTTAGTTTCACAAATTTCGCAAATTATAATGTTAAGTGGTAAAAAGACTATAATTTAAATTATTTGAAAATCTCCTATTTACAATTATATAATTCCTCATAGTTTCATGCTCCTCCTAGAAATGAATGATAGTGTTAATTATGAAGAAACAGATACTTGGTTTGCTGTCTGATTTTGGCACCAAAGATGGTTATGTTGCAGCGATGAAAGGCGTCATTTATGAGATCAGCGGTGCAATAACAATAGTAGATGTTTCCCATGATATTGCTAAGCAAGACGTCCGAAATGGAGCGTTCGTACTTGCAACGGCTGCACCTTTCTTTCCAGACGGAACTGTTTTTGTTTGTGTTGTTGATCCAGGTGTAGGGACTGATCGGAGAGGCATTGTTGTAGAAGGAAAAAGACATCTTTATGTTGGTCCAGATAATGGACTATTAATGCTCTCTGCACAACACGAAGGCATTAAACATGTCTATGAAATAAAGAATAGAAAATACATGAGTCAAGAAATATCAGCTACCTTTCATGGAAGAGATATTTTTGCACCTGTTGCTGCATATCTAGCTGTAGGAACATGCCTTGAGGAGATAGGTCAAGAGATATCTGATTATATAGTGCTATCACAGGCAAGAGCGACAATAGAGTATCGAGATATCTCTTGTGAAGTGCTCCATGTTGATGGATTCGGTAATATAATTACTAATGTAATATTAGAGGATTTAAAACAAATAGGACTGAAATCCGGCGATTTATTGAAAATACAAATTAAAACTCAAGTATTAAATGTAGGTTTTTTGGAAACGTATGGAAAAACTCAACCAGGTGAATTTCTAGCACTAATCGGTAGTACTGGATTTTTTGAAATCGCGATTAATCAAGGGAATGCGGCACAAAAACTAGATGTATCAACAGGTGACACAATTGCGATTTCAAGGAATTCGTTATCTCCCTATAAAAAACACGCTTAGAAAACCTATTAAAATAGAGAGTAGGTAATTAGACCATGAGGAAACCAACAACGAGGATGAATGTTCATGAAAGCATATTATCAAATAAAAGACCCTAGTTTCCCTGTAAAAGCTGAGATTTCGCTTGAAGAGTATTATGATAAACTTAAAGAAGAAGGTATCAAATTCAACGACATTTTTAAAGCATTTATGGTAGATGCAATGGATAAAGGAATTGAAAATAAAGATCTTCGGATAACTAAGGAAGAATCTCGTGCCAAACTCATAGAAACGGTCAAACAGGTTCCACAGTTTGAGACCAGTCTCAGAAAATTTTGGCTAGAATGAAAGACTACTTAAATCTAAATTTTTTATGTAAAATGAGGTCAATCTTTCACCTGAACTAGGCGTGGAAGTTTTCCAGCACATCCTACATGGTCTCCACGAATAATTAAAACTCCTTTTATCTCTTTTATTGATTTGGCTACGTCTAGTCCGTTTTGAATTGATTCTTGTTCAGAATCGCCAATGACAGCATTGCATACTGCAGTAGCACAAGCATCTGCAATAGCCGCATTTTCAGCAAAGACGCAGGCTGCATCTGCGAGTCCAAAACTAAATGCATGTCCAACAGTGGCAGAACTTGTACCTAATCCAAAGGGAAAGTCTTCAAATTCAAGGCGAAAGCCTATTCGTCCTGAAATAGTCGAATTTTCACCAGCATAGACTCCTATTGTTATTGGAGTCGACATTCGTTCACTCATTCTCCCTATAATCTCTCCACCATTTTCAACAATCGCAATTCTAGGGTTTATTTTCATCATTTCTTCGATAGCAAAATCAGCTAATGCGCCTGCAACTGCTGCCATAGGTCCCACGTTTGCGATTTTTGCAGCATGAGCCATTGCATGAACTATCGGAGGTGCGCTGTGAGCGATTTCAACGGGAGAAAAAGAGTAAAGAAACTCCTCGTGTTTTGCAATATATGCCAATAACTGCTCCCTGTGTGATCTAATCGCTGAAAATGCTAGATCAATTGCTTCGGGTGTATCAGTTTCTATGAAAAGATCTGATTCTCCAATTTGTCCTTTTACTTTCTTCAAAGAGAGCTGAATGAAATGCCACCTCCTTGTTTTAGTGTAATGGCAAATCGTGGGCAAGAGTCAATACATAGCGCGCATTGGATACATTCGCTTTGGTTTATTGTGACAGAAAGATCTTCTTCAAAATGTATTGCACCAGTCGGGCAAACTGAGACACATGCTCCGCAATCATTACATAATTCTTTGTCTAATTTAATTAGATCCTGAATTAATACGGCTACGCCTCGTGTTTTGAAACTTTGGACTACATCATCTGCAACCTCATCCGGAACTTCAACTAGCATTTCTCCCCTGCGACCATCTGCATAAGCCCTGAGTATATTTATTAGTACGTTTTTTTCACGAATTATGGATGCTAAGACTGGTTTATCAAGCGTTTCATCGCTGTAGTTGAGCAGGATTTTCATATTTTCACCTCCACACCTTTCCAGCAATTTTCGAGATATCCTCGCTTGTGATTATTCCTTGTACTTCATTTTCCAAGTTAACAACAGGTAATGCAGATATATCGTGCACTTCTAACTTTCTAGCGACTTCACCGATGGAGTCATCTGGATAGGCGACTATCACTTTTTTCGTAACTGTATTTGCTAGTTCGTGACCATTCGAAGCTACAGCTTTTGCCAAGTCATAGGAAGTGACAATTCCGATTAGATGATTTTGAGCGTCGACAACAACAACATGATTAACATTTTTTTCGATTATCTGTTTTGCAACTGTTTGAAGAGAATTATCGAGAGTACAAATTACAGCAGGCTTCAAGACATCCCGAACTACGGGAACTTTCTTCGTCAATTTCATAGGTTTAAACACTCGTTCTGTAGACAAGGGTTCCACATATTTAGTAAGAAAGAATTTGCCCTGCTCAATCCACTGCTTTAAAGTGGCTGCAATTTCCCTAGCATCCTTTAAACTAGCGATAGATGAAGTTTTCACACTTTTTCCATTTATTTCAATCTCTCCAGATTTAAGTTCTGCATACGTAACTTCCCGAAGAGTTGGCTTACTTCGTGGTTGTCCATAATCAGCAACATTTGTAGTAATCTCTGCATCGCTCATACCAGTCGTCCTGGCTAGGTCTATATTTAAAATTGGAATTGGAATACCTAAGCCAACATACATAGATGTTCCATATTTGGTGAAAGTAGCTCCTTGGAGATACTTTGCATTCATTTGCTTGAGATCACCTTTAACCATTATAGTCCCTAATCGCTGAGTAGGATTATGTTGCGTTCCTTCACCTATTATGTAGCCAATTCCTCCACCAAGGAAAATCCGTGTTCCTAAACCGATCGTTTGGTATAACGGATCATTATCTAATGGACTAAGGCACCCAGATCCCGAATAGATCGCATTTTGGTAGTTTGGTAGTAGCTTACCCATGTACGTATACAGAGTTCTGTCGGTACTACTATTCGTGGCACAAACGTAACGCTGATATGCATTACGTGGATTACATAAAATAGCTTGGTTTATATCGTTAAGTGTGAGTTCCGTATCAACCAAATGTCCAGGATAGCAGTCAGTTGGAGTGTATGTAGCATCAAGATGAATTGTTTTGCCCTTTAGGAGTTCCTCGATAACATGCCCACCACCATATTCGAAAGGTCGTGTTCTACTCATTTGAGTAACGCCAAGATAGCAGTCTACAGCTGCATTGCCGTGGTACGCTTCAACATTATTGAGAAAAACCTTGTTCAGCTTGGTTGGGGGATCTGCGTGTCCAAAGTTGAAGAACGCCCCTGAGCTGCACATTGCACCAAAAGTTCCAGTTGTGACAACATCAACCTCATGAGCGGCCATCTCTAATCCACTGTCTTCAATTACTCGTATCATTTCTTCGGCAGTAACGACAACGGCATCGCCACGAGCAATCTTCTCATTTACCTCATCGATAGTTCGGATAGTTTCTATTGTCAAAAAAACACCTCTGTCATATGTTTTATAAGTTATATTTTCTGAAAACAGAATGCTTTACGGTAATATTCGACTTATAAATGTTTCGCTCTTAAAGAAAAAGGTAGCATTAACCCAAACTAACTGTCATCTAGGTGCCATATGTGCCATATAGCATACATATGACAAGAAATCCGCTATAAGAAAGAAAATTGGCTAAAAAAGTGTTTTTATCATTCTTTCTAGGAGTTTTTTCAAAAATTCCCGTTCATCAGGTGTGATATGGGTAAGCATATTTTTCCATTTAGTTACTAAACTTTCATCAATGCTTCTCGGTTCGCAAAATTCTTTCTTACTGAGCGAAAGAATATCTTCGAGGCTTCGCACGCCAAACTGAAGTAATAATTTAAGGTAGTCGACGCCAGTCATCATGCAATAGTCGTACTCAAAGCAATTATAACAAATTTCTTGCCTGTAATCATCTACAAAAAGAAATGTTCGTTGACAGAAGATTTTATCACCTATCTTAAGTAACTTTGGGCATGGTTCAATAGAGTCTGCAATAGAAGCCCATTTTTTTTGAAAATCAGTTAAATCTGCTTCTACCAATATTCTCCCCTCTGAATCTTCTAATAAAAAACTCAACAAACCTCTTTATTATTATATATTACAAAATCTCAATTATACAACAATATGACACTGTCAATATTTAAGTATATATTTCACGGCAGCCCCATCATTGATATATTGAGAGGATGATTTACAAATGTAAACTACCTGTTGGCTGAGAAAATGAGTTTAAAGCAACTGATCTGAAATTAAAAAAACAAACAAAAAAAAGTAGGAATTAAAAAAAGGGGATTTATTCTTTCTTTTTCAGTTTTATAGTGCTATACGAAACCAGCCCTGCGACTGTGAATAATGCTATAAGAATAGTGCCAAGACAACCCTTGGTCTTTAGTGTAGCGTTTGTCCAGTCAAGCTTAGCCGTTGCGTCTACATCGTTTGAGGTTGATTCATAGTCAAGTTCAAATAATATACCTGTGTTCTTTGATACATATATCTCTACATGGCCATCTGAATCTGAACTATAACCGTATACAGCCTCATACGTTTCGCCTTTCCAATTGTATTCATCTGAGCCAGCGTTTTCAAGTTTCGATGCAGGAAGAATCCAAGGGGCGATTTCGTCTTCAAACACAAGTTTATTTTCCTCTTCTTCGAAGTTATAAAAGCCGAAAGCTAATCCTCTAGCTGTCATATTAACTCTCATTGTTTTCCCAGTGAGCTCTAATACTCTGATCTCAAGTTCTGCATCGATTTGCACGCCATTGAGAATGCCAGAAACATCCCATATCATCTTGTCGCCAACTACCAGGTCACCCCAGTAGTCGTCTTGAGCCATAACTGCGTTGTTTGCTGCCATGAATAATAAGCAAAAGCAAAGAAATCCTGTTGCAATCATGCGGTGTTTTTTATTCATAAATCTCACCTGCATTAAAAAGGTACTCCTCTTAAAAAAATCTTTCTAGTTTTTTGCGCTTATCAGCATGTTATTATTGAAGTAATGTTCGAAAGAGTTATTGAACATAATAAGCTTTATGTAAAAAAGAAACACTATTATGTACAAATCAAAGTGAGGAGGACCAAATTTGAGTGATGAATTTAGTGTAGATGATATTAAGGAAGAGGAGGATGAACCAGAAGAAGAAAAGTTCGAAGCCGAGGAGATTGTTATCAACCTTTGGCGGACTTCGCTACATGGTGCTGAAATAGGCTTAAAAAGAGAAATAGAACGAGCGGCAAAAAGTCGCCAGTTTACAAAAGAAATGGAGGAAACAGGAGACATTACTTTTAAAGATAGGAATAGAAAAGAAATTATAGGGATAAACTTAGGCTTCTTTAATACTGATGGCAATAGTCCTCTCGGAAAAAAATATGGCAAAGATGCGGATAAGAACCGTAGAATAGTTGTCAAGACCTTTTCAGCTCTTACAGATAGCGGTGGAGGCGGAAGATGGACTGGTAGTATCGAACAGTCTTTAACAGAGTCTCTGGTGTTATCAGCAGGAGAACGTGATGCATTACCTGCGTTTATTGTCAATATTCCTGGTTACGATTTCCTTACGCGCATTGTTCGGGCTCACACAATGACAGGACAGCGCTATGTCTTCCCATTAATAGACGAAAAAACAAACGAAACGCGAATATTTGAAATTTCTGCAGCTAGGATGGCTCTAGGTTCAGATTTCAAAGTTAAAGAGGTCGCAACAGGAAAAAAAGTCGCTGATATCGATGGGAAACTGCTCGACTTTGGTGGAAAGTGGAACATCAAACTAAAGGATAAAGAATTATATGCTGATCGTGTATTTAGACGCATACTTATTCTTTTTACATGCGTCACCAAGTGGCTACCAGAAGCAAATGAAACACTTCAAAAACTTCTTAAAGCCCTTAAAAAAGGATACAAATTTGACCCTACAGGAAATGAGATTTCATTATTCCGCAATCCGCGTCGACTCAGAAGATAAGTTATATAGCTTTTTTAGCACTACTCAAACCAAAGTTTGAGCCTTTCTCTTCTTTTCTTTTCTCTTCTCTTCTCTTCTCTTCAATTTAACTTTGCCCCTAACACAAACAATGTAATGGCTAAGGGTTAATCTGCAGATTAGGCAGATATAAGAGAAACTTGATAAGTGTAAAATCTTAAATCGTAACCACATCTATTTATTATAAAATTCCAGAAAAGTCCGTAAAATACAATGAAACTGTGAATGGTTGCGTTTTTATGAGTGAAAAGTGGCGATTAATAGATCTTGGAAAGATTGACTATTTAATATCCCAGACAGTGTATCATGCTGTAGCGTTGGCAAGAAGCGAAGGCGTCGTTGATGATACGCTCCTCTTTTGCTACCCTGACAGACCATTTGTATGTTTAGGCTATCATCAAGAGATTGAAAAAGAAGTTCGAGTCGATTTTTGCAAGAAAACCAATATTCCTATTGTGCGACGTGTAATTGGCGGAGGCACTGTTTTATTGGATGATGGGCAATTCTTTTTCCAAGTCATGGTCTCGCGAAAAAACCCAAAAGTTCCGCTTACAATTGCCGGAGCGTATAAAACGTTACTTGCAGCTCCAGTACTCACCTATCGCGATTTAGGGATATCTGCGGAATACACACCCATTAATGATATAGAAGTCCACGATAAGAAAATTTCCGGGAATGGCGCAGGGCAAGTTGAAGAAACAACAGTTCTGACAGGTAACATCATCCTAGATTTCAATTATGATTTAATGACCCAGATCTTCAAAGTACCAAGCGAAAAATTTCGCGATAAGATTGCCAAAAGTCTAAAAGAACGCCTTACAACATGTAAAAAAGAGTTGGGGGAAATACCTGACAGAAATCTCGTCAAAGAACTTTTAATAAAGAATTTTGAAAAAACCCTTGACATTCAACTCATACCTGATGAATTAACAGAACGTGAAAATGAACTGTTACAGAATTTAAACGAAGAATACAAAACGGACGAATGGGTGTATGCACCGAGTCATAGACGTCCTGAATTGTATGAAAAGAGGAAGGTAAAAATTAGCCGTGATGTGCATATTTTCGAAACAGCCTATAAGTCACCAGGAGGCTTGATTCGGATCACAGGGGAATTGACTGATGATGAAATAATTACAGATCTCCTTGTGTCAGGTGATTTTTGGTTTTTTCCCGCAGAACGTCTTCAAGATCTGGAAAACGCAATCATTGGACATCCTATAAACGAATCCAAGTTATTTGAGGTTATTTCACAATTCTTTACAAAGCATAGTATTGAGTCTCCTGGCACCTCCCCCGAAGATATTGTTAAGGCGATTATTCTAGGTACTAGCTAGCTAAACAAGTCATAGAGTTATGTGAAAAAAGGCTTAGTCCGATTCTTCAGGATAGAACTCTAACATAGATCGATAATAATCCTCCATTTCTTCTTTCATTAACTCTTTATCCTTCTTTCCTCGCTTTTTGCCTTCTACAACGATTATTTCATCTTTTGGAGTATGTTCTATTTTCCAAACTACCTTATAATCATTGTCTGTTTTTTTCTTTGGTTTCTGCTCAAATCCGCAATGAGGGCAATAGAAAACTGTTTTATTCTTTTGTTTCTTTGGCATTAGGAGGCCTTCGCACTTTGGACAGAATTCCAACATTCCCCGCTCCAAATTCTTCTTGATCCACGAAATTTGAGTTATTTTTTAAATGACATTTTTTAGTAGAAATTTTGGGTATAACTTGAAGTGAAAATATAAATACATTCCCTGTATATATTTCTTTCTATTTCAACCAAGCAATACAATGCGTTCAAAAAGATATCGTCTCTTAGAGGGGAGGAGATAATCACAGTTGAAAGATATTGATTTCTTTCATCGAAAAACATTCTCTGTGATATTGACAAAAAGATAACGATTACAAATCTCTAAATTTAAAAATCTGATTTTTATCGCTGCGATCTGAAGTATTATTGCCTTATGGTAGACTATAATAGTCTATTGTGTTATTTGTTCTTACAGGTTGTTTTAAGATAGGATAGCAGTAGTGGCATCACTATTGTAGCATCTGCTATTACAGTTGTGTATTCAGCGGTTTTATTGACCTTTCCCCATGAAATCGCCTCGTCTAGTGAGGCACCCGATAAACCTCCAAGCTCAGGCCGATCCATTGTTATTTGAATCGCATAACCCAGACTATTTGGAGAAAATTGCATTGCTTGAAATAAATAATTCTTTGGGACTCCTCCTCCGATAATGCAGCAACCTGCAACCTTTGCATCCCAGGCTGTATCAATCATATCTTTTAAGTCTTGAAATTGATTGAAATTGGTTTCTGGGAAAGCAAATAAAACTTGTATCGCAAGTCCACAATCGGTAAAGGCGGGGCAATAAATAGGTATCTTTTTCTTTGCACAAACTTTCAAGATTGAATGGGGATGATTTGGTAATTGATCACCAAGATACCAAAGGAAATCTTTCACGGAAATTGTAGGTACAAAACTTAGAGTTTTTATGAACTCCTCTATTGATTCATAAACCTTGGTGGGCATATAAACATCATAGATTCTGCTTATTTTATTGTTGAAAAGCTCTTCATCTCGTTGTTCAGTATCTCCTTGAAGATGAGGAAAACCTAACGTTTCTGCTATATCGTGAGTTAGATTGGCTCCAGTTGTAATAAGAACGTCAATAAATCCCAAATTAAGCAAATCATAAATGATTTTTTGCATTCCTGCGGGAACCATTGCTCCTGCAAGCGAAAAAAACTTGACACATCCCTCTATTTTAACCATTTTTTCATATATTTTACAGGCTCTCGCTAATCTCCTGGCATTAAATGCTGTTCCATCTAGACTATCCATTAATTCCTTCAAAGTTTGATCTTGCTTAACATCAACTTGATTGACTTTCTTATACATTTTTTTCATTCCTTTTTCGATTTTTCTAAGTCAACGTCTGGATAAAGAATTCAATAATTCAATTTTTAGAGTTGTTAGACATAAGTTTAAGTATATCGGCGGAAATATAGTAACGATATGTACTAAGATTTAACTTATGCAACGGGAAGTCCCCTTCCGAAAGGTGGGGGAGGATGTCACGTACTAGTTCATTGACACTAGTGCAAAAACTTGCTTAACATTCAGAAATTCAACATATAGGAAAATAAATTTGGTATGAGGAAAAATGAATTGGTCAAATATAGGAAGAATCGGTTTTGGGTTAGGTTATCTTGTTGCAGCAATCTTCAATCTTATCGTAACTCTTCGCACCCATCAAATACTCTGGGAATTTTTCCTTGAGAATGCTCACCTCTCCTTTTACAAAGATATTCTAGTAAACATTATAATCCCAAATGGAGTCCTCGTCATTATAATTACTGTTATTTTTGAAATAATTTTAGGAGTTTTAGTTCTTAACAAATTGGTATTAGCAAGGATAGGTCTAATATTCGGTATACTTTGGGTCATATTTCTTATCCCAATCCTACCCTTAGGCCCAGAAATGTTTACTAATATAATCATAGCTGCGGTACAAGTTATTCTTCTCAGAAAAGAATATGAGACCACTTTTCTTGAGATGCTACGCGAACGTTTCTAGCCAAATACGCACAAAAATGTGCCACTTGCACGACATTTTCTTAGAAAATATCATTTGTACAGTTTATGTGTTATACTAGTGTTTTCGATCCAAAAGAGTATCAGCTAAATTGAAAAGTGTTTTTTTCGCATGTGAATCAGGAAAAGATTTCAGGCTATCTTTAGCCAAATTTACAAATTCAGTAACTTTATATTTTGCCACTTTAGGTGCATCAGTCATTTGGATGATATGACCTGCTTCTGTTATCTCTTCTTCGCTAATTTTATCTGTTTGGAGTATTTCTAATAATATGCGTTTGTATGGTTCAGATAGTTGGTTTAGAGCATATAAAATTACAAAATTGCCCAGCTTGTGTTCAATAATATCTTTTCTATATTCTTTTCCAAATTGTTGACTATTTCCAAATATATCAAGATAGTCGTCAGAAATCTGAAGAGCAATTCCCGCGTTCATTCCAAATTGCTTTGCTGCCGTAACATATTCATTGTTTCCATTTACGCAAACTACTCCTGCTTCACATGCTGCACTAACCAATGCGCCCGTTTTGTTTTTACATAAAGTAAAATAGTCATCTATAGTTGCATCTTGAAGGCGATTTTTTATTAGATATTCATTTTTTCGTCCAGTCTGTTCAAGAAGAATATCTATTCGTTCACCAATAAGCATTCTCTGCATAGCACGTGAGAAAACCTTCTGAATTTTAGTTGGATATTCGGTTTTTTGAGCGGCCAAAACTATCGCTTCTCGATATTTCATGGCAATTAATACGGCGATAGGCATACCAAATTTGACCCATGAAGTTGGCTGGTTTCGTCTAAGAACAGATCGATCAATAATATCATCAATTATTAGTGAATGGGTATGAATTAATTCTATTCCAGCGGCTGCATAAATTGTAGAATCAAGTTTGCCACCTGCGGCATCACTAAAAGTCATAGTTAATAATGGACGTAGACGTTTCCCTCCTGTCTGAACTTGATATTTAACAGCATCATAAAAATCTGGATTCGTTTCTTTTTGTAATAAATCTAACATAACCTCGCCAATGAGGTTTCTCCATTCCTCCATGGTATCACTCGATACTGTATCTAATATCTCGTTATCGTTTTTTCCTTCGATTATTCCTTGCAATGCTATCGAAACCTCTATGTTAGCCCTTATTTTAATATTATATGGATTAGGATAGACTTTTTACTTTATTTTTCAAATTTAGGTAAAAATTGAATAATCTTAGAGAAACAGGGAACTCGCAGCGGATTAGATGATCAAAATATTGTTGTGCTCGTTCATTAAAAAACGAAGAGATCGATCCATTGAGAAGCAATGAATCTGTGAATTTTCTGATTCTGAGACTATTCTTCATCCTGTTCCCAATTTCCTTTCTCCACAATCTTTCAAAGTTAGAAAGTTCACTTTCACCTCTTAAATGTTCTAATATTGCTTCAGCGCCTATTCGTCCAGTAAGTAATGCACTAGGGATTCCTGCTCCGACATGCGGCATTACGAAACCTCCCGCATCACCAATACATATCATATTCCCTCGTCTAGTTGCAGCATCCGAAAATGGTCCTTCAATTGGTACCAGCTTTGAGGAAGAACTTATGATCCGCCCTCCATCTAATAAATTTGAAGCTGTAGGATGCTCTTCAACAAACTTCCGATAGTATTTTTTTATTTTTAAATTGTTAGTGAAACGCTTTCGTATGCCTAAACCTACATTTGCAGTTTGATCTCCCTTAGGAATGATCCAAGCATATGCCCCAGGCGAGTATTCTTTTCCAAAGTACATTTGGACTGAGTTTTCATCTACATTTACATTCTCCATAATTGTTGTAAAACACAATGCAAATTCATAATTTTCCCTACGAACTCCCTCAGTTAATATTGATAGTGGACCATCGGCACCAACAATCACTTGGGCTTTAACTTGTCTAATAGTGCCCATATCATTAAAATGGACGCTTCCATTTCCAGAGACACTTATAACAGGTGAACCACATTTTATATCTGCACCTGCGTCACTCGCTCTTTGAATTAGGGCTTGGTCGTATCTATCTCGAAAGATGATGTTACTTTTAAATCTGGATTTTATCTTGTTGCCCATTGGGTCAATAAGTTCAGTGTTTTCCGTGATATTTGCGAGAGCATGCTTGGGCGGCTCTATTAATTCTTCCGCGTCTTTGACTCTGGGAAACAAACGATGCATTTCCGAAGGATGAGGTAACAACTCTCCACATCTAACGGGAAGCCCAATTGTTTTCTTTTTTTCAAAAAGTTGTACATCCACTCCATTTTCAGCTAATATTCTAGAAACGGTTGCACCTGCTGGTCCTCCTCCTATCACGATTACATCAGCAACCATTCAATCACAACACAGTTAGAGCGATGTAATGAATTAGGAATCCCGCAATGAGCAAGATCCCAGTAAATAAATGAGTCATAATGGTCATTGCTTGCGCTGGTATTAGTTTTGGTGTATCCAGATAGTTCTTTTGGGCAGACTTCATTGCAGGAATTGCAAATAGTGGTAAAGTAATGAAACTAATGAGGCAAAACAGCGGCAAGAACGAGAAAACAATACCTAAAGCTATGGCTATGTATGTGCCCAGGATTAAACCAAGATACACACGTACAGCTGATAAGGAACGGCCGAGTCTGACGACTAAGTGGTCTTTACCAACTTCTTTATCAGCAACATAATCGGGAAACTGATTGATCCAAATTACGGCTGTAATTAAAAATGCTACTGGAATTGATGCGATCAAAGGAACAAGAGTCACTTTTGTGGTTTGTACGTAATAAGCACCTAGGACACTAAGAGGGCCGAAGTTAATACCAATTGCTGCTTCTCCGAGTCCTTTAGATGCCAGTGTTACATAAAAAAAGCCACATAATGCACCAATAAGTCCAAGTAAAAGTAAGAACCAACCAATTACAAATGTGAAATAAAGACCAATAGCAATGCCCACACCTAGCAAAATAAGTGACGCAACAAGGACATCACGAGGCTTTAGAATTCCATCACGTAAAAAGTCGCTTCCTCCGCTAAAGGGAGTAACTTCTTTGTTAATTATATCTGTACCACTTTTAAAGTCAAAATAATCATTGGCTATATTTGTACCTGCGTGGAGTGCGATTCCTCCAATTAAAGCCAAAACAAAATAAAGTGGATAAAACACATTTTCGTATACAAAAGCTATCACAGATCCTAGGATTATCGGAATAATCACTGCTGTAAGGAATTTGGGTCTTGTGGCATTAAACCAAAGTTTTACTGAACTCTGTTTCGTATAAGAGGCTTCCATCGTCCCTTTTCCTCTATTTCAATTAGTCGTGTTCTCATATTCTTTTTATTATATCTCTATGTGACTTAAGTCTGCATTCTGGTTATTTATAGACGCATAAATAGTTGTAAGTTGTATATATATTCTCATAAACTTAATTTAATAGTACTTTGGCGTCTTTCTCAATTAATTTCGCACAATTATGTCCTGATCTTGCGGCACCTTCTATGGAAGAATGCCAATTGTCGTTATTTGCATAATTTCCAGCAAAATAGAGCCCTTCAATTGGAGAACGATTTGTGTCAAGTTTTAATGACATAATTCCCGGGGATTGGGCTTCGATAGCATTTTTAATTCTCAAAACTTTTGTCCAGAGAAGATGCTTTTCTATTTCAGGAAAAGGATTCTTTAGCTCCTCAATAATGATTTCCATTATTTCATCATCAGTCTTGTTTAGAAAAGATGGTTCAATGCAAGTTCCAGCAAGAAGACTCTTCCCCGGTGGCGCAATAATGCCATATGGTGGTAGAATTTGCGCTACTGCATTAACCAACTTGTTAGGAGTTAAGATTACGACTCTGTGATCTGTTAGTGATTTATCAAGCCCAATCTGAATTGCTAATACAGATGAATATTTAAATTTTTTAATCCTCTCCCGAAAATCTCCAGGAAAGTGCTTTTCAGAGATTAAATTAAATAGATTGCTAATAGGGCCTGTAAAAACGACAAAAGGTATTTCAAGAAATTTATCAACGCCTTCGTGAATATATTCAATCCCTTTAACTCTTTCATCCTCAATAACAATCTGTTTGACAGTAGTATTAGTCCAAACTTCGCTCCCCATCCGTTCGCAATACCATCTCAAAGCTTTTGATATAACGCTTAGGCCGGCAGTCGCCACATCCTTTTCTGGATAATATACTGCTAAACTTTCTCTTTCTTTGATTCTTAACTTTTCAGCATGCAGCCAAAGCCCACTTGATACTTCTTCAGGTGGTAGAAATGTTAATGATTTGATGAGTGGTTCATAAAAAAGCTCTAAGGCTTTTTTGCTAATATTTTTTTCACACCATTCGGCGAAATTCTCCTCATCATATTGCATAAAATAGTCTAAATCACTTTTTAAAATCTTATTTGAATTCGTTAGAACTTTTAACCGATCGGAAAAATCAAGTAAACCGAATTTCAAAATACTAGAGATTTTTCTTTCTAGTCTATAGAATCTTGCATTATGATAGAATACAGCACCCTCACCAATATACCTCAAACGAACTGCAGCTTTTTTCAAAAATGGTAAAATGTATGAATAACCTCCTAAGAAAAGGTGTAGTCCTACATCATACGTGTATCCCTCTTCTATAAAAGAGCGGACATGTCCGCCTACTTCCCGCTCTTTTTCTAATATAACGCTGCGTGGTCGTAAGTGTTCCAATTCGCAGGCGCAAATTAAGCCAGAAATTCCGGCTCCAATTATTCCGACTTTTATTCTTTGAGTTTTCAACAAAGCCCACCTTACGGTTTTCTAGATTAATTTTTCATTTTTTTATAACCCGAGTGCCTCAGCGACGATTTGAGTGATGTCACGCATCTTTAAATAAGAGTCCCTTTCTCGTATGACCTCTTCAATATTTAAATAACATGCAGGACACGCTGAGACGATAGTATCTACCCCAAGGCTCTCAAGGCTCTCAATCTCGTCAATTTTCTTAAAGCCTACCTTTAAAGCAAGTTCAGGGTTTGTTATCTTTAAAACACCGCCAGCACCACAGCATCTACTCTCTTCCCTTATTTTGGGGAGTTCAATGAAATCACTAATCTGATTTAATATCTTTCGAGGTGCTTCAAAAACGCCGCTTATCCTTCCCAACTCACATGGATCATGATAAGTAGTTTTAAGATCTTGAACTCTCTTCAATTTCAATTTTTCCATATCAACTAACTCTGCAATATATTCTACCGCATGCTTCACTTCAAACGGCAATTCGCGTCCTAGATGGGGGTACTCATCTTTCCAAGCTCTGTAGCAGCCAGCACACGTAGTAATTAGTGTTTTAATGCCTAATTGTTCAAACTTCTTTATATTATGCTCTGCTAACTCTTTTGCAAGTGGATATGCTCCCGATAGTAAGTATGGACTGCCACAGCACCATTCTTCCTCTCCTAAGAGCGTAAAATCAATCGATAAGTGATTTAATATTTTGACAAATGATTCAGGGATTGATGACAACCTCCCTGTGAAACTACTGACACATCCTACAAAATACCCTATCTCAGCATCGCTGTTAAGACGATCTTCAATTATATCTTCTACTTCAAAACTCCATATATTCCGGTCTTCATTTGGCATATTATAGACATTATGTTCTTCCTGTACAGATTCTTTTAGGTCGTACAGAGAAGATGGCCAAAGATTGTTTCTGAAAACCTCAGCTCTTACTGATTGCCAAAACGAGACTAAATCAATAGACACTTGACAGACTTCTTTACAGTATCCGCAGAGGCTGCATTTAAAGACATTTTCCGCAAAAGATTTAGTTATTTTTTCTTTTCCTAAAAATAAATCTTTTAAAAATAGAAGCTTGCCTCTGGGGCCTGCGGATTCCCACCTGGCAGTTAGTTCTTTAAAGGCGGGACAAACGGAAGAGCAGTACCCGCATTGTGAACAAATAAACAATTCATCAGTCAAATTAAGACGTCTTATCTCAGGTAAATCCATACTAGTATTCACCCCCAAGTAAAACACTTGCTAAATCAATCAGTTCAATGTTAAAGAATGTAGAAAGAACCCAGAAAACCCCAGAGATGATAGCAATAATTATAATTAAAAGAAGAATTATACCGAAGATCGGATGTCTACTTGGCGGAAAGAATTTCCGCCCTATGCGTAATAATGGTACTGATAAGGTAAGCATGGGATTCAAAGATACTCCAAAGCGTGTTGATACATCGAACATCTTGTTAGGGTTCACAATTTTATGAGGATCAAGACGGCTCTTAAGAGTTTTTAATTCTGCAAGATGCTCTTTTCCAAAATACTTTTCTGCAAATTTAGCAAGCCAAATTCCTATTCCGTATACTTTACCTTCAAAATCAATCGCCGTTGTTACCACTTCGAATGATCTGTAAAAGCCCATAAGAAAAGGTATTTGCTTCCTTTCGTCATCCAGAAAAAATGTCATTACAACTGCATTCTTATTAGAACTAACAATACCTTCAATGCCTAATCGCTCGTTTTTAAATTTTTTCAGAAGTTCTAAAATAAAATCTTTCAAATTTGATAAAGGTACGTATACTTCACTAGGAACAAAGCTTGGACCAAGTCGTTTTATGCGCATCGGATAAAATCTTTCCTTCCACTCGGCTTCAGCTATTTCCATATTTAATACTTTTCCATTATTCCGATCAACCATTTCATTTAACTTATTAACATTGCTTTCAAGATCTGGATCGTTTTCATAGACAATTAAACTAATATATCTATTTTTAGGTAATTTCTCTTCCCCTTTTACTGCTATTTTGAAGTTCACATAATCTTTTTCCATGAAATGAATGTGATAAGGAGTTGACTGCTCCACTAACTCCATTATACAGGAATATAATGATTCTAACGATTGAAAAACTGTCACAAATTTTTTTAGAGCCGTTTTTAGTTTAATACGTAATTCAATTTTCGTGATTATACCAAGAATACCTTCGCTTTCAGTGAAGTATTTAGTTACGTTATCTGAGATCTCTAGTGAAGGAATTCCGGTAGCCGTATTTATTACCTCTCCATTAGGTAATACGACTTCCAATGAATTCACTTGAGCTTTAACGTCGCCATATTTTAAACTACCGATCCCTGTGCCTCCCTCGGCAACCCAGCCACCTACGGTAGAAGATCTGGCTGAAGAAGGATAACTACGGAGTGTAAAACCTCTATGTTCTAAATATTCAAGTAATTCCTCCCAGACTACCCCCGATTCAACTAGAACTGTTAACTTCTCTTCATCAAGCTTAAGAATTCTGTCTAGTCCTCTAATATCTACTATTATACCTTCTGTTACTGGAATGGCTCCACCATACCCAGAAGTTGCTGCTCCACGAGGAATAATTGGGATTTTGTGAATTATGCAGTACTTAATTAGCGAACTAATTTCTTCAATTGAATTCGGTAATACCACAGCAAGAGGTTTCATTTTAAATAATAAATGTGTCATTCCTGGTAATTCGGCTATATCGCGAACGTAGTGTGCCAGTTCGTATGGATCTACTGAAACTCTGTCTTCTCCAAATATTTGTGCTAAATCAGCTTCTAATTGTTTTTTTTGAATCAAATGGCAACACCTTTCATCTTCACAAGGGGGTTAAAATTGAGAAAATAATATTGTAAAAATTTATGATGCTAAAAAATAAGGTGGGGGAATGATTTAAGGCATTGTAAACGGCATGAGAGTTCTCTGCCATTATACTACGCCTTTTTTCACTTTCTTAATAAAGTGATCAGAATATTAATCACTCCGATGATAGTGCCTAGTGCGAGCAGTCCAACGAGAATGCCACTTGGCACGGACGACCATACTATTGTTGGATGAATCGCAGCAGGGTTTCCTTGTAATAAAAGAGTTCCACCTTGAATTCCAGCTGTGAAAATCAGCAAAGGTGCAATGAGACCTAGGTTATGCAAAATCAAATGTGCCAAAGAAAGCCAATCGTTAGTCTTTCCGCTAACGTAATAGACAAAAGCCCAAGCGCTCAATCCAATGAATCCACCGAGTAGATACATCGAATAGCCTACAAATACCCATGTGCCAGCACTGCCACCCGCGATCATCCGCGATAAATCTAACCCTTCGCCACCTGGAGGAAATATAAAAAACACTGTTATGATTGCTGCGATTATAGCATGAATCAATGCGAACCATACAAATCGCTTAGCCCATGTTTCCGCCAATTTTTACTCACCTTTTATTTTTTAAAAATGACACTGGAATGAGAATTAAGCAATAGGCTTCTTATTCTTTTGTGCTTAATTGTCGCTTTGAAAAGGTTAAAATAGTGCAAAGATTATAATCCTCTGCAAAAAAATTGCAAATACTCTATAACGGGTGAGTTAGATTTCAAAAACTTATCCTCTCTTTGATGAACTAGATATAAAGATTTTATCATTTCTTACCAAGAATTCTAGAATTTCTTTTAGACAAATAGCTGAAGAAATCGCTCATAGCAGTGATGAATATGAGAATATAAACTCAAGTACAGTATTTCGACGGTTTAAAAAATTGAGGAAGTATTTGAAATTTAGTACAAGGTTTGAGAAGGATTTAGTCCATCACTTTAATCTGATTGGAGTAGTAGTGAATATCGACGAGATAAATAAAATCATAAAGGACTATAAAAACTGTCCTAGAGTAGTTGAAATCTATCGACTATCAGGAAAATTTAATTTGTTGTTTAAAGGAATTTTTGAAGATCCGATGATCTTTTCCTCATTTATTGATGAATTGAGAAGCGATTCGAGGATTAAAAGTGTTGAGCTCTGCGTTAATTGCCAACAAGTTGCACCCGAGCCAATTGCAATCAAAGAATTATTTGACGATAATTCTAACGCTGTAGTTGCTCCTTGTGGTAGGAAATGTGATGAATGCACTGATTATAAGGATGCGTGTCCAGGATGTCCAGCAACAAAATGGTATTGTATGACGATTTTTCCGATCAAAGAGAATATTGTAAAAAATTCAACTGGCAGAAAACCATAATTAGAAGTTGTTTTAAGGAAAAGATGTTGTGATAAAGAAAAAGGTGAGCAGCGATGGCTTCGTGATCGTCTTTTTCAAAATTCTAAAGAATAACTGAAAATAGAAAAAAAATGAATTTACGACGTAGGGGAGTTACATCCTAACTTGGGGCTTTTTCCTATCTACTTATAGACCAACTCGGTTTAGATAACGGGAGCAACAAGTTTCTTCATCTGATAAATGCATGATTTCAACACATCCAAGTGGCCTTAAAACCGCAGTGCAGACCTGTGGAAGACTTTCGAATGACTTACAAATAGCAATGGCCTCCATATGATGCTGGCAGAGTTTATTCCAGAGTTTAAGGATCTCAGGATCACGCCGAGTCGTTATTGCGTTTTTATTTAAGTTTTTAGCGCGTTCTACCATTTTTTGTGAAATTTCGTCTATTTTTATTTTCAAATCATGCACTCTTTGCCTTCTTCTTTTGTTTTTATCGATCTGTTCTATCAGCGAACTAATATCTCTCACCATCCCTAAAATTTGTTTGCAAAATATCATTATCGATAATGAAGTTTACAGAGTTAATGACATAGTCATACTTAAGCATACGTTTTATGAGTCTTGTTTTTCTGCAAAAAAAATGCGTTATTCAAAAAAATTTACAAAAGATTTTCACCGAACTGATAAAAGTACAGTTACTAGCCTCAAAGTTTAAGCGTGAGTTATTTCACAAAGTCTGAATACTAGCCATAATGAAATCAAGGATAGGTGCTGAGAAAATCCCTGTAACTATTATCAAAATAGACGCTATTACCAAAACAAAAACGCAAGATATAGGCTCTTTTACCACGTTCAAATTATTTGGTTCATCAATATACATTCGCTTAATGATCCATGCATAGTAAGCGAGGGAAAATGCAGTATTTAAGACACCAGCAATACCCAACCAAAGTAAACCAGCATCTATAGCTGCAGTGAACAGAATTAATTTGCTGAAAAATCCGTTTGTTGGAGGTATTCCAGTTAATGCTACTAAGACAATCGTTAAAGTAAATGCAGTGATCGGCATATGCTTTGACAAGCCGTTATATGATTCTAGATCTGCTGACTTAATTTTCAAAAGGACAGCCGCCGCTGCAACAAAAGCTGCACTAGTCATTATTGCATGATTAAAAACATGATATAGCACTCCTGCAATCCCAAGTGAGGTTGAAACTGCAAGACCTATGAGCATATATCCTGCATGAGCGATGCTGGAATATGCTAGCAATCGAGTAAATGTTTTTTGCATTAAAGCCGCAATGTTACCATAGGTCATGGTGACTAATGCCAATATTGCGAAAACAAATCCCCAGTCTACTCTTAAAACCGTCATTCCGATAATTATGACCCTAATAATGGCTGCGAAGCCTGCTTTTTTGCTTCCTCCTGCTAAAAATCCGCTAATAGGTGTAGGTGCTCCTTCATATGTATCTGGGGCCCACATGTGGAAGGGAACGGCTGTAATTTTTATGCCAAATCCTACAACAAACAAAATCAGTGAAAATAAGGCAAACGGGTTCAAAGTTGAATCCATCGTTGAAAGATAATTTGCAATCAGAATAATCCGGGTCGTGCCTGTAATACCGTATATTAATGAGATTCCAAACAAAAGGATGGCAGATGAGATAGCGCCAAATATAAAATACTTCACTGCAGCCTCGTTAGCGAGGGGATCATCTTTTCGAATGCAAACGAGTATATAAGTCGGTATTGACATTAATTCCCATGCAAGATAAAGTACTATAAGATCCACTGAAAAAGCTACAAGGATCATGCCTAGCGTAGACAAGGGCAACAAAGTGTAGTAAATTTCTTGATTTGGATTATCAATCATATATCTGTAAGATGCGATAGTTATGAAAATAGCTACCAATAAGAAGACGAAAATAAAGAATAGAGAAAACAGATCGATCTTTAAGACATCTCCAATGAGCTCAGGTGTACCAAAGTATCTTGGCATCTCAAATATAGTTATGGCTAAGGCAAATAAGAGATTAAATATACTCCAACCTGCAGAAACTTCTCGCTTTAATACCTTAATTCCGATGCGGCTTATTGCAGGCGTCATAATGGAGAAGATTGCCAGTGTGTATATTGGAAGAAGTGGTTCTAATTCGAGTGAAAGCAATTCAAGTTGCATTTAAATTCCTCATATGTTTTCTAGGAGTTTTTGACAAGAGGGGACAATTGTTTGAAGCATAAGAGATGGAAATAATCCGAGTAAGATTATAGGGATTACAAATATAGCCACAGGAATGAGTTCGCTCATTTTTGCTTCGTGAGATTCATATTGTCCAATTTGCACTTGATTTTTCGGTCTCAGAACAATTCTGTCAATAGTCCATACAAAATAGGCTGTAACAATTCCAGGCGCTAATACTACTATAACTGTGAAGGACAATGCATTAATAGCGCCCATAAAAACCATGAACTCACTTACAAAACTGCTGAGGAATGGGAACCCCATCGATGCGAGAGCACCAAATACAAACAGTGCAGTTGTTTTTGGCATTCTATGCAACATATCACTGAGTTTATTGATATCCCTCGTTCCTGCATTATGCTGTATTACCCCTGAAAGGAGAAAGAGAAGGCCAACTGCGCATGCATGATTAAACATTTGAAATACAGCACCAGATAATCCTAAAAGATTACCAGTAAATGTACCTAGTAAGACAAATCCCATATGATTTATAGAAGTTAGAGCAATCATCATCTTTAAATCACGTTGAATTAATGCAACTCCCGCACCATAGAAAATCGTCAATAGAGCTAAGCCGATGAAGAAGGGAGCATACGCAAATGAAATCTCTGGAAAAAGAGATAGATTAATTCGAATAAAGCCATATCCCCCCATTTTTAGCAATACACCTGCCAATAATACGCTGATCGGAGCAGGTGCTTCTACATGAGCATCTAATAGCCATGTGTGCAGAGGCACGACAGGGAGTTTTACAGCGAAGCCAAAGAAAGTTGTAATCATAATTATCAGTTGGAATGGTTTTGAGATTTCAGTGTCCATGAGAATGAAAAAATCAAAAGTGTGTGGCGTGGCTGCCAGAAAGAGCAAAATAAATCCAACAAACATTAATGCGCTTCCAGCATTAGTGAAAATTATAAATTTCATGGCGGCATATTTGCGGTTAGGTCCACCCCATATCCCAATTAGGAGAAACATAGGTACAAGAACTATTTCCCAGAATAAGAAAAAAACGATTAAATTAAGAGAAACGAAAACACCGAGAAGCCCCATTTCAAGTAGGAGGAGGAGACCGTAGTATTGAGCTATCTTCGTAGAGATCATACTCCAGGAGCCCATTGTAGCAAGCATAGTAAGTAAAGTTGTTGCAAGAACTAATGGTAGACTAATACCGTCAATACCAACACTATAGTTTATCCCTAAAGATGGTATCCATGTGATATTTTCTGTAAAGATAAAATCATCTCCAACAGGGTTAGCGGATATCCATAAATAAAGAGAGAGTATAAACAATAAAATAGTGAATCCAATTGCAATACTCTTGCCAGCAAGATCATTTCTCTTCCCAAAGCCATAAGAGAGAATTGCACCAATAAGTGAGATAATGAGCATCCATGAAATTATTCCTATTCCTTGCATTTATGGGAACCCTCCTAGGATAAATAATACAATAATAACGATCACAACAACTCCCGTAGTCAGCAATGCTACATATTGTTCAACTATTCCTGTCTGAAGCTTTCCAAAAATTGTAGAAAATTTTTTACCTGTTCCAGCCACTCCATTGACGAATCCATCGACTATTCTTTGATCAATAAATTCGTTAACTTTTGAGATTGCTATTCCGAGCCTTGCAATGAAGTAACTTAAGGAGTTGAAGCCTCGTGTTTCGAGTCCTGTAGAACTGACACGAGCAACGTCTATTGCCTTTTCTGCAAAAACATAATGGGATTTATCAATGATTCCAAGTTCAAACTTATCTAATAATGCTTTGAACATCCTTATTGTGCCGTAAACGAAGACTTTGTAGTAGAAGGCGTTGATATACCACCGATTTGTTAGGAACTTATGGAGACCTGCAATAATTGGATTTCTGGTCATAGCTGCAGCAGAATATCTTTGTTTAATATAGATGAAGTAGCCGGGCACTAGTCCAGAAAAGACCATAACTACAGATATCGCTGCCACATTTGGATTGAGATGCACTAACTCAATAGGCAAAATTGTTGCATGGTGTGCAGTCTCAGGTTCTAGAATAGTTGAGAACCAGACGTGCAACCAGCCCTCAAAATTAAGAATTCCAGCTACACTAATGGTGAGAGTTAACCCTGCTAGAATAGCGAGGGGAATCCACATTACTGCGGGTGCTTCGTGTACAGGATGCCCTTCTCTTTCAAGTTTGAGGATATGGTCTGATTTTGGATAATAGAAAGTCATACCCATCATGCGGAAGGTGTAGAATGCCGTCATTGCAGCAGTTACCGCAGCCAATGCGAAGAGAGCATATTGGCCATTTTCGAAAGTGGCGGCGAATATGAGATCTTTGCTCCAGAATCCAGAGAAGCCTGGGAATCCTACTAGGGCTAATGCACCCACCCACATCACTTTATGAGTTATGGGCAAGTATTCCTTAAGTCCTCCCATCTCATCCATGTATTTCGTTTCTGTTGCATGTAAAATCGCACCTGCTGAAAGAAAGAGGAGCGCTTTAAATAGCGCATGTGATAATAAATGGAAAGTACCTGCGAGATAACCAATTGCGGATTCAATAGCAAGACCACCCATGCCTAATCCTAACATCATGTAACCAATTTGGCTAACCGTGGAAAATGCAAGCACTTTTTTGATTTCACGGGCTACCAATGCCATAGAAGCGGCTAAGAATGCCGTGAAACCACCGATCCATGCAACTGTTGTAAAAAATGAGGTAGCTTCCATATAT
>JAEOSF010000121.1 GCA_016840515.1 Candidatus Borrarchaeum yapensis | reverse complement strand
GACTAATAGAGGGGACCCAAAATGTTTTACTTCCTTCTATGGATGAAGGATTACTTATTTTACCTAAACTGGGTATCATCAGGGCAACTGATGGTTTTCTTGTTGTAGCAACACAAAATCCAGAGTCATATATTGGGACGACTGTCCTTTCAGAGGCATTGAAAGATCGATTTGTCTGGATTAAATTAGAACATCAAGCTTATGAAGAAGAGCTCGATATTGTTGAACAAAAATCGGGTATTGGAACGGAGGATAGATTAATTTCAGAAACAGCAACAAAAATAGCTAGAGCAACGCGTAAACATCCTGAAATACGGCGAGGTTCCTCAATTCGTGGAGCAATTGATCTTGCAAAAATATTGAACCTTGTAAAAAGTTTAAATCTAGAAACGGTCTCTGAAATGTCTATCATGACTCTCGCTACCAAAATTGAATTGGAAGATGGAGTAGAGAGACCAATTGAAGACGTAATTCATGAAATTGTTGAAGCGATTCTCTCAGGGGACGAAGATCGTTTTTTATAGATAAATCCCGAGCAAACTCTCGGGATTACGATAAAAATATACGTCTTTTTGGCCGATTAAAGCTAGAGGACCTCGCTGAAGCTGCTATTGCTGCAGGGGACACTTTACCAAAACTCGATAAATTAGACTTAGCTAGTATTGAACGGTTAACAGAATCCGCTATTGAACATGAGAATCTTCCTGCTTTAATGTCATTAGCTAAAATCAATAAATATGCTGTTTCAAATACATTGAATACCGAAAGACTCGTCTCACTAGGTCGTGTCGCAGGAACAGGTGGAATTTATACCCCACGTCTCTATTTTGTTATGCGAGGCATCATTGATATCAAACGTAGGAAGATCTTGAAACGACTAACACGGATGTCTATATTAAAATTATCACTCCGAATTGCTTCAGAGGGCTTAAGAGGAGACTTACCAGTCCGAGGTGAATATCAACCTGAAAGTGATTTTGACTTAGATGCAACCATGGATCAATTGTTGGAAAAATATCCAACTGGTATCCCTGCCTTGAGAAGAAGTGATATCGTTGGTATCGAACGACGTGAAAGGAAAAAGAATGGAGTACTTATCTTAGATGCTAGTGGCTCAATGGTGGGGGAACGTAATATTAATGCAGCTTTATCTGCTGCGGTTATGGCTTATTCAATGCGACACGATAAATTTGGGGTCATTGCATTCAATACTAAAGCATTCTTGATCAAAGGTATCAAAGATGAACTAGCAATACAAGACATCATGGATAAGATACTAGATTTAGAAGCAGTAGGATATACAAATATTGAAGACGCATTGAGAATGGGGGCATTACAATTACAGAGCTTAAAAACACGATTCAAATGGGCAATATTGCTTACCGATGGAGCTTATAATAAAGGAGATGACCCACGTTACTTATGTAGGAAATTTGAAAAATTGCACGTATTGAATTTACCAGGAGGTAAGAAGTGGGGTGAACGTGTTTGTAAAGACTTAGCTCGTCTTGGAGGCGGACGCTACGTTGTTGTTAGAACTTACCGTGAAGTTCCCCGAGCGCTGATGAAGATTCTTCGAACTCCTTGGTAGACATTAACTCCATTTGGTTTATTATTTCAGTTCTACTCCTCAATTATATATTTGAAATATGGGTCAACAAAAAAAATCTTATATAAGCGTATAGATTTATTAAAATTGGATCAAGTTAAAGAAAGAAAAAACAGTGAGGAAAATTAATAGAAGAACAATCATGATTTCATTGGTATGATAACCGTATTAGTTATATTGATTGGAATATACAATTTATTTTTTGAGAACGGGTTCTTAGGCTTATTTTTATTTGGGTTTGCTTTAATGGGCATTTTTGGCAGGATACTGTATGGGAATGCTGATGATCCCTATGGATTAGTATTTAGTAGAAGAGTTCAGTAAGATTGGTTTTTGATTAACCTCCAATCAGTTGTTGCCACGATAATAGCGTCAACCAAAGATTGGGGTAAGAAGTGGGGTTAACAGGCCTGTAAAGATTTACCCTGCCTTGGAAGCGGACGTTATACTGTCGTTAGAACTTACCATGAAGTTCCTCGAGCGCTGATGAAGATTCTTCGAACTCCTTGGCGAGGATCTGCTTCAGTCGATCAGGATAATTAGTTAATATCCCGTCCACCCCTAGATTAATCACTTTCTTCATTTTATCTGGTTCATCTGCATAAAAATAAAACACTCTAATGCCTTTTTCATGGCATATATTCAAGAAAGAAGGTTCCAGTGCTGATGAACGTATCTGAGCAGTATTCAGATCTAATTCTAATAAAAGCTTGAAGTATTCATTCGGTGTACGTTCTTTCTGTAGCAACGCACAATCAATAGTGGGATCTATTTCTTTTAATCTGATAATATTTTCAACATATCTTGTTGTTATCACTGTTTTATCTTCTATTCTGAAATTCTTAACAAAACTAATGATCTCATCTTCAAACCAACTCGATTTAGGATTATAGTACTTTAACTCTATGTTATATTGGATATTTGTGGATGATATTCTTTCTAATACCTCTGAGAGAGTAGGAATTTTTTCTCCTTTGAACTTTTGATCAAACCAGCTCCCTGCATCTAAGGATCTTAGGTAATCAAATGTAAGATCTGGTACCTTTCCTTTCCCATTAGTTGTTCTTTCTATCCCATTACGATCATGATAAACCATGAGCTGGGAATCCTTAGAAGGTTGAACATCAAATTCTACCATGTCTGCAAAGATTATACCCTGTTCGAAACATGAAAGAGTATTTTCAGGAGCTAAACCTGCTCCTCCTCGGTGAGCTATATTTAAGACCATTCTCATCACTAATTATTTCAAAAAATCTCTACTGATTAAAATATAAATTTTTTTGAATTAATTAAAAGTTTCATATGGTA
>JAEOSF010000010.1 GCA_016840515.1 Candidatus Borrarchaeum yapensis | reverse complement strand
AGAAGCTCCATTGCCGATCCACAGGTAGATTGTGTCCAGCGTTTCTACGATATAGCAGTTGCCAGAGTCTAAATTATTCTTAGTGAGAGGAACTCTTGCCAATTCTACTTCTTCAAATGTCTCGCCAGCGATGCGATACATCTTGTTCGCAAACGTTGTCGGTGGAGGTTTCTTTAATATGGATGTCGCCTGATCTCCTTCAACTACCATAAAATTCTCGAAGAGATTGCGAAACTCTTGAGATTCTTCTCCTTCATCTTCGGTATCGATATCCGCTTCTCCTCCACGACTTTGGTCTAGTAAGACCGAACTCACTGAAGTAAGAAATTTCTCATCGACACTTGATTCACTCCCAATCCAGCAATACATCTTCAGTCCTGCATCCACTAAATAGGCGTCACCTCTTGTAAATTCGCTAAAACCTTCGGGCATTTCTACAAGTTCTCCTTTATTGACGCGAAATACTTTCATTTCACTCTTTTCCTCCTTCTTAATTAAGAGTTAGTTTAACTACTCTAAAGGTATTAATCAAAAACACTTCTAAATTCATTAGTTTCTTGTCCTTCTTCGATTCTACGAACTTTCGGTCGTCCACCTCGATTACTTCTAAGTTTTCTAGCCATAACATTTCCACGGAATTTTTCCATTCCTGATGCTCCTTTGCCAATCCAAATAAAAATCGTTTTTAATGTCTCAATTAGGTATACGTTGCCAGAATCAAGATTGTCCTCACTCACAGTAATTTGTGCCATTTCAACTTCTCCAAATGTTTCCCCAGCAACTTGATACATCTTCTTGACAAAGGTTTCAGCTGGTGGCGCTTCCAGAAACCCTGGGATATCGCCTTCGACTACGCGGAAACTTGAGAAGAGATTTCGAAATTCTGGAGGTTCTGAACCTTCCTCGATTGTGTCTATGTCTGGCAACCCTCCACGACTTTGGTCTAACATTGTAGAAGATACACTACTCAGAAATTTCTCATCAACTGAACATTCTGATCCCAGCCAAACATAAATTTTTCCAAGTTCACCAGTATCAACAAGATAACAGTCTCCATTCGTAAAAGTCCCATCAAAATCTGATAATTCTACTAAATCATCTTTTTCTGCGCGAAATACTTTGATTTCACTCACGTATTTGTCCTCCTTATAGTAAGGCGATCAACCAAACTTTGCAGTTTATAGCATGTTCCAGATGTTTGGATGATCGTGTATATTCGTTATAAGAAATTCCGACACCGTGCTTAATAAATGCTATGACAAGCTTTGGATCGTCCGTAGTGGTTATAATTATGTAGTTGGAAAGTTCCCTAACCTCACCTTTAAATGAGAGTTCTAACAAAAATGCTGATCAGGTTTTTTAAGGTAGTTTAAAAATGAACCAAGAAATAGCTATTCCAGTTATTGCACTTGGGACTATTGCAGGTGCTGCAACATTATTGGGCGTGTTATTCTTAACAAGAAGACCTGAGCGGAGTGATAAATTACATGTAGCTAAGCAAGAAAGCACCACCGCTTCAGCGTGAGGTAGTTCACATAATAACCATGGCATTTGGATGAACTTAATGTATTGATGTGATCCACGTTTACTTGTGCTCCACAAAATAGACGCCCAATATTATTAGGATAGCGCCTAAGACTGTAAAATATGTAATGATTTCTCCAATGATGAAAAAAGCAAGGATCGGCACAAAGATTGGCAAGAGAAGGAAAAAAACACTAACGCGGGAAGCCTCTTCAGTTCTTTTCAAGCATGTAAAAAACAATAAGGTGGCAATTGAGTTTGCAATGCCTAGATAAAGAATACAAGACCAAGAAATCATTGATGCCGCAAAAACCAAGCTTACGTCTTCTATTGAAAAACTCAGCACCGCAAGCATGGGTGCACCAATAGCAAAACTTAAACCTGTTACGAGAGCTGGTTCGAATCTATCAGTTACCGTTTTGCCAATTACACTGAAAACGGCCCAGCATATAGCAGAAGCTATGATTAAGAAATTTCCTAGAATTCTAGCTGATGTCAGAGCACCAAAAAACAAATCGCCCCCTGTTAAAATCAGGATCACTCCCAAGAATGCGGCAAAGAAGCCAACGGATTTAAAAAAAGTAAAGTTCTCCTTCAAAAAGAGAATAGATAAGATTGCAATAAATACGGCGTCGAGATTTATTAATACACCTCCATCTGTTGCAGTTGTGAGAGTTAGAGCACTAAAAGTTAATACATAACATAAGAAAACCCCCACAAAGCCTAAGATAAGAAATATACCCCAATCTCTTTTCTCAAAAGTTTTTATAGCAGAAAATTGCCTTGTCGCGCCAATAAATACCATCATTAGACACGTAGCTATTGTAAACCTCAAGGTAGCAAAGGTAATCGGTGGAAGTTCATTAAGCCCAATTTTAATAACAATCCAGCCTAGAGAATAGATCCAAACAGCAGCCATCATCATCATGACAGTCAGCCTGTCTATCCCTGAAACGTGTGAAATCGCTATCAACCCCTAAAGCATTCCTTGAATATTTGCTTTGCTCAAGTATTAGGTTTAAAAACCTCAAGATTGCAGTTATTAATGTTTTGAATTAAACACTAAATCCTCGACTCAATTATGCATTAACTAAAAACTTTAAAGAGGGCTGCTACAGTTTATCAAAGGGGATAGTCTTGAAGGTTAGCGTACCGTATGGACATGAACAACTCTTGCTTGACCTACCAGATACTGCAAATGTTGATGTTTTAGAAACTGAAGGAACACGAAAGCCTCTCTCCGAGCAAGAGGTTGATAATATATTGAGTAAACCTATAGGCCAACAAAAATTAGAAGAATTGGGCGAAAAAGGCGATCAAATCGTAATTATAGCCTGTGACAAGGCACGACCTACTCCAAATGAACTTCTTATAGATTTTATCATATCACGATTATCTCAGGTTCCTATTCCTGACAAGAATATAAGTATTATCTTCGCTCTGGGAACTCACCCGCAGATGAATGAAAAGGAAATGCGTGCATTAATTGGCAAGTATTTTGATCGGTTTCAAATTTATCAACATGAAGTCGATACAAACACAACCATCTTAGGAAATACGAAACGAGGAACTGAGGTAAATATCAACAACAGGGTCATAGAAGCAGATATAAAAATTGGCTTAGCTGATGTAGCGCCTCATCCCTGGGCAGGATATGGAGGAGGAGCGAAAGTGATCTTGCCTGGTGTCTCAAATAGACGTTCAATCAATCATAATCACCAAATGATGACTCTTCCTGATATAAAGTTTTTAGGAGTGACGAAAGGAAATCCAATTCGCGAAGACATGAACGAGGCTGCACAAATAGCAGGCTTGGATTATATCGTCAACGCTATCCTTGGAAAAAATCTGGAAACCCTAGGCTTAGTTGCAGGTGACCCGATCAAGGCCTTTGATGCAGGAGTAGAAATCGCCAAAACTATTTATGAAAGACCTATTGCAGAAGAATACGATGTTGTAATTGCTACTTCATTCCCAATGGATCTTAATTTTTATCAGGGTTCAAAAGGTTTCGATAATGCAAGAGTAGCTGTCAGACCGGGAGGAAAAATTATCCTGTTTACACCAAGCTATGAGGGCGTTGGAAGGGAAGATTTTGCCTACTATTCGACACTCGGTAATGCGGAACTAAAAGAAATTTTACTTAGCGGAACTGCTCGTGATCTTATCGAAGTTTTAGTTGCTTATGATGACATAAACCGCACAAGAGAAAAGGCGGAAATTCATATTGTTTCGAAAGGTCTGAAAAGAGAAACAGTTGAATCATGGCGTATGGCTTATCATGATTCACCAAAAGAGGCAATTCGAAAAGTCATTGAGCCAGGTGATTCCGTGTTAGTTCTTCCAGAAGGTGCATTTACACTACCAGTTTTAAAAGAATAATGCATTACATTTATTTAGAAAAAAGCCGTACAAGTGCATAGGACCAAAATAATTCAATTTATTTGTGTTTTAATTAGTTTAAATAAGCAAGAACCACATTATTGCAAAATTATAAATACAATGAGGTTGCAATAACGTAAACTCCGTGAACTACCATCCAACAAGTTGAATGGCTTCCTGCTTCACAGACGACCTGCAGCGTCTCCAACCATACCGTTAACAGATATTGGCTTAACACAGGCTTTAAATCGGACAGTCCCTGCCCTACTGTGTCCCCTTCCAACCCACTTGGCTTTACGGCATACAGGGTTCAGAAGGGTACTCGCATGCCGACCTCTTGCCTGCAGGTAGACACAGATCATGTGTATGCGAACAGCTATTTAAAAGTTATAGAGACCTGCGTGAAAGTGAAAACAGTAATGCAATTCATCCCCTAACAAGTTGAGGGGTCTTCCTGCGAAACTCCATAAAAACAATTAGAGGGGTTTAATGAGTAGAATTGAATCTATTAAATCAATTATTCGGAAAAAAAAGATGACTTTTATCATAGTTTGTACGATAATCTACTTGATTGCTGTGATGACTTTCGCTATGACGCTATTTAATCAACGTTCACGTACGTTAGAAGAAATGATTGAGCAGGCCCCACCAACACCGTATACTCTAACAGACTGGGAAACTGAGATTATTTTATCAGGCACTCCTTCTGGTCCTGAACCGAAATTTATGAAGGGAGAAGAAGGGTTGAATTTAGCATACCGAGAATTCGTTCCCGAAGGATGGAATGGCAAGGGTCCTATAGTAGTGTACATCCCAGGATCAACTTCTCATTCAGGGCGCTATGCTTTGGTAGGATACGGTTTGGCAAAACGAGGAGTGTTTACTCGAATCATTGATACAAGAGGGCATGGTCTTTCGGTCTGCAAGTCAGCTACGGACTGTAGTGACCCAGCATTTACTCCCAGAGTCCCTATTGACGATTCTAATTATTACCCTGGTAGAATTGGAGATTGCTTAGAGGCAGATCAGATTTCGCGTGATCTTAACGCTCATTTAGAAGACTTAAGAAAAAAATGGCCACAAGCTACTTTTCACTTGGCAGGGCATAGTTCTGGAGGCGGATGCATTTCACATTTTGTCGAATACGTTAATAAGACACTAGAAAAGGACTTAGCAGAAGTGGTCGATTCAATTGCTCTTGTTGCTCCTTACAATCATTATCAAGCCCCAAATCATATTCGAGAAACTAATGACAACTACGCTTTAGTCCATGATTATGCCATCCAAAAGGCTATATCTGGCGACACTCACGTATACTGTGTTGGCTTCAATCACAAGTTTGCTAACGAAACTATCAACGCCGCTATGCAAGACCCACTAAGAGTAAATCAATGGACGTGGACTATGGTCAATGGTATGGCAGCCACGAGCGCCACAATGTTCTGGATGTATTATAATGTCCCCGTGATGCTTATCATCGGCGATAAGGACGCATTATTTGATATTGATGAAACACGTAATCAATGGGAGCAAGCTCCCGAAGCCAGAGCATTTGTTGTATTAGAAAATCACAGTCACATCGGAATGGCGTGGAGTGACGAGTCAGCTGCAGTACTTGCGCAATTTTTTGAGAATCCTGATTCGGTTCAAAGTACCTGACATATTTAACCAATTAAAGGTATTATTCCCTTGGCTTTTGTCGTCCAGTTTATATTTTTCGATTAGATTTAAATTAATGAAATTTATAAGACCTGCATTAGTGGTGGTGAAAATGGTTGTCAAAATAACAAATGATATTATCTATGGGTTGATCCTAGGAGTCATTACGTGGATAATTGGTTTCATTATTGTTGGTTACGCTGTTATAAATGCCCCCGAATTGTATCTAACTACTGTATTAATAACTGGGGTCATCAATACAATACTTGTGGTTCTTATTGTCCGTGCAACCGTCTCTCGGACACCTATGTCGATATGGGCAGTTGATGCTCTTGTGATAGGTGTGATAATTATGCTACTCAATTTTCTTTTAGACTACGCAATACTAGGTGTAATGCTTCAGCAAGACTTCGTCAACTATCTTTTAACCTCAACTGTTCTCATAGCTTACCCACTCGCTATTCTTTGGTCACTGATAGGTGGATTTCTTGGTTCATTAAAACAGTGAACTACCACACAATAAGTAGGGTGGCTTCCTGAATCATCCATTCCCCAACGGGACATGTCAAACAGGCTCTACGGACAGTTCCTGCCCTGGTGATGATCTTGCTTCTACATAGTGAGTGGTGGTGTAAAATAGTGATCGCAGAATTATGGTCTCTCGCTAACACCAGTCCACAGTAGGGACAACTGTATTGGTAAGTCCGTTTTATCACATCTATCCCTGTTGACCACCTACCATTCATTTTATGGGATGTACTAGACGCAAAAAGCTATTTAAAGCTGGGGGACACTACGGTGAAAGTGAAAACGCAATTCATCCCTCCAAAAAGTAAAGGGGTCTTCTTGCGAAGTAGTGATAAAAAAAAGCAGTATTTTTCTTGAATATTCTTCACTTTTTTTTCAAACTCACTTTAAAAATCTTTTGGTAATTAGTGCGATTATCACAACGGTATACAAGCCTTAAGCAGAAAGTTAAACAAACCTTATATAGAAGTGTTGAAATTTTTTACTTAGTACAAACAACAAACAGGAAGGTAAAATAAAATGCAATATGGGTTATTGTGGTATATACCACTTATTGTGTGGTTCATAATCGCAATTTTGATCGCAGTCTGGGTGTACAGAGATGCCGAAAGCAAGGGAGAGAGCGGCGTACTGTGGTTAATCATAGTATTGATTACAGGGATAATTGGTTTGATAATCTGGCTAATTATCAGAAGAAATAAATAATTGGTATCATAAGGCGTCCTCTTTTCTTTGATTTTTTTCAGTTTTTTAATTATTTTTTTTGATTTAATTGCTAAAATATCCAAGCTACTTTGATCTTGAAGCGTGAGTAGAAATTAATGATTTATTTTGAATCTGGTATATAGTATGTCATACAGTTGATCGGTTACAAAAAATATAAGTTGTTCAAGATTCAAGCATGATTTCACGAAGATTTTCTAACAGTTTGTCATTCTGGTCAGGTGAGCGGATTGTTATTCGTATGTGATTTTTCATGTATGGGTTTTGATAAGATCTTATGACTATACCTCGTTTCATTAGCTCTAACATTATGTTCTCTGAACTCCAATCGCTTGAAACTTCAATAAGTAAGAAATTTGTTGAGGAAGGAAAGATAAGAAACTCTGAAAATGCTGATAATTCTTGTGCCAGTCTTTTTCGTTCAGAGACGAGGTTTTTTATCGCAGAAAGCATCCAATCAACGTTTTCCAGAGCTATATTTGCTATTGCTACAGGAATTGTTCCTACTGAATTCGGAAATCTTATTTTGTTAAGAAGATTCATAATTTCGGTGTTGGTGATTATATATCCAATCCGCACGCCTGCTATTCCAAATGCCTTGGAGAATGTTTTAACCACCATTAAATTATCATATTTGCTTAAGAATTTCAAAGCGCTTTCTTCACCGCTTTCCTGAGCAAATTCCCCATACGCTTCATCAACCATGACAACAATACCTTCTATATTTAGTAATTCCTCTATATCCGAATTAGGTGTAGTATTACCCGTAGGGTTATTTGGTGAACAGACGAAGAGTAATTTGGTCTTAGGACTAATATTTTTCCTTATTAGATCAACATCTATGGAAAAATCTTCCTTTCTTGGAACTGCTAGAGTTTTTCCTCCCATGATCTCTGTAAGTACCTTAAACATCGCGTATGTTGGTTGCGGAAGAATTGAAATAGCATGTTCATCAATGAAACATTTTATAACATGATCTAGAGCTTCGTCCGCACCATTTGTGATCATAATATTTTCAGCGTTAACTTTCGCGCCAAACCTGGTAAGATATTTTGTAAGACCTTCTCTTACAGAAATGTAGGTTGCATCAGGATATTCATTAACTTCAAGTGCTGTAATTTGTTGAGCTAATGCTTCAAGAACAGGAGTTGGCAGGTATGGATTAGTATTAAGATCAAATCTTAGCACATCCGATGGTTTTAGTTCATGAGCGAATTGTTTGACAACATCTAAGTCGCTTATCTCAATCTCGTATGGCTCAAGAGCGTCTAATGCTCTCCGTGCAGTTTTTTCAATCATCATTTATTCACCCCTCATAGAGAAATCAAGCAAAAATCTAACTCATTGTATAGTTATAGATTGAAAATTGTGAATAATTACTTTACAAATAGAAGACATACGCAAAGAAATATATATTTCTAATACTTAAAGACACTTTCATACTCTAAAAGAATGACAAAAAAAATGGGGGCATATTAAATGTCAGAATGGGACGAATGGAGAGAAAGCCCTGGACGTACGGCAGGAGTTTCAGTAGCATGGATCGCGATTTGGGGAGCACTCATTGGCGCAACGACTTTCGTTCCTCTATTTCCTTATGTAGGGGGCGGAGGATTTCTACCACTTTCTGTAGCCTTCTCAGCTATTGCACCATTGGTATTGGGCCCAGCAGGTATATTAGCAGCTCTTATCGGTGGAATTATCGGTGCATTTCTTTCGCCAGCTTCATTTCCTCTAGGACCAATAGATGTGCTCGTAGTAGGGATGATGCCCGCAGTGCTTGTTTATTTGATGACAAATGGAAATAATCGTATATTATGGGTGCTTAACATCATTGTCATTATAGGGATGGGCATCTGGCTAAGTGTCTTTCCATATTACGTGCCTGGACCACCCACCTTCTCAAATCCAACAAACCCAGGATTATTCTTTGCGCTTGGGGGATGGTATTGGATTCCATGGCTGATTATTATGATTAGTCCTCTTGGCTGGAAATATATACCAGAGTGGGCACGTCTAACAGAAATAGAAGGTATAGGCAAGAAATTCGTCGGTCTACTGATTGCTATTATGAGTTCAGTCATGGTCTGGCTGATTCCTTTCTTCCTACCGTTTTGGTACCTCTTCGTGTACCCTGTCGATTTAGGTCAAGCAGTCTTTGTCGGCTATAGTTGGTGGGGACCTGCTTTCTCAGTTGTCATCACCATAATTTCGATACCCATAATCGAAGGGCTCCATAGAAGCGGATTACCAAAAGTACCAGGCGCTTTGTGGTAAATTATTGGTATTTAAGGAAACGCCTTGATTACCATACTCTTTTTCTTTTTTTACTACAAGAATGATATTATTACGTTGTTTAGCAATCTAGATCGTGAAAGATCGTTTTTTAGTGCCTGACTACTTCGTAAACTACCTCACTTTATCGGATGTTACTTCGTGCTGTATAAGTTAAAATATATATAAGAGAAATATGATAAGACCATACGATTATTTCGACCCTCATTATTGGGGGGCTTCAAAGAAGCGGACACCTAGTATGTCAAGTGCTTTTGAAAATTTATAACAATGAATTGGATTGCGGAGATTATGGAAAGCAATTATAAAACTGGTACAGTTTTCTTTGACAACGTTTCGTATAAGTATGAAGATACTGAAAATCCTGCTCTAGAGAACATTAGCTTCGAGCTGTCTGAAGGCGAATTTCTTGCCGTCATGGGACCAAACGGAGCTGGAAAAACAACGCTCTGTTTTTTACTTTCTGGAGTATGCCCCGGAATATGGGCTGGGAAGATTAAAGGTAAAATAAACATTTTTGGAAAGGACCCTTGGGTACAACCGATTTATGAGACTGCCAGAACTGTGGGGATTGTTCTTCAAGACCCAGAGACTCAATTACTCATGCCAGGGGTGGACATGGAACTAGCTTTTGGTCCAGCTAACTTCGGTGTGCCAAAAGAAGAGATACTTATGCGTACAAAAAATGCACTAGAAATCGTTGGTCTTGCAGGATTTGAAGATAGAACACCTCAAGAACTTTCTGGTGGACAAAAACAGAGAGTTGCTCTTGCTGCAACGTGGTGCATGCAGCCCCGCTTATTGGTTTTGGACGAGCCTACATCACAATTAGACCCACTCGGCACTGTCGAAGTGCTTGATGCAATTCAACAGTTAAAAAAGGAAGGTAAAGTCACGACAATCATGATTACTCATAAAACAGAAGAAATCATAGATCTTGCAGACAAAATATTAATTTTAAGAGATGGTAAGAGTATTGACTACGGACTAACAGATGAAGTCCTCAGTCGCACAAAAATAATCGAAGAAAACGGTGTTCGTCCGCCTGATATCTCTCAATTATTCCTAAAATTACAAGAGAGATTTCAAGTAGAACCTCAAATTTCTCTCTATCAAGGAATAGGAAAAATAGAAGCCCTTTTTAAAGATAGAAAACTTTCCGTCAAAAAAGCGTTACCCGGTGGTGGAAAAAAGGAATTAGGAGAACCTATTTTAATTACTGAAAATTTAAGCTATTCTTACAAAGGTTATGAACATATTAAGGCGTTAAAAAACATCAATTTGAAAATCTATGAAGGCGAATTTGTAGGCATAATTGGTCAAAATGGAAGCGGAAAGACTACTCTGGTTAAGAATTTTGTTGGTATTTTACAAGCAACAGAAGGAAACGCATTCTTCAGAGGAGAAGATCTTAGTAAACTTGATGTTAGTGACGTAGCAAAAAAAGTAGGAATGGTACTTCAGAATCCAGATTATCAATTATTCACTATTTCGGCAGACAAGGAAATCCGTTTCGGTTTAAAAAATATTGGAGTGCCAGATGAAGAGATAGAAGACCGTGTTCTAGAGGCATTACGAGTTGTAGGTCTTGAAAAGGAATATAACACATTTCCATTCCGATTGTCGTTCGGTGATCGGCGCAAGTTAGCGGTAGCTACGGTCTTAGCAATGAGACCAGAAATACTGATTATGGATGAACCGACAACAGCGCAAGATTATTGGGGACGATACTTACTTGCGGATTTAGCCAAGGACTTGTTTGATAAAGGTTTATTAAAAACTGTAATTATGATTACACATGATATGGAACTCGTGGCGAGATTCGCTAAGAGACTAATAGTCATGGCAGATGGAGAGATAATTGCCGATGGTCCCACTAGAGATGTTTTTTATCAGAAAGATGTATTAAAACGGGCGTTTCTGAAGCCTCCACAAATGACACAATTAGCATCCGCTTTGCAAGAATATAATATTCCTCAAGATGTGCTTTCTGTTGAAGATATGATTCATATTTTATCCTAGAAGGGAGATACGGAATCAATGACAATCGAATATATAAAAGCAGATTCACTCATGCACAGAATGAGTCCAATCGCAAAACTGATTTATGTGTTACTCACACTTCCCTTAGTCTTAATTGTCACACGAACGGCAGATATACTGATGCTGTTGGTCTGGCTTGTATATACATTGATTTTATGGCAGTTTGGCAAAATCAAGTTAAGATATCTTGCCAAAGTTTTCCGCCTTTTCCTATTTGTTTGTATCTTTATCATCGTCATTCAGGGATTCATGTACGCACGCGTAGGTTTAGGAGAATCGCAGACACCTCTTTTCAAATTACCATGGAGTTACCAAATTGCTGGCGGTGCAGACTTAGGCGTCTTTACGTTAGAAGGATTCCTCTTCGGAATAATGATTGTTGTTCGTGTCATTACGGCTGTATGCGCGCTTCCGCTCCTAATAATGACCACTTCACCATCCAAATTATTAGATGGTCTTACAAAGGTTAAAGTTCCTTTTAGTTTTGCATTTATGCTCGTCACTGCGATTCGGTTCGTACCGATGGTGGACGCTACATGGAGTCGAATTGTTGAAGCCCAAAAACTTCGGGCTTTCAATATAGACAAGATGAATTTCATCAAAAAAGCAATTAGTGCTTACATACCAATTACGACGCCCCTAGTACTCATACTCTTGCGGCAAGCAAATGATTTAGAGATCGCAATCGAAAGTCGAGGATTTGGAGCTCCCGAAAAGCGTACATTCATGGAAGATGTAGGAATTCATGCAAGAGAAATCGCATTTTTAGCTATAACAGTTTTAGTATATGCCTTCTGTCTGTGGTTCAAATTCAATACCGGTTCCTTTAACACAGCAACTCTCTGGGTGCAAATACTAACGGTCTATATCCCCATGATTCCACAACTTCTGCCCTTCTAAAAGGATGTTTTTTAATTGTATCCATTTTTGAAAGGCTGATGCAGAAAAAGCAGAAAAAATGAAATATGTAACAAATTTGTACTAACAGGTCTCAACACTCGGCACATACTTCGGCAATATCGTGTAATATTGCTAAAAACACCTGGACTTTATTATCTTTGATCTGCTTAGCAGCATGTAGTGCCTCTTGAATATATTGATAATCTCTACTTTCTTTCCATTTGCCAGAGAGTTCCTTTACCTTATTTCTTAACTCTTCGTCTGACATTTTTAATCCTCTAGTTTATTGAGTTTCAACATTATATCCTATTGCACTCACAAATTTAAACCCAGAGTGAGAGTAGAGTATAAGTAAACTACCTCACGCTAAAGCAGTGAGGCTTTTAGCTGTTCTTGGTCTCAGTCCTCTACCTACACGGGATAGAGTTTCAACCTCATCACACGCTAACACATGGGCGTGTTTACCGCAGCCCAGCCCAGTAATCCGCCTATAGCGTCGGGCTATATTACGTGCACCATTTAAATCGGCATTCAGGGTATGACCACAGGTACGACATTCAAAGAAGCCCCGATGGCGGGAAGTGTTCCGGCTATGACATCGATTACACTCCTTGCTAGTGTAGTGAGGTATGAAAACGTGTTTCTGTCAATTTACATTGAAATCTATCGCATTTTGTCGGATAGCTGATTTGTTATTCCTTCACGAGCCGAATAGAAAACAGCTACATATAGAGCACAATCATTTATTTAATGAAAATCATACATATTGCCAACATACGGCAATATGAGGTTAGAAAAATGGTGCTATTCCTTTCTCGTTCAGATTTAGAGTCCGTTTTAACAATGAGTGATGCGATTAATGTAGTCGAACAAGCTTTTGATGAGTTTGCAAGGAAAACTGCAAAAGTTCCACTAAGAGTTCCAATAGAAGTTGAAAAAGAGGAAGGTATTGTTCTTTTTATGCCAGCATATTTAGAACAAATGGAGGCTATGAGCTGTAAGGTTGTATCTGTATTCAAAAATAATCCACAACTCTACAATCTCCCAACAATTCATGCTGCGGTTCTCTTAATTGATCCAAAAACTGGACAAATTCTTAGCATTATGGATGGAGGTTATCTCACAGCTATGCGTACAGGAGGTGTTAGTGGGGTTGCTACCAAATACTTAGCACGAGAAGAGGCGAAAAAAGTGGGCCTTATCGGCACAGGAGTTCAAGCAGAGAAACAATTATGGGCGATATGTGAAGTAAGACCTATTGAAGAAGCAAAAATCTATTCTATAGACCCAATAGAGAGACAAAAGGCATTTGCAAAACAAATGAGTGAAAAATTGAACATTCCTGTAAGTATAGCAACGAGCAACAAAGACGCAGTAGAAGATGCAGATGTAGTTCTAACAGCTACATGGTCGAAAACTCCTACATTTTCTGGTGATTGGATTAAACCAGGCACGCATATAAATGGCATTGGATCGTATACTCCTGAAATGCAAGAAGTGGATGCAGGATACCTTATCACAGTAAAAAAGGCTAAGGTAGTTGTTGATTCTTTTGAAGCATCGTTTACTGAAGCCGGAGACCTTATTATACCATTAGAGAATAGAGATATAACAAAAGAGCATATATACGCGGAATTAGGCGATCTTGTTATAGGGAAAAAACCAGGAAGAACATCAGAGGACGAAATCACATTTTTCAAATCGGTTGGCATGGCAATTCAAGATGCAAGCGCCGCAAAACATGCATATCTGGCGGCAAAAGATAGGAACATAGGAACAGAGATTTACTTTTAAAAAAAGAGAGGTTTGTCATCATCACATGCTTATTTACGACTCTTTTTTCTAATGAGTCTCACAAATAATTCAGGGAGATCAAGCATCTCTATATCAGCTCCATTTCGGTCCACGGCTTCTCTTAGATTGTAGGTGCAAAATGGACATGCAGTCGTTAAGATCTCAGCTTTGGTTTCTTCGGCATCTTCTAGTCTTCTATCTGCGAGGTTTCTTGAAAGTTCTCTGAAAGCAGAACGTACTCCACCGCCTGCACCACAGCATCGTGCATTTTCTTTATTTCGTTCCATTTCAACTAATTCTAAACCAGGCACCTTCTGTAAAACAACCCTTGGTATTTCATAGAGATCCATATGACGTCCAATGTGACATGGATCGTGAAAAGTCACAGTCTTATCTAATTGTTGTAGCTCTACTTTTCCAGTTTCAATTAATTCGTGAAGCAATTCTGGAACATGAAGCACTTCAAAGCCTAAGTCGTCTGTGCCAAGTAATTCTGGATAATCAACTTTAAAGGTTCTATAGCAACCTGCACATGCCGTAACAACTCGATCTGCACCTAAGTTATTTATTTCTTCTATATTATGTTGTGCCAGTTTTTTTGCAATATCAACGTGTCCAGTTCGTAAGGCAACTGAACCACAACACCATTCTTTGTCTCCCAGAACAGTAAAATCAATTCCACTCTCTTTTAAAATTTCAATCGTGCTCTTTGCAATGCTGGGTAGTCTGTATGTCGCCATGCAACCCACATAATACACTAACATGTTTGTACCCCTAATCTTCTTCTTGGACAAGTTTAAGGAAGTTATTACGTACTTTAGGGTCTTCCCCAAACGGATTATGCGTTTTTTCGATATTTGTGACGAGTTCAGACGATACTTCTGTTGAATGTCCTCTCTCTACCAATAATTTTCGTAATTTCTCGATAATTTTTGCAACATCTAATTCACACATACAGGTGTACGTGCAATTTTTGCAGGTAGTGCACTGATAGACCCGTTCGACTACTGTCTCGTCCAATTCAATCTGGCCTGATAAAAGAAAATACGCTAGGATCATCTTAGCCCTTGTGCTGAACGGTTCACGTCTGTTTTCTTCAAAAATTGGGCATACCGCTTTACACAATCCACAATTAGTACAGATTATTACTTCATCTCTAAGCTTTGCCAATTCTTCACTATTTGACGCACTTTCGTTCATAAACTCATCTCATTTAGTTATTCATCCGTATATTTTGAGTAAGCTGAATGAGGAGGCTCTTCAAATGATAAATCATCTAAGCATAATTTCCCGGGATTTAATATCTCATTGGGATCGAATAATTGCTTAATAGCCCTCATTATGTCCAAACTGTTTCCCAATTCTGCAGGAACAAATCGGCTTTTGATCAAACCTATCCCATGTTCTCCTGTAATTGTCCCTCCAACCTGTGCTATGAGGTCTACTATTTCTTTTTCAGCCCTTTTTGCAGCCGTCCACTCATTGGAATCACCTACCTTTACAAAAACTGCAGGGTGAATTATTCCGAGTCCAACATGCCCAAACACGGCTGCTAAAACATCATGTTCATCGAAAATTTGTCGCATCTTCTTCATCACGTCAATCATTGTAGACAAAGACACACAAGGATCTGCGATGGCAAATCCCACTTCTCGATAGCCCGCTCGAGTTTTTGCAACTGCGATATCTATTGCCGTCCTAGGCAACCACAAGATATCCATTTCTTTTGGGTCTTTAGACCATTGTATATCGCGCCCACCATGTGCTGTACACATTTCTTTAACTACATTTACCTTTTTCTCAAGTGAATCATCGTCAGGTGCTTCTATATCAGTAATCATCATTGCTTCGGCTTTTGGAAAACCCAATTGAAGTGTGTCATTCACAACATTCAGAGAAAACTGATCTACAAGTTCGATTGCGCTTGGCTCGACACCTGCATGTATAATTGCTCTTACAGCAGACATAACGTTCTTCATCTCATCAAAGAATATGCCTATTGTTGCTGAAGTTTTCGGAAGAGGCGCTATACAAATCGTAATTTCAGTAATAGCACACAGAGTGCCTTGAGATCCAGCAAATAGCCGTATTAAATTAAAGCCGCAATTGTTTCGTAACGTATTTGTTCCAAGTTTTACGATCTTTCCATTGGCGAATACAATTTCAAGACCAATAATCCAATTGCCAACCTTTCCATATTTCAATCCGTGATGTCCATGAGAATCGGATGCAACTACTCCTCCAAGCGAACTAACATCCTTCGAGCCGATATCATGCGGAAAAGTACAATCATATTTTATTAGTTCGTTATTAAGTTCCCCTAGGCTCACTCCCGGTTGTGCTACGCAAATAAAATCCTCGGGAGTTATCTTAATGATTTGATTCATTTGGCTCATATCGAGAACAATGCCGCCCTTTCTGGGAAGAGAAGATCCAGTAAAACTTGCACCAGAGCCCCGCATTGTGACTGGAATCTTTTTTTTGTTAGCAAACTTTAGCACTTCTGAAACATCTTTGGTCGATTCAGGAAAAATAACTATGTCTGGCTTAAGGAGATATGGTGTTAAGTCACGTGAATACGCTAAGAGGTCTGTTTCATTAGAAATAATATTCTCTGGATTCACAATCTTTAAAAGTTGACGAAATTCGCTTTTCATCGTTGCATCGCCTTAATTATGCTGTTAAAATGAACTGCCAATGAATATTTTGTATGGCAACATGGAGTTCATAGGTAATAAATAAAAGAATATGGATATTGGTTCTCAATGTCATGTACAACTTTTGATATGATGAACATCCTCATTGCTCTTGAAGGATGTAAAAGATATACCATTAAATAATAGGGCGATTACAAAGGAGCACATATACGCAGAATTGGGAGATTTGGTTATTGGGCAAAAAAAAGGCAGAACTTCAGAAGAGGAAATCACTTTCTTCAAGTCAGTTGGAATGGCGATTCAAGATGCGAGTGCCGCAAAACATGCATACCTTACTGCAAAAGAGAAGAACATAGGTAAGGAAATCTCCTTTTAGAGAAATTTATTAACCCTTCATTTTAGTATTGTGAATCTGTTTTAGCAGGTGGAATTCTTGCCTGATTCTTTTGGAATATTTCCCACATAATGTCTCCGAATCGTGCTTTCCGTTCTTTAAATTGATCTTTCGGTTCGTCCTTGTTTCTTTCTAAATTAAGGCGCAGATCATTTGTTTTATATTCTTTTTCTTTTTTCCTCTTTATTTCGCCATCCTTCTTTCTTTGGAGTGCCTGTACGAGTACGAAACCATCCTTTGACCAAGCTACATTAACTACGTCATACCATCTTACCCACTTTTTTTTGCCTAGGTCAAAAACTGTACTCTTAATACCTATTTTGATTGTCCAAGCTAAACCATTATCACTCACAACTAAAAAGCCTTTATCCCCATCAAATTTGCATTTCGAGGTAATAATCGGATCGCCTATAGGAAAAATCTCCAGAAGTTTTCGCAAGATTCTGTTACTATCAGGTGAGACTTCCCACCCTAGCTTTATTGGCATTGAATAACCCCTCCTTTTTACGAGAACAGATTTAGATTATAGTTTTAGCCAAAACCTGTTACCTTTTTTCTTTAGCGTAAATTTGACTTTGTTTATCTGAATATTCATGCTTTAAACTGCAACGCATATATAAAGCTTGTTTGATATCTAATTACCATAGAATATGTTTTTAGTTCGTTGCTCAATTTATTATTATTTTTTCGTATTCTTTATTCTTAATGATCTAAGAGAAGAACAGAGGATAAGCAACCAGTTCTAAAATCAGTTCTTTTTTCAAAAATTTCTTATTCATGAATTATGTATCTGGAATGAATTAAACAGAGTGAATAAGAAGCGTTTGTATTGTTTATATGAAAAACCTTTTTAAAGAAATCATATCGTTCTCGCAAAAGGATGTGAAGGATATGCAGAATACTATTAAGTTTGGCGGGCATTCGATGATTAGGCCCCTGAAAAAAATCCTCTTAAAATCGCCCCGAGACCAACCTAAAGAAACAGATTTATGGAAAGACTTTGGATATTTTCACAAATCCAATCTTAAACAAGCCATTCGTGAACATGAAGAACTCGTTGATTTATTAAGAGGAGAGGGCGTAGAAGTTATCCTAGCGCAAGATGATGAAAAGGGTTCAAACACGCTACTTGATTCTATTTTTGTATTTGATAACGCGATAATGACCAACATCGGTGCCATCCTTTGTAAGATGGGGAAAAAACTAAGAGAAGCAGAAGTTCCCGTCATTGAACGAGAGCTCCTGCGGATAGGTATTCCAATTTATTTTAAGATTCATGGTGATGCACGCTTGGAGGGGGGAGATGTATTATGGCTTGACGAGCAGACTGTTATCGTTGGAAAAACGCATCGAACTAATGAATTAGGATTTCTGCAATTAAAAATGGCCTTAGAAGAGTTATCAGTAAAGGTATATCAATTTCCTTTACCTTACTGGAAGGGACCAGAAGATCTTATCCATTTACTCTCTATAATACATCCTCTAGATAAAGATCTAGCTGTCGCATACTTGGAACTCATGCCTTTAAATATGTTCGAGTTTCTAAAAGAAAGAGGTATTGAACTTATTGAATTAACTTACAACGAGTTAAAGGCACACGGTAATAATGTATTGATGCTAAAACCCAGAAAGGGAATCATGGTAAAAGGAAATAAGTCTAAACCAAAACTAGAAGATTATGGTGTGGAAATCCTGGAATTTGATGGAGACGATATTTGCCACAATCGAAGTGGAGGACCAACTTGTCTTTCATTGCCTCTTTTGCGTAGTTAGAAATTAACGCAAAATCTAAGAAAAAACACAAAATTATACAATCTTTATGATTACAATCAAAAAAAGATTAGAAACTAAAAAGAAAAATAAAAAAGAAAAGCAAAGAGCTGCAATTGGATCTCGTTTAAACTGTCCCTTCGCCTGGGAGACCGTGATGTTCATCATAATGCTCTTTCAATTCATCTTTGCTTTTGTACTTAAGCCCACAATGAGAACATTTACCAGTTTCGTCCATTTTTGAGATCATTACATCAATATAGCCAGGCATTCCATGATGTTCCTCTATATGCTTTTTTAGTTCATTTTTGCTCTTATACTTGATCCCACATGTTGGACATTCCCCAGCCTCATCCAACTTCTCAATAGCAACATCAGTGAAGTCAGGCATCCCATGTTTTTCCTCAGCGTGTTTTTCAAATTCTTCTCGTGTTTTAAATTTTAAACCACAACTTTGACAATCATAAGCCATTTATATCACCTTCATTTTTATCTGTCATCATTAATTATTATCTAATGGTTATATATAAATATACGTATATAGGCAGTAATGAATATTAATAGGGGATAAAGGCAATAGATTTTTCAGAGAATCTGTACTTACGCAATAAAGATATGATAAAAATTGTGATGATAATACTATTTATAAAGATGAGAGATGTTCTGAGAACGAAAAATGTTGTATTCTTACAGACAATGAATTAGCAATTATTAAATCTAACTAAAAAAAAGGCGCCAGAAAAGAGTATTCCGGCTAAGGATTTTTTAAATTTATTTTCATTTAGGTCAAAATAGCCTGTATGTTTTTTTTCTAGAGTTAAACTGCCCCTGTCCCTGGCATGCCGTGGTGTTCATCATAGTGATCTTTTAGATCATCTTTGCTCTTATATTTTATTCCGCAATGCTCACATTCACCAGATTCGTCCATTTTAGAGATTATGACGTCAACATAGCCCGGCATCCCGTGTTTTTCCTCAATATGCGCTGAAAGTTGCTTTTTGCTCTTGTACTTCAATCCACATGTCGGACATTCCCCAGCCTCATCCATTTTTTCTATAGCTGTGTCTACTAAACCAGAAAGTCCGTGTTTTTCCTCAGCATGCATTTCGAATTCTTTTCGTGTTTTAAATTTTAGTCCACATGATGGACAATCGTATGCACCCATTTTTTTCACCTTTTTATTGTTGATTTTTCATCTACCCGATATAGCTATACTAATTTAGCTATACGAGCATGTATAATTATCTATCATTAACTTTTAAGTAGATGGTGATAGAGGCAAACGCGCGGTATTTGTTTATTATGATTCAATATCAGCAGAAGATTTCATATAACCTCCTAGGCTAGTTGATGTTGCGAGTTTAGTAGAGAGATTTAATACATCTTTATTAAATTTTCCTTTAGGATGAGTTCCCCTGCTAGGTCTTAACCGTAGTATTTCTTTAATTCTTTCCCTAGATGAGCATTTAGTATGATAGATTGTGGATGATTTTTGTCTCTGGAAGAAAGTTTAAATACGTTTCAAGTCAAAAGTTCGTTTGAATATTTTTGTTCAGATGCACAAAAATATTACTTGTTGCTTTTGTTAACTAATTGGAAGATTTGGTAATAGGTGAGTTATTACATTTAGAAGTGGATTATAATTTATTTAAATAAAAGGAAGATGAACAAAATGGAAGATTATCAAAAAAGAAGCGCAGAAATGGAAAAACAAATGAAAATGCTTGAGCATAACATGAAGCTAATAAAATACAAGATTGCCGTAATGAGTGGTAAAGGAGGCGTTGGGAAAACGACGACTGCTGTAAATCTTGCTATGGGATTCGAGATGATGGGATACAGTACAGGTATCCTTGATGCAGATGTTACTGGACCCGATGTAGCCTTGATGTTAGGATTAGAAGGACGCCGTATAGAGCAAACTGGTCCATTCGGTATGATGCCCGTGATGCATCCTTCAGGTATTCGAGTTATGTCTCTCGCATTTCTTCTCCAAACCCCTGACACTCCTGTGATTTGGAGAGGCCCACTCAAAACTACTGTAATACGTCAATTTCTGGCAGAAGTTTATTGGGATCAACTAGACTTCTTGATTATCGATTTACCTCCAGGAACTGCAGATGAGCCAATGTCCGTTGGTCAACTTATTCCAGATCTTGATGGTGTTGTGATCGTAACGACTCCACAAGACGTAGCACTACTAGATGTACGGAAGAGCATAGGCATGGCAGGAAAGATGAATGTTCCAGTTCTCGGTATTCTCGAAAATATGAGCGGGTTAATATTCACGTGCCCAGATTGTGGAAAAGTAACAGAAATTGACCTTTTCGGTAAAGGTGGCGGTGAGAAAGTGGCAAATGAACTAGGCCTTCCCTTCCTAGGACGGATTCCGCTGGATGTGAAAATACCAGTCGATTCTGATAAAGGAAACCCATTCGTTGCAGAACATCCAGATAGCCCTGCAGCAATAGCCTTCAAAGAAGCTGTAAGAAAGATTGTAGCAACGCTAGAAGATGAAAAATAATAAGCTAAGAGAACGGTTTTCCATCCTTTACATATTTTTTTACAAAGGAGTTCTATTTTGTCAATACTGAGAACCGCTTGAAGGAATATCTTTTAATATCATTTTCTAGCGCGAATTCTGCAGTACCGTTAAGGATTTGTTCAAATGCCTTCTCCATCCGCTCTATAACCATCGGAACGAGCGGAACCTCATTATGAGCAGGGAGAATTTTGGTGATCTTTGATTGCCAATTTTGTCTAAGTTTTTTCATTGTCTTGTAATACGTTTTTAAGTTGCTTCCTTCTAGATGAGCGTACAGGGGACCTTCATAGATTACATCCCCTGAAAACAATACTTTATTTTCATCATCAAACAAACATATACTCCCTGGTGAATGTCCAGGTGCGTGAATTATCTCTATAGACCGATCATTAAGCTCAATAATATCTCCATCTTTAAGGAGTCGTGTGGCTTGGGATGGGAAAATCTTAAAATTTGTTGGGTCGAATTCTGCCGGAGGTTGTCGAGTGAAGTTCTTTTCGTCAATAATATAGTCCATAATTTCTTTTTTTTGTGGTGCATAGAGAAGTTCTTTTTCATTGTCATAAATAGCTATTTTGCGAAATAGGTGATTCCCTCCGATGTGATCGTAATGAGAATGCGTATTTATGACTAGGATATCGCCCAAATCTTCTTTTCCAAGCAACGGATGCACTACACGGCTAATATCGCCAATTCCCATGCCGGTATCAATTAAAACAGGAGGTTCTGTTTTAAGCAAATAAGAATTGATCCATTCCGTATGTCCTGGCTCTGAAATTAAGAATATCTTATCCAAAATTTCTTTTACTTCAAACCATGAACTTCGTGAACTCATTTCTTTCACGAATTTCTATAATATAAGATTGTAATTAAAAACGATATCTTTGTAATGGTTTTTTCAATATAATGAAGTAAAGAAAAACGATTATGGTGAGTCTATGGACTTAATAAAATTTTTTGAAGTTACGAATGTTTTGAAAAGACTTCCACGAACAGGATGGGTGGTAAAAGGTATTAAAGACCCAGAATCTATAGCAGCGCATTCATTTTCAAGTACACTTTTGGCTCTTATCATAGGTCTTGACAGAGATAACATCGATCTTCGAAAATTACTGATAATGGCGATAATTCACGATTTAGGTGAAAGTTATTTAGGTGATTTAACTCCTTCTTCAATTGAATTACTCGGAGGAGAAGAAAATAAAAAGGAATTAGAAAAAGAAGCTATTAAGAAATTGTTTAAGTTATTAGACGAGAAGAAACGAGAAGAATTGTTAGAAGTCTATGAGCAATATATTAGTAATGAAACAGATGAAGCAAAGTTATTGCATCAGATAGACAAATTAGAAATGCTGCTCCAAGCCGTTGAATATCAAAAAGCGGGATACCCGAAAGAAAATTTAAATGAGTTTTGGAGTACTAAAGAACTAATAACTGATAAAACTCTTGTCGAGATTTTAGCATATTTGAAAGGCAAGTACCGATAATAATAGGAGTTCTTGAAAAGTGCAAAGTCCCTTTAACAATTATTACATCGTTCGTTGTACATCATGTAACAAGCCGCAGGTTTATCTATCAAAGAAAAGAAATGTCAAATCACGAAAAAAGACCTGTCCTTTTTGTGGAAAGAATTTCACAATTCATTTAGAACGGGCAATTGCATCATTTAATTCACCAAAATTGGCCCGCTCCTTTTTGTTGAACTTAACCGAGAAGAAAAGGCTTAATGATAATAAACCCTGAAGGACAGAGAAGTGTTTAACTCTTCAGCTGCTCTATAGTTCCTTTATTTGCGCCACAACTTTAGGTAAAAATTCACCTGATTTTGCTTCAATTCGAACATCTGCTAAACCATCTAATTGGGTTTCACCCATATTTACTATGATGAGTGTTGCTCCTAATCGTTTAGCTATGACAGGAAGTTCGGCTGCAGGATATACACTTAAAGAAGAACCCACTACTAACATTACATCGCATTTTCTTGACTGTTTCTCTGACTCTATAATTTCTTTTTCAGGCATGGGATCATTAAAATTAACAACGGACGAAATTATTCTTCCATTACAATGAGAACATTTAGGTTGGTTTGAGCTAGGTCTTTGAGTCCGATAACCCTTTCCATGAATCACATCATCCCAACCAATTTCCTGTTTAGAAAAACGGGCATCACAATTCAAGCACTTCATTAGTGCATGATTGCCATGAAGTTCAGCAAGAATTTCAGACGGGATTCCAGATTTTAGATGAAGATTATCCACATTTTGAGAGATCAAATATTTCAAGATGCCACGCTTATAGAGATCTACAAATGCGTAATGACCTATATTTGGCTCAATTTCGGAAATTGGCTTCCTTGGTAAATTCGGTTTGAGTCCTTTATCTCGAAGTGTCCAAACTCCCTCAGGACCTCTATAATCAGGCAGTCCAGATTCTGTTGAAACACCTGCTCCCGTAAAAGCAACTAAGTATTTTGAATTGACAAGAATTTCTGCTACAAGTTCGATATCATGATTAGAAAACATCTAAAATTATCACTCCTTAGAATTGATAAATTAGGAAATTTGTTATTTTATCATAAAAACTTATGTACTACTTTTCTAGTCGTATATGTCGCTCTAATTTAAATGCCAGTTTTTAATAATTGTACTTTAAAGTAAATATTACTTTGCGTTGAATTTTAGCGAACTTCATGCAATAAGACTCTTCAAAAGAAGAATAATCAAAAAACCTGCAACTAATCCTATTATTGGTATATGTTCGTGTGTTTTTTCGCTATGTGCCTGCGGTGCTAACTCGTCGCAAACCAAATAGATCATAGCTCCTCCTGCAAAGGCTAGAAATATAGCCTGAATAAAAATAGAAACCTGTAATAAGAGCAACAGGGAAATTGTTGCGGCAAGTGGTTCCGATAGTCCTGAAAGAAGAGTAACTAAAAACAATTGGTCTTTTCTCATGCCAGCTTTATACAAGGGTATAGCTACAGCTATGCCTTCAGGAATATTATGAAATCCAATCGATACTGCAATTACAAGACCAAGACTTGGTGTGATCGCAAACCCAGTAGCCACCGATAGTCCTTCAGGAAAATTATGTATTGTGATACCAATTGCAATTAACATTCCACATTTGAGTGACGCTAAGTCTCGTGTTTTTGATTCTTTTTGACCACCCTCATATTCGCATGTTACATGAAAATGAGGTAAACGTGCATCTACAATTAACATTACAAATGCTCCGAGTGCAAAGCCAAGTGCCGCCCATATTACGTTAGTAAGTGCTTCGCTTTCTATTATAAGAATCAGCGAGGCAACAGCAATCATTGTTCCACTTGCAAATCCAAGCATCATTCCAAGAATGTTATCACTACGTTTCCCTAAAACGAGAACTATTAAAGCACCCAAACCCGTTGCTGATCCTGCTAATGTGCTTATTGCAATTGCATACAGAATTGGATCCATTACAATCTTCCTGCGTCATCGATTATTTCTTAATCGTCTTTTTTAATCTTAAGGTCTTCAAGTCTTAATTTTTCTGATGCCATGATAGTCTTTATAAGTTTATAGGCCCCGCATTGATAGTCTTTCTCCCAGTTCTCCTGATCCTCTGCATAAAATTCACACTGTGGTTTGCATATCTTATCAATAAGTGATTGATCAAGCGAGGTAAAGGGTGGCTTTGTTTCTCCAGTCATATCAACTTCATCTTTAATAGATTCGGAAAATTTTCTTAGTTCACCGACAGTTAATGACCCGTCTATAATGTGCTTACTTAAAATTTCCCAAGCACCACATTCTGTTTCCTCTGGATCGTCTTCTTGTCCTTCTTTATAAAACCTGCAAAGAGGTCGGCATGCAATATCATAAAGTAATTTCTTAAGATTCATTTCTCCAGAATTTAGTTCATTACTTTTCATCGAGATTCCCTCACATCCTTCGAAAAAGCGCCTCTAGGACGTTTATGATCTCTTTATATAATGTTCTTGTTGATCAAAAGTGTATTCAGTATATATATTCAATTTCTTCGGCAACAAATTTCTTGGCATCGCCCCCAAATAAGACCTCCACCAAATAAAGTGCCATATCCATGCCAGCAGTAACTCCTGCAGATGTGATAACATTTCCCTCGACCACAAATCGTTCTTTGACCATTTCTATTTTTTCATAGTTATCGAGTTCACTAAGGACACCTTTCCATGTCGTAGCCTTTTTTCCATCAAGAATCCCTGCTTCTGCTAAAATAAACGCTCCTGTACACACTGAAGTGGTATATTTTGCTGTTTCAGCAGTTTTTAATATGAAATCTCTTAGGATTTCGTTGTGCATCTCCTTTCTTCTTCCGTCGCCTCCAGGAACGAGTAACACATCAATTTTCGGGGCGTTTTCTAATGAAAAATCAGGCATTACTTTTAGATTGTTTGCACATTTCACTAGTTCTTTTTTTTCCGCAATTGTGAACACATTAACTCTTTTCTCTTTCAAATCATAAGTGTTTAAGATTGAAAAAACTTCGTAAGGTCCAACAAAATCCAGTTCTTCTGCGCCATTGAAAATTAATATACCAAAATTGATCATAATTCTCCCTCGAAATTTGGTTTAATAAATGTATAATTAATATTGCGATAGTTACGTGAAAACTGTCTTTCACGCAATAGTAAATGTATGAAAAATGGTCTCTATAAAATTCAAGAAGAAAAAAGTTAATCTTGAATAAATGCTGAGGATTAAATTGAACGATATTAGCGAAAGCGATGTTAAAAAATCTAAGAAGAGAAAAAATAGACTAAATGACCTTACTGGAGCAGAATGGGTACAATTCTCAAAATCTGTGTGGAGATTTAAACAACCAGTAAGAAATAATTATGGACATCCAGCAATCTTTCCTGATTTTGTTGCAAAACGTTTGATAAGGATGTTTACTAAGAGAGGAGATTTTGTTTTTGATCCTATGGTTGGAATTGGAACAACCGTTGTTGTAAGTAGGAACTTAGATAGAGATGCCTTAGGAATAGAATTATCAGAAAAATGGTCAAATATTGCAAAGGGAAGACTGGAAGAAATCCCTAAACCTATAGAGACTTGGTTCGACTCTGATGAAAAAACGAGAATCTCTAATGATCATAAAATAATTTACGATGATGCAAGAAACCTTCTTTCTCATGTTGAAAAAGAATCTGTAGATTTTTGTTTGACATCACCGCCCTATTGGATCGGACTTCATGGAATAAACGGTAAATATACAGGACAAACTGAAAAAGAATGGAAAATTTATAGTGAAGATTCCAGAGACTTGGGCAATATTCAGACCTACGATAAATTTATTTCTGAACTTGAGAAAATCTATAGACTTGTTTTTGAGGTTTTAAAAAAAGGAAAGTACTTTGTGGTCATAGTTCAGGATTCTCGAAGAGGTTCAGAAGTAATCACAATACATATTGATATGATCCACATCTGCAAAGAGATAGGCTTTGAATATCAAGACATGATTATATGGGAGCATCCTCATTATACAACACGTCCTTTAGGATATCCGACAACTATGGTAATTTCCAGGGTTCACGACTTTATACTGGCTTTTAGAAAACCAAAATGAGAAAATCAGATTCAAAAATCAAGTTTATACATTTCTTATTCTTCTATTTTTGTTACGAATTCACAATAAGGATCTCCGGCACACATTTGTTTAACAGCCTCGATGGTAGCTTTTGGATTTAAAGTTTCATAAATAATAGCGTTCCAGTTTACACACCAATCACTGAGATCTTTGTACCCCATTTTAAATGGGCATTTAGTGATTCTATTCCTACCAAAGGTTTTGGACTGCTCAAGTCTATCATATTCAAACCCACAGATCTCAAGCCAGATATCAAGCCACTTGTATATTGATTCTACATCATTTCCTTCAATTTTAAAGACCTTCTTAATGAAATTGGTTAGATTCTTTACTCTATCATCGCGATTAAAGAAACTCTGAAGAAGTTCAAGTGCTGTTGCGGCATCAAATCTCTCGCGGATCTCGTACATGAATCCTTTGAGCATGGTTGAATATGCAGTAAAAATAAGTTGGAATTTGAATTCACAAGGAATACCTATTTTCTTAGCCATAGTCTCCTCCTCCAAAATTTGCCTTCTAAGCTCCATGATTTAATATTCCAAAACTTAGTGTATTCCTGAGATAAATAGTTTGTTAATATACGCGTAGATCATCACAAAACTGTATCTGTTAAAAAGAGAATCTGTACTAATCTTCCCCTATCCAGAGGAAGCTATATTTCAGTTATTTTATGTCAAAATATTTTGAAAGTATCAATTAGCTAAGTTGAAACTGAAGCCAAAATTACATTTTCAGAGGGTATAACTTCTATTTGCTTTCAAAAAAATCGAAAAGAATATTAAGTTGAGAATAAGAGAAGTCGAAAGGCTACTTATAAGAAAAGAAATGCTGGAAGATATGGTACATGCATGCATCAAAACTGCTAGACGTCATCAAGAGGGCTGAAGAAGGTCCTATTTGTATGGAAAAAGACTTTGATTTTAGTATAATGAGATTAAAACTCAAAGAACTAATTGCAGATTATGATATTAGATATGATCCAGATGTTTTAGTTCCTTCCGACGATAGTTTAGCGGACGCTGTGTTTAAAGCCGCTTTGGAACTTTATTTAGAAACAGGCACCTATTGTTTAAGTACACATCGACAAATCAAGTTTGAGGAAGATGAGATAACGGAAGCATTGCATAATGCACCAAGTCAAATTACTTTCGGCGCTGGAACTGATGAAAGAATAATGACCAATAGACGGATAGAAGATCAAAAACCTCCTCTATGTTTAACTTCAGGTGGCTGCGAAATCTCTGAGGACATTTATGCAAAAGTAGTTCAGAGTCTTGCACAAGAACCTCTAGCTGACACAGTTAGTGGAGGATATCCGTTAAAGACTATATTTGGAATGGTACCACGAGCAGGCACCCCTATTGAGATTTTAGCTTCTACTTATAATCTCATCTATGCAAAAGAAGGAACGAAGAGAGCAGGTCGCCCATTAATTGGATTTCATAACCTGATAGGGAGTGCCCTGTCAGAGGCCTCGTATATCAGTATGAATCAACCAGAACTTGGTGTGAGACCTGTGGATGGAATGCTCATCGCTACCCTTGCTGAGCTTAAAACAGATTACAGTCAACTCGCCAAGGCTTTGTACTACTCTGAACACAATGATGTCTTAATAGGAGGCGTGTATGTGCCGTTAATGGGAGGATATGCAGGAGGACCTGAAGGAACCGCCATAGTTACCCTAGCACATCATTTACAGGGAGTCCTTACTTATAATGTCGCTTATTCGGACTTTCCGCCTCTGCATCTTAAATATTCGTGTAGTACGGCACCTGAAACCATTTGGATTGCTAGCATTGTATGTCAAGCTCTTAGTCGAAATACTCATCTGCTTACTGCTTCAGAGGCTATAACTGCAGCCGGTCCATGTACAGATATGTGTTTCCTTGAGGTTGCGGCGATGAGTATAGCTGGTGCTGTTTCTGGTTGTCATATCAATAATGCATCGGCAGCAAAAAGCCAGTATCCAGATAGAAATACTGGAATGGAAACTAAATTGGGCTGCGAAGTTGGCCATGCAGCAACGGGATTGAAAAGAACCGATGCCAACGACCTAGTGACCAAAATTGTCTCTAAATATGAAGAAAATTTAAAGAACCCACCCCTAGGGCTTACATTTCAAGAATGCTATGATTTGAACACAATTAAGCCCTCTGAAGAACACGTTAATGTTTTTACACGAGTTAAAAAAGAACTTGCAGATCTTGGACTCAAATTTTAGTTTAAGTTTAAGGATGTGTTTTAAAATGGAGAATCTTTTCGAAGCATTAAAGAATGCTGTGGAGAAATATGAACCTGAAAAGGCAAAACAAGTCGCCAAAGAAATTGTAAACGCCCAGATTGATCCATTAAAAGCGATCGATGAAGTTTTAGTCCCTACAATGGAGCAAATAGGTGAGAAATTCGACAAAATGGAAATATTTCTCCCTGAGCTTGTAGTTGCTGCTGAAGCGATGCAAGCTGCTACTTCTATTCTGATGGAGCCACTTAAGAAATCCACTGAACTCCCTAAGACAAAAGGCAAGGTTGTATTAGGAACAGTGTTTGGGGACGTTCATGACATCGGAAAAAATATTGTTAAAGTGATGATGGAAGTCTCTGGTTTTGAAGTATTTGACTTAGGGAATAAAGTGCCAAGTATGCAGTTTATAGAGAAAGCTGAGGAAGTAAATGCTGACATAATTGCTCTTTCCGCACTTATGGCGACCACGATGGGATCTCAAAAAGAAGTTCTTGAGCTGTTAGAAGCCTTAGGAAAACGAGATGACTATATAGTATTAATTGGGGGCGCTCCAACGACGCCTGCCTGGCAAGAGGAGATCGGTGCAGATGGTTGGGCAGAAACGGCTGCCGGAGCGGCAAAAATTGCAGCCCAATGGATCAAAGAAAAGAGGAAATAGAGAATTTAGTCTCTTGAAATTTTAATCGTTGTTTATTTCTAGGTTAGTGAGTTACCTCATGCAGAAAGTCAAAGTCAAGCGCTCCAAAAATACCAATAATAAGTGCACTATTAACAATACCTATTACAAGCGCAATTAAACCATTCTTGTCCATAGACTATAGCTCTGTGACTTTTGAGACAAATCTTTCTGTTTTTTCCTCGATTTCAGCTATTTTTTCATCTCGCAGTTGATTTAAAATTAAATAATCTGTTGATTAGTAAGAAAGGACTTGCTAACAGTCGTTTAATTAAAAAATTAATTTTTTAATTAAATGGTTTTGATTGATTAGGAAGTCTAAAATTCCTCCTTTTTAATTTTTGCAGAGTTCTTCAAGAAGAACTCTAAATTTTAAATATAAAAGTGTTGAAAGTACTTCATAAGGCGGGAGGATTTAATTTTGAAATGCAAAAAGGGACTAGCAATTTCATTATTGTTAGTCTTTTCTTTGATGCTAATAACCCCAGCGGGTATGGCAACAACCGCACCCATAAAATATTCTCGTACAATATCCCATTCGGGAGAAAACTTCAAAGTAACAATTAACTTCAATCTTTTTATTACATGTTCAGATAATTGGCTATACTTTCCTGGAGTAACGTCAGATACACTTACTGCAAAACTAGAACTAAACGATTATAAATTAGAAGTAAGAGGAAAGACATGCAATTTCAATAACTGTATCGGCGAAACCGGAAAATTTGTTTATAAACAGGTAAAATGGACAAAATTGGTATATCAGCCACCAGGTCTTTTTGAGGAAGAAGGTAGTTGGATAACTCAAAGATGGGTAAAAAACTATTACATCGAATTTAAGGGAAAAGCAATTGGTTCGATTGTACATTCGGAAAACATTGCATCAGTAAGCCCTGAAACTCTTACTTGGGAATATAATCATACGGAAACTGCTCAGATAATAACTAAACCAGCATTTTTTGGCAGTGCTTCAATTAAAGTCCGTGTCGATCAATATTTACTTCACTTTAGAATCTCTTCGAAGACTTTCGTAGATGGTCAACTTTACAGTTCTGACCCAGGCAAGTGGAGTGGTGAGATTTCAATGGGATCTACTCCCTCGGAATATGCTGAAATAACAATGACAAATATTGGAGTTCCACTCTTTATAGTTGCTCTTAGTGGCACAGGCGTTGCGGTTGCCATTGTATTATTCGTTATTAAAAGAGAAGTTGGGATTGTGGCACTCATAAAGGAAAAAATAAGTCGTTTATTAATATCTCACGAGGAGAAGAAGATTAACTCTACAAGACTTGCAGTAAATTCAGAAGCTGATCTGCTGTCAAATATTCGTATCAAGCGACAATCTGAAAAAATCTCAACAGAAATAAGAAAAGAAGAAGTAGCAGTAGTGAAGACTGTGGAGGAAAAACGATGTGCTTTTTGTGGCGAAAAACTCCAAAAAATTGATACTACAAAGTATTGTCCATGGTGCGGCACAGGAATACCACAATGTATAACTTGCCTCTTACCAATTATCCAAGGCGATGACTTTGTTAAGTGTCCCTATTGCGGATCATTTGCCCACAGAAGTCATCTGGTCGAATGGGTTAAGATAAAAGGCAGCTGTCCTTACTGTAAAGAACGGCTAACCGAATTTGACAGTTCAACATGAATTTCGATCAATATTTATACTTTCTAACGTCAAATATTCTTTGTTTATTTTAATAGGAGAGTTTACGGTGACGGAAAAGTCAGGTTGGAAGTTAACCCTACTTACAATCTTCTTTATTTACATCATAATCTATACTCTGATTACTCAGCAGTGCTTAATAGGAATAATCGTTATGATTATACTTGTTTTTGCTCTTTATTTGACTGGAGAAAAAAATCGCGCGAGACGACGATCGGAGAGTATTTTGAGAACGGATGTAAAAAGAACAACAGCAGGGGCGGCGGATAAGAAAATTCAATGCGCCTATTGTGGAAAACTACTCAAAATGACCGAGGACGTGCAGTACTGTCGATATTGCGGTCAGATAATCCCCTACTGTAGAATCTGCGGTTCCCCGATTGTTTACGGTGACAAAATTCTTCAATGTCCTCATTGTAAAGCGTATGCTCACAAGACACATTTAATTGAATGGATAAAAGTAAAAGGCTATTGCCCGGTATGCGGAGTGGACGTGGAAGAGATTAAGGACTTTCCAGCGGAACTCCTTGAAGAGACAAGAACGATTATCTCTAAAGAAAAAGAAACGGTATCACCCTCGGATGAGGAACAGCGATGTACTTCTTGTGGGCGACTCATAACGGAAAATGTGCGTTATTGTCCGTATTGTGGGAAACAACTCACAGGGCTTGACAGTTCAACATGAATTTCAGTCAATATTTTCTAACATAATAACATTCACTGGTTGATACTTCAATCTTTGTTTATTTCCAGTTTAGTGAGTTCCTCGTGCTAAAGCTTTGAGGCTTCCTGCTTCTACGACGGATTCAATCCCCGTGACGAGTTACGGAGGTCGTATCTTCATAGGCTTAAAATCCCTACGCTCCGTAGGACTCATAGAGTCTCCCATCAACAAACTATATCGTCCTTCTAATTGTGCTTCCTATGAAAGTATATAATTTTGATTAATCTATATGCTGTTTCAACTACTTTAAAAAGAATTATTCGAGGAATGTGAATGACGCGCAATTATCGAATCGCACTGGTAATGATCTCTATTCTTTTTGCCATGAGCCTAACAGGATTTGTACAGCCAACCTTTGCTCAATACACCTCTGAGGAATTTCAACAAAGCTACGATGTTGATGCTGGAACAGTACTGACAGTTGATAATCAAAACGGAAACATTATCGTTGAAGCATGGAATAATGATGACGTTGAAGTGTATGCCGAAAAAGTGACTCAATTTGGGCAAAGTGAACTGGACAAAGTCAGTATCGAAGTGACCACTGGAAATGAAATGACCGTCAAGACGACATATACGAACCTGTTTTGGTTTTTTAGTCATCCTAGAGTGACTGTGAATTACAGGATAAAGGTCCCAGTGGATGTATTTGTCGAGCGCCTAGAAACTACGAACGGGGGTATCTCACTGGAGGGAACCACTGGAGACGCAACTTTGATCAGCACCAATGGCAACATAAACGTGAATGACGTTGACGGCTCTGTGGATGCCGAGACCACCAACGGCGGCATTACAATCAAAGATACCACAAATGTTCGTGGGGCAGAAACAACCAATGGCAGAATTACGGTAGAAATCCCGTCTCTTCGTAGCAATGTGGAACTCAAAACTACAAATGGAGCAATTACTGTCTATGTGTCCGTTGAACTAGACGCTGACCTTTCGATGTCGACAACAAATGGGGTGATAACAATTCACGATGTTCAATTAGACTTAGAATCTTCCTCAGCGACCAGCGTTGAAGGCACTATGGGAGACGGTGGCTATGACCTCACCATTACGACTACAAACGGCAACATTGACCTTTACAAGTTATAAGAGAGGTTAGTAGGAAAAGAGGAGTAGGAAGCGTCGGTTTTATCAATTTTCCTTTTTTTATTTTTTTACCTGAGAATTATCTTGTCATGGTGGCGAAATAGAGTTTTTTCCTGAAAGGAACTGCCAATTCGAGCATATATAAGGAATATAGAACAAACAAAAAAAAGAGGGGAAGATAGCTTCAGAAGAGTTTTACAATTATGCGCTTTTTTTCTTTAGACTCATGCCGAATAAGAACCGAAGAACGTTGATTTGTCTAATTGGCACTAGTAAAATAGCGATAATCGCGAATGATACTGAGAAGATGATGAAATATTTTACCATCACAATTGTGGTCATACCGACTACAAAGAAGGCTACTGCAACGATTATAGACTCATGAAGGACATAGAATGGCAAGACAAGTTCATTTGAGAACTGCAAATATCTATGATTGAAACTCAGGAATCTGCGCCCTAATCCAATTAAGGCAATTACCCAACACCAGCCATTAAAAGACCAAAGTGGCGTAAATAAAATATAGCCGCTCATTGTACCAACATATTCTACACCAAGTGTTATAAAAACAACAAGAATAAGTACGCTGGTAATAATACCTATTATAAGCGCCATTAAGCCATTCTTGTCTATGGACTGCATGAATTGTGAATTAGAAGCTACCACATATGCTAGTATGAAAAAAATGAGATACGTGGGCAATTTCCAGCCTCCGTAGCCAGATGGGAACACAAAAAAGGGCGGAATCGCAGCTAAATCCACAATAATCAAGGGGATCGCAAGTAAGAAGATTCCTCCTCGTCTATTGCAAATTGTTGCTAGTTTTGAGATTGTGTCATCTTTTTCTCGCAGATACTTGAAAAAATGTACTGTTATTAATGAAAACACGAAAAGCCAGAAAAGATACCATAGATATATTCCCTGATTTGCTCCAGCAAAATAGGTCAACCTGGGGACTAAATCTAAAGGAAAACCGTAAAGGAAGTAGTCCCAAAAGTAGCCTTCAAAAAAGGATCCTGTATAGGAGCCATTAAAAACTGAAGTAAAGTAAACATGCACATAGAGGATTGTAAACAAAGCAAAAATGAAAGGAACCATGAGTCGCAGGAATCTCGTCTTTGTGAATTGTACAACACTCCGTTTACCCAGAGAAAAATAAGTCGCCATTCCCGAAACTACAAAAAACAACGGCATAATCCATCCTGTCACGAAGACATTAACCAAAGTAAATACTGGATCTGGTGGTCCGGGATTCATGATGTGCCATGGAGTAATGATGAAAGGTCTTCCGCTATGGTAGAAAAAAATCGTGCCCATCGCAATGACTCTCAGCCAATCAAGCCAATACCATCTTTCGATAGTGCTGCTCATTTTTTGAATCACCCATTCTCTAGAAGATAATGAATTTTTTATCGAGTGAATAAAACGTCGTATTATACGAGGTCATATAAAAAGTTAATACGCTGGAAAAATGAATATTTTTGAAAAGATCAGTTTTGGTAGCAAAATGGCGCGTTTCCCTGAAAGAGACTACCAATTCGAGCGTGGACTAAGAAATATAGAACATATCAAAAAAAGGAGGGGAAGATAGTTTCAGAAGAGTTTTGTAATTATGCGCTTTTTTTCTTTAAGCTCATACCGAATAAGAACCGAAGCACGTTGATTTGTCTGATAGGTATTAGTAGCAGGCTTATTATCGCGAATGCTGCAAAGGCGATGATGAGATATTTTACCATCACTATAGTGGTCATACCGACTACAAAGAAGGCTACTGCAACGATCACCGTCTGGTGGAGAATATAGAACGGTAAGACGAGTTCGTTTGAGAAGCCCAGAAATTTGTGATTGAAACTTAGGAATTTCCGCCCCAGAAAGAGTACAGCTATGATCCAAGACCAGCCATTGAACGCCCAAAGTGGTGTGAATAGAAGATAACCATCAATTGTACCAGCAACTTCTGTACCAAACATTATGAAGAGTACAATAATAAGTACGCTGGTAATAATGCCTATTATAAGCGCCATTAAGCCATTCTTGTCTATAGACTGCATGAATTGTGAATCAGAAGCTACCACGTAAGCTAGTATGAAAAAAGTCAGATACGTGGGCAGCTTCCATCCTCCATAGCCGCTTGGAAACACAAAAAAGGGCGGGATCGCAGCTAAATCCACAATAATCAAAGGGACTGCAAGCAGGAAGATTCCTCCTCGTCTATTACAAATTGTTGCTAATTTTGAGATTTTGTCATCTTTTTCTCGCAGATACTTAAAGAAATGTGCTGTTATCAACGAAAACACGAAAAGCCAGAAGAGATACCAGAGATATATACCCTGATTTGCTCCAGCAAAATAGGTCAACCTGGGGACTAAATCTAAAGGAAAAAAGCTAATGAAATAAGTCCAGAAATAGAAGTCAATAAAGGATCCTGTATAGTAGCCATTGAATACCACATCAAAGTAAACGTGCACTGGGAGGATTACTACAAACAAAGCAAAGATAAAGGGAACCATCAATCGCAAAAACCTCGACTTAGCATATTGCCCAGGACTCCTCCGTGATAGAGAGAAGTAAGTCGCTATCCCACTGACCGTGAAAAAGAGCGGCATAATCCATCCTGACACGAAGATATTAACCAAAGTAAATAGTAAATCCGGGGTAGGATTCATGATGTGCCATGGAATAATGATGAAAGGTCTTCCGCTATGATAGAAAAAAATCGTGCCCATCGCAATAACTCTTAACCAATCAAGCCAATACCATCTTTCAGTTGAACTGCTCATGTTTTTAATCACCTATTCTCTTATAACATAATGAATTTCTTATCGAGTGAATAAAAATTCATATATGACTATGCCATATAAAAAGTAACGCCATAAAGAAATTATCTTAATTCAATCAGTTTCCTGAAAAAATCGACTCGATTTAAAGCCGTATATTCCGCATTTGACAGGGTCTTCCCCCATAAGATTTTTACTATACTGAAAGGCTCTAAATCGACATCCACCTCTGCAATCAGCGAGATGTGGACAATCTAACTCACTGCAATTTAGAGCATCGAGTCCCCAGATCCAACTATCCTTGATTTTTTCCCAACAGGAAGCAAGAGGATCTGTATAGATGTTACCAACTGGTTGATCTGCAAAAAAACCGCATTTTGCAACATCGCCGTTACTCATAATGGCAGCCAGATGCGCACCACAAGCATAAATATTTGAGCTATCCTCGAATGTATAGCCCCAACCATATTCCTTTAAAGCCTTTGCAGCGTCTTCTACTGACGCTTGAAGATCTAAATTATCTAGAAAGTCTCCTGAGGGCGATGGAGCATCCAACATCCAGCTTTCTATCTTCATTTCTTTGAGAATTTGTTCAAGCTCTGGTAGTTCGTCAATATTGTCTTTATGAACCATTGTGGCAACGCTTACCCGAATATCAAATGACTGTAACGTTTTAATTGCAGCAATAGATCTTTCAAACGCGCCTTTCATATCTCGAAAACGATCATGGCTTTTAATTCCATCAATGCTTATCTGGACCTCATATACAAGATCTTTTAGGCGTTCTGCAATCTCTTTGTCAATAAGCAACCCATTCGACAGCAGAATCTTTCGTATTTTATAGTCTCTAATCTTTTCTAAGAATTCAAAGATCTTTGAATGAAAAAGTGGTTCTCCACCAGATATGAGAAGTTTCAATCCTTGCATTTGATCGAATTGTCGAACTATTTCAAGTAGAATCTGCAGATCTAGCTCAATTGGAGCACTTTTATCAAGATAACAATGAAGACAGGCTAAGTTACATTTCGTGGTTACATGCAGCAGTATTGTTCGTAAACTTGGGAGAGAAGACTGCTCTATGTAGTAAAAAGGGACTTCTGACGCTTTTTCTTCCTTAAACTCGATCAGTCCTTCCTTTTTTAATTCCTCAAGAAATCCTAAGAACTCTTCTTTGGAGTCAGCATTTTGACTAAAAAGTTGGTGAAGTGAAGAATAGCCCGTAAAATACCTTATCCATTGATATTCATCGTTTTCTAATTCATAAAGTTCATCATTAACAAAATCATAAAGTACAGGATGTTCTAGTACTCGAAGGACTACATGATTTGCAAGTTTAGGATACATTTGATCTTTCCTTTGCCCATATTTTTTATTTCCTTATTATCTTTAAATTTGTGGAATATTTAAAATTATTTTTTCAAGCAGTTGAAAAAAACATCAATATGAAATACCTATAGTACCCTTTTCGATCAAAAATACGTGGTTCTTATATAGCGGATGGAAAAAGAATAGTTGATACTAAGATATCGCAAGGGAAAAGGGACGTCTGCAGGTGGGCGCGCTTTCCTTCAAAACTCTTTTTCACCCCTTTTCCCGTTTGGATATAGAGTCTTATAACACTAATATAGTCCCTTTTCAAAAATTTTCCATGCAAAGAATCCCAAAAACGAAATGCTAAATGCAATGATGGCACTCAACAAAAACACGATTTCTATTGAAGAATATAGCACAACAAGTCCCATCAATATTGGGCCTGTAGTTTGTCCTATACGGATTCCTGAGTAGATCAAAGATGATAGAACCCCTCGAAGTTCCATTGGACCAAGTCTTGTCGCTAAAGTTAGAAGCAAAGGTAAGGCTAAGCCAAAACCAAAGCCAAAAATAATTACAGGGATAATCAGGAGCAGTACTCGATCAATAAGAGGGATCAAAACTAGGCTAATACCTTCCAAAATAAATGCTAGAGTTAAAATAATACGCACTGACAGACGATTCTCGATTTTATCAGCCTGACTAGAAGCTGCTGCTATTGTGAACGATAAAAGAGATGAAAAAATACCTATCTGGAATGAGTTCAATCCAAATTTCAGGTCGAGGAAAAGAGTGAAATATGTATGGATTGCACCATATATTACGATAAACGCAATTACTGCTGTTACAAATAAAATTATGCTTTGAGGTTTCTTTAGGTATTTTAGAAATTCATGGAGATAGCTAAAAGTTGCGGATATTTGAGAACCTTCTGCATTTTCTAGGAGAAACAGAGCTAACACGCCTACAACCACTCCTACAAGCAATAGCAAAAACGGATAATTCCAGCCAATGAGTGCGAGGGCACCGCCCACAAGTGGAAAACTTCCTGTTCCAATATTTATTACACTTGTATTGATACCCATAGCCTTTACACGGGCATTGCCATCGTAGAAGTCTCCGATCAGGATTACCCCTAAGATAGTTAAGCCTGATCCACCAATGCCCTGTAGAAATCTCAAAACTAGCAACTGTGTGAAATCTATCGCAAAAAAGCTAAGACCCCCTGCGGTGCCAAACAGCAATAGGCAGGGGATTACAATTTGTTTTCTGCCGAACTTGTCACTTAGAACACCCATAACAGGCGACAAAAAAATACCTGGCAGTGTAAAAGCAGTTATTAAGAGCCCAATTGATAATAATGAGACGTTTAATTCGTTCGCAATTTTTGGAAGCGCTGGTATTATTGCACTGAGGCCAACGATTCCGCATAGGGAGATTCCGAAGACAATGCCGATTTTCTTATTTAAAGCCACTATTTTCACATCGAATTTTGTTAAAAAGGGATTAACAAAAACCTCATTAGTTTTTTGGCAAAGGTAAAAAACTAACGTCCATACAGCCACTTGTAGAGTTCCGATCTTCGGGTGCGATCCTTGAAGGTAGTTGCTGCGCCTTTTACTCTGTTGATGTGGAGTTCATCGAGATCAGCTTCAGCTGTTATTACCATCTCCTTGTTTGGTTCCGCTTCTGCAATTATGCCGTTTGATGGCCAAGGAGTATCACAAGGACTTAGTATTGACGTTTTACCCCACCCAGCAAGATCTAATATCACTGCATCGCCCACTGTACAACAATGAACCATATAAACCTGATTTTCAATACATCTTGCTTGACAGGAATGTCGTACTCTCCAAAACCCAGCTTCGCTGGATGTGAATGAGGGACAAAATATTATTTCGGCACCCTTTAAAGCGAGAATTCTTGCACATTCAGGAATTTCTGCCTCATAACAGATTAATAAACCCACCTTTGCTTTTTCTAACTCTAAGATCTCTAAAGTATTTCCTTCAGCAGTATCCCATTCTCCCTCCGCTGGAAAGATGTGGGTCTTTTTATGCTCGAATACTGTTCCATCTGGACCAAACAGATAACATGAATTATAATAATTGATTCCTTCTTTCTTTAAGTGCGACCCTGCAACTATATTTTGATTATTTTGCATTGCAAGTCTTGAGAAAAGATCTAGATACTGATCGGTAAACTCTGACGTCTTTTGTTTATCTATAATTGTAAAATTCTTTGCATCTGGAAAAGTTGTCAACAATTCAAATGTGAATAATTCAGGAAATACTACGAAATCTGATCCTACAGCTTGTCTTAAGCTGGAGATAACTTGCTCCTCGAACTCTGAAAAACTTTTGATAGGTTTTAAAGAGAACTGTGCAGCAGAAATCTTGATTGTTCTCATATGTTGGGACGTCTCCATATTTTCTACTTTTGATTTAAAAAACACTAATTCCGTCTTAACTTTAGCATATTAAAGGATCTTTTTATAAAGACAAGTAGATTTTACTTGAAATACTCATGCTAATGAGTTAACAGAGGAGAGAAAAATATGGTAAAACACATCGGTATAGTTGCATGTAGCGCAGAAGGAGCCGCCCTCTGTTATAGGACAATTTGCTCAGAAGGTGCGGATTTTATGGGAAAATTTGCCCATCCTGAGGTTACTATGCACACCTATCCGTTAAGCGAATATATGAAATACATCGATGCAGATAAATGGGAAGGTGTGGCAAGTTTGATGTTAGCATCAGTTAATAAATTAGCAGATGTTGGAGCAGACTTTGCCATATGTCCTGATAACACAATACACGAGGTTTTTAACATCGTTATCGAAAAATCCCCAATTCCATGGCTTCACATAGCAGAAGAGGTTGCAAAAGAGGCCAAAAGGCGGGAATATAAATGTCTCGGAATTTTGGGAACCCGTTATCTCATGGAAGGACCTGTATATTCAGATACGCTTACTAAAATGGGAATTAACTTCAATATTCCTGAAAAAGTGGATAGAGAACGAATAAATGCCATTATTTTTGATGAACTTGTTAACGGAAAGTTCTATGAAAAATCTCGTGCGTATTTTGAAGAGGTAATCGGCAAATTAAAAAATGAAAACTGCGATGCAGTAGTACTTGGATGCACTGAAATTCCAATAATAGTTATCCCAGAAGCATCACCTCTTCCCACATTAGATTCCACAAGATTACTTGCAAGATCTGCTCTAAGAAAAGCAATCGAAAAATAATAAAAATCACATTTACATACAATTAGAGTTTCTATTCTACGTAAAAGGTCGTAAAAACATGAAGATTTGTTTTGTTGAAGGGAAAGTCGGCATTATCGAAGGATATCAAATCAGGTTTTTGAAAGGTTTCCAATCAGTCGAAGAGTTCATTAAAAATCCTCCTGATCGGATATCTTTTTCGGGTGACACTATTTCACTAAGCGGTGCAAAATTTGATGCACCAATAAGAAATCCTTCGAAAATTATAGGAATCGGATTTAATTACACATCACATATAGCAGAAATGGACGTAGAAACGCCTTCCGAACCGTTTTGCTGGTTAAAACCACCTTCATCGATTATTGGACCAAATCAGGCGGTCAAGATTCCAAAAATGAGCAATAGAGTTGATTATGAGACAGAATTAGCTGTTATAATTGGTAAAACTGCAAAAGATGTTAATGAAAGTGAAGCATTATCTAAGGTATTTGGCTACACTATTATCCTTGACATGACTGCCCGAGATTTCGTAGAAACTGATAGAGCATTATTTAAAGTAAAGGGATTCGATACATTTGGTCCACTTGGTCCATATATCGTTACTACTGATGAAATATCTGATCCTCACTCACTTGATATCAAACTATGGCATAATGGCGAATTAAAGCAGAGTGACAATACAAGATCAATGGTTTTTAAAATACCCAAATTAATATCCTTTATCACAAAAATCGTGACGCTTTATCCAGGAGATATAATTGCTACTGGAACACCTGCTGGAATTGATACTGTAAAAAGCGGAGATAGGCTAGTTGCTCAAATTGATGGCATTGGGATTCTGGAGGTTTCAATAGAAGATTAACAGGAGTTATTGAAAGCATGACTAAGGACAAGAAACCAGAAAAGAAAATCGTAAGAAGAATAGAAAAACAGTTACATGAGTCTAAAAAACTTTTAAAGAAAGGTATGAATGCACAGAAATCTCAAGATTTGGAAGAAGCGTTAAATCACTTTCAAAACGCATATGAAATAATTCAGGGCATTTTGACTTCAGATGACTTCATCGAGAGCAAATATGCAGATACTAGAGAGGGGAAAATAGTTACATTACTACATTTAGGAAATATTCATCATGCACTTAACGAGACAGATAAAGCACTGGAATATTTGAATGAAGCACTAAAGTTAGATAATGAGAAAGGAAAGACAGGGGACATGCGCATTAGAGTCTTAATTATGAAAATGATCGGCGATATTTATTATGAACAAGAAAAATATAATGACGCTGTGAATACTTTTGAAGAACTCTACTATTTGATGGTACGGGCAAGTGCGCCCTTTGATGATACTGCAAAACTTTTAGATAAATTAACAAGCGTATGTTATGAGCATTTAGCAAAAGATGACCCAAGAACAGTTAAATTTTTTGAAAAATCAGTTGAACTTCTTAATATCATGGGACGTAGACGTGACGCGAGAAACATGATTAATAATTTGGCTGTTATTCATTACAAGAATGAAAGATACGATGAAGCACTTGAATATTATCAACAAGCGCTTGAAATGGATATGAAGTTCAATGATATGAGAGGAAAAGCTTCTAGGCTTCGATACATAGGACTTGTTTATCATAAGAAAGAGAACTGGGAGCAATCACTGAAACATTATAATGAATCTCTTAGTTTAAGTGACGAGAACAAAGATTCTGCTGGAAAAAAAGAAACCTTAAAAAAACTTAGTGATCTGTATATGGCACAAGGCGATGAAGAAAAGGCCAAAGAATTTTTACAAGAAGCTGATCAAATTAATTTAGATCAATAACTAGCTCTGTGAAAAATTGTTTTTAATCGATTAATAGAATTGCTAATGCTATTAATAACCCACCAATTATCCCTTGGATGAATGATTAGATTCCAAAAAAGATGAATCTAGAAAGAATCTACCCATTTATCCATTTTGCTGACCAAATCTTCTTTTTCCTTCTTTTTTGGACTTTGGAGTTTCATATCAATATAAGGAATAAAGTCTTCTAAACCCGACAGATTCCCCTCTGCAAGCCGCTCTATGTTATATGCCCTTATAAATTCATGGATGAGTTCGGATAAACCTTTCCTGACTGGTTCTGTGTCTATATTGTCATCAACAATAGCTACTGCAATTAATTCCTTCTCATAAGTGTACACGAACTTAAAATTACCATAATCTATTTCACTAATTGTACCTTCCTTGAATACTTTCGTGCCAAAAGACTCTATAGCTGCCAAAAAGCCTCCAATCAGCGCCTCATCGAATTCTAAAGCAGAATAATTTCTTGAGAGATAACACATTCCGCTTTTGTTGAGTAAGAAGAAATTTTGGATCATCTAAGAGCCTCTCGCGATTTTTTCCTCCATTAAAGTGTAAATAATATAATTAAAAAAAACTGGTTTTTAAAGTTTTCATCTTCGAATTTCTCTTTCAACTGGAATCAAGATGAATCCGATTAATATGGGTACTAGTGAAATTTCAAAGAGAAAGAACCAGATAAAGTAGATATAACTTACGTCAGGAAAATGCCAAGGAGCCCAAGCCATATAAGTAATCGCTAGAAGGACGAAACCAACCGTCAGGAATTTTGGTGAACTCAAACCTGTATTAGTTCCATAGAGATAGAAAGCATAACCTAGAGTTACACTAATTGGAATCCAGACAGCAAAGAGAAAGCCATACATTGTATATTCAATGTCTGCCAAAACAAGAAGCCCATATGCAAACCAAATATAGGAAGCTATAACTATAAGACCTGTTAGTCCGTATCTGATCACTTTATTTCCAGTTAATATGTTAGAAATTCCAAACCACATTCCAGCGGCCCACAAGATCATTACATTCCGAAAAATGAAGAATATTACCGGATCATTTGAATTGGCCCATCCAATACCCAGCGCTTGTAGACATAATCCAATGAATACAATGCTATATACCAGAAAGGAGAGTCCCCAAGCTAATGTAGAAATACTTTGCCTACCAGTATAGTACCATCTGTACAAGAGAAAGAAGCTGATTGCCCACAATAGTATCACTGTATCTAACGACAACCCAAATAAGAAAAATGTTGATTTCAAAACATCTAAACCACCTAAATGTGGCTTATACGCTAACACATACGCACATAAGGCAAATAAGCCTATCATGCTAATGGTATACGTTAGATTATTTCTGACGAATTTAATTGCTTCAGACATCGTTTTCTTGCCCCTAATTAAACTTTTTTTAAAGAATCCATTCAAAAATATTTTATATATTTTGTGGAAAACTTCTTCCACAACAAATAGAGACATGAACAACTTCGAATGCTTTTAAAAAGGAATTATTGCGGAGAATTTTACCTGAAACTTAAACAAATGTTTTATCTAACCGAAAATACTGCGGAAAGTTTTACCTGAAGTATTAAAAAGAACAGAAAACATTTTCTTCTAAGTTAAACTATCGAGTTTACTGCGCATATTGGGGTGATTTACATTGGTAGCTCATAATCAGGTGAGTTATAATTATTTATTTAAAGTGGTTGTTGTTGGAGAAGGTGGCATCGGGAAAACAACATTCATTAACCGATTTGCTACAAACAGTTTTTCTGAAGATACGAGAATTACAATCGGAGCCTCTTTTCATTCCTTTGAAAATAACGTAAATGGCGGAGATACTTCCGTAAAGCTTCAGGTATGGGATTTTGGCGGAGAAAAGCGTTTCCGATTTATTTTGCCTAGTTATTGCCACGGTGCTCATGGGGTCATATTTGCTTTTGACCTTTCAAGAGCTTCAACATTATGGAATCTCTCAGAATGGCTTGATTTAATTAAAGAAAATACTGAAAATAGCCCAATATTTATACTCATCGGTACAAAAGCAGATCAAATCGAAGACAATGGTATTGAGGCAATCAAAGAAGAACAGATTGAAGAATTCATGAAAACACACAATTTTTTGTCAAATTTGTTTTTTAAGACGAGTTCAAAAACAGGTCAAAATGTCAAAGACGTATTTTCCGAAATGTCCAATTTACTCTACAAAAAGGTGAAAAAATAATGGCTGACGATCATTCTTTTATAGAATACTGTGAGAAATGTGGTATTTCAGTTACACATCATTTTAAAAAAGATATGCTAGAAAAAAAAGGCGGCGGTCTATATTCAGGAATATTTTTACATAAGAGTAAAAATAACCAAGAAGTTCATGCTATGCTTGCTTACTTCGACACTAATCTTGCCAATAGAGGAGGAGAGGGGTCAAAAGTAATTCTAACAAACGGTGTTTCACTAGAACCTCTGAAAAAGAACGATAAAAAACATCTAGATGACGAAGTAAATAAGCTAGAAAGCAAACTCTTCTACGAATGGTTAATCAACGAATACATTACCAGTTTTAAAAATATGAGGTTATTAGCAAGAAGAAGAGTTGAGCCTACAATAAATAAGATTTTAGCCGATTTAAAAACTCAATCTGAATTATACGAACCGTTTATGATAGTTTCTGACAAGATTACGTTCGATTCGCAAAAAAGGGACGTCAGTAAAATCTCTTATGACGAACTCAAAGAAGCCTTTCAGACTATCTTTGAGCAGATTATCGAATATTTTAAGGATGAGAACGAGAATGATGCTCTTGATGCATCAAGGAAAATTGGGCTCAAAGTCATTACACAATGGAGAGAAATTGTAAAATTAGGGCTCTCTGAAGATGTACTCCAAATCTTAGAAACTCATTAGCTGCGGTATTGTGAACTACCTCACGCTGAAGCTGTGGTGCTTTCTTGCTTAGTTGTCTGTAAGTTTTGCAACTAAAAGCTTCTAGAGATCCCATTTTTTTGATATTCATATTTTTTAGTTAATGCCCTTAAATGCTTTCCACAAATAGAAATGTCTCTAATTTTATCATTTTAATACCTAGTGGAGATTTACCTGAATTAATAAAAAGGTTGAAAACGCGATTTGAAATTAACCAAATATTTTAGTATTAGAATGAAGTGATTGTACTAAGTATCAAAATGGTCGATTTGTGATGGATTCGTCAAAATCAAGCTATATCTTCAAAGTGATCGTGGTGGGGGAAGGTGGCGTCGGGAAAACGACGTTCATAAATAGATATGCAACAAACAAATATGACAAAGATACAAAAATCACGATTGGTGCAGGATTTTATTCTTTCCATAATAAAGTAGAAGCAGATATTATCATTAAACTTCAGATATGGGATTTCGGGGGGGAATCACGATTTCGATTCATCTTACCCAGTTATTGCCACGGGGCTCATGCAGTCATATTTGCCTTTGATCTTACACGAAATTCAACATTAGTGAATCTGAGTGATTGGTTTGATTTGGTCTATAAGAACACCAATGGGAATCCAATAGTTTTAGTGATTGGCACAAAGGCGGATAAACTTAGGGAAGCTGGCAGAGAGGCGGTGACTGATGTAAAGATCGAAGACTTTTTGAAAAAAAACGAATTACCGCCTGAGATTTTTTTTAAAACAAGTTCTAAAACCGGTGAAAATATAGAAATCGTATTTGCTGCTCTTTCTGATTTACTTTACGCTAGGGTGATACAACTAAATGTCTAAGGAACATGCATTTATTGATTATTGTGAAATATGCAAGAAAAACATTTCATATTGCTTTACAAAAGAACAACTTCTACGCAAGAGTAGCGATCTATATTCCGGGATATTCCTTCATAAGAGTGCTGATAATAAAGAAATTCACGCAGTACTTTCTTATTTTGATGAGGATCTCGCCCACAGAGGAACGGAAGGCTCAAAAGTAATTTTTACGGATGGTATTTCTATAGAATTTATGAAAAAGGGGAAAATGTCAGGTTTTGCGGAAGAGTTAAAGTTGAAGAAAGAAATTAAATCATTCTACGAGTGGCTCATTAACGAATATATCTTCCAATTTAAAACGAGAAACATTCCAGCAAATAAAAGAGTGAATTCAACATTAATTACGTTTCTAGCTAGCAAAAGAGTTAATCCAATCTTGAGCAAGATTTTGCATAACTTAAGAAACGTGGATCCTCTATATGAAAAATTTGTATTTTTAGATAAGACAAACAGTCTAATTGCAACGACTTTTCAAGATGAAGACCTTCAAGAGATCAAGGAAAATGATTTGAAAAAGATATATCAGACATTCTTTGATCACATCAAAACTGGTTTTTACCGAGTTAACAAGATCGAAGCTCTCGAAACATCACGAAAACTAGGCATTGAAATGGTTAATCGATGGGGGGAAATTGCAAGATTAGAACTCCCAGAAGATATGTTCCAGATAATAGAGGTTGAGAGTTAGATCACGGAATTAACAGCTTTCTCAATTCGAAAATTTTGTCACGAATAACTGCAGCCTTCTCAAAATCGAGGTTATCTGCAGCGTTTTTCATTTCAGTTTCGAGTTGTGAGAGTTGGAATTTGATATCTTCAGGAGATTCAAGCATTATAGAATCTAATTCAATCTCTGTTTTAGTCATTTCAGATATTGGAGCCCTAATTCTTTTAGAGATTGTTTTAGGTGTAATTCCATGTTCTTCATTATATTTTAGCTGTAGAAAACGTCTTCTTTCGGTTTCATCGAGCGCTCTTCTCATTGATTCAGTAATCTCGTCTGCATAAAGAATAACTCGCCCACTAACGTTTCTAGAGGCTCGCCCAATTGTTTGAATTAGGCTTGTTTCAGAACGTAAGAAACCCTCTTTATCAGCGTCGAGAATAGTGACGAGGGAGACTTCGGGAAGATCTAACCCTTCTCGCAGTAAGTTGATGCCAATAAGCGTGTCAAACTTTCCTAGACGCAGATCTCTTAAAATTTCCACGCGTTCTAACGTTTCAATATCACTGTGAAGATACCGTACCCTGAGCCCAACGTTCAATAGATAATCAGTTAGATCTTCAGCCATTCGCTTTGTTAATGTTGTTACTAATGTACGTTCTCCATGTTCTGCCTGTTGTCTTATCAGGGAAATTAGATCATCTATTTGATTTTCGGTTGGTTTTACAATCACTTCTGGGTCGATCAATCCAGTAGGCCGGACTATCATTTCGGTGATTTGTTCGCTGTGACTTAGTTCATAAGAACCCGGAGTTGCAGACACGTAAATTACTCGATTCTTATTGAGAAATTGCTCAAATTCACTAAAGAAAAGGGGACGATTGTCATAAGCAGATTCAAGCCTAAAACCATACTTAATTAAGTTATCTTTTCGTGATTTATCCCCACCATACATTCCTCTTATCTGGGGAATGGTTACATGACTTTCGTCGATAAACATCAGAAAATCTTTAGGGAAATAATCCAACAGGACATATGGTCTATCGCCAGGTTTTCGCCCGTCAAAATATCTAGAATAATTCTCAATTCCTGAACAGTATCCCAATTCTTCTATCATTTCCAAATCATAGCGTGTTCTTTGTTCAAGCCTCTGAGCATATAATTGATTTTCGTGTCTAAGTTTGGTGAGACGTTCTTCCAATTCTTCTTCTATAAGTCTTATTGCTTGACTGATTCTAGATTCCGTGAAAACAAAATGTTTTGCTGGATAAATTACAGCTGCTGATTTCTCTGTAATTACCTTTCCTGTCAATGGATCAATCTCGCTAATCTTTTCGATTTCATCTCCAAACCATTCTAATCTTAATGCAGTATCCTCTGAATATGCGGGAAAAATTTCAACAACATCCCCTCGTACCCTGAATCTACCTCTCGTAAAATCCAGATCATTTCTCTCATATTGATTATCAACAAAGGATTTTAATATACTATCTCGGTCTCTTTGCTCACCTTTTTTGATATAGATCATAAGGCCTGTGGTGTCCTTCGGGGCACCAATAGAATAGATGCATGAAACACTAGCTACAACTATAACATCTTGTCGTTCGAGTAAATTACTAGTTGTAGATAAGCGCATCATTTCTATGCGTTCGTTTATTGACGCATCTTTTGCTACGTAAGTGTCAGTTTGAGGCATATAGGCTTCTGGCTGATAATAATCGTAATAACTAACAAAATATTCCACTGCATTTTCTGGAAAAAATGCCTTGAATTCAGAATACAACTGTGCAGCTAATGTCTTATTGTGACTAATAACGAGTGTGGGTTTCTGTGTTTTTTCGATAAGCTGAGCCATAGCGAATGTTTTTCCGCTTCCAGTAACTCCAAGCAATGTTTGATGCTTTAGTCCCTCCTTCTTTATGCCATCTAAAAGTTGTTGAATAGCTTTTGGTTGGTCGCCTTTCGGTTCAAGATCTGTAGTTAACTTAAATTCTCTCAAATAACTCGCCTTTATCTAATCTGAAGAACATTGACTCTATTATTCATTAGAATAATACAAATATTACTTTTTTTATGGTTGCAATTTGAGCGTACAGATCCCGAATTTCAAAAAAGAACTTTACGTGAGTTTTTATAAAAACTTTTCAATCATCTTTATTAATTCACTTTTGGATTTTGCAGCAATAGCCCGGTCTTTTATCTTACCATCTTTAAAAATAATAAAAGTAGGTACCCCTGTAATCTCATATTTTGCACCTAGGCCAGGATTTCTGTCCACATTGAGTTTACCGATTTTTGCTTTACCCAGATATTCCTGAGCTAATTCTTCTATGATTGGCTCGACAACTTTGCAGGGAGGACACCAACTAGCCCAAAAATCCACTAAAACGAGAATATCAGACTTAAGAACTTCTTTTTCAAAATTCTTCGCAGTAAATTCCATATATTCTCTGCACCACCGTTAGACTCGCATCTCACTGTTTGACTCTTTTTTGAGTCTCTTTTACCACGAGTTCTTTCCCTGTGTCAAGTTGTGGTTGGAAACCCCCATTTTGCTTCGTGCCTGGCGCATAGACTTCAATTACTTCTGACTCTCGTTTCTCACCATCCCACCGAGTTACTGGCCAAAACACGTGAGCTGTCTCTTCAATTCGTTTTTTGATGTGAGGTTGAGTTAAAAGAGCAAACATATTTGTAATCTCTTCTTCGAGGCTCAATTTTGGTTCAAAGCCAAATGTCTTGGGAAGTTTTTTAGAAATGACTTCAAAGGGATGAAAATCTGCTTCGACACGTGGGTTTTCTACTCTCTGAATTTTAACATTCAATCCAAATTTTTCATTTCCAACTTTTGCAACAGTGTCTGCCAATTTCCTGATTTTAAAGAGTCCAGATACTTGATTAACTACATCATATTGTCCTGGTTCAGGTGGACTAGCAATCAACCGAACCATACATTGCATTGCATCATCAAGCGCAATAAATCCTCGAATTTGTTCGCCTTGTCCATATACCGTTAATGGAAGTCCGAGTATCGCCTGAATCACAAATCTATTCGTCACGGTCCCAAACCATTCATCAGCGTCTAAGCGAGTTCGAAGTCGAGGATTTGCAGCCACTTCGTCCGTATGGACTCCATATATAACTCCCTGCATCACATCATAAGATCGTAGCCACCAATATTTGCATGCTTCATAAACATTGAAAGTGTCTTGGACTTTTGATACGTGGTAAAGCGAAACCGGATCTCGAGGAGTTAATTCGCCGCCAAGACTCCATTCTCGGTTTCCGTATTTCAATACAGCATCAGCAGGGAAGATACCTTCAAAGAGCGGTCTTCCAGTCAAAGGTGAACCATATTCGCCAAGGGTACCAAGTTTGATTAAAGACGTTTCCGGAACTATCTCCTTCATCAAAAAAAGCAGACCAAGCGTACCAATAACATTATTATATTGAACCTTAATAGCATGATCACAATCTACCATACTATATGGTGCACTTGGACATTCTGCATAGTGAACGATCGCTTCTGGTTTCATTTCTTCTAGGAATTCACCCAGTTTTTGACGATCTAAGATATCAATCTCCCGAAACGTGATTTCAATCCCAAGTACTTCTTGGGCAGTCTGGAGGCGTTCATCTATTGGCGCAATAGGAACAATCGAAAGTGCACCTTTCTCTTCTACACAGTCTCTTCGGAAATAATTATCAATACCACTTACTTTGCATCCTAATCTTCCCAGCCTAAGTGCTAATGTCCATCCTAAATACCCATCGATTCCTAAAATCATAACACGCATGTTTTTTAAAAGATGACAATTTAGTTCTTCTCGATAAGACCATTCTGGACATTGCTCGAAAGTAATTGTCGGTTCAAAGTGTCCCAATTCAGGTCTTCGAGAACATTCGACCACAATAACGTAATCGGGGTCCTTTAATTCTTTTATTTTCTCCATAGATTGTCCACATGCTCTAAAATCAACGTTACCTTTGAACATTGCTGCTGGGCAGTTCCAGCATGTTTTATTGTCATTATACGCTTTAATTTTCAACACATCCTACAATAAGTTCATAACATATTCTACATTTAGATCATCTGGTAGATCTGCATCGCCTCTAACATAAAGAAATGCATCTTCTTGGGTGTGTTTTCCAGTGAAAATATCCTTGTCAAATATCTCTTCCTTTAACACACTACCCTTAAGATTAAAGCCAGAATTCGGCAATAAAATGAGATCAGGGGCTTTTTCTATATAGGAACCATGATAAATCTCTTCTTTGTCAAATATTTTCTTTATAACAGGCGTCCCATTCATTTTTAGCCTTGAAAACGAATCAATCAGTTCCTCTTTTAACTTAACTTCCTCATCCGTCTTAATATGGCCCCTAGGAAATTTGCCTTTTTTGTGTAAATAGATTCTTGCAGGATCCAAAGCAAATGCCTTTGTACCTTCTCTAACATTGTTATAATTTTTTTTCGGATCTTTGTCTAATGAGCAAAATCCCTCTTCTGCAAGATATCTGTTGATATTTACATTTGTTGTAACAGATTCCATTCCATGATCAGATAGCATGATTAGAGCGTCATCTTCTCTTAATTTGCTTTTTATGTAACCAATTTCCTCATCAATGAGTTCAAAATACCTCAAGAATTCTGAGTGACATTCATGATTTGGATCTTCATATGCATCCCATAGGAAATGACCAAGTCGATCACTTCCTGTGAATACAAACATGAATACATCCCAATCAATCCCTGCTTTATCCCAAAAATAGCGATATGTCTTCATACGGTTTTTATGTGTCTCAAATAAATCCTTAAGAAACAGTTGCTTGGATTCATGACCCTTTTGCGCATCAACATCTATTCTATAACCCAATTTCTTTAAGATACTAACAAATTTTGACGGATAAACAGCCTTCTCCAAATCTAATGCGACAAATCCAGATACTAAAAAACCATTTATTTCCTGTGCAGGATATGTACTTGGAACATTAATGATAATGTATTTTCTAGAATCTCTTTGCCAAAAAGCTTTGGATTTTAGGTTCTTAAAATTAGGAAAACGCAGAGAATATGTTCCTTTGATGAAATCAGTAAACCCGAAAATCCCATGTGTTCCAGGATTATTTCCAGTTATGATAGAACTCCAAGACACTGATGAGAGTTCTGGAATAGAACTCTGCATTTTACGGAAAGTTCCGTTCTTTCGAAGATCTTTAAAATTCGGCATTATGCCTCTATCCGATAGATCTTCCATCAACCTGAAAGGAACTCCATCAATGCCGATTATAGCTGTTCGCTTTTTCTCCATGAAGTTGTCACCATAAAATAATCAAATAATCATAATATTACTTTTCATTAAAGTTCAATTGAAATATAAAAGTTACTCTATAATAAAGTAAATAAACAACATAAACAACAAAGGTAAAGTTAAGGTGAAGTTGATGTCTCTTGAAGAATATGAAGCAGAGACAGAAAAAGCTAAAAAATGGCTATTAGGTTTAGGCTTTACAGAATATCAGGCAAACCTTCTAAGTTATCTTATTTTGATGGGAGAGGGGACAGCTAGTCAACTAAAAGAGATCACCGGAATTCCAAGCACAAAAATCTATGAAACTCTCAACGAGCTTGCTACTATTGGTATCATCCAAGAACGAACAGGTCGTCCTGTTGCATATACTGCATTGTCACCTAAGCGCATAATGGATAATCTGCTTGAATACAGGCAGAAAACATTTGACAAAGACATGAAAGAACTAAGAAAGATAGTAAAAGATTTCACAAAAACCTTGACACCCATTTATGAAAAGGGATTAATTGAAAAACGTCAGAAACTGTTGCGAATAGTCAAAATTGGGCGGGCATCAGAAACGGAAACTGTGTCTGCTATTAGAAGGGCAAAAAAAGAAATCTATATCATCTCTAAAGTGCTAGAATATCTACCTAAAATTATTGATGATTTGGCAAAGAAGATCGAAAAAGGAGTTCAAGTAAAAATCTTATTATTAGATCCGAATAAACTGAATGATGAATCTCAAGCAATCCAACAAAGCATTATAGCACTGCTCCTCTCGAGGTTTGAGGATAATATTACTATCAGATTCGCCTATTCGGTTCCCCTGCGAGGAACCTTAATCGATCCAAACAATGAAGGTACTACAATCTTTCTAGCTGAAGAGATTGGAATTCCTCTTTTTATGCGCGAGGCTGCTATTTCGGAAAATACGAATCTGGTACAGGCATTAAAACTTTTCTTTGATTTGATATGGGAACATCATTCCACTGAGCACTGAATTAAGAGTTCAAAAATATTGAAGTAAAACAATTCTTCAAATGTCTAAATAGATTGTGTTTAAAATAGAAAAACTTAAAAGCCTCAGCTCGTCATTTTACAAAACCATGTACATCGGAAACTCTTTTTTTTTACAAAAGAAAAAATTCGATGCCATGAAAAGAATACAGAAAAAGGAATTTACAGGACTAATTGGTGAGTTTTAAGTAAGTTTGTCTTTTTTTGTAAGTTTTAATAGTTTAGGTGAATAAAATGTCCATGGATGAAGAACGAGAAGAAACAGAAGAATCATCAGAAGAAATTATGATGTCTGTTTCAGACCTTGGCCCGCGAAGTCGCAAGGTCAACGTCAAAGTAAAAGTAGTTGAATTGAACGAAGCACGAGAAGTAACAAGTAGAAAAGATGGGTCAGTCAATAGAGTAACTGAAGCTTTAGTCGGTGACGACACAGGAGTCATTTTCTTAACACTTTGGAACGATGATATTGACCGAGTAAGCGTTGATAGCGCACTCAAGATTTCAAATGGTTACTGTAATGTGTTTAAAAACAGTTTACGGCTTAATATCGGTAGATATGGTTCTATTGAAGAAACAGAAGAAGATATCACAGCAAATACAGAGAATAATCTTTCAGAAAGGTTTTTTGAGCAGCCTCCTAGATTTAGACGCGGCGGTGGCGGCGGTCGACCACGCGGTGGCGGCGGTGGCTACAGCCGATACGGCGGTGGCGGCGGTGGCGGCGGCGATCGCGGTGGCGGCGGATACAACCGACGACGAAGATATTAATATATAACAAGCCGTGAATAATTTCGAAAATTAATGTTGCCTGATTTTTTTTATACAGGCTTTCTTTTTCCCTTTTTTATTGTTTTATTACCAAGTCGCAAGAAGATCCCCCAAATTGTTGAGAGGATGAATTGCTGCGAAGAGATAAAAAATATCTTTGATTGAAAGGGTGGTTTTGTGTCTCATATTGACAATTTAAGAAATAAGTCAGATCCGTTTTCAAAATTTTTAGATGTTCAAATTAATCAACTTGCGGAAGGATATGCAAAAATTCAAATGCAGATAGCTGAAAATCATTTGAATTTTCATGGAGTTGCCCATGGAGGTGCGATTTTTTCTTTAGCGGACCAAGCCTTCGCACTTGCTTCGAATTCTCATGGAATAACTGCAGTGGCAATCCAGATGAATATAAATTATCATAGACCTTCCAAACTAGGAGATTTGCTCGAAGCAGAAGCAAAACAAATACATTTTGGCAAAAGAATTGCAGTTTATCAAATTAATGTTAAGAATCAAGAAAATGATAAACTGATTGCATCATGTCAGGGTATGGTTTATCATGTGGAATGACTACTCCTGGTCATTAAGGAATCACCTATCAAAATTTAATAGGATAGATTTAGTGCTTTACCGATTTTTGATCATTTAAAGACCTTTGCTATTCACCTCAAGCGAAAATCTTTTGTAATCAAATATCTTTAAAGAACTGAGGGTTAGTTATGACGAACAAATCTCAGGATGGCGAAAAAGAAGATATGATCAAGGAATGCCTTAAATTGGCGAGAAAAGAATTAAATGCCGCTGAATATGCTCGCCTAGTAAAAGCTTGCGAATCCAAGAAAGAAGAATAATTTAAATGTCATTAAAAACTTGATAGGCTTTCTTTCACAAATCAACATTTTTAGTTCTATAATAAATTTCTTTGTCAAAAATAACGAGATAATGAGTTTCATCATGAAGAAGTGGTTTTTTAAAGCCTTCTGCAATCATTGTTAGTTCCTCTAGCGAATCAACTTCAATAATAACAATATTTTCTTCGCGAGAAATGGCATTAATTTTCACAGGATATATGAGGCAACGTTCACAATCGTTTTTTTCGTTTCTTTTAACCGTGCTATCATACCTTCTTTTAATTAATCGATTTTTGATTTAATAGAAACAAGGAATTTAAAGGAGGAGAGACATTGATAAAAGTGAAACCCTCCCTCAATTCCTCCCTACCCTAAGGGTAGGAGCTTCCTTGGCTTGGAGAAGTGAAAGATTTTTTAGAGTTAATACTTACAGATTGGAACAAAATTATTGAAGACCGAAAAAAACATAACTAAGATCGAAAACATAATTAAGTCGAGTTTCCTTGAAGATCACAAATACATTTTAGTTCTTTGAATTTAGACAAAGTCTGTTTTAATCGTCTAAAGTGGTGAATAACATGACCAAAGCATTATATTTAGAGGACAGTTACCTTCAAGAATGCAACGCTGCCGTTGTAAGTGTCAAAGAAGATAAATACGTGGTTCTTGACCAAACAATATTCTATCCTAAAGGCGGTGGACAATTACATGACACAGGTAAAATGATCCGAAATGAAGAAGTATTTCCAGTGATTTATACTGGCAAATTCTCAGGTGAAATTTCTCATGAAGTAAGTGAGTCAGGATTACAACCTGGGGATAAAATAAAATGTCAAATCGATTGGGATAGACGCTTTAAGTTCATGCGAAGCCACACAGCAGCACACACGTTAGCTGCAATTCTCTGTGAAGACACGGGGACACTCATTACAGGCAATCAGATTACTCTGGAGAAAACAAGATTTGATTTCAATCTTAAAGAATTTAACAAAGAAGTCTTCTTAAGCTATATTGATAGGGCAAACAAACTTTTCTTACAAGATATTCCTGTTAAATGGTATGATTTGACCTACGATGAAGCAATGAAAATTCCTACTGTCTCACGGATGGCAGGTGCTTTTCCACCAAACCTTCCAAAACTACGAATAGTTGAAATAGAAGGCATCGATAAACAAGCGGATGGCGGCACACATGTGCACAATCTAAAAGAAGTTGGTCAAATAGAATTCATAAAAGCAGAAAATAAAGGAAAAAATAATCGTAGAGTTTATTTCCGCCTGATCGACTAATATTATTTCTATGATTTAATCTTAGACAATGAAATAAAATACTGTATTAGTCTTTAAGCTTGAATAAATTGTTAGCATTCGTTTCATTTATTTGAACGACTTCTTCGTAAGTTAAGTTTAAAATCTCTGAAATCTTTTGAACAATAAATTTAAGATAACTAGGTTCATTTCTTTTGCCACGCTTGGGTACTGGTGCTAGATAAGGACTATCTGTCTCAACAAGAAGCCGGTCAAGTGGTATTTGTTTTATAAGTTGAGCAAGAGGTTTGGAAAAGGTGATTATGCCAGATAGAGATATATAAAAGTCAATTTCAAGTACTTCCTTAAGCATATCTTCGTCTCCACTAAAACAGTGAATTACTCCTTTGTGGGCTTCTTCTTCCTTCAAAATATTTACTATATCTTTATGGGCATCTCGATCGTGAATAACTATTGGTAATGATAATGATAATGCCAATTGAATTTGTGCACGAAAAAGACTTTGTTGAGAAGGAATCGGTGCTGCCATGCGATAATAATCGAGTCCAGTTTCACCTATAGCTACCACTCCTTCTTTTTGTGCCAATTGAGAAAGATTATTTAACAGATCATCATTCATATCGTTTGCACTATAATGAGAGAGTCCCACCGTTGCATAAAAGAACTCATATTGAGAGGCGAGTTCTATTGCTCTCTGACTAGACTCTAAATCCCATCCAATAACAATGACCTTCATATTTGCTTGTTGAATTCTAGAAATAACTGATTCGAGATCATTGTTATAACGAGTACTTTGTAAATGAGCATGGGTGTCCACAAGCTGTGTATCCACGATGTAATTCACCCCAAATGTGTGCACATATATTCAGCTGAGCTATACTACACAAAGCATAGAGGAGTCTTAATGCCAAGTTGAGTTATAAATCTAATGATGTATATAATATTGAATCAAGTAAACTTCGAAACAGGCGGAAAAAATGAAAGAAGCCATGATGTATGAGAAGTTAGAAAATGAAACTGTGCGTTGCATACTATGTAATCATTATTGCATAATTAAGGACACTAAACGAGGAGTATGTGGAGTTAGAGAAAATAAGCAAGGAACATTATATTCGCTTGTTTATGGTCAACTTATTTCCCGCAGCGTAGACCCCATCGAGAAAAAACCGTTATTCCATTTTTACCCTGGCTCTACTGCATATTCGATCGCTACAGTAGGGTGTAATTTTCGGTGTAAACATTGTCAAAATTATGACATTTCTCAAAAGCCAAAAGATCAGAAGCGCATTGAAGGGATGGATATATCTCCAGAGAAAATTGTTGCAGATGCCAAACGAAATAGATGCAAGTCTATTGCATACACCTACACTGAACCAACAATATTTTTTGAATACGCCTATGACATTGCAAAGTTGGCTACGAAAGAAGGAATAAAAAATATCTTCGTAACAAACGGATATATTTCAAAAGAAGCCTTGCATGAAATTGCGCCATATTTGGACGCTGCAAATATTGATTTAAAAGCGATGACCGAATTTTTTTACAAAGAAATTTGTGGTGCAAAACTTCAGCCTGTATTAGATTCAATTAGACTTCACAAAGAACTAGGAATATGGATTGAAATTACAACATTAGTAATCCCAGAACTCAATGATTCTGAAGAGGAATTGAGAGAGATAGTTCAATTTATTCGTGAGGAGATCGGGGAAAAAACGCCTTGGCACGTCTCCGCATTTCGTCCAACATATAAACTCACCGACAAACCGTCAACTCCTGTAAGCACTCTAGAAAAAGCACAAAAGATTGGTTTAGAGGGAGGGTTAAGATATGTATACCTAGGAAATATTGGACGAGGTGAGAACACGCATTGTTATAATTGTGGCGAACTGCTCATTCAAAGATGGGGTTTCCATGTGGCAAAAAACGAGATTAAAAACGGCATCTGTTACAATTGTAATGCAAAAATTGATGGAATTGGATTATGACTAACTTATGAAACTGATCTCTGTTCTTAAGACTTATTTAACTTAGATGAAGCCTTATAACCTTTACATCAACACCTTCTCTTGCATCTTCATCTATTAAATCATCATTTCTAAGAGCAGTGTTGTTGTTAAGATCCAATAAATAATACATTAATGGATTATAGCCATGTCTTTCTTTCCATTCCTTGACAGCTATCTTTACCATGGCTTATATCCCTTTTTAGTTTACAGTATTACTTATACTTAAGAAATAAGACCTTTTGAGAACTTTCTTATAAAATAAGAAATAAGTAAGAAATTAACCGCCAGGGTAAAGTGTATAGACTTTTATATCTACGTCTTCTTTTGCATCTTCGTTGATCATATCGTTTTCTCTAAGAGTAGTCTTGTTTTTTAGATCTATTAAATAATTTCTTGAGGTATAACCATGTTTTTCTTTCCATTCCTTGACAGTTATTTTTACCATTGCAAAATACCCCTCCATTTGAAAATAAAGAAAAAAGGAAGGCTTTACGCCTTGTTTGCTGGTAATTTGTCGATATCGGCTACTGCAAAGTCTAATCCAAATCGTTTCAGAGTCTCTGGAGAAGGTATGCCTTGTGCAGTCCATCCACGTTCACTATAGTACTCTGCCCTCATTTTTTCAAAGACTGGTTTGAGATCTGCTCCTGCTGCGCCACCTTCTTCAAGAGGTTCAAACATTCTTGGTGGAAGAATATCATCTTTCTCTGGGATGAGACCCTGTTTGAGATTGAACATTCTACACATTTGATTGATTCTTCCACCAAGCTCAACTAACGCTTCTGTTGTAGTATAGTCTTCCCAGCCAGTTACTGCTTTAAGGAAATCAACCTTAATTTGAGTTGTATATCCTGAGAAGTCATAGAAGAGACATACTATTAGAGCGTCATCGAACATAGAGAAGTCCATCCACGCTAAGGCTGCAAGACCTTTCTGTTTGTCTGAGAAACGATCAAGTGGAACATCTGTTAGATTGAATTCTGGTAAGGGTACACCAAGTTCAGCCGCTTCAGAGAAACCAGTTACATGACAGGGACCGCGTGAACCAACAGCGTAAGTTACTGACATTGAGAAGAATGATCTGGGGTCATGTGCGGGGATTACAGCGTTGTTGACTTGTACTGCTAGTTCTGGACAGCCCAATTTTTCGCTAGCTACTTTAAGTCCCTCGCCTAATAGCTTACCCATTTCGTTTTTTCGGAAAGCAATGAGATCTACAAGTTTAATCATAGCATCGCCATCACCAAACGGTAATTCAAAGCCTAAATCTTCGTTCTTGATAATACCGTTTTCATAGGCATCCATAGCAAAAGCACAAACACCACCGAAATCAATAGTATCTAAGCCGTATAAATTGCACAAATGTGCTGCATAATTGATTGCTTTAAGATTATCAACAAGACAATCAGAGCCCATCATACCTAAAGTCTCATATTCAGGCCCATAGCCGTCCATATCATAAGGTCCGCCCTCATTAATAATAACTCTTCTATGACAACCCACTATGCAGTATGAACAGGAATCTGGTTGTGGTTTAAGCACTTCATTGAACTCTCCGCCTGCGGCACCAATTTTACGGGCGCCTTCTTTCCATACTCCAACTTTGAAATTGCCCATTGGCAAAAGACTGTTTTCTTCTCTTGGAATAACAGCCATTGCCTGTCCATCTGATCTGTTCATTTTTGCAAAATCGTTTTCTTGAATTACTGGAAGGAGTTCCTTGTTCAGTTTCTTGAGTTCTTCCGGATTTGCGATTGGCTGTTTCATTGTGCCTCGAAAAACTAACGCTTTGAGTTTTTTACTACCCATGATAGCACCCATGCCCATACGACCTGCACAACCATGACCTTTCTCAGTAATAACCCCAGCATATTTAACAAGGTTTTCGCCTGCGGGGCCAATTGGCACTACACGAACTTTGTCACTAAGTTCCTTTTTCAGAAGGTCCTCTGTCTCACCTGCATCTTTACCCCAAAGGTGACTGGCATCTTTTATTTCGACATTTCCGTCATTTACATAAATATAAACTGGTTTATCAGAGGCACCGCTTACTACTACTGCATCAAACCCTGCACGCTTGAGTTCTTCTGCAGAATGACCACCACCTGTTGATTGACCCCAAATACCTGTCAATGGTGACTTCCCACAGACAGCAAAACGTCCTGAACCTTGGATGGCAGTATATCCTTGAAAAGGTCCACATGCATAGACAAATAGATTTTCAGGGCCTAAGGGGTCAGCTTCTGCTGGGATCTCATCATAACAGATCTTTACAGCCAAACCTACACCACCAAGCCATTTTCGGGCAAATGCCTCATTAAACTCTTGAACTGAAACTTCCTTTGTGGTTAAATTCACACGGAGTATCTTACCCCAATAACCACCAAATGTCATTTTTTTAACATCCACCTATAGATTTTTTTATTCTTTTTTTTAAATAAATTGGACTAAAAAGGGATTTCGTAAATATAAGAATTCTTACGTAATAATTGTTCATTATCATTCATTCATACTCGGTTTTATTCAATGTGTCTGCATTTTAAGATTATATTTAGAGCTATATGTTTTGAAAAACAAAATAGATATGTATTTATTCCATAAGCTGTCTTAACATCATTGATAATCAAAAAAAACTTTCATACTTATTTCTAATCAGGGCTTACATCAAGTATTAACTTTATTACTTTGAATAAGATGGGAAAATAAGAGGAAAATGCCCCACTCCTTTATTGCCTTTAACCGCCTTCCTTTGATTTCTTAACCTTTTCTTGGCAGTATTTTACCATTTCTTGTGCGTCTTTCAACCCGATACTTATAAAGTGCTTCTCGTCATCCCTTATCGGATTCCCAGCAAGATCAATTCTTTGGAGGCTGGTAAGGTGTTCCAAGCCCTTGAGTTCATCAATCTGCTGAAACTCAAAGTCAAGATGTTCAAGGCTGGTGAGGTTCTCCAAACCTTCAATTTTGGTAATATTCGCAATTTCGGTTTCAAGGAAAAGTAATCTACCTTTCTCAACACAAATTTTTTTGCCTTTAACCGTTACAAACTCCTGTCCCATCCGCCCCACTTACCTATATATCAAGAATAATTCTTACCATCTACATGGATTTCTAATTACATAAACCTTTAAGCGGAAAAAGGGTTGATTTCGGCTCCTCTTACCTTCTTTATAAGCAAATTTCTGAGTTTTAATATTGATGGTGTATGCCACGCATCATGGATTGGCATTCTGAATGGGAACGACTGAAGCGGGCATTTAGAGTTTTTAAAACAGAGGTCAAAAAAATGCAAAGGGTTATGATATCAGGTTTTATAACCACTGAATTTAATACAAGTAACAAGTCGGACTGTTCTTCGCACCACGCGGAGTACACGTTCTTGTGCATGAGACTAAACCTGAGAGGTCCCACGCCTCAGATGAGGGCTAAGGATGACAGGCAACAGGACGAAAAAGGTGATAAACAAGTGTTTTACGTCTACGTAGTTCTCTGCAGAAATAAAACGTTTTACACCGGATATACCAAAGATATCTTCGAGCGCCTCAAGCAACATTTAGATGGGAAAGGCGCCAGATATCTTCGAGGCAACAAAGTCAAAAAATTGTATTATGTTGAAAAATTCCGATCGCAACGTCAGGCGATTCAAAGAGAACGCGAAATAAAAAAACTTACGCATCAAGATAAGAAGAAATTAATTGAGAAACCCTTTGATCAAGAATTTGTCGATAATGTTAACAAATTTTGTGGACTTTCGTAAAATAAAAACTCACAGTTTTAGCGTGAGGCAGTTTACAAGACGCCTGTTTCGAAAAAACGCTCTACCTTTTGTGGAAATCCGCCCATATCGATTGGTTTAGGAATGTAGCCATCACATCCAGCAGCTAATGCTTTTTCATCGTCTCCTTTGAGAACAAATGAGGTTAATGCCACAATTGGGATATCTTTAGTTGTTTCCTTAGATTTCAAGCGGCGTGTAGCTTCATAGCCATCAAGCACTGGGAGACCAATATCCATTAAAATCAGATCTGGATGCTCTCTTTCGGCGGATTCTATCGCTTCTATACCATTTACTGCTGTAACAACTTGATAATTCTTAAGTTTTAGGATTTCCTTGATGGCAACTCGAAAATCTTCATTATCTTCTACAACAAGAATCTTTTTACGTTTAATAAAATCTCCTAATAACACTTTCTCCAAGTTGCCGGGATTTTTTTCAGTAAACTTTATTATATCATCGTGGATCATTTCCGTAATTTTTTTTGCATGATTGTGTTCAATAGTGTCACGTGTTATTTCTAACTTAGTAAGATATGATTTAATAAGATTGTCAACCATGGCCTTCGCAAAAATATCTGAAAGCAACTTTTCAACTTTTTTAATGAATCGTGCTGATTGTTGTGCTGTTTTGGCGTTATAAGAGACTATCTTTTGAAGATTTTCAGGATTAATCTCAGTCCCATGAGGTGTTACTTTGTATGGTATCCAAATGGATTCATGCGGAAAACCGTCTAGATGATGAATTCTTAAATGTTTTCCGAGTGTTTCTTCCTCGAAATCCATTTCAATGACGCCATCCATGATAGAATACACTGTGGTGACATGTTCTTGATTATGCATCCCCTTTTGCATTGAAAGAAGGATGAAGCCATATTCTGATTTAATTCGGGATGTGATGGTTTGAACAAACTTCAGAATGACATCTGCTTGGCTATGAAGAAAAAGTGTAGATAAAGAATCAAAAATTATCCGAACTGGCATCCCCAATATATTTACAGCTTTTACTAAATTAATGCTTATTTTATTTAGATCTGCTGGATGATCAACTGAGAGTCTTTTCTCTTCTTTACTAACAGACCATGAGTAACAGTCAATAAAAACAAGTGTTTTATTTTCATATTTCGTGATATCAAGATTACGTTTTTTAGCGTATTCGATAATCTGCTCTGGGCTTTTTGATGTGGTGATATAAATTACTTTCTTGTTATGTTTTAGGTAATATTCTACTAAATCAAAGATATACTCCGATTTGCCAACGCCAGGAGGACCATATAGTAAAACACTGTAATAATCTGGGAATATTTCTTTCATTAATCCCACCAAGACATTGTAGAGTCTATCTTCTTATAGTATATTGTTTTTTATAATAAATTGTCTCTTAAAAATGCTATTTCTTCTGAAAATACATCAATTCCTTTGTCTGTAATTTCATAGGGATGTAATGATTGATCATGTCTGGTACCACGCATCTTCCGAATCTCTATGGCGCGGGTTCTTTTCCCTCCTTCCCGAACATAGTAGAGGATTATTACACCGTGTGCAATGAATTCTTCGATTCCAAATCTGCTGATTCCAACCGATCCCTCAGGGATCTCTGTTGTATAAATCGTCGTGCAACCTGAGGAGCGAATTGTATTTGTCATATCCAAAAGACCTTGCCGAATTTTAAAGTCATCTTGATATAGAAGCGCTAGCGCGCTTAAACCATCAACAACGACGCGGGTTGCGTTTATTTCATTGATTTTTTCTTCTAATAACGAACAAATTGATTCAAAACTGAAAGTTTGAGAGAATAGAGGAGCTTTAATCACATACTCTGTCGCATCGGGAGATTTTTTTGGGATAGCATTAATCATTACTAGTTTTTTTTCCTTTTGCAGAGTGTTTAAATCCCAATTGAATGTAGACATCACTTTTAGGATATCCTGAACATCTTCTTCTAGACTGATATATACTCCTGGTTCATTATAGCCTCTATAACCATTATACAAATACTGTATAGCGAGAGTTGTCTTCCCTGTTCCGGTAGGACCTGTCAAAAGAACACTCCAGCCTTCTGGAATGCCTCCTTCAATTAAATTATCGAGCCCTTTAATTCCAGTGTGTATTCTCTTCAAAATAATCTTTCCATTCCTTTTTTGTATTTTTTATGGTTTGTTTACTAACAAAACTTGACTTTCAGAGAGACTTATTGTGTTTGCACCTCACATTATCAATAATCACATCTTTTAAGCCGCAAGAAGCAAACATAATAATTAGTGCCTCGTTTTCTTTTTTTTAACACCATCCAAGATATTAAGATAAGATACTAGACTGAAGTGGTCAATTATACAGTCAATATCTCTTTTCTGTTGCCAATTTTTGTCTAATATTTTTTCAGAATACTCAATTATAAGTATAATTGAAAAAGTGACTTGTCAAAATGTACTTGTTTTTTAAATTGAAAATAATACAAAAGTAAATATTGGTTTTCTGTTTATGAAATTGAATTTAACTTGACTTTTCCTTAATTTTTTCTTTGTATCTGGTGTATAAAATGTTAGCTAATTCAGAAAATACGTCAAAGACTTTTTCACCTGTTTTTGCGGATATTTCGTAATATAGGAGATCATTTTTCTTGGCATATTTTTCAGCTTGTGATTTTTTTACTTGTCGTATATCTAAGTCAATTTTATTGCCTAATAAAATAAGTGGAATCTTTCCACAATTCGTGTGGACCTCTTTCAACCACTTATCAAGACTTTTAAAGGATTCGCTCCGATTTACATCAAATACCATGAGTCCTCCACTTGTCCCAGAATAATAAGTTGGACGAATGAATGCGAAACGTTCTTGGCCAGCGGTGTCCCAGATTTGCAGTTTAATCACATTATTTCCGATTAAAACATCTTTAACAAAGAAATCTACACCTATAGTCATTTTGTAATACTCGATGAATTTACCATATGCGAAGTGAGTTGCCAAAGTTGTTTTTCCTACAGCACCATCACCAACAATAATCACTTTGAATAAAAGATGCATTAATCATCCCCTCACGCTAACGCTACCTTCATTAAATTTAAAACTAACGTAGATTTAAATCAATTTTTTTTCTTGTACACGTACTTTAATATAATTTCATTAAAAATAGATGCTATCAGAATTAGATGGCCATTATGCAAACATATATTGCAAATTGTTTTTTAATTAGTTTAGACATATTGTTTTAGAGTCATGTGAGGAGTGACATGATTATGTTCACGAATGAGTCACCAGAAGATTACCTTGAAAAAGGTGAAGAATATCTCAATCAAGGAGAGTATGAAAAAGCTATAAAAGAATATGAAAATGCTTTAAATGCTGATCCGGACTTTTTTTATGCGTGGAATGACATGGGAGTCGCTTATGCAAATTTAGGTGATGCACGTAAATCTATTTAAAAGTTATAGAGACCTGTGTGAAAGTGAAAAAAGTAACGCAATTCATCCCCCCAACACGTTGGGGGATGTTCTTGCGAGATGAATATAAAAGAAGAAGTGCAATATAGAATCGATTTTCATCATTTAGTTCTTTTATAGTTCATTTTTAAGACAATTAGTACTTGGTGATGATCGTGATTGATATACTTATCAAAAATGGCAGAATTATCAATGGTACCGGAAATCCATGGTTTAAAGGCAATATTGCAATTAAAGATGGTAAGATAATGAAGGTCGGTCATATTTCGACCTCGGATGCTAAAAGAATAATTGATGTTGAAAGGCTTATCGTGGCACCAGGTTTTATCGACATCCATTCACACTCAGATATTGTGTGGTTAGAACGCCCAACTGCTGATGAAAAAGTACTTCAAGGTGTCACTACTGAATTGATTGGGCAATGTGGTTTTTCTGTGGCACCTATTAAGGAAAAATGTAAGGAAGAGTACAGACAATTAGTCATGGGAGTTTTAGGAAATACAGATGTAGAATGGAATTGGAATACATTAGCTGAATATTTAGCAGTGTTTGAACTTCAAGGCATAGCTGTGAACATTGCAAGTTCAGTTGGACATGGAGTCATCCGATTCTGCACTATGGGTATGGATAATAGACCTCCAACAAATTCAGAAATAGAGGAAATGAAACAAAGTGTTGCTAAATGCTTCATTGATGGCGCATTTGCTTTTTCAACAGGTTTAATTTATCCTCCTCTTACTTTTGCTTCTACAGAAGAAATTATTGAACTCTGCAAAGTTGTAAAGAGTTATAATGGCTTTTTAAGCATCCATATGCGAAATGAAAGCGATAAAGTGATAGAATCAATCCATGAAGTTATTAAAATTGGAAAAGAAACAGGAATTCCAATAGAAATATCGCATTTCAAAGCAGCAGGGAAACAAAACTGGGGAAAAGTTACACAAACGCTAAAACTGGTGGAAGATGCCAGAGCAATAGACATCGATATAACGGTGGATCAATACCCATACACAGCGGGAAGCACAACATTAACCGCTATTCTTCCTCCTTGGGTTCACGTAGGTGGCAAAGAGAAATTAATTCAAAGATTAAAGGATCAAGAAACTAGAGAACAGATAAAAAAAGAAATAAAAGAAGGAAACGATTGGGACAATTATGCTAAGGCATCTGGATGGGATGGAATACTAATTACTTCAGTAAAGACTGACCAGAATAAGGATTTAGAAGGAAAAACGCTCTCAGAAATTGCAGAAATGCAGGGAACAAATGATCCTGCTGAGACTGCTTTTAATTTATTAATTGAAGAGGACGCAGCAGTATCTATGGTGCTCTTTTTTATGGACGAAGACGATGTAAAAACTGTTATGAAACACCAGGTTCAAATGGTTGGAACAGATAGCATTATTATTGGAAAATATCATCCCAGGGCTATTGCCTCATACCCTAAAATTTTAAAGCAGTATGTTCGCGAAAACGCTGTTTTAACACTCCCTGAAGCAATCAGGAAGATGACCTCTTTACCAGCACAAAAAATTGGATTGCAAGATCGTGGACTTCTGCTGTCAGGATTCGCTGCAGATCTAACAATCTTTGATGCTACAGAGATTAATGATATTGCAACTTATAACAATCCCCTTCAGTTTCCAAAAGGGATAAAGTTCGTGATTGTTAATGGAGAGCTTGTTGTTGAAGAGGGTAAACATACAAGGACACTTCCAGGTAGAATTCTTAGAAGAACAGACTATCTATGAGTAGTATGTCTATTTAAATCAATTTTTTCCTTTTCTGTTTGCTCTTCACAATAATCAACTTAGAAAATGAAAGAGAATTAAGAATGTTCTTGCTTATGTCTTATTGAAATCCAAGTAGAAGCGCTATGATTTTTTAACATCGCCTATTAAAAAAACTATCATTTTTTTCATAATTATTCATAATTATTCACAACAAAGTCTTTGTAATTCACAAAAAGCAAAGACATTTGCCATCCTTTATTTACAATCATAATTCCCTTATAAATGAAATCGCAAGAATGTAGGCAAAATCTCTATTATCTCTCAATCGATCAATTAATAAAAGAATTTATTAGCTAGATTAAAATAGTATAAGGAGGAAAACCATTGGAAGAAGAAGGAATTACTGGAAAGCCGTTGGTGATTGATAACGGGACTGGTCTGTCTAAAAACGGCTACGCTGGCGAAGATCAGCCCAGGAGTGTCTTCCCAACGCTCATTGGCTACCCAAAATATAAATCCATCATGACCGATGTCGAACATTACGTACGGGAGTACTATATCGGCGAAGAAGCCCTCAACTTGCGAGGTGTATTAAAACTCATCTACCCAGTTGAACATGGGGTAATTAACGACTGGGATGCCATGGAAAAAATCTGGCACTACACTTTCTATAACGACCTGCGCGTTAACCCTAACGAACATCCAGTACTGCTGACCGAAGCCCCCCTGAATCCGAAAGTCAACCGGGAGAAAATGACCGAAGTCATGTTTGAGACCTTTAACGTACCCGCCATGTATGTCAGCATGCAGGCAGTATTAAGTCTGTATGCCAGCGGAAGAACCACCGGTATCGTAGTCGACAGCGGTGACGGAGTGACACACATCGTGCCCATCTACGAAGGGTTCGCCATCACTCATGCCATCTCTCGTGTCGATTTAGCCGGTCGAGACCTCACCGAGTATCTGCGACGACTGTTAAGACAGCGAGGCTATTCACTGACCTCATCTGCCGAACGTGAGATCGTACGTGACATCAAAGAAAAACTGTGTTACGTGGCCTTGGACCCAGAAAAGGAAATGAAATTAGCGGAGAAAGTCTCCGGTATGGAAAAGACCTACACCTTACCAGATGGCCAGGCCTTAGTGGTCGGTCCTGAACGTTTCTTAGCCCCCGAAGTATTCTTCAACCCAGGTGTGATCGGCTTAGAAGCTTCACCAATTGACGAAGCCATCTACCAAGCCATCATGAAATGTGACGTCGACTTGCGCCGCGAACTCTACGGTAACATCGTACTGTCAGGCGGTTCCACTATGTTCCCCGGTCTCAAGGAACGGATGCACAAGGAACTCACCGAACTGGTACCCGAAGGCGTGGAGATTAAAATCATCGCCCCACCAGAAAGACGCTACAGTGTCTGGATCGGAGGTAGTATTCTATCGTCACTTAAGACCTTCCAGAAAATGTGGGTGACTAAAAAAGAATACCAAGATATGGGCGCCGCTGCTATCCATCGATGCTTCTAAGGGGAAAAACCCTAAAGAATACGACAGTTTTTTTATCATCTACGCAACTGAATTTCTGGGTTACCGATCGGCTGATCTTGAGCCAGAGAATGGTAAAAGTTATCAGTCGATCCAAAGCCTTTATATATTTTTTTTGAATTTGTAATCATAACAGGTGATGCTTTGGCTCGATATGCCATTCTCGATGTACTGCGCAGTGAAGGACCTTTAACGCCAAAACAATTGCAAACGCTTATTGGTAAATCACATAGTACAATATGGAAAGATTTAAGAAGCCTTGACAGGCGTGCATTAGTATTAAGGCGATATACATTCTGGGATGGCAGAAGACGTGCTTTATATTGCCCAAGAGAGAAGCATTCCGATGGGTATATTTTTGGTATATGGGAACACGATGAACCTAAAGATGATAAATTACGCGTAAGAACTATTATAAAGTCAGATCTTGAAGTTCTAAGAGATTTTTTTTCAGATATTGATGTAACTTATTTAAAAGGTGCATTGAACGTCCCTGATAATTTATACTGGGTATATGTCGCTGAACACTCAAATGAGATTAAGGGTGCGATGTTAGCTTTTGAATCTCCAGATCACGTAGAGGTTTTAAGGATCTTTGTTGAAAAACAATTTCGAGGAAAAAAAATTGGGACACAATTAGTTAAAAGCCTAATTACAAGTAAACCATTGCTTGCAGAGGTCTTTTTAAGAAATAGAGCCGCCTATCTATTTTTCGAATCTTTAGGATTTAGGACAGTTGGACATTCAGAACGAGATGATAATCCAACAGAAATCCTGAAACGAGAACGTATGGAGCATATTTCTTTAGGAAAATCATTCAATGAGATGGATGTTCTAGAATCGTGAACTACCCCACCCTGACGGATGGGGACTTCCCGTTGAATCATCTTAAAACAGATCCACCGCCGTTTTTCCTAAGAAATAATAAAAAAAAGAATTGTGTTATAGAGTTTATATGGCAACTGCGATTTGAAGATTTTTAACTAACTCTTTGTAGCGGTTTCGTACTGTAACTTCTGTGACTCGTGCAACACGTGCGATTTCACGTTGGGTTCTGCGTTCATCTTCCAATATTCCAGAGATATAGAGAGCTGCTGCAGCTAGTCCAGTTGGGTCTTTTCCAGCAGTGATCCCTGCTTTTTTAGCTGTTTCAAGAATTTTAATAGCCCGCCCCGACACTTTTCCAGTAAGTGCAAGTTCGTTAGAAAAACGGGATATGAAATCAATTGGTGTACTGATAGGAATTGCCACATCAATAGTTCTCACGAGTTGTCTGAAACACTGTCCTAGTTGTTTTTTATTAATGCGTGAGTTTTCTGCAACTTCATCTAAGGTCCGAGGAATTTTTCTGATGCGACAGGCCGCATACAAGGTAGCGGCAACCATAACTTCAATAGTAGTACCGCGACTCATTCGTTTTTCCAATGCTTTTCGATAGATAATCGCCGCTTCTTCTTTAATTGATCGTGGAATACCCATTTGACTCGCTAAGCGATCTAATTCACTCAATGCTTGAATGAGGTTTCTCTCACGAGAACTGTGCGTCCGAGTACGTCGTTGCCACTTTCGTAGGCGATAAATTTCAGCACGTCGACTGGGTGCAAGTTTTTTGCCATAGACGTCTTTGTCCTCAGGACCAATCATAGTTGATAAGCCTTTATCATGAATGGAATAATTAACAGGGCTTCCTACACGACTTCGTTTCTTTCGTTCTTCTGCCGTGTAACTGCGCCATTCAGGCCCCAGATCCATCATATGTTCTTCAATAACCAATCCACATTTGTTACAGATGATCTCACCACGAGTCTCATCACAAATCACATCAGTTGAACCGCATTCAATACAATAAGCTCTAGTACAGGAGTTCTTGTCGTAATTAGATGGGCGTTTCTTCTTAATCCCTAAAGTTTCATCCATTGTAGATTACACTCCTCTACTTTTCAGTAAACTCAAATAGCGCGGATTGGTTTACGAATAGAGCATCATATCTTAGATGAGGAATATTAACTTCTCAAAATAAGATCATTAGTAAATAATATCCTTTTATGGAAATTATTTAATCCGCTCCCGGTGTTCCAATGTTTCCATTTGGAAACATCCTATTTAAAGTTTACTGTTTTAGCTATAAGATTTAATCAAGAGAAAGTCAAAATCTATTTTTCTAAATTGAATATATAGACAAGAAAATGATAATTTCTTTTTCAGAAGAAAGATTTTATGTACTTACTTTAAATGAATATCCTGATGAATTTGTCTTGTGAACAATGTGGAAAATGTTGTTTGAAATGGGGGACCTACTTCGTTCTCTTAACTGCAGAGGATATTGATAGATGGATGAATGAAAATAGACATGACATACTTCAATATGTTGAATTCTTAGATTATGATACTGCAATTGGTTGGGTAAATCCACAAAATAAGACACGTTTATCACAGTGTCCTTTTCTTTACAAAAAAGACAAATCTTATTATTTCTGTTTGATTCATAATACTAAACCGAAACGATGTAAAGACTATTCTTGCGTCGTCTCAGAATAAGGATCAGTTTTCGTTAAGAAATATAGTTCGTAGATTTAAACCAAAAGGTTTTGTTATAATCAAATGATAGTATCAAATAATGAAAACTGCAGAAGTGCTTAAACTACTGAGAAGTTCCCGTTCGACACTCTACCGGTGGGTCGTAGAAGGACTAAGGACTAATTCGGCGTAAAACGATGGCAAAATCATATGACTACTACTGTGATGCAGTTGTTTACCAGTCACTTACATTTGCTAAGGAAGAAAGCCTACTTCTTTAGTGGTGGAATGATTTGCGGGAGCTCATATTCACATGCATCACTTTCCTTATATAGAGCTTTTTGACGTAGTACGCACCCAAAAAAGATGTTGTTTAAAATAGGTTTTTGCGAATAATATATCTATATGTGCCAGGCGCTGAAAATGACTATTAAAGAAAAAAGTGTCCAGAATAATAAATATATAACATGTACTTGGGACGAAGAATCAGATTGCCTTAATTGCAAGATAAATGGAAAATTAAACTGTAAATGGGAAGTTAAGTTACTTCTAAAGGTCTATAAAATACTGTTACCTCCTATACTATTAGGATTTCTTGGTTTTATTGTTGTTGGATTAAACGTTAGCTGGATTCCGTTATTCATTAATATTATTTTTTGGATCTTGTTTTTTTTCATTATTGAAATTCGTATCATTTGTAGTCATTGTCCTTACTATGCTAAAGAAGGGAAGGTTCTGCACTGTCTAGCAAATCATGGGCTTCCAAAACTATGGGCATATCACCCCGAACCCATGAATATCTTCGAAAAATTAGGGTTTTTAGGAGGAGCAGTATTTTTTGTACTATTTCCTATCGTAACAGATCTTTACGGTCTTTATATATTATGGAATCAATATAAAACAGTCGATATAACAATTACGACATTAACGGGGTTAGCATTGCTTAGTTCTATTGCAGGTGTCTATTTTTTTATAGCTGTAAGAAGGAATGTTTGTCCGAAATGTGTTAACTTCTCCTGTCCTCTAAACAAAGTACCAAAGGAAATAGTTGACGCCTACCTTGAAAATAATCCTGTAATGAAAGAAGCTTGGGAAACAGACGGATATAAATTGGGTTAAGAATTTCCTGAAAAGTAATTATATTATTCAAGAGATTATACTTCTGATTTTAGTACCGCTTTGTTTTCCAAGCGAATTACTTTCTTGACGGTAAGCTAATTATTGAAATAATAAGTTAATTTGGTTCGATAGTAAATTAATTACTCAATTCCTTATCAAAGATAGAAGGAACATTGAAAGGATCAAAATTTGAAATATTTTTGATGATGACACATACATTCCCAGTTTTTCCGTGAATTGAGTTTGGAATTTTCAGAAGTCTTCTTGTATCCATTGTTACCTTTCGATCTATTCGTGGATATCTGTTTATAACAATCGCTTTAGCCAGTCTTAGCGGGTCAATAGAGGGATACGTAGGAATCGATAATTGGTAATTAAACTTAGATTTACTTCTCACTTGTTTCAGTATTTTCTCTGCATCACCTTTTTTGAATCCCAACTGAATTAAATCAGGTACTGTGGTGTTCTGAAAATAGGATCTTGATAATAATGTGAATATTCGTTCTTTCAACGACTTAGAGTACTTTGGAAGAGCATCTATATGTGGTGTCGTGCCTCCTTCTCGGATTAATGTTAGATAATTAATTATACTACTTCGTTGTATTTGATCCAACTTTTCTGCAATTTCATCACAAACCCAGCAGTGAACTCCTCTTCTCCCTGAAAAAATCCAGACTAGATCTTTGAAACCAAAGTCTTCCCTCAAAGTGGAATCTAAAAAAAGCATAGCGTCTTGCGCAAGCGTCCAGCATTCATCACAAAAGGTTTTTTCCCCTTTACAGTTGCAGTGTCTCACTAGGTCATATTCATCAAGATCAATATCAAAAACTAATTCTCTTGACTCCCATTGTAGTTTTTGAATTGTTTGTTGTTTTGATGGGCTTTTAGTATATACCGCTCCAACATATGCTTGAAAGACACCTTGACGACTCATATAGTTTACTAGTTTTCGGGGTGTATCGAAGGAGAGATTTCTGACAAAAACATCGCCTAGATCAAATCCAAATTCTCTGCGTCTAAAAGTTGTTAATCCTATGATATTGATAAGGGGAGTAACATCAAAATAATCAGAATAATATTCTTGGAGCATTGATTTGGAAATTTTTTGATGATTCAAGAATCTGCAATCCTACAATTTTTTTGTTATCCTCTATAATAAAGACAATTTTTATTAGGCTTCAGGGACAACAAGACTTTCATGGGATTAACATTCGATTTTTTCAACACAATTATTGAGCCTAAAGATAAAAATGTTTCCAAGAGAGCTATGAAAGCTGTTTACGATGTTGGAGTGAAACATGGACTAACTATTGACTTTACCGAATTCCTCAACAAAGTTTCATCCCATTGGGAGAAAGTACTGAAAAAAAGAATAGATGAAGGAACAGAAACAAGCTATAGTAGCAATCTCATAGAAATATTTACAGAGTTAGGAATCCAATCATCTGAAACAAGTGAAGTTGTTAGAGAAACTACTGACACATATTTTAGGGTTCTTAATTCAAGTGTTCAGCTTGTTGACGGAGCCTTGGAGGTTTTAGCAAACCTCTCAGAAAAATATAAACTTGGATTAATCAGTAATTTCACTTATCCACCCTTTATTCGTACGCAATTAGAACAAAATAAATTGTGTGATTTCTTTGAAGTAATAACTGTTTCGGGAGACCATGGATTTACTAAGCCTTTTCCGAGAATCTTTAATCATACTCTTGATCTTATGAAGATGAAGCCAAATAAAGTCATTCATATTGGAGATAGTTTGATATGTGACGTAATTGGTGCTAAGAAAACTGGACTTAAAGCCATATGGTTCAACAGAAATGATGAGCATCACAGTGAAGGTGAATATCAACCAGACCTCACCATTCATCAACTATCAGAGCTATTGGTAGTTAATTTAGATAGTTTGATTAATTGTACTTAAAACCTGTAACTAGTAAAGTGTTTTATTCTTAACACTCTCGTGACAATAAACACTGAGATGGATTGCAGATACATTATGAAAGATCAGATTCCAATAGAAGCGCAGGAAATCTTCCCTTACAAGAATCTTAGACCCTCTCAAGCCAAATTAATTAATCTCGTCAATGAAGTGGCACACGAGGGAGGACATCTCGTTGTAGAGGGTGCCAATGGGCTTGGAAAAACTATTAGCATGCTAGCTGGAGTATTATTTTCAGCAAAACGCGAGAGTAAAACCATAATTTACTGTTGCCGTACGCATAGACAGGCAGATCGTGTCCTAGAGGAAATTCAGAAAATTCGAGAAAAAGGTTGTGAAGTTACTGGCCTCGCAATAAGAGGTAGAAACGAAACCTGTTCAAATGACCTTGTGAAAAAATATGCGCTTGACGCAAAATCGGCTCTTCTTTTATGCAAGGAATTGAAAAAAAGAAAGAGATGCGATTCTTTTGAGAAATTACATAATGAGCCTTGGTACATTTCAGAACTAGAGCACTATTTTTTGGAAAAACCAACTACTGGAGCAGAATTTCTTGAAATTTGCCAAAATGAAGAGATTTGCGCCTATGAACTAGCGAGGCGGCTCATACAAAAGGTAGACATTATAGCATTAAGTTATTTGTACATTTTCGATCCAAGCATTCGAGATAATTTTCTAAGATATATTGAAAGGCCACTTCACGAATGTATCCTAATACTAGATGAGGCTCATAATCTCCCTGATATCGCTACCGAAATTGCGAGTGATTCACTTTCTAAATACAGCATCAGGGCAGTGATTAAGGAATCAAAAAACTGGAATTCAAAAGTTATCGAAAGGTTTGGAAAAGCACTATCAAGTGTTCTTGAGCAAAATCTCAAAAACATTCAGAAAGATGAAGATGAAGTATTTATTGAGCCTTTAGAGTTCCTAAAGCAAATAGAAAGCAAACTTGGACTTACTTTAGATGAAATGTTTTTCAATAGGATGAATAAAGCAGGAGAAGTAATCCAAAAACAATTGTTAAAGTTAGGAAAACATCCGCGTTCGTTTATTAAAAGAACTGCAGAGTTTATGATAAAATGGATGGAAACTAGTGAAAGAATCGATTTTGTGCATTTATTAAAAAAATACAAATCATCAGGAAAAGTCAATGTACAATTAATAATCTCTGCTCTTGACCCACGTTATTGCACAGAAACTGTTATAAAATCCGCTTTTGCTACTATTTGCGCATCTGGAACGTTACAGCCTATTAACGCATTTATTGATAAGATTGGGCTTCCAAGCGATACGAAGAATGAGGTACTTCCTTCGCCTTATTCGAATGACAATATCTGTGCTTATATTTGTGAAGGAGTTTCTACAGCACTAAAGCAGCGAACTCCTGAGACATATTCTAAAATGGTCGATTTGATTAGCCAAGTTTGTAAGAATACGCCTCATAATATTGGCATATTCTGTGCAAGCTATAATGTACTTGATGGACTGTTAACTGAAGGATTAGAAGATGTCCTACGTAAACCTTTGTTAACAGAGAAACGCCATATGAGTTCTTATGAAAATGATAAACTTATACAACAATTTAAGGACTTTGCAAATTTTGACGGGGCTATTTTGCTAGGGGTCATGGGCGGACGTTCAGCGGAAGGAGCAGATTATCCAGGCAACGAAATGAACGCTGTGATCATTGTAGGAGTCCCTTATGCTAGCCCCACACCTATGATACAAGCCCAGATCAGGTATTATGATACCAAATTTGCAGGAAAGGGACGAATTTATGGCTATAATATTCCTGCAATGCGAAGAGCGTCTCAAGCTGCTGGAAGACCAATTCGTTCCCTTACAGATAGAGGAGCCATTATTTTTCTGGATTATAGGTTCGCTGGAACTTATCTCCGGCAATTTCTTCCTACATGGATAAGAGAAAACGCATATATTATTCCAGACGATCCTGATATACTTGAGAGGCATTTAAAAGAATTTTTTAAAGATTAAACTGCTTTAAAAGCATAATAAATGCAACATATCTTATTTTAGTTTATTTATATTGGAAACTTGGATTTGATAATATAGCAATTTGAATATCCAATAGATCTCTATGTGACATCAGATATGATATGCAAGAATTGACTTTCAAAAGCGAATTTCTTAACCATCTAAAAAAAAAGAGAATTTTAAAGTTTCTTAGGTGTTCTTAACCTCGTTCCAATGAGAATTAACGCAATTACGGTGAATGCGCTTACAGTTAAGGTTCCTAAGCACATTCCTCCTGAGATTTCTATGTTTAGCCCATCCAAGAATATGATATCACCAGGATCGCTTGTGTATATGAGGTTGTGCCATGCCATATAGTTTACTTCATTTTGGAAGCCTGTGAAACCGTCATAATAGTCTGTAAAATCACTCTTCTGAATTGTATGTTGAACCCACGTATCTGGTGTGTTACTTGATACTAAAATTGTCGCTTTCATGCCATCCTCTAATACACCTGCGTTTGTTCTGAATACGATTCTAATACAGTCGCCTTCATTGTCAAAATTATTCGAAGGGCGATAAGTCCATATGGTCAAAGATTGAAAAGCACTCCACTGGAAACTCGATGACAAAGTCCTATAAAGTTGTCCGTGAACATTAGAAGTTGGACATTGATATTTAAGTACATAAGAACCTACTCTCGGATATATTGATATCCCTGAAATATCAGAAACAGCTGCTCCCTGCCATGTGGAATAATCATTTGCGTCATCCTCCGTTCCTTCATCATCTAAAGTAAGAGATCCTGCTTTTATTTCTAAACCATCCAGAAATATGTGATCTCCAGTATCACTTGTATATATGAGATTATGCCAGCCCATATAATTTACTTCGTCAGAACTGGTGAGTCCCCCATAATAATCAGTAAAATCGTTTTTTTGGAAGGTATGTTGAACCCATTTGTCGGCAGGATCTTCTGAAACCTCAATTGTCACTTTCATGCCATCCTCTAATACACTACTATATATCCTAAATACAAGTCTAATGGCATCACCATCATCGTTAAATTCACCGTCGGGTCGATATGTCCATAATGACACAGAATCGAAATCTCCCCAGTCAAAACTATAAGAAAGTTCCCTATAGGCTTGTCCGTGAATGTCAGAAGTCGGACATTTGTACTTGAGATAAGATGAACCGTCTTTCGCAGATACTTGTGTCCCTGACTCACTTGGCTCATCATCGCAAGAAGCTCCTTGCCAGGAAGTGTATTCACTTGCATTACCTTCCGTTCCTTCATCTTCAAGTGTTGTAGCCCTTACTTGAGAAACGCCTAAAAGAAGAATAAAGATCAATATGAGACAGCAGATTTTGCGATATGTTTTCCCCATGTATTTCCCCCAATAAAAGTATTTAAGAAACTGAAATTGTGTATATATATATATAGCTATATTTATAACTAATGTTTTTAGAAAACGTTCAATTTACTAAAAAGTCTTACTCATTGCTTTCTGATCCCATTTATCACCGTATCTTTGTACCTGTAGGGACTTCTCCCTCAACTGTAAGTAAGAAAGGCTTTCCATCTAAATCTGCCGCCAGAATCATTCCCTGTGACTCAACGCCCATGAGTTTTTTAGGCTCTAAATTAACTAAGACAATAACTGTCTTTCCAATTAGCTCGTTAGGGGAAAAAAATTCTGCCATGCCAGCTATAGTTTCTCTAGTCTCAGTACCAATATCTAACGTGCATTTTAAGAGTTTTTTTGCACCAGGAATCTTTTTACAATTTAAAATTTTACCAATACGAAGATCCAGCTTTTGAAACTCCTTAAAAGTAACTTTAACCACTAAATTCACCACCTTCGGTATATAAAAACGGTAAATAATCTGTTTATTTAAAAAATTAGCCATTCTAAAAAATAGAAGAATTCTATAAGCGGATAAGTTTCCACAAGACACCGATATGCACAAAAGAAAAAAGAAAGGGGATTGATTCAGGGAGTTTATGCTGCAAGAAGCGCTTGAGCCTCTCTGGCTTTATATACAACTCCAGGCTCGCCTTTTATAGAATATTTAATCTCTACCATTTGATCAGGTGGGACATCCTTGATGAACCATTCTACAACGGTAAAACTTTTACCTTCTACCAGTCGCGGTCTTTGATCGCTGACATTTGGATCACTTGAGACTAAGGTGAAGCCTTCAGGCAGGATATCATTAATGGTAATGTCGGGCAGACTCGCTTCTTCATCAGTAACAAGTGCAATTTCTCCAGATTTCAATTTGTTGTAGTAGTAGATACTTATCGCATATTCGCTCTTAGTCGCACCTTCTTGAATTGATTTTCCAACACGTACTTTACGCCAGACATATGGCTTTATGGTCAATTTTTCGTCTTCTACAGAGACATCAAATTTAGCTGCTTCAGTAAATGGTGGCAAAACATCAGCCGTTGCTGTAAAGGGTGGCGTATGTTCAGTTCCGGGTTCTGGAGTCACTGGTTGAAGAGGGTACTCTACCTCGACACGATCCCCTGGTAAGATTGCGCCGATATTACCCTGTTTTCTGATATCACGAAGTGATACAATTAGTTTTCTTTCTTTTTTCAGGTCTTTTTCATCAGGCATGTCTACTTTTGCCGCTCTTAATACCTGTATTTTTTGCAATTCTGTTGTTCCTTCTACTGGTCGAATTAAATTTAAATCAATTTTATCTTGGTCGACCACATCAAATCCTGGAGGAATCGTTTCCTCAAAAATCAAGTCATTAAATCGAGCAGAACCAGTATTGCTTACAGCCAAAGTAGTCATAATCGGTTTTGTTTCGGCAGCGCTGATTTCATTCCTGTCAAATGATTTTTCTAAGTCCATTGCGGCAACTGTCACTTCACTACCAGGCATTACTACAGAGCCAGTGAGTTCCCTCAGAAACATGCTTTTGACCGAGAAGTCAACTTTTTGACCAAAACTGGGCAGTTTCATAATCGGTTCTTCTTTTGGATCTGGGAACACAAAACTTTTGATCCATTTATTCTCGGTATCCGGGCTA
>JAEOSF010000009.1 GCA_016840515.1 Candidatus Borrarchaeum yapensis | reverse complement strand
GTACTTTTCCAACAAAGCGCCATACTGTCTCAGCCCATCCATTTAGATTCGTAAGGGTTTTTTGGCGAGTTAGGTCGAAAGCAAGTACAGCGCCGTTGGCGCCCTTACAGTAAGTGGCCCGAACATCTTGGAAAAGCGGTTGACCACCAAGATCCCAAATAACGAGTTTTACTATCTCATCGTTGATGGTAATTATTTTGGTGCGAATATCTGTGCCTATCGTCATCATATAATCCATTCTAAACATATTATCGATATATCTTTTTACTAAGCTGGTTTTTCCAACTGCAGGATCTCCTAAAAGGACAATTTTTAACAGGTAATGTGCTTCTTCTGAGTCCAAATATTGTTCCTGTACCATCGATAATCAACCATTTTTTCATTCAAGATCGTTCTAAATCGACTGTTTCAATACATTTCTATGAGTTTAATCCATTTTCAGAGTTGATAAATGATCTTTAATTAACGTAAATACCAAATTGAATAATTATATTTTGAAATGAACGATTTTTACATCAGATATACCCGGTATATTTGAAAAGTATTTTTTGAACTCTTCTAACGACATCTTGAGGGTATCTATTTCAAAGTATCCCTCATAAAGGCAGTCTTTCTCGCAAAAACCAGTTGTGTAAAGAGGAGTGATTTCATGCGCCCCTAAAAAACTACCTAAGCTGCTTAAGAATTCGTGACTAAGGCGATCTAATTTTGCCTCAACTTTATAGATATCTGAAATGTTAGTGAAAAAAATTCTAAGTAGGTCATTTGTTGGTGAATAAATGATTACCGCATTTTTCTGAGTTTGAGGACCAATTAATTGCAGAAATTCAGTAGGAATATTCACTTGAGTTTCTAGATCAATAACTTGTGCAAAAGTTACTGCTTTGACCATATAGACCTCACCAAACATGATTTTTAAAATTTTGGATTTTTCTGAGAAAACGTTTTTTTTGGTGACATAAGATTGTTATTTGATGCATTAAATTGCATTTTATCATTTTTTTTTCCTTTAGATAAATGTAAATTGTTTTTATATTTATGAATCTTACTTTTAATTTGCTCTGATTGCAAATCTAATCCTAAATAGTCATAACACTTTACTGCATACTCAAAAGAATTAATGGCTTTGTCATATTGTTTTATTTTTAAATATTCCATTCCAGAACTTACAAATAACTCAGCTGCTAGTTTTAAATGTTCAAATTGCTTCTCCTTTTGATCAAGTGAATTGAAACAGGACGCTATGTATTTCGCACAAAGGCCTGCTTTGAAATATTTAGCATTGTTTGTGAAAGTGGTTAATGCTTCATAAAAACAGGAGAGTGCATTATTTACAAGATGCATATGATGATTTGATAATTTAGCGGCTTGACGATACATTTGACCTGCTTCATAGAAATTTTCCAAAGATAACCATAGTTCTGCTCCCTTAATAAAATATTGTGCAGCAATATCAACGTTATTGTTTTCTAAAAAGAGTTTTGCTAAGTAATTAAAACATTTTGCGGCATAAACATATCTCTTAGCTTTGACGCTAAATTCAGCTTCGTTCTGGTATACTTTGGTTTTTTTCATTGCTATTTTCACTAAATGCCTTTTTAAGAGTCTTATTACTTTTTCAGTAATTTAAACTTCTGGAAAACTTCTCCGCAGATTAAACTTGCTAGTAATCAAGGATTTTCTACTAAGTCATTTTCATACAAGGATATTAGATTTTCATTCCGACAAAATTAAGTAATAACTCTGATGAATACATTTTCAGTGATTTAATTAAACTATATGAATGAAGTATCAGAAATTATGAGGTTATGCAATTTGAGCCATATGGTTCAAACGACTTCGCGTGATGTAATTATTAATCAGTAAATTCCATCGCACCGGGTGTAACCCAATGACACACCCTCCTACCCCGTCAGCCTTTACTCGCGTAAAGGCGTTCGGTTCGCTTTTTCGTACTATATTACCCGCTCCATTGACATCGGCATTAATGAGGCGTCCCTGTGCACTTCTGAATAGCCCTCTTCGTATTCGCTTTCCTGGATACTGTTCGTGATGTTCTATGGTTTCATTATCCAGAAAACTACACTTGCTGGTATGATTTTCTTCTACCAATTCTACCGCAATTCCTTGTTCTTCCGCCTTATATTTTATCAAGTTGATGAGTTTCATATAGGGGATCAGCACAAAGCTTTGGTTATTCCGCTTCCCTAAGTTCACCTGTTGTTTCCACTCAGGATTATAGCCAATCACCAGTTTGCCGATGCGCTGCTGCACACACCGGATTATGATCCCTCTGCTGAGTTTGTGGAGGTAATCCTTCGATTTTCGGTCGTACTTGACGCGCAGTCTCTTCATTTTTGTACCGCCTTGTATCCCCTGCTTGTCATACATGCTCTGTAGCCGCGCCTTTTCCTTCTGATAGAACTGATTAATGCTTTTTATCCCCCTGCCATCATCCTTAACAACAATCGGTTTTTTGCCGATGTTGTTTACCAAAGTGATGATGTTCGAGACCCCTAAATCGATGCCAGCGATTCGCCTTTTGTCAGTAGCCTTCGGTTGAATCACTTTCTGGTAGACGATTTCACAGACATACCCTACGCCTTTGGGAAGTACTCTCACTTCTCTTAGATCGGTGGTATCCGCTAGTCGTGTTGCTATGTCATCATCAAAAGTTAGGTTCTTTGGAAATAAGAGGACACCATTTTTGATGCGACACTGCTGGTTGGTGAACACCAACAGATGTTCCCCATTCTTCTTTTTGTATTTGGGTGGCCGTGGTTTCTTCTTTAATTTCTCCGGGTGTTGTTTCCACTCTTTAATGACTCGGAAAAAGGATTTCCAGGCTTTATCAAGTAATCGAAGGATTTGTTGTGCAGTTTGTGCGGGCAATTGTCGGTAATTGGTGCTGTGTTTTAACTGATGGTAGAGTTGGGTGTACCGTATCCACCTTCCCTGAGTTTTCAGTGACTGCTTAATCGCATAGTTAGCTTCATTATACAAGTTTTTGGAGAGGTGACACAAGTGGCTAAGGGTGGTAGTTGGTGTCAACCAGATGTGCTCAGTTCTTGTAACTCTAGTCATCAAATAAGTAAGGGTGACAAACGCTATTTAAGTGTAAGAGAGGCCCTTAGGAAAGTGATACAGGTGAACATGAGTTCCCGCAAATCATTCCACCCCTAAAGGAGTGGGCGTTCTTCCTTTGCTAAGGTAAATGACGGGTAAACATCGTTATCACACACAATAATCACTTGGATTGTCCCATCGTTTTACGCCGAATGATTCCTGCTGCGAAACAGCGTTAGCGTGTCGAGCGGGAGTTTCTCTGGAGTTTAAGCCCCTCTCCAGTGTTCAGCATGTGATACTATCATTTGAGTATACCAAAACCTTTTGGTTTAAATCTATGAACTATATATTCGCTAAGGAGTATGGAGTAATATATGTTGAACACAGAATCTAAATCCACAAACGAAAAAGATTTAGTAATCGTGATTGATTCTTCAGTTAGAGAAGACATTATCAATGAATTAAATAAACGAGGCATTATTCTACAAGTAAAGTCTATAGAACCACTTCAATTCATAGTTTCGGAAGATATTGGGGGCTTCATTAAAACATTTCAAGAGTTTTACGAATCAATTAAAACGCATGATTTCTTTAAAAATGCAGAGTTGCTCAGAAACCAATTTTTAAGACCTCTATTTATCTTAGAGGATGACGATAGCAAAGATTTAGATCGGAACATCCTTCTTGAGGCATTGGCTACACTGTTTATACGATTCGATATACCAATCATTTTCTCTCGAAATACAAAAGATACTGTTAAACTTCTTTTAACGATCATTCGACGCGAAAAAAGCGATACAGTTAAGCGTGTTGCAACTCGTATGACAAAAGCACCAACAGAGATCTCTGAGTTACAAGAATATATTCTAAAAGGCATCCCTAGTATCAACGATGAACTTGCAAGAAAACTACTGATCAAATTCAAGACATTTGAAAATTTAGTGACAGCAAAACCAGAGGCTTTCATGGAAGTAAAGGGAATTGGAAAAAAATTGGCAGAGAAGTTGTATGCCGTTTTTAATTCATTATATAGATCAGATTTATGAAAAAAAAATAAAAAACTGAGAATTAATCTAAGTTTATGAGCTACCTCGTGCTAAAGCCTTGAGGCTTCCTGCTTCTACGACAGACTCGATCCCCTTGCGGGTTACGGAGGCCTTATCTCCACAGGCTTAACATCCCTACGCCCCATAGGTACTCATAGCCTCTCGCCCCAACAAATTATATAAACCCAACGCAATTCATCACCGCGCTGAAGCTGTGGTGCTTTCTTGCTTAGCTACTCGTAATTTAGATAAAATAGCAAGATGATCGCTCTTCTTCATCAGTTTTCTCTCTAATGGACTCAACAAGTTTTTCTCGTATAACCTCTTTTTCTCGTGCTTCTTCTATCATATCAGAAAACTTATCAAGATCGAGGTCAAGCTTATAAAGGTCTACTAGTTTTTTTAACACATTTTGAGCTGCAGTCGGGTCTACTGGGGCCTCAGAATAAAGTTTTCCTAACATGCCAAATGACTTAATATCCCTTTCAGCTGCAAGAGCTGTCATAACACCAACGGCGCCTGTAACTTGACCTGAAGATAACATTTCTACATCATACTTTTCAAGAAAGGTAGCATCATCTTCTGAAAAGACAAAAGCCGCGACATCTGGTCCATTTTGGGTGCGTAAACCACCAATTGCAATGACTGTGTCCACATTAGTTTCCTGAGCAACATCTAAAACAGTTGATATCACCTGTACCATGCCGCATGAAAGTGGTTGGCAGTCGCCAGTGAAAAGCAAAAAATTAGGTTTTGTGTCGTTTACCGCGTAAATCTCGCAACGAGTAAGTCTTCCTAAACCTCCTTTATCAAGAAAACAGATACTTGGAAAAAATGAACTATAGATTCGAACTACTTCCTCTGCAAGTAGCTCTTCGATAAGATAGGCTACCGTCATCTTTCCTACCATTCCCATTCCAGGTAAGCCCATCAAAAGAATAGGTTTGTCAAGATGAAGTTTTTGTTCTCCATTGACATATCGAAGAAATATCCCATTAGAACAGTTCATAAATTTTCACCTTACTAATAGAACAACAAAAAACGACTCTTAAACCTTACTAATAGAACAACGAAAAACAATTCTTAAAAACTTTTTCCAACAAATTTTCGCGTCCCAGAAACTTTAAAAGGAGTGATGCAAACTCATATTAAGCCCGTAAAGTAAATAATTATTGGAAAAAGTAGAAGACAACAACTTTGGTGATTATATATCATGGATTTTCACGAACCATCATATCGCTGGATAGCTCTATTTTTGGCATTTCTTCAAATGTTCATATACGGATTCGTGTTAAATTCGATCCCTCCAGTTCTTCCACTTATTGTTGCTGAATTTTCTATCACCCTTGCAGAGGCGGGATTGCTGATGACTTTTTTTGCTGTACCAGCAATCATTATCTCTATTCCTGGAGCTTTAATCATAATTAAATTTGGAGTTAAGAAAATATCAATACTTGGACTTGGACTTCTCTTAATAGGGGTTCTCATGACCGTGTTTTCAACAAATTTTGCGATTTTATTAACCGGACGACTAGTGGGGGGCATAGGCGGAACACTTTTGTTTGTTACAGCGTCATCACTTATTCCGATGTGGTTCAATCAGAAGGAACAAGGTAAAGCCATGGGAATATTCGCTTTAACAATACCCGTCTCTGTTCTCCTCGTTCTTGCAATTGGAGCAAGAATTAGTGAAATTTTTGGAGGATGGAGAAATTGGCTTCTATTAGGGATGGTTGTTATTGCTGTTATATTGTTTCTGAACCTGTTTTTGCTAAAAGAACGAAAATCCCTTAAAAAGAATAGCGTTTCAATTAAATTTCATAAGGGAGTCCTTTATGATAAAAAAATCTGGCTAGTTGCTTTGGCATGGTTTTGTTTTAACTTTACAACCGTATCTCTTGTCACCTATGGACCTACATTCTTAACTAGCGAAAAAGGTTTTTCTTTAGCTTTAGCGGGTGTTATAATGAGTCTATATATGGCAGGTGCACTTCCTATGGCACCAACGGTAGGTTGGCTTATCCAGAAATACGGTCGTAAGGTATTTATTATCGTGGGAAATATTTTTTTTGCTTTTTTTCTCTTAATTTTTCCAATTGTTGATATTTTGTATATTCCTCTGATCTTAGTTATTTTAGGTTGTTTTGCAGCCATGACTCCTACTCCTATTTATGCCTATCCTAAAGAACTCACAGAGGAAAAAAGTGTTAGTTTTGCTTTTGGAATCATTTCAACATGTACCGCCATTTCGGTACTAGTTGTTCCTATTGTAGGATATCTTAAAGACGTCACCGGTGCCTACTATGCTTCATTTTTGGCTATGTCTCTTTCAGCATTTATTGCTGTGCTTTTTATTCTCTTCTTAGATGTGAAGTGAACTTAAAAAATATTATTTAAAGAATGGAGACAGGAGTGTAGAAATTTCACTCGTTATTCTCTTGAAGTTTTACAATTGCTAACTTTTCACGTTCAAGATTTAAAAATTATAATAGGGCGATAGCAAAACCGCCCCATATAATATGCCAAATTAAATATTGTCCGAGATGGGCTGTAATCGCAGATAAAAAGCCTGAGTCTCTATAAAGGTATGCTGCAGTCAATGTGAAGCCGCCTGAAAGCACTATAAGTTCCACAACAAAAAAGGGAGTGAGTCCGCCAACATAGGTTAGGAAGAGACTTATCTGCCAAAGAGTATAAGCAATGGCAATAGTTATAGCTACTCCCCAAAAAACTTGTTGCTGTTTATTTTCTTTCAGAATTACGCTAGAAATAAGCCAGACAAGAAAGGTAACTAGAAACAGTGTGAAAAGGAGTTGCTGTAGAATGGCAGCTCGTGGATATACTACAAGAGAGATTGGAAATGGGAAATGTATTGTTCCTATTGGATTAATCAAGTCAAAAATGATTGTTACTGCACCAAAAAGAATTCCGATAAGCAAAGGAATTACGAAACGTTGCTTGTTGTTAATTTCTGGATTCATCATCTCAGGAAATCCTGATCTTGTGGCTAGTCTTAAACCGACATAACCTAAAATCAAATAAATGATTGTTTCTAACCAACTGATTGTTATTTGCTGACTGGGTAAGAACGGGGCTAATAAAAGCGTGAAAAGTACTTGTAAGACTACCAAGAGTACTGCTATACCGCCATAGAGTTTTTCATCAAGTGTCAAAGTTCTCATGATATTTCACCATGGTTTTTGTTTTCAATGTTCAGAAAAAAATATCCATTTAAAAACATGCTGGTTAGGACATCTATCATGGTTCTTCATAATTCTGTTAGAACGTTCATGATAGTTTTTTTCAAACTCCAAATGGCGATTTACGAGTAGCTAAGCAAGAAAGCACCACAGCTTCAGCGTGGTGATGAATTGCGGTAGCTTGTGTTCAATTTCATCACCTGCATCGAGGAGTTTCCCTAGTAGTTATTTAGGTGGTATGACGAAGATAGCAACGGCAATTGGAGGGATAACACGCACACTTGCAGACAATGTGCATACTCCGATTGCATCATAATCATCATCATCGTTAGCAGTACCTACGGGGCGTAGGGATGTTAAGCCTGTGGAGATACGACCTCCGTAACCCGCAAGGGGGTCGAGTCTGTCGTAGAAGCAGGAAGCCTCAAAGCTTTAACACGAGGTAACTCACATAAACATAAGTATAAGTCAAAGTATTGATAATCAATTATTTATTGAATATGGCTTTGGGGAGAACAACACGAACTCCAGGTGTTATATCGACTAGTTGCGCTACCCTCATGTCAACGTCACAGCTACAGAGTGCATAGGATATATTCAATAAAACTAAATGAGTTCGAAATATATTCACAAATTTGCTCTTCATATGCCTTCTAAAAATCTTAAAATCTCTTGAAAAAGACAATTAAGCACTCTTGTGCATGGAAATGAACCCTTGAGGTAAAACATCTTACGTGAGGGGAATAGCTGAAAGATATAAGGACAATTAAAGTGATGAAAATCAGACTACATACTCTTGATCTTTAATTTTTTTTCCTGCAATATCTTCGGCTTCTTTAGCTATTCTCTCTAACCTTAACATTGCATTATTCAATTCCTCAGTCAGAGATTGAAGAAGATCTTTTATTTGTAATAATACTCCGGAAACTGCTATTTTCGTTTTTTCTTCCATTTCGCAAATCCCTCCATAAGCGAAATTCTTTACTTAAGTTTGTAAATGCTGATATAAGAGTATTTAAAATTTAAAACTTTACTCATATTTTTTTAAAGACAACAAAATTTTAGCCTGTATTGTGCAATGTTTGTTGTGAAAAAGGAAACTGGGAGACGCAAATGCCAGAAACAACTAACAAACTACGCGTAAGTTTAGGTACAGCAATTGTTCTTGGGTTTATTCGATCCAGGCTTGATGCTGCGCCAACTACAGCATATCTAATGACTTATGTTCCCTCAAGGTGTAGTGCAAACTGTGTTTTCTGCCCCCAAGCAAGAGAAAGCACTGCAGACTTAGATCGTCTTTCACGAGTAGTTTGGCCTATATATTCGACTACAGAAGTTATAGAAGGACTTTCTAAGGCCATTCAAGGAAAAAAAATTCATAGAGTATGTATTCAAGCCTTAAATTTTCCAGAATTCTATCAGACGCTTGTAAATTTGGTTAAAGAGATTCGAAGAAGCATTAAAATTCCAATATCCCTGTCATGCCAACCAATAAATGCAGAACAAATGGTTACACTTAAAGAACTAGGCGTGGAGCGCATTGGAATTCCATTAGACGCAGCAACTGAACAAATATTCAATAAAGTAAAAGGAAAAGGCGTGGGAGGACCTTATTCTTGGAATCGTACCTTTGAACTTCTGACTGACGCTTTAGAGATTTTTGGAAATGGAAAGGTAAGTACACATATCATTATTGGTCTTGGAGAAAGCGAAAAAGATGTTGCACAACTTATTCAAAGACTTTTCGACTTGAAAATTCTACCTGGGCTCTTTTCATTTACACCAATTAAAGGAACAGCCCTAGAAAATCGTGCCCAGCCATCAATAAGTGTTTATCGGCGAATTCAACTGATCAGGCATTTAATCATAATTCATAAAACGAGGTTTGAACAAATGAGTTTTTCTAATGAAGGAACTTTGCTTGATTATGGGGTAACAAAAGAAGAACTCAATGAGATAATCGACTCGGGAGATCCTTTTCGTACTTCAGGATGTCCTTCTTGCAACAGACCTTTTTATAATGAGTCGCCAAGAGGCCCTTTTTACAATTATCCTTATAAGTTAACCAAAGAACATATTGCCACTGTTAAAAGGGAACTAAAATTGTTAGGTGAATAACATGGATGCATGGAGAGTACTTGATTTGCAAACTAATGATTGTGCTACCAATATGGCAATTGATGAAGCTATTTTAACTCATATTTCAGAAGGAAAATCTCCGAATACCATCCGAACCTATCGTTGGAATCCTTCTGCTGTATCAATAGGATATTTCCAGAGTGTTTATGAAGAAGTGGATATTGAAGCCTGTCAAAGCAAGGGTGTAGATGTGGTAAGGAGAATTACAGGTGGGGGAGCCGTATATCACGATTATGATGGAGAAATTACATATAGCGTTTTAGTACGAGACAATGATCCAAAGATTCCAAAGGATATAATAGAATCCTATCAGTTGATCTGCCAAGGTATAATTTATGGGCTTAAAGATATCGGTATTGACGCTACCTTTAAACCCATTAATGATATCATTTCTGGCACTAAAAAAATTTCAGGCAATGCCCAAACAAGAAGGAAACCTAAAAAAGAAACCGTTATGCTGCAACATGGAACGATTTTGAGAGATTTAGACGTTAAGAAAATGTTCTCTGTTTTACGGGTCTCTAAAGAAAAGATAAGTGATAAATTAATTGAACAGGTTGAACAACGAGTTACATCAATTCGACGAGAACTTGGAGATACGCTTGTTGATTTTGAGACGTTAAAAGATGCATTAGAACGAGGTTTTTCAAAGGCACTTTCAATTCAGCTTGAAAGAGGGACACTAACAGAAAGTGAAAAAGAATTAGCAGTTAAATTTAAGGCAGAAAAATATGGTGCCAAAGATTGGGTCTTCAAACGCTAAGGAGGTCATATATTGAAAAATAAGGCAGAAAAAAAGGTTCCGGGTGGTAAATTGCTTCGAGTAACCGTTGAAACTGACGAACGCATGAGTAAAATTGTTAATATTATGTTCACTGGCGATTTCTATATGCATCCAGAAGAAGAAATCCACACGCTTGAAAATTCATTAAAAGGAGCACAGATTGACGAAATTACATTACAAGAAATCATAACAAATTTTTTTGAAAACGAAATGATTCAAATCTTGGGAGCCGGACCAGAGGACTTTTTAGACATTTTAATAACAGCTTTACGGGGATAAAATGGTAAAGAAAAAAACTCAAACTCGAAAATTGAAGGAAATTTTAAAGAACGCCTCTGAAAGACCAATAACCTATGAGGAAGCCCAGTTTCTTTTTCAACTACCTATAGAAGATATCGAGATTATTCAAAAGACTGCATTTAATACTCGCCTACAACATTTTGGAAGGACTTTAAGAGCATATTTCCCTGGAAATAAATTTCCCTCAATTTCTTTGACTGGAAGTGAATGTTCTTTAAGTTGTGCCCATTGTGATAAATATTATCTGGATCATATGTTGGATGGAAGTTCTCCTGAAAAGTTGCTTGAAATATGTTATGAATTGGAGAAGAATGGGGCTATCGGATGCTTATTGAGTGGGGGACTAGACGAAAATGCTGCAGTACCCTTTGAAAAATTTCTTGATGCCATTGCTGAAATTAAGAAAGAAACTAACTTAGTGATTAATGCTCATACGGGCTTGCTTTCCAGATCCATCGCCCAAAAGTTGGGAAAAATAGGCGTTGATGTTGCATCCGTAGATGTTATTGGTGATGAAAGAACAATTAAGGAAGTTTACGGGCTTGATAAAACACCTGAAGACTATTTTAATAATTTAGTGATGTTAAAGCAATCAGGCATTTCGTATATTGCCCCCCACGTCTGTTTAGGAATTCATTTTGGAGAAATTGTTGGTGAGTTAAATGCATTGGAAATGGCTCGCCAGATAAACCCAGATGAAATAGTTATTATTGGACTTATACCCACTCGGGAAACGCTAATGGAGCATATACCTGCTCCGAGTCCCGAAACCTTTGCACAAATTGTTGCTATTGCTAGATTGATGTTTCCGAAAATTCCCCTTTCAGTAGGTTGTATGCGACCAAAAGGACGTATGCGTATTGAAATTGACAAACAAATCGTCAAATCAGGCGCAGACCGACTTGTACTTCCAACTAGAAGTGCTCTTCGAGAATTGGCTGAACTAAATCTCAAAATAAAAAAGATTGAAGCATGTTGTACAATCCCAGAATGGTTGGAATAATAATTTCTACTTCTCTTGCAATGGTGCATAGAATTCCCAATTCTTATTTATGACCCAGAACGATACATTTTTTGCGGAGGACTTTACCTGAAGATTTATTTATTTTCATGCTTCCAAATTATATGAAAGGGATGTAAAAAGTCTCTTCATCAATTACTGATATTTAACTAAGTATTTAGAATCATATTGCTTGAAAATTGGTTGATCAAATTTCTTCTTTAAAAATGTAGAATTATCAAGAGAATATAGATTGCTCAGGGTTTGTGTAACATCCGGGTAATACCATAAGTGGTTGAAAGAAATGGAAGGAGTATCTAAGCGAATTAATAGAGGGCTTATCTGTCCTAGATGTAGACTTCAAATGTATATACTTTCGCATGGCACTCAAAGATGTGCATCCTGTGGCTTTTGGAAACGGATATAGTCTGATTTTGATTGAAGAAAAAGAAAAAAATGATATTAAGAGTTTTACGTTGTTTTTATAACCACTGTCTTACTTAAGTTTTGTAGAATTCTTAAACGTTTTTGTACATCGCCGCGATTCGCTAAAATGCCAATTAAGAAGTCTAATATAATGCCCCAAAAGCCTCTACTAAGATTATTGATGACAAGGTTGCCTGGTGTTGCCGGCTCAAGTGAATATTCATCAACTGTCCTTAGCTTTAAGGCAATTTTTCCTATGGTTTGTCCTTTATTAAATGATTCCAATGCCCAAAAGTAAAGAAATGCTAGTAACCAAGAAAATAGACCACTGAGACCAAAATAATCCATCGCACTGCCAATAATCGCAAAAAATCCTATCCAACTTACAATACCAATGATTATTACGTCAAGAATAAATGCCAAAAGACGCTCCCAGAAGCCAGCGTATTCAACGAGTGCTTGTGGGCTGGGTAAAGGGGGAACTTCAGTTGGTGGAGGCGGTGGAGGTGGCGTTACTTCCTTTGTAGGAGTAACTGCAACATCTACTGATGCGCCACAATTTGGACAAAACTTAGCACTAGGATCATCTAATGCAGTACCACAGTGTGGGCAATATTGTACAGACACAATACCACTTCCTATCTTTTTGAGTACGCTTTACTGTTTCTTTTGAATTCTTGTACAACATAAGATATAATTGATTTGGTTTTTTGTGTCACAACTAATCAGTATACTCAAATATAAACTTAATAACGAATAATGTTCAAAACAGTTGATTCGATCAGTCATTATAATTCTAGAAAGAGGGAGAATAGATGGAACCTGTAAATTACACTATTCATTTGGAACCAAATCTAGACACTTTCACCTTTAAGGGAAGAATTGATATCGAAACAAAGGCTGAAAAATCAGTTGACAGAGTTGTTTTGAACGCAAATGATTTGATTTTCCGGAGTTGTAAGGTAAAAAAGAATGAGAAATTCCTCGATTGTGAATTCTCTTTTGATGTTGACAAGCAAGAAATAACAATAATGCTTCCAGAAACAATGAAAAACACTATCGAGTTGTCAATTGATTATACTGGGAATATCAACGACTTACTGGTAGGCTTCTATCGTTCAAAGTATGAAATTGAAGGAGAAGAAAGATACGTTGCTGTTACTCAATTTGAGGAGAGAGATGCGCGGCGAGCGTTTCCATGCTTCGATCATCCAGCGAAAAAAGCAACTTTCGCCATCGAATTTATCATTGCTGAAAATCTTAAAGCGATAAGCAATATGCCCATTGTTGAAGAAAAGAACCTGGGTGACGGAAAGAAGTTGGTTCGATTTGAACGTACTCCACCCATGTCCACATATCTCGTTTTTCTTGGTGTAGGAGATTTTGAATTCATTGAAGATTCATCTACAAAACCATTAGTTAGGGTGGCAACGACTCCCGGAAAAACACAATATGGCAAGTTTGGCCTTGAAATAGCTAGACAATCATTAACTTTTGGAGAAGAATATACAGGTGTTAAATTTCCTCTCCCGAAATGTGATTATATCTGCGTATCTGATTTTGCTTTTGGTGCAATGGAAAACTGGGGCGCCACATTGTATCGCGAGAATGCTCTGTTAGTGTGGCCAGGCATAACATCTAAACGGGGTCTAATAGGAGTCGCCATGACGGTTGCGCATGAGACGGCACATATGTGGTTTGGAGATTTGGTCACTCCTGAGGAGTGGAAATATTTGTGGCTTAACGAATCGTTTGCTACCTTTTTTGGTAATTTCGTCATTGTCTCGCATTATCATCCAGAATGGGAAATGTGGGATCGCTTTATTAATGATGACTTGATTGAGGCTCTGGGAAGAGACTCACTAATCGAAACTATGTCAATTGAACTTCCTGGCGAGGAAGAAGCCAGCATAGATGCTGCAAGCGCACCAATTATTTATTCAAAAGGTGCTTGTATACTTCGGATGCTAATTTTTTCCTTTTTAGGAGAAGAGAATTTTAAAACGGGTTTAAATCACTATCTCACTAAATACGCATACTCAAACGCAACATCAGACGAATTTTGGGCTGCACTTGAAGAAGCATCTGGCAAACCAGTAAAGGAATTTGCTGAATCGTGGATTCATCAGTCAGGCTTTCCCATCGTTGAAGTAAGAAGACATGATAATAACTTATTTCTTAAACAGGAAGAGTTTAAGTTTTTACCACACAAATCAGATAAGACTTGGCTGCTACCAATTGACATTTTACTCTTCCTGAAGAATGGTGAAACCCAAAAAATCACCACAAACATGAAAGGGCAAACTCTAAGTGTGTCCATTCCAGATGATACAATCACTTTTAAGTTGAATACAGACCATATAGCATTTTATCGGGTCAAATATGAAAAAGAGATGTTAACCAAGTTAGGCAAGTTGATTAAAGAACAGAAACTAAACCCAGTAGACAGTTTTGGGATTGAAAACGATTTTTATGCTCTGGTTAGAAGAGGGGATTATTCCTTAAAGGAATATCTGGAATTTATTGAAGACTGGTTTATAGAAGAGACCAGATCATTACCCGTTGACTCTCTGATAGGGCATTTAAGACACGCCTATTTTATAAGCACACCTATGAGAGACAAAATTACAGTTATTGGTAAAAAAATCTCAGAAAATGCACTTGAAGTTTATGGATTAGAGCCAAAGAAGGATGAAACCCCTCAGGATTCAGATACAAGAGCCGCTCTCCTTTGGGCCGCTTTCAAATTTGGTTCCGAGAAGGTTACAGAATTCGGAAGAGCCAAATTTCAGGATATTTTAGACGGTAAATCGGTTCATGCGGATCTACGCTCAACAATATTGAGAATAGGAGCGGAAGTCAACGAACAGGCAATGGACTATTTTAAAAACAGGGTTTTGGCTGAAGAAACGCCTGAAACTGAAAAAATAATGATCACAAGCGCTCTTGGAGGCTTCGACACAAAAGATAAAGTACTTGAGGCTTTAAAGTTTGCGTTAGTTGAATTACCGCTCAAAAACAAATATATTACTATCGCCAGTGCAGGAAGCAATCTTGCATTCATAGATGATAGCTGGCAATGGTTTGTCGATAACCTCGAAGAACTCCAAAAATTGCATCCAATGCATTTCCAAAGAGTTTTTCTTGTTATAGCAACAAGTGGAGGGTTAGGCAATGAAGATGATGTTAGAAACACTCTACTTAACGCACCGTTCTATGATAAACATGCTGACGCCATAAAAATGGCGATTGAGAGAATGGAAGTGAATTCCCGATTTAGAGCTCATAATTAATTTCTTTTTCTCAATTTTTCAATTATACAATTTTGAACTTAAATATTAGTGGCATTAGGAAGCGAAAAGAAATTTTTGAGTTATTTAGTGGATTTTAGGTTAACCGCTGCGAAATCCTCAAGAGTTCTAATATTTTATTTTTACAAACGTAAAGTTTAACTTTGTAAATAGAAATATTTTTAAATGTTTGAATACATATTAGCAAGAAAGCTATGTTAATTCAACATATAAATTATAAATCAATTTTTACAATTGTCAATAAGAATTCATGATGATGATGACAGTGAGTGACAATACAGTCATTACAATTCAGAACCAAAAGAAGTTATCCTCTTTAGAAATTTCGCAAAAAATAGACATAGCAGACTATATTCCATCTTGTTGGCGGAAATATAGAATATGGTAGACCTTTTTATCAAAAATTTTAACAAATAAATTCATATTAAGAATTTGAATTAGTTTTGTGGCTTCAATACTTTTAATTAATGTGATATTACTTTTCTTAAAGCCATATAGGAGAATATTTTCACTTAAAAAAATTGGCACACTATGTTGGTCTCACTTATTTTCACAGTGAAATTTTTGTAAATTCTAAAGTTATATAATCGTGTTTTATTGTTCAATAAAGGAGTTGATTTGCTTAGCCATCTAATAAGTTTGCGTCATCATCTTTATAGTTTTATCTTCTAATTTTATTGATATCTAAAAAAAAATATAAAGAACAACGAAAAAATATTTCATCTCATTATTAGGATGGAATATTATGCAGATAGCACCATCTCTTTCAGCAGAAATAGCCATCAGAATATTAATCGGCTTTAGTGCAGGAGCTATCATAGGAGTTGAGAGACAAAAGGCGGCGAGAGAGGAAGGAAATTTCAAAATACTAGGTATTCGAAGTTTCGGGTTGTTGAGTCTTCTTGGAACGTTTACCTCTATTGCTGCTGAATTAATTCCACAGATAGCTTTAATTATTTTGGCTGTTAGCTCAATTTTTGCGATAATTCTTATTGGTGGGCATACATGGTATAAAATAACTCAAACAAAAGATCCTGGCGTTACAACGTCTATTTCCTTTGGACTTGCATTTCTAATGGGGATTTTGGTTGGTTATGGTTTTATTTTACTCCCGGTTAGCGTTGCTCTATTTGTAACGCTTATTTTGAGTGTAAAGGAAGAATTACGCGATATTGTAAAAGAATTGTCCTATGAAGAATTAATAGCCGCACTTGAGTTAGGTGTCTTGTTCCTGCTATTATTTCCTTTAATTCCCAATGTAACTGAGCCCTTTTTTAACACTATAAATCTGCGTCTGCTATATTATCTTTTAATTCTATTATTGAGCCTTCGATTTCTGAACTATATTGCTCTCAACAAGTTTGGAACAAAAGGCTTGTTTCTATTCGCTAGTTTTGGTGGCGTTGCTAATAGTGAAGCAACAGTCTCAAGTATTACAAATATTGCACGTAAATCAGGAGAAAAGAAGGAGCAAGGAAAATTATTCTCGAAAGCGATTGTAATTACAAATGCTACAATGATCTTACGAAATTTATTAATTGCCGCAATTTTAGCACCGATTTTATTAGCATATACTGCTGTTCCACTTGCGCTAGCATTTCTAGCTGGTATTGTAAGAGGATATCCCCGAAAAGAGATGAGTTTGATACCCCCTAAAGTAGAGTCTCCTTTTTCCTTTAAATCAGCACTGCAATTTACTGCCTTATTTGTTGGAATTACATTTCTTACACTAATACTTCAACAAACGTTTGGAGAGACTGGTTTAGTCATTGCAGGTATAATTGGTGGGTTTGCAGGATCCGGTGCCGTAATTTTTTCAGTTTCTATTTTGTTTGCGCAAGGCAAAATATCTGACTATATCGCAGTGATAACAATTCTAGCTGCAGTAGTTTCTGCTGTGATGAACAAACTAGTGTATGTAAAACTAGGAGGAGGAGGACGCAATTTATTTAAGTGCGTGATAATAGATACAGTTATTCTAGCCTCAATTTTACTCATCTTTCTTGTATTTATTTCACTCTTTAGATTTTAAAATCCAAATTATGTCTATAAAATAGATCATGAGCAGTTATGGGCTTTTATCTCAACCAAAAACTCCGAATCGGATAGCTAGATAAATACTTCCTACACCAACTGTTAAAAACACCGATAGTAGACCAACCTTTAGAAACTCGTAAAATTTAATTGGATACTTAGTTTTCTCAGTAGCAGCCTGAGCTACAATTCCTGCTGATGATGCAAGAATTGTTGAATTACCACCCATGCATGCGCCTAGAGCCATAGCCCACAATAAAGGCTTTTGTTCAAGGCCTGTGATTTGAGAAATATTAAATACAATTGGAAGAAGTGTAGCAACCAGAGGTATATTATCTACTACAGCAGAGCCTAATGCAGAGGTCCATGCAATCAAAAATATTCCTGCTACCATATTTTGACCAACAAGACCTGCTATACCTTCAGCAACTATATATAGGATTCCAACTTTATCAAGTCCTCCTACAACAATAAATAATGAACCAAAGAAAAGTAAAGTCGACCATTCAACTTTATGTAATATTTTTGTCATCTTTTTTCCTCCTACGAATAAAAGAACACCAGAACAACCTAATGCAATGATCGCAGGACTTATATGAATAAAACTATGACTAATCATTAATCCAACGAAAACCAGAAAAACAATAATACATAATCTGAAGAGATTTTCATCTGTGACAAGTGCTCTAGGGGCTACAGGACAGCTTTCCATCGCAACTTTAGCTTTCTCTAGGGAATCTTTATAGTACCATCTTAAGAATAGCGTAAGAAGTACAAGACACGCTATGGTTATCGGAGCCATATTTACAGCAAACTCAACAAATGTTAAGCCCGCAGCGGATGCAATCATTATACTGGGAGGATTACCTATTGCAGTCGCCGTTCCGCCTACATTTGCTGCCAAAATCTCTGAAACGATGTACGGTTTTGGGTTAACTTCGATCACCTCGCAAATCATAATCGTTACGGTGACCATAAACAACGCTACCGTAACGCTATCTAAAAAAGAAGCTAGCAATGCCGTCAAGCCAATGAACATATAATGCATCCTTTTTGGATCACATTTAGTAAAATTGATTATGTAGGCTGTGAGATATGCAAAAACACCCGCCTCCCTAAATGCACCCACTATTACCATCAGCCCAAAGAGCAACATAATTGCTTCCCAGTCTACATATGCGATCATCTCTTCAACAGCGAGAATTCTAAAAGCACCTAACAAAACAAGTCCAAAAACGCCAGCAATAGTTTTTTCTTTAATGCCAGAGACTATAAGGGCAAAGACGAATATAAAAATTCCTAATGCGATAATTTGCTCATTTGATACCATGAATTCACTGCTCCTAAGGCATTTGACAAATTTTATAGTAAAGAGCTGGGCGGATATATCCTATATAGTACGCTCACCTTTATAAAGTCGATCCTTGTACATTAAAAACCGTGTAACAATTGAAAAGATTGTTGAAAAATCCCGTTTCATCATATCTGCCGATTTCATATAAGACTTCTGATAAGTATATTAGAATTAGTTCCATCAACTACAGTATTTAATAGTTTTTCGAGTATATCAAGAAAAAACAAAAAAGGACTCATGCGTTTTTCAACCACTTCTTATTAGTTTTTCAACCTTTTTTCGACAGTATCTTACAAGTTCCTGCCCAGGTCTCCCTACTAAATGGCTTTCACTGTGTTTTATTGGATTAAATCTAATTTTTACTTCCTGTAACATAGAGAAATGCTCCAATCCCTTTATCTCTTTTATCTGATTGAATCTAAGGTCTAGTTTTTGGAGGTTGATGAGTTTCTCTAACCCTTGTATCTCTTTAATCTCATTAGCACGAAGGGACAATTCTATAAGATTGGTAAGATGTTCTAATCCTTTAATCTCGTCTATCGTATTTCGAGGATCTAGTTTTTCCAGATCAGCAAGACTTCCCATCCCTACGATATCTTCTATATCATTACCAAGAAATAGTTTTTGTAGTGTATTGAGGTTCTCTAAGCCCTTAATCTCATTTATATAATTGCTTCTGAGGTTTAGTTCTTGGAGATTGATAAAGGTTTCTAATCCTTTGATCTCTTCGATAAAATTATGATTCAGGTAGAGTTTTTGGAGGTTAGTGATGTTCTCCAAGCCCTTAATTTCGTTTATATAGTTCCAACGAAGATTTAGAATTTGGAGGCTGGTTAGAGCATCTAATTCTTTAATTTCTTTTATATTGTTACCCCCAAGATCTAGTTCTTGAAGATTAATGAGTTGCTCTAATCCTCTAATTTCCTCTATACTGTTTTCGCTAAGGTGTAGTTTTTGAAGATTAATAAGGCGTGCTAATCCTTTTATCTCTTTCATCTGATTATTACTGAGGTTTAGTTCTTGGAGATTAATGAGATGCCGTAATCCTTTGATTTCTACTATATTGTTACCACTAAGGTTTAATTTCTGGAGATTAGTAAGAGATTCTAAATTCTTGATCTCTTCTAGATCGTTATTACTCAGGTCTAGCTTCTTTAGGTGAATAAGGTGTTCTAATCCTTTAATTTCTTTTATTTTATTATTACTAAGATCCAATTCTTGGAGATTAGTGAGGTTCTCTAGTCCTTTGATATTTTTTAAATCAATAATTCCTTTCTTGCGAAGGTCTAGTGTACCGTTTTTTATGTAATATGTATCTCCTTTAACCTTCACGAAATTCGTTGTCATTCGCCAATCACCCTTCGTAGCAGGCCCAAAAGACAATAATAATGTTCGCCTCTTCTTTATCATTTTTTTCATTCATTTTTTTTATGAGCCATGTAAATTAAAATGCAAGACTGAATATTTGAAAACTTGGATCATAACAATGGGAAGTTTACAAATTTCGGTTTGTAGTTTAAAAAACCATTCCATAGACAGTCCAAGTTACTATTTGTCTTTGCGAATTATGGATTTCTATAATATTTAGGAATCCTTCCTTCTTGTTACTTGTAACGTTAAATTTAAAAAATGTACTGATATCCAAGCGAATCGCTGACGTTGACTCATAGATCTCGATAAATATACTGGAGAAACTGGTTCGATGCAACCTCCTCAATGGTTACATAAAAAAGGAAAGAAGAGTCTGTGGACTCTTTCGTTTGTTCCATATAAAGGAGCCTTCGGGATTGCGAATGTACTGTTTCCCCTATATGTGGTCTTTATTGGAGGATCTCTTGCAGATGTTGGACTGGTAGTGGCGGCATTCAATTTAGCATCAATTCCTGGACTTATCCTCTGGGGAAAACTATCCGATAGGTCTGCAAGACGGAGTATTTTCATCTTCTTTGGTTTTCTCACAGCAACCATATTTTTCGGTATGACCGCTCTCGCATCTACTGTAGGCGCACTGATATTGATGAATATCTTGTTGGGATTGCTTTCCACATCATGTATCCCTGCATCGAGTATGCTTGTTATTGAACTGGCACCAAAACCCTTATGGGAAAAAAAGATAGGCTTATTTAACTTTGTTAGCGGAGTAGGATGGACTGCAGGACTATTTATTGCAAGTATCTTTCTCATAAGGTTAGAACTTCTCTATCTTTTCGTATTATGTGCTCTATTTTGTGGGATAAGCAGTATCCTTGCAGTTTTTCTTCTTGAAGAACCTCCGATTACATTTGAGCGCCATATGCTTGCATTTCTAATACCACGCCCTGGTATACGTGAAAAACTTGCCTTTGCTCCAACACTCCTTTTTCAACTGCCACGTTTTTTTCAACATAAATTTTGGAGACGCCTCAAATACGAATTAACTAATATCCTTCCTCTCTATTATATTGCAACATTCATACTGTTTACCGCATTTTTTGTCGCTTTTTTGCCATTTCCTTTATATTTAAAAACGTTGGGTATTAATGACAGCTTAATATTTTTCATTTATGTATTAAATTCCATTATGTCCACAGTCACACATGCTATTACCGGAAAATTGGCGGAAACCCTTGGACGCAAGAAAATATTTACAACAGCCATTTCCTTAAGGATATTCATATTTTCATTCTTTGCTATTTTTGTATTGCTTTTTCCACAATGGGCTATATTTTTCGTAACGTTATTGTTTTTAATCGCAGGCATAACATGGGGTATAATTGCGGTTTCCGGATCTGCGCTCCTTACTAATATTGCACCTCCCGAACGACAGGGGAACGCATTTGGCATGTATAATGCAACCATCAGTCTAGCAACAACTATCGGCTCTTTGTTAGGAGGTTTTCTTGCCTTTTATGTTGGTTTTTTTCTAGCGTTCTATATCGCAGCATTTATCGTTGGTATTGGTACTGCGATCATAATTAAAATAAAGTTTTGACCTTCTCGCAGGTCTAAAGAAGATTTTCTTTCAAAAGATCATTGCTTGTATCTTGTTAAACTTTTAGAAATTTCGTGCAATATCGACTTACCGTTATGATTTTTTATTACTGCATCATCATATGCTGATATTAGCCGCCTGAGTTTTCGTTGTGTGTTCTTGTTGATTGAATTCCACGTATTTATTTTTATATTGTGCTTTCTAAACAGGTTAAGGATGTCCGTGAAGGGACAAACTATCGTATGAATGGAATATTCTTCGCTATCACGAGAATAAGCACTTATATTTAGTGTATAGCTTCCAACACACCCTGACAATTCCATTGTCTTTTTTTTAAAAATCCAGGGCGAATAACGCTTCAAATCTTTAATGGAAACAATGATCTCAAAATCACCCTCTTCCATAGACTCTTTGTCCGCCTGACTCAATTCTGAAGTGATTTCCATGTTAAAATACTGAGGATGTGAATGAAAGTAACCGATAAAATCAGAAAGGCATAATTCCAAATTTTCACGCATTCTTTGGGTTCGCGCTAAATGATATTCAACTTCGCTAAATTTCCTATTAGCTGATTGAAGGGGAATAACGCCCTTTATGTAGTACGTGTCACTGTTGAAAACATAATCTCCCATTAATATTCCTGCGGCCTCTTTTCGATATACCTCGATGCATGAAATGATTAAACTGACAAAAGCGTCAGATGTTAAGAAAACAACCAAATTAAGCCCTCTAATAAACATGAATTTTGTAGATACCTACAAATTGAATCTAGACGATTACTGGAAGCATCCTGGTTAAGAGTTTCTAGTTTTAGAAAAAAAATGATTCTTTCTGCTTATATTTTTTAGTGATAAAAAATACAGGCTAATCCCATATAAACTCATCGATAGAAAACTAACGGATGTTTGCGTGAAAAAAGTTGTTTTAATACCATCATAATTCTTTTAAAAAATAATTTTTTGCAGTTAGTCTTATGACTATACTATTTTGAAAATCAACGTTTTATGTCAATAAAGTGAACTGACTTATATGCTAATACACCAGAACTTAATTGTAAAACTGCGCAGATATAAAATAGAAATGCAAACCCATGTGTACTTACGACCATACCCGCTACGAAAGCGGAACCAGCGATTGAGAAATCGTAGACAGAGTCAAAAAAACCCATTTGAAAGCTTCTTTTCTTAGGATTTGTAATTTCAGCTAATAATGCCAACATAGCTGGTCGAGTTGTAGCATATGCACACCCGTTCAAAACTTCAATTAGAATTAGATGCCCGATAGTAGATGAAAGCGTGTATCCATATGTACATCCCGCACCTAGGATGCCTCCAATAAAAAGTAATTTTGCCTTCCCGTATTTATCTGCTAGTTTGCCTGCAGGAAGTTTTACAAAAGCCCCTACGGCATAGAAAACTGCGTAAATCATACCGACATTAATGATTGATGCAGAAATCTTCTCAGTAATAAAAATAGGGTACACAGGTCCAATTAGACCAACGGTAAGTGAGCTGAGAACACTGGCAATGGCAATTGCGATAAAAATCTTCCTTGTCATAATTATCACGCTCACATGTCGAATCCACTTTCTTCATGTAATCGAAGGAAGTGTCTAAAGTAATACTGGTCTTGTTCATAAGAAAGGACCACGATATGCTTTGCATAAGATTATTCTACCTATAGGTGAAACACCTATAGGTAAAGTTTATAAGTCATGACTATTTAAACATTGCTATAGAGTTGTATCTAAAATGGGTCCATTTCCGACTCTAAGCAAAACAAAGCAGAAAATTCTCGCAATAATATACCACTTAGAAAAGAAAAACAACTCTCCATATGGTTACAAAATATGGCAATTGATGAATAAGTTCGAACATGACTTAGGTTCACCAGATATCAGAAATATATATCGACATCTCACTGACCTATGCAAGCTACAATATCTTGTAAAAGACTCATCAGAAGATCCTAAGGATGCACCGCTTCGGCACATCTACAGACTTACAGAAGAAGGAAAAAATTTTACTGAATCAAAAGCCAACGGCGTTCTACAACACCTAGAGTCATCAATGCGATAACCTACAAAGAATCTCTTTCAATTCTCAAGTTTTATTTATTTTTTTAGCATATCAAGATAAGTGACAACATCATTTTCCGTAAGCTCTTTTTTCATAGCGATGCCTTCTTCTGGAGGACACTCGAAACGGTAAAAACCATTCTTCTTAAAAAACTCGAAAGGATGTTGTCCCCTTTCATCGATTAATTCAGTTCTCAAAGTCATATATCTAAAGCCCATCAGGTAGCAAATAACAAGTGCACAGAGTAATAGCAACGTTCCTATGCCTTTTCTCTGCAAGATGGACGCAATCGTATCAAGATAAAATGCATCTTCAAGAGACTCATCTTTATAGCCGAATAAAAATGCTACTAAAAGATCTTGGTTATAAATTAATAGACAATAAAAATCTGGTTGCTTCGTTCGTTCTATAAACTCTTCGACAGAGTATCTCAATTCTTTTCGAAAATTTTTGGTATCTATCAGTTGAATGGCTGATATTTTCAGAGGATCTAATTTTGTTTCTATTGTAATCCGAAACTCTTTCCCAAACTGTCTTTCTAAATATTCATTGGTTAGTTCTACAATCTTGTGAGGAGAATACTCCACAATCGCAGGGGCACCTTCCATTTTTTAATGCAACTGATATCGATCGATTGCAGCTTTCAGAATTTCTTGAATCATTTTATCGAAGTTCATTCCTGATGCAAAAGCCATAACAGGGTAAAAACTGATTTCGTTTTCTTCTAAATTATAGTCAAGGCCAGGTAGCGGATTTACTTCTAAGATAAATAATTCTTCTGATGCGTTCATTCGAAGATCAATTCGCGCAAAATCATTACAATTTAGTATATTAAACGTTTGAATAGAGATCTGTTCTATTTTTTTTCTCAAAGAATCTGATATTTTGGCAGGACAGATATGGGCGCGTGGCGTATCTAATATCGTTTTTGCTTTTTGACCGTATACCGTACCGACTTCTGCTGGAAGTTTACCAAAGTCAACCTCAAGGATAGGCAATACACGAAGGTTATTTCCGTTTCCTAATATTCCCACGCTAAATTCTCTACCTTCAATAAATTCTTCCGCTAAAATCGACTCTTTGTACTTTTCTAACATTTCTGTCAACTTTTTACGAAAGTTTGTCTCATCGTGCACCACGTTTTCTATATCGATACCTACACTAGATCCTTCATGGTTCGGTTTTAAAATCAAAGGAAAACTAAGTTTGTGTACAAATGGTTCATTGAATTCCTCAAATACTTGAAAGTGCGCGTTTTTGACACCATGAAAAGATAAAATCTTCTTTGTAGTGCCTTTATCAAGTGCAATAGCAGTGGTAAGTATGTTAGATCCAACGTATGGAATATTCAACATTTCTAAAATAGCAGGAATATGAGATTCCCTGCTTTCTCCACGAACTCCTTCAGCCCTATTAAAAACGATGTCAGGTTTTAATCTTCTCAATTCATCAAATGCAGTTTCATCCGCTTCAATGAACATGAAATTGTGACCTGTGTTACGAATAGCGTGCTCAATTTTTTCTATAGTATCTGGCGGATCGTATTCAACTTGGAATTCGTCATCCGTTATCCTTGTATTGCATACTAATGCCACGTTTAGGCGTTTCAATGGTTTCTGCACCTCAATATTCAAAACTTTCTACTTCTTCCTTATAAATTTCAAATACTTTTTCAAATAAATCCGGAGGTAACGTTATACTCTTGTGAATGCTAAGAAAGATGTTATAAAGTTCCTCTTCTCGTTCCTTTGCCTTTTCATAAAGTGGGCTATTCTCAAATTCCAGAACTAGATCACTTTTGTTACCTCGTTTACTAGCAAGATAAAATGCAAAAAGTTGCTCGTCAAAGCCTAAGCCGGTAAGAGCATATGTGTGAACTTTTTTGCCACCAAATAGGGAAAAATAGTTTCTAAATTCCTTTGAAAGCATATTTTTTGTGAAACCAACATGTTTTGGATCAAAGCCAGCGGCAACTAATAAAAGATACATTTTTCCACACACAGAGCAGGAATGACACCATTTAGTGTCTCTGCCAGCTTCAGTCTCGGTAAAGCAAGACATTTCGTATTTGCCGATCTCTGGATATCGATGCTGTAATACATACATCACTGCTATATCATTTAAAGGCTCGATTAAACTGACGGTCCATACGTTACGATTTGTCAAAGATTGCGTCATTGCTGATATTTGCACAGTCCAGTTGTGTGATTGATCATAGGCGGGATAGTTTATAAAGCCTTCTTTATCAAAGGTATATTCTCCGCAGCTCTGTTCATTTCCAAATAACAGATATTTTGCCTGATACTCGTAAGCGAGAGGTAGCATCTCAAGAGCGTATTCTGTGGATTGAAGTCCCCAGCCAAGCTCTGTTATAGCAATATTCAAATACTCATAATTTCGCAATTGTCCAACTGTGTGAGTTATTTTGTGTAATTTTACCCCAAATTCGTTGTAGAATTTCTCAGCTAGAAGCGTTTTGTGTTTTTCTTCATACTTCATTGAGGGCTCAATAATATACACAATTTTGGGATGTAGGTTGATTTCCTGTGCTACGGCATACGTCAATAAACTATCCTTTCCGAATGAAAGTGCAACCACAGAAGAATTTTCACTCGTTTGTACATCGAATTGTGGAAATTTTGCTTTATTGTCCTTGAACTGCACTTTTAGATTCATAAACTGGCGGATCAAATCGGAAGTATTCGTACCATCAACTTCAGCACAGGAGGGAAAGTCCATAATTAAGTTCTTAAAAAAATAAGGCTCAAAAAAAGGAAGGGCTGTATTATATAACAACTCTCTATCGCTGAAGACTAGAGGAAGATGAATTGTTGTAACATAAGTTAGATGATCTAATAAAACTGCCTTATCAGCAGTGGGATAGTTTGACCATAATTTGTTAGGATAAATAATTTCATAAGTATTATCTCGAAAGCGTATCTTTATCCCGTCATCGCCATAATGCCCTAATATTTCCACTTTAGTCTCTCCCTGAATTTCAATCAATTATCTCGAATTCGTTTCAAGTTTAATTCATCTTTTGATTTAACTTTAACGTATCTCCAAATTTTGAGACATAACACAAAAAAATCTGTTGTTACTTCTTTGGCAAAGTTTTTACCTTTAGAAATTACAAGGCTCAAATATTCAGCCTCAAATCACTTATGACTGTCACTATGATTTTTTGCATTATTGTTTTTATGACGACCATTATATGGTATTCTGCCTGTCAGTATAGCAACGATGGTAAACTTAGTTCCATTTAACTGAATGTTCTTTAATGTAGAAGGTAAAACGGCCAAACTACATGCAGAAGCCGGTAAGACATTTAAACCTTCTTCTCTCTTCAATAGTCTTGAAAATTCGATCATACGTGTATCTGATGCGTATTCTGCGAATCCATGGCTGTTATAGACTGCATCAAGCGCAATTTGTCCATCATACGCATGCCAATTTACAAGAGGTTCGTTATACGAGGTTTCTTTGATCTCTGATGGTTGTAAGTCCTTGATGTCCTGAGAATGAACTTTAAAACTTTTTACTACAGGATTTCCGCGTAATGTACTAGCTGCAACCATTTTAGGAAGTTTATTGGTCTTTCCTTCCTTAAAAAGTTGTAAAAAGCCGTAATATATACCTGCTATTGTAGTCCCATTTCCTACTGGCACAGAGACAAGATCTGGCACATATCCCAAGGCTCTATAGATTTCCTTTGATATCTGCCCATAAGCGTTAAGTGCGATCTCAGTTGCATGCAATTCTCCTGGATTGGCATCATACCATCCATATTGTTCCGCATCTGTTGAACATTTTTCAACTGCATCTTCGTAAGTTCCTTCAACGCTATGGATTACGCCATCATATTTGTCTTCAATTTCACCTATTCTATTTGTGTGATATTGTGTAGGAATATAGATATGTGACTCAATATTTGCTTCTTTAGCGGCAAGAGCAATTGCTGCACCAAGGTTACCACAAGTTCCCACAGCTATTTGTTGATAGCCTTTTTTAACGGCATCCCCAGCAAGTGCCTGAGCTATACGATCCTTTTGAGTACCTGTAGGATTTCCACCCTCAAACTTTAAAAATAGTCTTTTGCACCCTATAATGGGTTCAATGTTCCCAGAACGGACAAAAATAGTTTTTCCGACGTGACGGTTTTTGGGTAATTGTTTTGTAATCTTTCTCCCCAACATAATTTGACTATGCATAGTCCTGTAACAAATGGTATTTAAAGTTTACGTTTAATGTATGCGCGCATGAAAAACGACGATAGAACCGCTTATCACCTAATTGCAGAAGATATCGAAGAAGTAACCTAAATATTCCCTAAACATAGAAAAAAATGACTTCATTATTCTATGATTTCTGGATATGTTCCGTACCTTTTATGAGGCTTCACAAATACATTTTTCTTTTTCTGAATAGTTTATGTGAACCCTTTTAAAAAATTACAAAGCCCCGAGTAATTGAATTCATTGCCCATGCGCGATTTGAATCGGTCGATGATTCTGAGAGCATAATTTTGTGCATTCCTTATGGAAATTCATAGCAGATGCTTTAATCGAGAATACTATTGAGAAATTACTTCAATATTCTTTGTTGATTTTATAGTTTTCCTGCTTCAGTTTTTGTAAGTTTTAAGAAACCATCTTGATTTGGCTCTAATAATGAAAATCTAAAAAAAACAGATCTTATTATTATTACTCCTCCTCTTTGCCATTATCTTCCCATTCGGTATCAAAGCCTAATTTTTCCTCGTCCCAACCTTCGTACCAGAAGTCTATTTTTTTTGGTCTCTTAGTTTTTTTATTCATAGGAGTGACGTCCTCCATATTTTGTAATGGTCAAATATAGCCATCAAGCCTAATGGATTGATTCTCGCTTTCAACTCATAAAAATATTTTTACTAGAACCAACCAGTTTCTTAGCAACGATTAGAATAGAACCAGAACGTTATTGCATTTAAAATTCTAATAATCTCGTTAAACAGAGAATTATACTTAATTCTTTTAGTTACATAAGCATTAAAATAAAATGATACAAACGCTTTGATTTACAAATAGTCACTTAATGCCACAAGTCTAGTGAACAACCACCTACTTGTTGAGGGGATCTTCTTGCGGAGAAATTATAACTGACCTTAATCTCAAGAAATGAATTAATATCTGCAATGAAATACTATATTTTTCAAAATGCGCCATTCTATGTTGTATTAATAGAAAACGTGCTGCAATGATTGAAACATGTATTTGGCATCAACCCAAAGTAGCCTAAAATAGTGTCAGATGAGGGTTAAATAGATTTTAATGAACAATTACCTATTTTTCGAAAAGGAAATGCTTTTTCTGGAACGAGGGTGTAGAAAAATCAAGTTTAATAGGTTTTAAAAGATTTAGTTCTCTTTTTTTCGCTTATATTATCTAAAATCAAAAAAAAGGTAGTTTTTAAAGATTAAATATCCTTTCTAGGTGATTAAACGCCTAAAATAATGATTTCGCTATAATGAGTAGAATAGAAATCTTTAAAAAGCATAAGGATGCTTTATTCAATATAGACGTAATTAATAGAGAAACGCAACAGAATTTGAGCAAGGGTAACAAGATGCTCTAAATTCTTTCAATTAATAAAAAAAGTCGCTAATTTTAGAATATAAAAATGAAAACTAATTCAATACGTGCTACTTTTATTGGAGGAGGCGATATTTGGGTGTATGCTAAATTACTTCAGCATGGTATGTTTCTCCCTAAGAAATTTTTCATAACAAGTGGAAAAGGTGAAAGTGGAACATCACTAAACGCTTTTGATATGGCATTAATGGCAGCACACATTGACCAGTGTAATATTGTTCAGGTATCATCAATCCTTCCACCAGATGCCATTCAACTTAAAAATCCAATTCCGATGATAACACCAGGCACAATAACTTTTGCTGTCTTAGCGAGAATGGATGGGCAACATGGAGAGACTATTGGCGCTGGTGTAGGATGGGCATTCGGTAATCGCGACAACGGTGTCAATTTCGGTATTGTAGCAGAAGATCATGGCTTTAAGTCAAAAAATAGTGTAGAGCGTTCACTTTCCGATAAACTAGATGAGATGGCAAGAGTAAGAATGTTAAAGATAACCGAAAAGTCAATACGAGCAGAATCTATAGAAGTCAAAGAAAACAATGGTTGCGTAATCGTTGCACTAATTTATGTACCCTGGGAAATCGAAGAAGGTTGTAGAATCCTATAATTTTTTATTGACTTGTTTTTCAATTTTTATACATAATGAATCTCAAGATTGATTTTCTTATATTTTTATGATTAATGCACTATTTTGTTGCATAACTTGATAAGTGACGATAAAATGAGCGCCTCTGAGATATTTAACACTATGGTAAACACTTACGATGAAATACAAGAGTTATGGTATGCGTGGTTATTCTCTCGTCTTCATTTTATTGTTGCACAGCAAATTATCAAAAAATACAACCCTAAAACTGTACTAGATGTAGGATGCGGGACGGGCTTTCAATCATTTTTACACGCTATTGCGGGAGCCTCTGTAGTTGGAATAGATATTACAGAAGGACTAATAAAAGTTGCAAATCAAAAATCCTTAAATTTTAAGCCAAAAAAGAAGATAACTTTGTTCCCATCGTACTATGATTTTGTTGAGAGATATAATGAAATAATTGGTACTCTTTTAAGCAAGGAAATTGCAGGAAACCAATACAAACAACCGAGTTTTCAGATAGCGGATGCCAGATACCTGCCTTTCGCAAATGAGAGTTTTGACCATGTTAATTGCGCCGGCAGTACGCTTTGCTTTATTGAAGATCATCAGCGTGCAATTTCTGAAATTGCAAGAGTATTAAAACCAGGTGGTACCGTTCTACTAGAAGGTGACTCTAGATGGAACCTGGATTTATTTTGGTCGGTTTTCGATGCCGTCTTGAAAAATCGGTGGGGATATGACAAACCTTTTTTCAAAGCAATTAGAGCTGTTTTTGCCCCACCTTCGGAATATATCATAAATAGATATCCGCTTGACCAACCTGAAGATCAGAGATGCAACATAAAATCATTTACTGCAAAAGGATTAAAACTTGAACTTGCGAGATATCATCTTAAAGTAATAAAGAATTGGACAATTCATTCAGTCACCAATTTTATTCCCAGCACATATCTTGACATGTCTGAACCACCAAAGTGGCTAAAAATTCTGTTCAATTCTTTTGCTAATATTGAAGAAAGAATTCCATATGCTCTACCTGGGTTGAGTATGGTTTTTCTTGCATTTAAGGAGAAAAAATAACATTTTGAAAATAATTTGATAATAAGGAGAGAAATAAAGATGAATGACGTTATTCTTCCTTTAAATATTCGACCTAAAATGACCGTGAATGAAATAATATTAGAAATGAAAAAATCTGGATGTTTTGGTGCCGGTAGATTAGCGGAAGCTACTGAAATCTACGAAAAAATGCTTAATGATGATGAATGTAGTGTATTTTTAGGCTTGTCAGGTGCAATGACACCTTCTGGAATGAAAGGAGTAATTTCAGCCTTACTCAGGGCCAATGCTATTGATGCAATTGTATCTACAGGCGCAAATCTTGTTCATGACGCATTAGAAGCATTTGGAGGACACCATATTAAAGGAAAATGCCAAGTTGATGATAGAGAATTGTATAAAACTGGGATATATCGTATTTACGATGTATTTGTTCCAGAATGGAACTATGTTAAATGGTTTGATTTACCTGTATTGAAATTCTACAAAGAAATTCAGAATATGCCTAAAATCACTACTCCAGAACTGTTTCGCTTATTGGCAGAACATCTGGAACGATTAGTTTCGGATAAAAGTCTATTGAATGAATCAGTGATCTATAATGCCTATAAGGCAGATATTCCCATTTTTGTCCCAGCTATTACTGATTCTTGCTTTGGAATAATTTCATGGGGAGTTGATAAATGGGAACAGGATTTTATTGAAGCTGGCTGTAGTAGAGAAGAAGTAGATGCTTTAAGAGGAGTCCATCCGAAAATTGACGTATATCAAGACTTAAAAGAGTTCTTTCAGATATTTGAAGGATCTAAAAACACTGCAGCTGTCATATTAGGAGGTGGCGTGCCAAAGAATTTCATATTTCAAGCAGGGAATGAACTAAAGAAGCCCTTAAAATATGTAATTCAAATAACTATGGATCGTCCTGAACCTGGAGGTTTATCCGGTGCGACATTAGAAGAGGCGATTTCCTGGGGAAAAGTAGCTGCCGAAAACGAAACACATACAACAGTCATCAGCGATATAACAATATGTTTTCCACTTATAGCTGCTGCTATACTTGAACGCATCGAGTTGGGTAAAATAAATATACAAAATAGAATTACAAGACGTAAAATGCTCTAAAAAAGCCTGGCTTGTCAATTATCTTCTTAAAAGAAATAAATGCGCAAAAAGGTATGTTTATTATGGAATATCCTGATTTTCAAAAATTGTCTAAATTTTTGCAGGAAAAAACTGTTCCCATTCCATCATGTACTTTTTTGGAAATATCTAACACGGACAGAACTTTACCTTATGTAATATTTGGTGTGCCTTACGAAAGACACAGTAGTGTGCGACATGGAGCTAAATTTGGTCCTTGGGCGATCCGTGAAATTTCTCGCTACGTTCATACTTTTGACTTAAACACAGGTGTGGATATTAGGGATAAACTGATAGATATTGGAGATATTAAAATTTGCAGTAATACTGCAGATGATCTTAAAAAAGAACTAAATCAAATAGAAAACTTCGTACATGAAAATTTAACTGAAAATCAATTTCCTATAGCGCTTGGAGGAGACCATCTGATTACACTTCCTGTCATTAAAGGTTTAATTAAGAATCAAACAAGCTGTATATTACATTTTGATGCACATATGGATTTATATGATCGCTATCCATACACTCCAGCAGTGAATGAAGCATATACACATGCTACGGTATTCAGACGGATTATAGAATCGGGAATTGACCAAATCGTCTCAATAGGAATTAGATCCGTAGATCCCTTGGAATTTGACTATTTTAAATCTGAAGAACGAATTCAAATGATTTCCAGTTATGATTTACACAAAGAAGGAACTAGAGTTATTGGTAAAAAAATTCAAAAGCTTCTAGAACCATTTGAGAAGGTATATCTCTCTTTAGATCTTGATGTGTTTGATCCTGCATATGCTCCAGGGGTATCAACACCCGAACCTTATGGAATTTCGCCTTGGGAGTTTCTTCAACTTCTTGAGAGTTATTGTGAGAAACTTACAGGTTTTGATGTAGTCGAACTCTGTCCGCCATTCGATAATGGTATTACATCTACATTGGCTGTAAAAACGATCGTAGACATACTTTGCAAGTATGAAAAGAGTCGATATTAAAAAAAGAAGAATGTGAAGTTTATCACAAAATTCACTCTTTTTTATTAAGTTGATTTTATTACAACCGTTTTACTCCAGTTTTGTAAGATTCTATATCGTTTTCTGGCATCACTAGTTGAATTTACAATTAAACCGACTAAAAGATCTATTATAATCCACCCACTTCCTCTGGAAAGATTGTTGACAAAATAGTGTCCCGCTTCTGAAACATCTAATGATACTTCATCGACAGTTCTTAGATTTAGTAATTTTTTACCAAGTGTTTGCCCATTGTTGAAAGATTCAAGTATCCAGAAGTAAAGAAACCCAAGTAGCCAACTCACAAACCACCATGATACATAATAGCCATCAAATAATGGAAATACAATAATCGCTGTTATAACCCAGATAATCACAGCATCAATAATATATGCCATAAGACGTTCACCAAGTTCACCATACATAGCAGTTGGAGCACTTGGTGTAGGAGGCGGCGGTACTTCCATTGGTTGAATGGGTGGAGGTTTTTCTGCTGTAGTTGCAGTAACACTCAGCGATGCACCACAGTGGGGACAAAACTGAGTCCCCAGTTCCTCTATGTATGAACCGCATTCTGGACAATAAACCCCTGACATATCATCTACTCCAATTCAAAATTATATTTTCATTTTGTTACTAAAAAGACTATATATTCTAAAAATCAACCATAATATATAAATTGATGCCATTCTAAGACTCTATGAGCAAGGAAAAAATGTAAGAAAAAAAGAAGTTAACCGTTTTAAAAAAAAAAACGCAATCAAACTCTGAAAGACTTGACTGAAACACTTCAGATAGTTTTACTTTCTTAAAATTAACCAGTCGGATCGTGAGAAGTAAATAATATTTAATCATTGATTTTTCGATGTTTATTGCTTCCTGTACTTGTTCTGATGCGGCTTCAGCTAATTTATACGCACCCAGAACGCATGCTATAAATTCTTCTTTTTTCTTAAGAACAAAACATCCTTGAGAGTTCAACTTGTGAACTAAGAATGCCATTTCATGGTACAACATTTACTTTTTTAGAGATTGTGAGATTCCACATTCAATTGAATTGATTAACATTTCAACAATCTCAACCATTTCATTAATCTTAAGTATGTGCGCAATTCTTTTTACAGCTCGAAGATTGTGGACAAGCGTATCAAGCCACTTGAAGAGATCACCAGGATATATAAACAACTCATAAACATCATTGAAAACGTACGTTATCTGATGAAGTTTTTTTCCTTCTTGTCTCATTTTAACAATCTTCTTGGCGAGTTTGATTTGAACACACTCGCAATATGGTGATTCTTCACATTTGCAATCGAAGAATTCAAACATCCATCGAGCAAACAGTTCAATTATCCAATTCTCTAATTTTCTTTTCGTTTTAATATTCTTGAAATCAGCTACATCAAAAATCGCACCAGACAAGAACTTTGTGGGAAAATGTGTTCTATAAATTCGATTTAACTCAGCCTGAAGTTTAGGCGAATGATACACCTGCTCGAAAGGTTCTAGTTTTATCGCAATACTAAGCGGATCTGCGCTTTCTTCTAAAATTTGTTTTTTAACTAAAACCGCAATTTCGGGTGATAGAAAAGACTCAGAAACTGCTACCCCAAAAGGAGTTGCCTTGATATATTCATTTTCTATTGAAATTAAATCTGTATCTCTCAAGGTTCTTAATAATTCCTCAAATTCATCTGAAGAAGCTAACAACATATCATGGTGTGCCTTTAGCTCGGTTACAGAGATATCTCCAAATGAGGAAATGCTAGCTAATAGTTGTTCTGCTAAGTTATTTGTATCGGCGGTTACGGAAACTTCTTCTATTTTGCCTTCTAATAATTCTATAGCTATTTGGTCTTCGGTTTTTTTCTGTTTATAATTATATCTTAATCCCGGTGCTGTCAGTAAGAATACTTTGCCCCGATCATGACGGTTCAAGCGCCCCGCTCGACCACTCATCTGATGAAATTCAGCTACAGTAAGCCAATTGATTCCCATTGCAAGTGCTTCAAATATTACTTGAGATGCAGGAAAATCTACTCCTGCTGCTAAGGCTGCAGTAGTGATAACTGCTGAATACTGCCCCATTAAAAAACCAGATTCTACACGTTTTCTTTGAGGATAAGTTAACCCCGCATGATAAGCTACCGCATTTATCCCTCGTCCTTGTAAGTTTTTGGCAAGTTCCTTACAACGCCTTCTTGAAAAAGTGAAGATAATTGATTGTCCTTTGTAACCAAAACTACTTTTATGTTTGAACTCACGTCTTATGAGTTTGGCTAAGATAGAAAGTTTGCGATTTTCATCTTTTGTTAAAATCAAATGTCTTTCTAGTGGCACAGGTCTTTTTTCGTACGTTAGTAACTTTACTTGTAGTTTTTCAGCGAGGACTTGGGGGTTTCCAACAGTAGCTGACAGACAGATTAATTGGGCTTCAGGGAATAAAGACCTTATTCGACCTATGAGCCCATCTAATTCCACGCCGCGCTCTGGATCCGCTAATAGTTGGATCTCATCAATTATAAGCGTACCAATGTCACCTATATCCATTCTTTTTCCCGATCTAAGTAAAAAATCGAACGCTTCATAAGTTCCCACCACGATATTAGCATCAGTTACTTTGCTATCAACAATAACAAGTTCTTCGTCCCCGACATCAATTTTTGACATTCCAACACGAATCGCTGTTTTTAATCCAATAGGATTATACTTTTCTTGAAACTCCGTGTACTTTTGATTCGCCAATGCAACCAGTGGTACTAAAAACACCGTTTTTTTGTTTTCATTTCTTATGCTTTTAGTGACGCCAGCAAGTTCGCCAATTAATGTTTTTCCAGTAGTCGTAGCTGAAACAACAAGCAGGTCTTGATTATTTAGAAGCCCCTCATCAATTGCTTGTTTTTGTATTGGAAGAAGTCTGATAATGCCCTTTGTTTTTAGTACTTTCTTCAAAGTATCTGGAATGGTCAGACTGACTATTAGAGGAGTTAATGTTGCGTCTGTATCTTCACATAGAATCTCATCAAAGAGTGTTAATTCGGGATGCTTGGCTGGATCAATTTTATCAGTAAAGAGTTTTATCAAATGATCTACATTTTTTGTTTTTGATAACGTCCGAAATATTGCTTTTTTCATCTTATTATTTAAAACTGCCCCTCGTTGATAGAATTCGTCAAGCAACTCTAATTTCGCGCATCTATAACAGATTTTGTGCTCTTTATCGTGTCTAAAATAAGAGAGATCAGAATCTTTGTCGATTGTTATCAATCCATGAATCAAACAGAAAGGACATATCTTACATCTAATTACCTTTTTCGTATCGATTTGAAAGTCCTGAAACATGGATAATAAGTCTTCTTTGAACAATGAAGCAAGATCATCATTTATATAGATCAACTGACTGTTGTTTAATACATCAATGAATTCTCTCGGTTTAAAATATTTTTCTTTATTCCTTTGTATTTTCCAGAATCTAATAGGACGAAGTCTCCCGTTTTGTTTATGGAATTCAACAAAAACTTCATTTTGGGCTTGTATTCCATTATATTTTTTCTTAATTGGCAAGGAAACTAACTGTAATGTAAGATCCTTTTTTGGGACATCTGTTAAAAAAATCTTGTAGTTTGATTTCAAGATATTCCACCAAGTTAAAAAGACAACGCAGAGTAATACTGATTGCTCTTTCAGTTCAGGAGAAGCATTTTGAAAAGCAGGGATGCATTATTCTTTTAAACGCATTTTCTTAAAAATATTTTCATATTAACTCTTGACGGATGCCAGTACTCTGGAATTAATATAAGCATTGTAAATATAGCGAATGCGAAATTATATATTGTTTAAACGTGGTTTATACTAATTAGTTTCTACGTTCAATCCAATGTCAATTACCCCACCCTAATGGGTAGGGGCTTGTTCATACAAGTCCCTTAGTTGATTAGAGGGCATCTCTCAGCGAGATGCAGCAGTTGTTTAGGCCATGACACCCTGGGGTGCTCCACTAGCCCCCTTCTCTGTAGTCGGTGGTTAAAAGTTCTGAGGGGTAGGAACGGTGCTGCCGACCTAACAAGCCTTTGCAACAGTCTCGAAGTGGACCTACTCCCTGGTGTTGGGAGCGATGGGACATGAGAGTACCCGTCATTAAAACACCACCCGAGTGAGGTTGGGTACACCAACCCCTTTTCTGCAGAAAGGATTGCGTGAGCAACGCCCGATTTCAATTCCTCTTCGCCTTCAAAGTCTGGAGTCTCCTTGATGTTATCTTATGAAGTTACAAATAACTCCTTTTCTGGTAATATATTGGATAATGGTGGAAAAGAGTGTTTTATATAATTTTTCGCTTCGCTAAAGAATTTAAACATAAAAAAGAACTTTTTAAACGATTAAGAAGTTTTGGATGCGAAAAAGTCATAAAAAATCTGTGGAAATTACCTTCAGGTTCGGTAAACCGTGTTAAAAAGTATTTAAGTACCCATATAGTATCTTATATTCTGCTTAAAAAACAAAGAGAAATTGAAAGAATACGAATTACCAATAACAATTTTCAGCTAGGAAGTCTTGTTTTAGTCGCATACTCCTTTCCTTCAGAAAATTATTCCGTTCGAATGCGAAAACATGTTAGTCGATTGCTTAGAAGATCACCATATATAAGACTAACCAGAAATATTTATGTGTGGCCTCAAATAAACTTTAGAAGATTAATTCCACAAGGAAGTAAGATAATTAGCCCACGTAGATTCGTAGATACTATACAAGAACTTGGTGGAGAGACTATAATAATTCCAAGAATAATAATGGAAAACAAGATAGCTCTTGAACTATTAGAAGCAATAAGAGCCATACGTACAAAAGAATTTACTTCTATTGAACTAGCCTGTAGAAAACTCATACAACAATTGAAAGAGTCTGCTGTTAGTTTACTCAAAGCTAAGCATTCATTTAACGAAATTAAAATCAGGTTTATTCATACTAAAGAAACAAGTTTCTTTTTAAAAAAAGTTTACAAAATTGACTTAATGAAAGAATACAGGAAAGCGCTCAGAGTTATCAATAAATGCAAAAAGGTTTTACGAATTCAAAGCAAAATGTTAACAGCAACAATTGTTGATTAGATTTGAGGACAGATCTAGTAATACTTTACTAATTAATTGGGTGAATAACAGGACGAACAATTTGAGTGAGATACAAACAGAAGTTAGCAAAATTAACTAAGTGACTATCTTTAGATAAAATAATATTTGTCCTTTTTTCTTTTAATTTACAATCAGAAAAGAGACATTTGTTAGTCTTTGTCTTATAAACAAAGAGGATAATTCCATAAATAAGAGACAAGATTTTATGCTCAATAGTCATTAAAAATCCTTTTAATCTTATACAAATTTATTTATTAGTTAAAATCACTGATCACCTCATTTACAACTAATTGACTTACAAAGTCGTCTAAGAACAATCAAATTTAGGAGTGTTTTCTTATGATATGGAATGGCCCGAAAAAGAAAAAAGTAAAGTACTGGGATGATAATGATATCGGTTATGACGAAGAATGGGAAGATGAAGATGACGAGGACGATGACGAAAAATGGGAAGGCAACGGCGAAGACTGGGAAGATGAAGATGACGAGGACGATGACGAATGGTGAAGTTTGGCAAAATTTTGTGTTTTATCATAAAGTGACTATTTTCAAGTTGAGAAATAACAACTCCTTGTTCCTTTAATTTACATTCCCTTAAGGGATAACGGTAATCTTTCGTTTCTTAAACACATAAGAGAATTTTATAAGCAATAGGCTTGATTTTATCCTACACAGTTACAAGAAATAGCTTTAACCTAATAAAAATGTATTTATGGTTAATATCAAAGGAATTTCTAATATAGAAACTGAAGAACCTACTGAAGTGGTTAAGAAATTCAAAAATGTATAGGAGGAGTTCTATATGGTTTCGAAAGACAAAAAGAAAAAAGAAGAAGACGATGAATGGGAAGATGAAGACTGGGAAGACGATGAAGAAGACGAAGACTGGGAAGACGATGAAGAAGACTGATAGTTGAAAACAGAAAAACTTAAATGAAATGAAATGAATTAATATATAAAGAAAATTGGGGTATGAATATGGCAAAGAAGAAGAAGGGTGGAACGAAAAAGGGTGGAAGTCCTACAGAGACGGGTAAGAAGACAAAGAAATCTGGTAAGAAGAAGAAATGAAATAATAATGCTGTGATTTTTTTTAATTTTTTGTTTTTTGTTTCTTTTTATGATATAAAATGCAAATCAGTTATTCTAACTAATTTAAACACATTTTCAAAATTTAAAACGAGTGTTTGAAATATTTATTTAGATTTCTTTTTAACTTTAATAAGTTACTATCGCCCGCAGCGAGATGGTTACTAGGATTGATATATAATAGTTAATTATTGATTTCTGTACTTCTTCAAGCTCTCTAACAATCTTAGCAATCCTTCACAAAAAATAAAAGTGAGTTTGAACGTTTTTTTAATAGCGAAAAATTGCCATTTACGGCGGGAATTAAACATTTTGACCTCAGCCATAAGTAGATGGGTTTTGTGACTCTTATAGAGAGATGTGTGGAAAAAATGGCAAATAATGGTTTTGAAACAGCCGTGCAACATTTTAAGTCTCGTAATTTCAAGAATGCCAAAAAGAGCTTTGAAGCGGTATTGGTAAGTGATCCCAAAAATACACTCGCTTTACGTTATCTTGGATATACGAATTATGAGCTAAAGGACTATGAATCTGCAAAAGAAACTTTAGATCGTGCACTTTCATTAAAACCTACAGAGTTTTATAGTCTTGACTATAAGCGCCTTGCAGAAGTTAGTAAGGAGACAGGTGAGCCTCAAAGAGCTGTAAAGTTTTTCGTTACCGCAATTGAGTTAGAAGATAAACAAAATACACAAAAGCTTGCAATGCTTTATGAAAAAGCAGGAGATGCGGCTAAAGAATTTGGGGATTTAAAGTCAGGCATAGAATTTTATAACGAAGCGATCAAACTTGCTCCTAACGCAAGCTTATATTATAATGTTGCACGACTTTATAAGTCAATGGAAAGATACCCGGATTCTGTCAATTATTTTAAGAAGGCACTTGAGTGTGATCCTGAGAATATAGAGGCTTTATATGCACTTGCGTATCTTCAAGGCGCTCAAGGACAATACGGTGAAGCTGAACAGACTTTGCAACAGTGTGAGAGGCTGTGTGTGCTTAAGAATGATACAACAAATCTGAAATATTGTAGAGCTCTCCAAAAACTTATATCGAAAAAGAACAAGGCGAATCTGCCTTTACAAACACCGCCACAACGGCTTCTCTCAGAAAAAGAAGCAAAGATCAAATATCTCCTCAAAAAATTTGCAGAAAATGAGAAATATGGCGGTGTAATGCAATTAAAACCCATTGTAGAAGTCATCGGCCCAATAGATAACGGAATTAATAGGAATGGTGAAGATAACTATGTTAGTTTTCTGATCTCCAATGGAAGCCCCGATGAGACTGTCGAACTCTCTTTCTCAATGAATCTAAAAAAAGCTCTTGTAGAACCCACGAAAACAGCAATAAATGTAGAACCTGGGGCATTTTCGGAACTGAAATTTAAGGTAAATGCTGAAAAAGCTAAAGCAGACAAAATCAAAGGGCAAGTTAAAATTATGTCTAAAGTAGTAACAAAGAAGAAAGGAAGTGCTTGGGACTTCTTCCGAACAATGACCGATATTCTTATTCCTTTCGGTGGTTTGATGGTCGAATTAGTGCGTAAGCCTTTTACAAAACCAGATGCTTCAAAAGACTTCACATTAACGGTTAATTAAACTATTACCCTGCTTATAAACTCTAATATTCTTAGATATCTGAACACGTAAATTCAGAAAACTCGCTTTTAAGTAATGCGCGTGCTAGAAGACGTGCCACCCTTAGTGGCTCAGGAACTGCACCTTGAAGAATAAATCGATCAAGAATAATCTGTGTTTCTTTTGGTTCCATTCCGTGAACACGAGTATAAACTAAATGCCCAGTATGTAGTTTTATTTCGTCTCGGGGACCGTTTTTCTTGTAGATCTCAATACGATTTTCCCAGTCCTTAAAATTATCTTTGAAATATTTCTCCAATCCTTCTGACTCTTCGTAAGTTACACAAACTAGAGGGATATCTAAGGTTAGAAAAACTTCTTCTAAATCAATTACATTGTACCAACTGATGATACACCCATTAAACATCAAAAGATTGATATCAGTCCTGTTTAATTGCCTAAAAAGTCTTAATACACCTTCAGTAGCATCCATCCCTCCGACTGTTAGTGTAGTCATTCCAAATCCATCAATTAGAAATTGATCACCTCTCATTACAACACCAGTAAGCACAGATCGAGAAACTTCTTTAACGAAACTTTCTGCAAAGCCTAAAACTCTTAATCCTTTTTTATGCAACCTAAGAGACGACATATAACCGCCTAGTTCAGTATATATAATAAAATAAAGCAATAATAAAACAGAATCTTGCAAATATAGCAGGTCGTAAAGAACGAAACTCATAAAGTTTGTCTACTTAATTCTATACCTTTTCCAGTTATTTTATATGGAATTTGTCTCATTGGATGATTGCTGCCGCGTAATTTAGAAATTTGAAGCATGCGTATAAACTCATCAGCTTTTGGTACAATTGATAATCTAATAACGCCATCCACAAGGTATTCTTCCATTTGATGAACTGTAGATATGACTTCATTCGTAATAATAGTTGTAGCATTTGTGCGTCTTAGCAGGTTTGTTAATTGAATTAAATCTCTTCTTGCTCTAATGGGATCGGTATATAATGAGATGACTGAGGTTGCACTGTCTAGTACAATTCTACTAACCTTTTCGACCTCATCCTCAGCTTCAACGACCGCTTCCATTAGCCTGTTAAATAGAATTGAACTTCCAAAATCCTCTGCTGCGGGGATTTTGCTTAAATCTTTAATAATAAGATTATCCAATTTCTCAAAATCCCAACCAAATGTTTTCATATAGCGGAGAATATGCTCACGACTATCAAGTGTAGTAATAATCATGCTTTTCTCGTTAAATTTAAGTGCGCCAAAATAGGCGTACATACACGCAAATATTGTTTTTCCGGTACCAGGCCCTCCGGTTATTAGATAAATTGCTTTTTCCGGTAGACCACCAGAGAAATCATCGAAAGTGGAAATTCCTGTTTGAATTTTAGGTATTTCTTCCATCTGGATCCCCCGACAGACCTTGATGTTAATATAAATTGTATAAGTAATTTACACCTAATTAAGATATTATATTGATATGAAATTCTAATTCATATTTATCTCGCATGATATATTAAATTTATCAACAAAATGCAGATTTTATTAGTATAATAACGAATTCTACAATCTGCGAAATAATATCATATACAGCGATAAAAATACAGATAAGAAGAAAATATAAAGTTTATATGTAAATTTTCACTGAAGATCACACATTTTATGAAACTCATATAAGAATCCAATCCATTATTCTACTAAAAAACTGCCTTAAGCAAATAAAAACTATCTATAAACCAGCATATTAATTGATTGTCTTTCGGGGGCTTTTAGATTTAATGATAGACGTCAGTGAAAACAAAGTCATTTGCGATATGAAAAGCTTTTGTTTTTTATGTAAGGCAAATTCAGTACTTGAAAATCTTAAAGTCGATCAAATATTCTATCATTGTACTGCTTGTGGCACAGATATCTTATGTAACGTAGCGATTGTAAGACAATTTGACAAAAATACCAAAATAATGATAGAAAAATGTCCTAAATGTAGAGGCAAATTACAGATAATTCATTTTCCGCTTAATAAAGATGAGATAATAACGCTGAAATCGTGAATTGTTTATTTAAAAGATAAGTAGGATTATAAAATCATCGTTAGTCCATCATAAGCCGCTTTAATATGCTCATATTTTTTTAAGTTAGATTCTAATTGATCATGAGGAGCGCATAAGTGGCTTAGATGTATTAAATATGTTTCATTAGGTTTTACACGTTCTATAAATTCAAGGACGTCTGGAAAAATCATGTGATTAGCGCGAAATAAATCAAAATTAAATACAAAATTCTTGAACCGTTTAATTGTCTCATCCTGATTGTCAATAAAACAGTCCACTATGAGGATATCTGGATTCTTTGGATTGTTAATTAATTCAAGACTTTTATTTGGAACATTAAGACCTGTATCTCCCGTAATAACTAATTTTTTATCATTTTCTAGTTTTTCTATTACATAGCCTACTGGTTTAGTAGGACTTGTTTCGTGCAAGACAGGAAATGCAGTAAACTGAAATCCGCCATATTCTAGGGGATGGAAAGGCAAGATTTCCTGAGTTCTGTATCGAATGGATTTCATGATTCCACCTGAAGAAAGGATGTAATTAAGGGTTTCTTCAGTTCCAAAAATTTCTACAGCAGGTATACGTGTGCGGTAGAAATCAGCAAACCCGCTTTGATGGTCATAATGCCCATGTGTAAAGAAAATAGCATCAATTCTATCTATATTATGATTCAATAGTTGAGATCTTAAATCAGGTCCAGTGTCAATCAATATTCGTTTATTGGTGTCAAGTAATTCTATTAAAATCCCAAAACGAGTTCTTGAAAAGGGAATACCTCTTTTTCTTGCAGTTTCACAGGTTTCGCAGTGACAGTCCCATTTTGGAGTTCCAACGCTATCTCCCGAGCCTAAGATTGTAATTTTTAGTGACACTATTAGAAACAACCTCATCTTTAGTTTGTGTAATAGAGATTATTTGGACATTCTTGAGAAAAAATACTCAATAAGACTCTTAAAAGGAACAGACTCTTGAGAACCATTTGCCATGTCTCGCACTGTAGCTTCTGATTTCTTGACTTCTTTTTCGCCAATAATGATTACAAAAGGAATATTTTGTTTATCTGCTAATTTTAATCCTGCTACTATTCCTTTTTCTTCAAAAGTTAAATGAACTGGAAAACCAACACGTCTTAAACTAATAGTAGTTTGGATAGCAAGATCTCTTTCATCTTGAGTTAGATAGAGGACCAGTATTCTAATTTCAGGCTTTGGAAACTCATAGCTTTGTTTTTCAAGAGCGAGATGGCATCGGTCAATACCAATTGCATAACCAGTAGCAGGAACATCTTGTCCTCCAAATTCTGCAATTAAATTATCATATCGTCCGCCACCACCTAATGCAGACTCACCCATTTCTGGAACAAATGCTTCAAAGACACTTGACGTATAATAATCAATTCCTCGTACAATTCCTAAGTTAAACGTTATCTGTCCTGAATATGGATATCCATCAAGCACTTTAGCAATAGCTCGTAAATTTTCAATTGAGGCTTCTACATCTGGACTGTCAATTAATTCAAGTAGTTTGTCAGTTACTTCTATTCCGCCTTTGAGTTCTGGAAGCAATCGAAATGCTTCTTTTAACGAATCTTGAATTGATAATTTATTTAGTTCTAAATCTAATGCTTCAATGTTTACCTTATCAATGTTCTTTCGTAATTCTGCAGCATCCGATAGATTCATGCCAGCTTCTTGTACGAGAGCTTTAAACACTCCGACATGTCCCAAATTAATCCTAACATCTCTTAAGCCAATATTTTGAAGTGCCTCAATGAGAATAGCGATAACTTCAGCATCAGCCTCAGGTGTGTTTATTCCCAACAATTCCACTCCAGCTTGAAAGAATTCCCTTTGTCTTCCACTTTGGGGTTCTTCATATCTGAACTGTGATCCTATATAGAAGAGTTTTATTGGTTTTGAGTAATGCTGCATTTTTGTCGCAACTACTCGACAAACAGGATTAGTATTTTCTGGACGTAAGGCTAGAAGACGTCCCCCCTTGTCTTCAAAGGTAAACATACTTTCAATAAGTTCATCGCCAGTACCTAGTTTGAGAGCCTCAAAATATTCAAAGGTCGGGGTTCTTATCTCTGCATAACCCCAGCGAGTAAAAGTATATCTAAACCTCTCTTCAATATACACTCGTTCTGCACATTTTTCAGGTAGAAAATCTAATGTGCCTCGTGGCGTCTGATATTTCATAATCCTCGCCTTTATATTCTTAAATCTTAGATGCTTTCAAATAATCATCAATCAGTCTTTAAATCTTTTCACTTAAAGCATTTAATGAGAAAAGAGGTGAATGTCAGTGCCTATTCAAATCGGGGTCATAGGAGCTGGAGGAGAAATATCGGAAGATGTTAAAACTCAAGCAGAAGATGTGGGGAGGGTCATAGCTCAAAAAGGTGGCGTTCTTTTCTGTGGAGGACTAGGTTCTGTGATGGAATTCGCAGCAAAAGGGGCTAAAATGAATAATGGTTTAACTATTGGAATTTTACCCACAGCAGAAAAAAAGGCAAATGAGTATATTGACATTTTTATACCCACAGATTTAGGTTATTCACGAAATACGATAGTAATATTAGCTAGTGATGCTGTGATAGCTATAAATGGATCAACGGGAACACTCAGCGAGATTGCTATGGCTATGAATTATAAAATTCCAGTAATTGTGCTTAAAGGTAGTGGTGGTGTCGCAGATTTGTTTAGTAAACTACATGCGGGTGATGAATATCAAATACCATGGTCTAAGGATAAAATCCAAATAGCAAATGATCCAGAAGAAGCAGTTAACATGGCAATAAAATCAATAAAAAGAAAAATAGAGTGAGCGTTTTTTTCTAACTCTTTTCCTCAGTTAAATCTTTGACCTGAGAGATATTTTCTTTAAGAGAGTTACTCGCATCATTTAATTCTTGAATCGCTCTTTGGATCAGCAATTGTCCTTCTTCCGTTTGTTCTGTCTCATTCATCAATTGAGCAATGTCGTTAATCTTATTAGCAATTTGCCCTAGATCAACAACCTTTTTTGTTAGAGAGTTAAAAGTTTCTTTAAGATCCTCAAATTGTTGTCTTTCAGATTCATAGTTGGCTATAGCATCTGGCATTGTAGCATTTGTTTTTGAAATTAGATCCTCAAAAACCTTAAGTAATGCCGGAATCAGCTTATATTCTTCAGTTTCTCTATAAGTTTTACATTTGTTGAGAATATCAGATGCCAAGTCAGTCATGCCATTAATAAAGGGTTGAAATACATTAGGAAGAGTAATTCCTGCTATCCGTGACGAAAGTGCAGAAAGCGCTTCTTTATGTGTGTTGATTGCTTTTTCGGTTTCTTCAGATTTACTTACTTTCCCAGCTACTACTGAGAAAGGGCCTAAGGTCTGCGTTTGCATATTACCTACAATATCTTTGAACGATAAAGAGATGTGGATTTTAAATTCTTGTTCAGCTGAAGTTTCATCTTCTGGAAGTGTCAATTCAAGGTTTTTCTCAACTTCATCACCAGGTTTCATTTCTGCAATAGAATCCTTAGTAGTTCCACTTACCCGAAGTTCTTTTGGTATGTCTATCGAATAAGAAACATCTTTAGCGTTGCCTTCGCCAATATTCCTCAATTTGAAATTTGCCATGAATTCTTGTCCCAGAACTAAATCTTTTGGTATTTCGACAACACTCTTAATATCAGGAAACGCAATCGATTTGCTAAGTCGTTGTTCTACATGCATTAAAGATTTATTGATTAGTCCCATAAATTCTGCCGCATCTTTTACACGCGGAAGTAAACTCAAGCACCGTTGTTTTGCTTTGTTAAGCATATTCGGGTCTACTTTATCGATCGATTGAATAAGTAATTCAGGGATTTCAATCATCTGATCCGCGCCCAAAATGCTTCGCCCAAAATTGATCGTTGCTTTCTTTGATTCGATTAGTGATAAATCATAGTCGTCTGCTAAAAATTTCAGTAAACTAGCAGTAGTCAACATTCCAGTACCACTATCTACGTCTTCCCAAATAAGATATTCATTCGCCGCCTGAATCAAGTACTCCGCCGCTTGTAAAATAGATTTTTTTGCCATTTCTTTATCATCAAGAACTTCGTAGGCGATAGTATACGCTGTTGCCAACTGTGACGCTGCATTTTTTAGAGATTTCGAGTCCCGCATACGTTCTGAGTTTAGCCAAAGAAGTTCTACAGCGTGTTTTGCTGCTTGGTTAGCCTCTTCTGGAGAACCCTCGGTACGTATCCTTTCTAAGACTTGAAGAGCTTCGGCAACAGCTTGATTCATCGGAAGTTTATCTAACCTCTCGAATAATTCTAACTTAAAATCTTCAGACACAAAAATCCCCCATAAAACGGGCAGTTTAGTTTTTTACCATATTCATTGTTATTTTTATGAGCAATCCTAAACATATTTTTTGCCCTTAATAACTTTCTTAAAATATATACTATAATCCATTCTACAATACGAAACGAAGTTCTACAAAAAGGAAAATGAGAAAACGATGAATTAATTAAGACTTAGTTTATACTTAGTAGGATTGAAAATCTTCATAAGATTTTTTAGGAATAATATTAGTAGTTTAAAAGAAATAGACTTCATGATTTTTTAATAACAGGGAATTGAAACAGAAAACTCACTGAACCATGAGGGTATTCCTTGATACATAGTGTGTATCTAATAATTGCAAGTAGCGGTTTATGTGTTCTTTCACGTCATTATGGAGAGATTACTTTCGATGAGGATTTAATAGCGGGGTTTCTGACAGCTTTAAAAGATTTTACAACAGAGGTTACTTCAGGCAGAGGGGTTATTAGAATCATAGACATGAAAGAATATAACGTCATTCTTGTTTTTAGAGAAGGAATAATGTTGGCTGCAGCAGCTGACAAACTTGATGACAAGAACATCGCGATGAATTCATTGGAAATATTAGTTCAAACATTTATAGAGAAATATCAAGATGAGTTAGTTAAATGGATGGGAAATGTATCTGTTTTTGAAGATTTCTGTGACATAATGGATGGACAGCTTAAGAAGGGTGAGATAGCCGAAGTTGAAATTAAAGTCCCCAAACTTATCAAAAAGATACCAAAGATGGCCGTCAAAATGGGATTAATGGATGAAACATTGAGTAAGATTGGCAAATTTTGTGATGGCAAAAGAACTATAGAAGATATTGCTGAAGAAGTAGGTATACCAGAAGATGAAGTTATCATAAAGGTTGATGACTTGGAACAAATGGGCTGGGTTAAAATGGTTGACCCAGAAGAATGAGGGAAGAGGGAAAAGGGAAAAGATTTGTGACTTATGTAAGTAATTCGTACTGATTGCCCATAGAAATTATTAGTATTGCAAGAATCACTAACCCGGGCGCAAGAATTAAAGAAATCCATTCGATTGGGGCTAAGGCATTTCTAACGATGTCAGAAGCCATAACACGGCCAGCGTAAAGTATTAGAAAGCCGATACCGTTCAATATAGAACCACGACGAATTGTGCCCACGCTGTGATAAGCTAAATAGAAAAAGAGGGCAGGAATGACAATCGCATAGATTGGGGCTAAAGCATAGTTAATAATTATACGAAAAACGTTGCCTGGGGCTGATACAAGATCAACTGGAACGAAGAGAACCAAAAGCGCAATTATTGGTGGCGGTATAGCTATAATGATTTGATGATATAAATCCTCTAAGATCAAGTAACCGATAAGAAGAGCGAGAAATGCTAGACCAAACCACTGAATACAAGTTGCTACTCTCCACCACAAAATATCATGTAAATAAAAATCATAAACGATAAAAAAACCTCGCCCAAAAGCTAGAAGGAGGAAAAAAAGCGCTAGATATGACCAATACATTATTCTTCGAGTCCGAAATCGTTGAAAGAAAAAGAATCCAAACATGAGAAAATGATAACCAGCTACCACAAACCAGCAACCGATTGAAACACTGTCCAGATAAAGTTCAGAAGGAATCACGCAATTCACCTATACTTCAGTCATAGAAAATTCTAAGAGTCTTAACACTGTCCACCTTTAACTATTTTTCTCTTAAATAATTAATTATAAGCACGAAAATCTAACTTGTTAACCTAAGGAAATTAGATAGAGCTTTATTATTCAGATTCACTCAAAACAGATGTGGAAGGAAAATGGCAGGCATAGTATTTCTTAAGACAGACAACCTTCGAAAAATGGTTGAATTCTACAAATCGATTGGCTCAAAAGTATGGTTGGACCAAGGAGATTGCGTAATCCTCAAACATGACAATTTTCTCTTTGGTTTTTGCGAAAGAGGAGGAGAAATAACTAAAGGTTGGCTTTTGACATTCTTCTATAAGACTTCTCAGGAAGTTGATGCTCTATATGAGAAAATGAAGGATCTTGCAGAAACAAAACCTCAAAAAAATGATAAATACAACATTTACCGGTTTTTTTCGAAGGATCCGGAAGGCAGAGATCTCGAATTTCAAGCATTTTTACATGAAATTGAGTTTAACTGGCACACCTACAACTAAAAGCAATGAAATGTAAAAGTGGTCTATTAGAAGGGTCAATTTTATTTTAAATGTATTTTCTGCTTAGAGTAAACTTTTAATTTGCTCAGCAGCACGTCTCATATTCATAAAAACTAGCCCTAATCGTGGTTTAGTACCAGTAACAGCTGCTAATACCGCTTCTTCCCCTATTTCAATGATAATAATGGCTCCGAGCTCTCCTTTTATAAAAACTTGCTCAAAAGTGCCCCTATCTAGTTCTTCAGCTGAACGTTGACCAACGGCCAGCATCGCAGCAGTCATAGCTGCAACACGTTCCATTTCTGCTTCTCCAAGAAGTTCAGAAGCGATAGGTAAGCCCTCTGAACTTACAACTGCAAGTCCATGAATATCAGGAGTCCCGTTGCCGATCTCCTTTAGTATAGCTTCTATCTGCCCAAAATCTGCCATACTATTGTGCCCACCTTGATTATACTATCACTTCTGATCTTAACTGTAACTTACACAAGAGAATGAAATAACCAAAATCATTTCTTTCTTGAATAAGTATCTGTCTACCTCTATTAAAGCGTTTTTCATTTTATAATATAATTTTTTCTACTTAATATCTGTTCAAATCCAAAGATTTTATATTAGCGAATGGATTGTAAAGTGCAAAAAATCAAGTGAAATACACTGCAAAATAGTTGGAAAAAAATGAAACGATTTGAAAATCTTTCAAAGATTTTTACGCCAATCAGAATGAGCCATTACGTCCTTTTTACATCAATAATCATACCAATCATTCTTTCTGTCCCTTTACTTTATTGGTATCAACATGCACCTGAAGGAATGGTTTTTCTAGGGATATATCACTATGATGAGTTTTATTATGGAGCGTGGTCACATGAAGCCTCTGAATCTTTAGGATTTCTTTTTGCCAATCCTTATGACGCATCATCAAATAGTCCTAAAGTCTATTATTACTTGTATTTCAATTTGCTTGGCAAAATTATGTTAATTACTGGAATTTCCTTTATTCCTTTATGGCATGCTTCACGGATAATCCTCGGAAGCATTTTATTTCTGATTGTTTACAAATTCTTAAAATATATATTTCCAGATAATGAAAGAAAGGTCCTCATTTCTTTCACGCTAGCAGCATGGTCATCGGGATGGTCATGGATTCTCTTTATACTATTTATTACCTTTTACGGCGATTTTTACACTGGCTATACTCTATATAAAGATATATCTAGATTTTATGATTGGTGGATGCCATCTCATTTTACATTAACACTTTACCCACATTGGGTCTTCCCTTTCATTTTAATGTTGCTTAGCCTTTATTACTGGCTAAGAGGAACCAATGAAAATAAATTTAATTTCATTTTCATTTCAGCAGGATTTTCTCTGCTAACATGGAGTACACATTATTTTACTGCACTCTCATTGACTGCAATCGTTTTTATGCATGTTATATTAATTGCTTTACTCAATAGACGTATCTTATGGAAAGAAGTGGTCCCGATCATTAGTTCAATTATTCCGCCTGCGGCCTATAATCTATATATCACAAGTAAATTCGAGTCAGTGGCTATAGTTGTAGCACAGTTTCGGCAATTAGTTTTTATTATTCCATTATATGATTATATTCTTGCATGGGGCTTACTTCTTATCTTAGCTATACCTGGAGGATACCTTTATCTGCAAGAAAGAACTAATCAAAGCATTTTCTTTATTTCATGGGCAATTGGAATTTTTGCTCTTTTGAATCACTTCTATATTACTCCCTTATTAGGAATAGCCCGTCCCTTTCAACCATCACACTATGCAAATGCTTTTGCCTTTCCTCTTATTGTATTATCTACAGAAGGTTTTTATTTTCTATACAAGAAGCTAATTTCAGGAAAAACGTTTTCTCAAGGGTTTATGAAACCAAAAAGAGCAAAACAAATTCTGTTTATTCTTTTCTTAACGACCATTCCATCAAATTTCGTCTTCATTATAGACTTGTATCAAGAGCCCACTTACTATGCCTTCATTTACAAAGAAGAAGTGGATGCCTTTAACTGGCTCAACGAAAATACTGATGACTCTGAGGTTGTACTTTGTCTGAAAAAAGCAGGGTATCTAATTCCTGTGTTTACAGGAAACAAAGTAGTATATGGTCACGATGCCTTAACACCTTTCAATGATGAAAGAGATCGTATAACACAAAGATTCTTTGATGATGACACTTCTGAACTAGAAAGAGTTGAGATTATTGAAAATTATGACGTGCAATACATATATTTTGGTCCATGGGAGTCTGCTAAAGGATTTGATCCAGAAGCAAGTATATATCTTCAAGAGGTCTATACAAATGAAAGAGTAAAAATTTTTGAAGTACTAATTTAATTATCTCAAAGTTTTTTTATGAGATATTAGAGTATTTTACAGATAATATTTTTCAATCGAAGTCTCAAAGACAAAAGAGTAAACTAATGCTCAATGCTAACAACAAAGAGGGTTCAGATGAAAAGAATATCCATCTTCATTCCAGCGTTTAACGAAGAAGCGTCCATTAGAAAAACAATTGATGCTTTGAGCGAATTATACAACCATTCAAACTGGGAGATGGAATTAATTGTAATAGATGATGGAAGTACCGATAGAACTGCAGAAATTGTTGAAAAAGCCATAACTGAATATCCCTTTCTACGTCTTGTTCAAAACGAAAGTAATAAAGGCTATTCTGAAGTAATTAGAACAGGTTTCCTAGAATCTACAGCAGAATTCATAGTATGGATCGATGCAGATCTACAAAATGATCCCAAAGATATTCCAGTTCTTTTACATTATTTACAGCGAGAACATGTTGGAATAGTTATAGGATGGAGAAAGAATCGAAAAGACTCTTTATTTCGGAAAATTGTTTCAATGGTTTATAATCGGATTCTTATGCGTCTATTTTTTGGACTGAATTATAACGATATTAATGGAAAGCCTAAAGCATTACGACGAGAATTTGTTTCCAAAATAACGCTATCTTCCAAAGGCTGGTTAATTGATGCTGAATTAGTAAAAAAAGCTGAAAATTTAGGTTTCAAAATTATTGAAATACCTGTACAGCATCAGCTTAGAAAATTGGGCGAATCAAAACTATCGATTAAGTCTATTTTTAGGACACAAAAATATATTGTGGAGTATTTTTTGAATCAACGAAAGAAAAGATAATTGAATTGCTTACAAAAGATTGGGAAACTTATGTCAATTATAGATATGCATATCCACACGAAATACTCTTGGTGTTCTTATATTGAAATTCACGAACTTCTTTCAACCCTTTCACAATTAAGCATCGATGGCATAGTTATAACAGATCATGATGAAATTAATGGTGCCAAAATTGCTCAGAAATATGCACAGGAAAAATATGATATTAAAGTCTTTACAGGGATTGAAATTTCTACTTTAGATGGGCATATTTTAGCTTACGGAATTGATGCAATACTCCCATTTGAATTGCGTGCAATTGATGCAATAAAAGAGATTCATCAACAAGGAGGAGTTGCCGTAGCATCACATCCTTTTCGAAACGTTTATGGAAGTTTGGGTGACTTGACTTATGATCTTGGAGATGTGCTAGACGGAATTGAAGTTGCTAACGCAATGGATAGTAAACAAGCGAAAGCGAAAGCTCGATCTGCAGCCCAGCAGTTAGACTTAACTATGATAGGAGGCTCAGACGCACATTCACTAAAATGTGTTGGACGTTCTGCCACAATTTTTGAAACAACTATTGAATCTATAGAGGATATTGTAGATGCAATTCGGAAAAATCAATGCCGCCCGTATGTTTCGTTCTGAACTATTACTTTTCCTCAAATTATCTGCATATTTTAGCAGTTAAATATTTTTATAAAATTGATATTGACCGAAAATCTTTCCTAAATCGAATTAAATTTGTTTTCAAAACAAAATGATATATTAAGGTGAATGGCAATATTTCTTTTAAAAAAACGGAGAGGTATCTATGGTAACATGGGGCGAAGCGTTCATCCTAGGAATTAAAGCATTTCTCTATGGTTTGATTTGGCTTGTGATCGGTTTCGTGATTGCAATTGTCGGTGGTTTAGGAGCTGCGATTGGTCTCGGAGGTTTAGCTGGAGGAGTCGTAGGCATTGTACTAATGTTTGTAGGGATGGTAATAGCTGTAATCGGACAGATAGCAAGCATTATTTACGTTGTACTTAACCGGTAGCCACTTGAAATAGATCAAACGATAAACGTAAACTATTGTTTCTATATTTATTATATAGTTTTAAAAGGCAATTGAGAGCATTCTTTTCACTTTTTTTTTGTGAATACTTGTTTTACGAAATCTTAGATTCAATACCAATGAATTTAGATGGCATAAGACGAACAGAGGATGTTTCCAAATATTTTTTTAGGATGTAATCATTTTCAATCATAGAAAGAAATACAAAACAACAAAACAATATTTTTCGTGAATAATTCATCTTATAACTGAATAAAAAGATATTAAAGCTGACGGATGTCGGAGGTAGGTCAGTATGGAGACCATAGATTTAATAAAAGAGCGTTTAAAAAGAGGATATTATACTGCTGCTTTAGATGATCTGAAAAAATTACTTGAAAGCAATCCTGAAAATCGTGATGCAATCAAATTAATGGAAGCTACTGTCAAGAAATACGTTTGGTATACCAAAAAGTACGTTAATAAACGGCTTGACAATATCGATGATGAAATAAAGAAGCTAAATTTCGATAAAACTCAGAACTTAGCTAGGACACTTCATAATATCAATGTTCGGGTAAAAAATCTATTAGGCACTCTTTCCGATAAACAAAAACGCTTCGTTAAAAACAATAGCAAATGGTGTGAAAAATTTACCCCTAAATTATACGATAAAGAAAAGAGCGCGATTGCAGCCCAAAGTGCTTTCTTAGCAAAAAGGGATTATGGAGCAGATTTCTTTGAAAAAAGACGCAATCGCGTTAAAATGAAGTTAGAAAAACTTGTCGATAGACCTCCTATCAATGAACTGGAATATATACCTGAAGGTCTTTGTACTCTAAAAGTACGAGTTACTGTGACTGACCCCTCTATTGATAATTTAATTATTAGACCTAAGATTACTGGATTTCATAGTGATAACGCGGAATATTCGAAATATGTGACAGGTGTAGATGACGAAAACATAAATGCTGACCTTCGAAAAGATGGATTGAGGATTCTCTGGGGCGGTGGATCAACTTTAGGTTTTTATATGAAGAATGTAGCCCCTGAATCATTCGCTTATTTCTTCGTACGTCATTATCCCGGTGCTAGCGGAACTCTGAATAAACCTTATTCAGTCACCCTATTAGCTGAAGAAGAATATGAAAAGAATATGTTAATTCCTTCTGGTGAGCAAACATTTATTTTCAACTATCCGAAGGATCTCCAAGGAAATTTTGATTATGTAAGACCAGTATATGAACGCATCGCTAAAGATAAAATTGAAATTCGTTTTGATGGAAACAAAATACCACACTATAACCCTCGATGGTATCCCATTGATACAATAAAATATGTGCCTTATGATCCAAATATTGATCTTAAGGTGATTCATCACAAAAAAGGCACAGTGGAGGCCTATCTTGCTGATGAAAAGATTGGCAAATTATTTGGACATATCACTGACGACATCTTCTATGACCCCATCAGAATGGTGGTTCCCGAGTTATTTTCGTTTATAGGGTCTTCAAGTGGATTTTCAAGCCAAGAAGATCATTTAGCAATAAGATTATGGTATTTCTGGATTGATAAGCGCATTAGAGAACAACCTTGGTATGAACCGGTCTACTGGGAGCATGAACTTCCTGATTTTGAGAGAATAGACTTTGTGTTCCAGCCTTTTGGAGGCGAACCCGGAGGATTTAGAAAGAAGCAGACAATCGTAAAATACATTGCAACCGATGTTCATTGGAAAGAATTCTTTTTAGATTGTGAGGATGCAAAACTCCCTATTGATGTTAAGTTCCTCACATTAGGAATAGACACGGTTCACTGGAGGAAAAATAAACAAGTTCGCGTTTATTTCTTCCACAAGCTCGGGATTTTTTATAACCCACTGCCAGCGGTTTGCTGGAGACTATTTACAGAAAAACAATTTTACTGTATAAAATGTGGACATAGATCAGAACCTCCTCTTGAGCTTGTTGGTTTGCAAAGCGTGTTACCTAAGCGAATGGGTGCTTTAAACTTTGGTTCAAAAGAATACGATGAACTAGTTAACGAAATTTTGACTGGACCTGATTTCGTATGTCCAAGTTGTGGCGAAGCGATAATAGATCTAGAAAAACTTAATTATATTGCACTCTTCGGTAAATGGAAAGCCCACGAATACAATAACCTCTTAAAGGATGTTACAGGTTTTGTCGGACCTTCTGCACTTACAGAATTAGCAGAAAAGTTCAGAGCAGTTGGAGATACTTTAGGCTCCTTGGGAACAGCATTACGAACGAATTGCCATGTCCCTGCGCCTAAAGAAGGGCGTACAAGTCACGAGTTATGTTCCAGTTCTATGATCAAGCCAATTCCAACAAGTCTAGAGGATTATTAGAGTATTCTACTAGCCTTTGGATTAAGATTTCAATAATTGCGCGGCTGTGAGAGCATAAATCGCTGCGCAATTATAAATTTCTTTAATTTTAACGAACTCATTAGGACCGTGCGAGACAGACAAAAGTCCTGGTCCATAAGCAAAGGACGGAATACCTTGCCCTTGCTGGGCATAAAAACGAAGTTCTAGAAGTCCAGGACACATTTCAAATGAAGGTAGTTTACCTTTAATCGATTTTACGCTTTTAGCTAATGTCATTGCTACAGGATGATTATCTGAAAAACCTGTCGATCTCCCTTCTTGGAGAATCTCAACATCAAAATCAATACCATCACGTCTAAGCCTGTCAAACAGGTCGAATAATCTCTGTTTTTCTGTTTCAAGATCTTCTTCAGGGTTTATCCGCCTATCTACTGTGAACGAGAACTCAGCAGGTACGACATTAAAGTTTGCGCCTGTGCCGCATTCACATTTTCCTCCAATCAATAGAATGGAGCGTCTGGCTGCTTCTGGCTCAATCTTGAAGTCAGTCTTTCGGGACTCAATATTAGTCTTTAGTTCAAGTAAGGCATTCGCTACTACGATCATTCGCTCAAAAGCATTAATACCCTGGTAATGTAGACCAACGTGGGCAGGTTTACCCTTCACAGTTATACGGAGTGAAATAGCACCTCGATTTGCGTTCCAGATCATGCCGCTTGTCGGTTCTGGCATAAGCATTCCGATGCCGTCCTTTCCGAGTAAGCCTGTTTCAACGAGATATTGTGATCCTAGTGTGCCACCAGTCTCCTCATCTGGGACAATAATTAATCCAATCCTACCATTGATTTCAGCATTACACTCCTTTAATGCTTTAATGGCAAAAATCATCGCTGCTAGACCACTTTTCATATCTGAGGAACCACGCCCATAGAGTTTGCCATCCTCAACATAAGGTTGGAACTGAGAATCTTTCTGTGCGGGGACAACATCGTAGTGACCATGGAAGTACAAAGTCCGTTTACCCTTTCCATAAAAACTCAAGAGGCAATACCGAGGAAATGAATGTGTGTCTGTGATATCAAGGACGTCGATTACAGTGTAGTCTAATCCAATTTCACGTAACTTATTTGCAATGACGTCAACAAATTCCTTATATGACTTACCTGGAGGATTTTCAGTCGGTATGCTTACCAATCTCTCAGTGAAATCAAGAATTTCTGCTTGATAGTATGAAATTTTATCCAATATCAATTTCTTAATTGCTTCATTTTGCATAGCAATCGAGTCTCATGTGTTTTAAAAATAAAACAGAGTACATTCTAACTTAGATTTCTATAATTCCCTTAAATAGTTGAATAACCGTCCTTCGCTATCAGATAAGAGACTAGCCCCCCTTCCTGTAGCATTTCTATTAAAAACGTAGGGAGTGGTTTGAGTTGTATCGACTTATTTTTCGTGATATTTGTTACTGTAAACTCATTTAAATTGATTTCTAGTTCATCGTCTTCCTGAGCAAATTGAGTAATATTTTTGAATTCAAGTGGTGGCAGACCGATATTTACTGCATTTCTATAGAAAATTCTAGCAAAAGATTCGGCAAGAATTGCTCTTATTCCAGTTTCTTTTATAACCAAGGGTGCCATCTCTCTAGAACTTCCGCATCCGAAGTTTTTTCCAGCTATTATAACGTCACCTTCGTTTACTTCCTTCCAAAAGTTTGATCTTACTGGCTCAAATGTATATTTTGCGAGTTCTTGTAAGTTTGGGGCATCGCGAATTCTGATGCCAGGAATGATTTCATCTGTGTTTACGTCATCTCCGAAGACAAATACTTTTCCTCGAATTATGGATTTCATTTGATTTCACCTCTTGGGTCTGTGATTTTTCCATAGATTGCAGAAACTGCAGTGGTAGCAGGTGATGCAAGGAATAATTCTGACTTTGGGTTTCCCATTCTCCCCTTAAAATTTCGATTTTGCGTTGTAAGACATACCTCACCATCACCTAGTATTCCAAAATTCCTCCCTACACAAGGTCCACAACTAGCTGGACCAATGATTGCACCAGCATCAGCAAAAATCTTAATATAGCCACGTTCTAATGCATCAGAGTATATTTTATTAGAGGCAGGTATTACAATCAGTCTAACATCTTTATGTATCTTCTTTCCTTTTAAGAATCGAGTTGCGATTTCTAAATCTTCAAGTCGGCCATTTGTACAGGTTCCAATGAAACATTGATGTATTTCTAACCCCTCAAACTCGGTCACTGGTTTTACATTGTCAACTCTGTGTGGAAATGCGATCATAGGTTCTAGATCTGTTGTATCAAATTCAAAGTGATCTATATATTCAGCATTTTTATCACTTGTAAGGGATAGGATACTACTTATACTGCGTTCTGTTTTAAAGAAACGTTCTGTAATTTCATCAACTGCAATTAATCCAGTTTTTCCGCCCATTTCAATCGCCATATTACACAAAGTGAATCGTCCAGGCATATTCATATTGGATACCGTTTCACCCTCGAATTCAATAGCCTTGTAGGTTGCCCCGTCAGCGGTAACTTCCCTTGCGATATTCAAAATCACGTCTTTTGGCGTGAGTGGAAATTTAAGCTCTCCATTTACGGAAATTTTAATAGATTCAGGAACTTTTAACCAAGTCTTTCCATAAGCAAAAATAGCTGCTAAGTCTGTACTTCCCATACCAGTTGCAAATGCGCCGACCGCTCCATGAGTACAAGTGTGCGAATCTGCGCCAATAACAACATCATAAGGTTTAATATGGTTCTCAATGAGAAGTTGATGACAAATTCCTTCACCTACATCATAAAAATGAACATTAGTCTTACGAAAAAATTCTCTTAAACCCTTATGCACATTAGACATAATTACAGTTGGAGAAGGAACTACATGATCAAGCACAATAACAATCTTATCAGGATCGAATACCGTGTCTTTCATTTTGTACATTTCTTCAATAGCCAAAGGTGCTGTGCTATCATGTGCCATTGCAACATTGACATCTACAACAACTATGTCGTTGGCTCTGCACTCTTTACCAGATGCTTTCGAAAGAATCTTTTCAGTTAACGTCTTTCCCATTATAGACACACTCGCCTATTACATTCAGGATAGTACTTGTGGGGTATATGAATTATTATTCTTTGCATTCGATGAGTATTTTTTCAGTAAAAGTTTTTTAAAGAAATCGAATTTCAAACCTTTAATAAATTTTTTCAAACAACTTGTACCGAACTTGCTAAGTTTCGGGTACGAATCACAACGTTTAAATACAAATCTCACGAAAAAATTTCTTGTTTTTAATTCAACTTGGTGATCCTGTGAGTAAACTAGAAGATCAAAATTTCTTTGATTTACAGTTCAAGCCTGATGTCAAGATTTCAGAAGACGTTTTACTACTTGACACAACGCTTAGAGAAGGTGAACAAACTCCGAATGTTTTCTTCAAACTTGAAGACAAGATCAAGATTGCACAACTTTTAGATGAATTTGGAGTACATATGATTGAAGCAGGATGTCCTACTGTATCTAAAGGTGTTAAAGAGGCTGTAAAAGCCATTGCGGAACAGGGTTTAAAAGCAGAAGTTCTTGCTCATGTAAGAGCAAAAGAACCAGATATCGAGGAAGCTATTGAATGTAATGTTGATCGTGTAGCTGTATTTATAGCAACTTCAGATATCCATCTTGAATTTAAATTGAAAAAAACCAGAGAACAAGTACTAGACATGATTTATAATTCAGTGATTTATGCAAGAAATCATGGATTGAAAGTAAGATTCACACCTGAAGATGCGACTCGTTCTGATTCACAATTCCTAATTGAAGCATGTAATACCGCATATGAAGCTGGAGCTGATAGAATTTCAATTGCTGACACAGTAGGCATGTTAACTCCAAGTAGCATGAAGGGGTTTGTGAAATTCATGCAACGCCACCTTAGAAACAGAGTTGGGATAGATGTACATTGCCACAATGACCTTGGGTTAGCTTCAGCAAATGCATTAGCTGGACTTGAGGCTGGTGCCAACTGTGTACATGCAACTGTAAATGGATTAGGAGAACGGACTGGTATTACAGGACTTGAGGAAATAAGTGTCGCCCTCACTGTCATGTATGGACTTGATCTTGGATTTAAACTTGATATGCTTCCAAAAATCGCGCGATATGTTGAAAGAGCAAGTGGTGTTGTTATAGGCCAACAGGCTGTTGTTATTGGAGATTATGCCTTTTCTCATAAAGCAGGCATACATACTGCGGGAGTTCTTGCGAATCCTAAAACATATGAAGTGTTTTCTCCAGATCTTGTAGGGAGAGGGAGACAATTATTAGTTGATAGATACGCAGGCAAGAAAGCAGTTGAACAAAAGTTGAAAGAACTTGGAATTATTGTTAATGATGAGCAACTAAGCAAAATCGTTCAAAATATCAAAGAAGTTGCAGATAAAAAGCGAAATTTCTATGATGAGGATCTTATTGAGATTGCAGAAGAAGTCCTTAAAGTGAGTTTTAGGGGGATATCACCTAGTAAAGTCATGGGCTTAATTTCGTGTAAAATCGATCCTTCATATTATACCAGTTACATTGTGAGGCGAATGGCTGCGCTTCCCTTGGACAGGGTCTACGAAACGAGCGGAGAATACGAGATAGTAGCGATAGCACAAACAGATTCAGTCCCTGAACTTAATGATCTCTTGGAAAAGATCCGTGAGATTTCAGGAATTGCTCATACAAATACAAAAATTATCTTAAAACAGTTTGAAACAATGAATTCGAATAACTCTCACACAAAACTGGATTAAGGGCATAGTTCAAGATTTTTCTTAGAGAAAATACCTATTTTTCTTCAATGTCACTTTTCAGACGGGCAAATTTCTTCCATTGGTCTTTTTTAACGTAATAGCGTTGACTATATGCAAAATAGATTCCTAAGCCTATAATGACCCAAAAAATTGTAATATACCAAGCAAGTGGACTGAACTGGAAAAGATACATGGATAAACCGATGTTTGCAACAATTGCAATAATCGGAATAAAGGGCGTGTTACGGATAGAAGGCATACGGAATCCATAGTCCAGTTGATCGCCTATTTTTTTCCTAATCAAGATAGCGGCAACATTAACTAACATAAACAATAAAAAGAACATAATTGCTGACGCAGAAGCTACGTCTTCCAAAGGAATCAACACCGCTATACCTACCATTATAATGCCCGAAGTTAGAAGTGCCATATAGGGAGTATAGTGGCTATGATGAATAGTTGCTAATTTCCGCGGAAGAAAATTATCCCGCGCCATTGCAAAGGAAACTCTGGTTGATGAATATGTTGTTGCGTTGAGTGCGCTCATCGTTGACAGCAGTCCGCCAAAAGTTAGTAAAATCATGCCAGCGGGCATGAATTGCTTTGCTGCTTCGACCAGTCCAAGTTCTCCAAACTTTCCAAGAAATTCCCATGTAGTACCACTTTCAACTGTAAGTCCGCCAATAGAAACAAAAGCTACAAGACAATAAATCGGTATTACAATTAAAACCGCTAAAATCGTAGCACGTGGGACATTTTTCTGGGGTTGTTTTACTTCTTCGCCAGCCTGTGCGATGATCTCATATCCTTCAAAGGCGATAAAGGTCAGACCACAGGCTACAAATATACCACCTATACCATTGGGGATGAACGGAGAAAAATTGCTAAAGCCGTAGTCTGGTTTAGTATACATCGTATAAATACCAGCGGCGATAAAAATAACTAGTATTATCACTTTTCCAATGGTTACGATAACTGCAGCTTTTCCAGTCTCAGAAGCCCCTAAAAAATTGATAAAAACGATGATAGAAATTATTATGATAGCAAGAACTTTAATTTCCAACTCTAACCCAAGACCAAAAAAAGAAACTCCCATGATTTCAAGAATGAGGGCGAAATATGCTCCAAAGCCAATGGCATAAAGACTTCCTGCAATAACAGACCCAAACCAAGATACCCATCCTGCTGTGAAGCCAACAGGACCAGACATACCCTCACGAACCCATAAATAGCCGCCCCCTGCTTGTGGCATGACTGATCCTAACTCTGCGTAACTGAGCGCGGTTAGCATGGCTATAGTGCCATTTATAAAGAACGCTAAGATGAGCGCAGGTCCTGCTATTCCAGCAGCAATACCAGTCAAGACAAAGATCCCCGCACCAATCATGGCGCCTACTCCCATGGCAGTAACGTCTAATAGACTTAGAGTTCGTACCAGACCATAATCGCGAATAACATCCTCTGCCATAGCGATTACCACAAATAGTTGGAAAAATAATATTTATAGATCCTTCACTTGAATGTATATTTGCGTCATAACGTTCACCGAGACTTATATTATTTTAGCATCACTTCAAGTGAGCATATTTCTTCCAATGATCTTTTCTTCTAATATAGTGCCTGTTGCTGTAAAGATAATATATCAGAAGTCCGACACCAATCCAAGCGAGCGTAACATACCAAGCTGTTGGACTGTAAAAGAAGAGATAAATAGCAAGGCCAAGATTTGCACAAATTGCGATAATTGGAACTAATGGAAAGAGTGGCGTTTTATAGCCATAGTCCAATTGTTTCCCAATCTTTCTGCGAATCATAATCACAGAAACATCGACCAGTAAGAAAAGGAGCAGAAACATAATCGATGACGCAGATGCAACATCTTCCAAAGGAATTGACACCGCCATACCGATCATTATAAGCCCACTCATTAAAAGCGCTATATGAGGCGTTCGAGTCTTTCTATGAATACTTGCTAATTTCCTCGGAATGAAATTATCTCTGGCCATCGCAAAACAAACTCTGGTTGATGAGTAAGTTGTTGCGTTGAGAGCTGACATTGTGGAAAGTAGCCCTCCAATTGTTAGTAAAAATATTCCAGCTGGCATGAACTGCTTAGCCGCTTCCACCAGTCCTAATTCACCAAATTGCGCTAAGAACTCCCATGTCGTGCCGGTTTCAACGGTAAGTGCTCCAAGAGAAACGAATGCAACGAATGCATAAATTGGAACTACTATCAGAATTGAAACAAAAGTTGCTTTAGGGACGTTTTTTCTGGGATTACGTACTTCTTCTCCTGCTTGTGCAATGATTTCATAACCTTCGAATGCAATAAACGTCAGGCCACATGCTAAAAAAAGACCGCTCAGACCATTTGGGAATAAAGGCTGAAAATTGCTAAGACCGAAATCTGGACGGGTATACATCACATAAAGACCGCTACCAATGAATATGGCTAAAATGATTATTTTTGCAATGGTGACAATATTACCAGCGGTTCCTGTCTCTGAAACGCCCTTAAAGTTAATCAGCATAAAGATTATCACTATAATAACAGCAAGAACTTTGACTGTCAACTCCAATCCAAGACCAAAAAGAGAAACGCCCATAATCTCCAATGCCAGCGCAAAATATGCACCAAATCCAAGCGCGTACAAACTCCCCGCGACAGTATGAGCTAACCAAGACATCCATCCAGACACAAATCCACTCGGCCCACCGACACCTTCCCTCACCCATAAAAAGCCACCTCCTGCCTCGGGTATAGCTGACCCCAACTCAGCATAACACAAAGCTGTAAAAGTTGTTATAATCCCGTTCAACAAGAATGCTAACACTAACGCTGGACCTGCAACGCCAGCGGCAACACCAGTTAATACGAATATTCCTGCGCCTATCATGCCAGCTACCCCGATCATTGTAAGATCGAGGAGGCTTAACGTTCTTGCTAATTCATATTCCATGTCAAGCAAGATTGGTTCAGCTGTCATAGCAAGTCGCTCACATAAATTGAGAAAAATTGTTCAATAAGTATTAATTCTGTCTGATCCGAGTGAAATTGTGAGGAAATGCTTAGATATAAAAATTTTACTTTTACGGATGGCATATTCAAAAGCTCTCTTTTGTCGCGGTTGGCTTGTTACCGAAAAGCCTTTGATATATTTAGACCTTCTCAATATGAGCGCCTCAGAGCTTTTACTGAGTTTTTTAATCTGAATGATTTAGTAAAATAGCATAAAGCGAAAAGTATAAGTTCTTTAAAGAACTAGTAATAATGTAAAAAAGGCGTGTTCGGCTGGAGGTTTCAGAATTCAACGTTCTCGACCCGTGACAAGAAGTTTTTTAGACGATTTGGAATGGGGCTGTACGATAGGCTTAAATAACATTCTACTCCCAATAAAAGGTTTTCCTGCTGAAGGAGATGCAATTACTGTGGCATTCTTCTTAGCAGAATGTGCAAATGCGAAGATATGGATTTTACACGTCGAAGAGGAAGATAAAGAGGACGAAGAACAGTTACTTGAGGATTTATATGATGAGATCAGCGTATATGCAGAAGAACTAAAAATCACAGTAGATCTTGATTCAGTTGAGGGTGACGGAAGCACGGCAGAAATAATTTTAAAGAAAGCCGATGAAATTGATGCAGACCTCATTGTGATGGGTGCCCAACGTATAAAACTATCACGAGAACTTTTAGGAACTAGTACTTACGAAGTCGCTAGAAAGGCTGAAGTTCCAGTTTTCATAGTCTTCACACCCTTTGAAGACTGGACGGCTTATCGACGTGTAAAAATTCGACGTATCCTAGTTCCATACCGGACTCTTGGTGAGGATAAGGCCGCTCTTAAATTAACTACAGCCATGGCTTCATGTGCCTACAGTGTCATATCCCCAAATATTGAAATCCACCTCGCTCATGTTGTCGAACTTCCTGATATCCTCCCATTAGATGCGACATCCCCTGAAATTCAACAAGAGGAAAAAGAGTTTTTAAGGAACGTTGGAGAATTTAGTTGTGTCATTGGCGAACCACTGATTCCTCGAATCATAATTGGACGGGATTTCAGTAAATCAATCGTGGAATTTACCAAGAAACTAAACTTTGATTTGCTTGTTGTAGGGGCCAAACATCGACCTAGGGGATTTGGAGGGCTTATTGGCACAGATGTGTACAATATTGCAAAGCTAGCATACTGTACAACAGCCGTAATCTTTAGATAATAACAAAGATTTTGGTCTTTTTATTTTTCTGTATTTTTTTCTATCTATCACAGGAGTACATCTTTGCTACGTCCTAAGAACTGAGAATTCATAAATTGCTCAAAAATATGAACTGTTCCTTCATGTTCAGATAGAATTGCAACGAATTCATCGCCTTCTTTTTCAACTTGTGGACCAAAAAGTACTTCCTCACGATCTCTTAAGACAGCCCAATAATCCTGCTTATCATATTGTTTAAAACGGATATTTCCTTTGGCTATTAGCTCTTTTACTGAATCTCCATATCGAGTCAGATCAATATCTGTTACGAAAATAAGGCGTGTGCGGCTTGATGCATTTTTTGCAGTGCCAAGGAGTTCAGGGGAGAGAGTTGGTGTAACGAGCGTTATTGTTGATTTAGTTCGAAGGATCATATCACGTGCGTAATTAATTGCATTCTTTTCTCCTTGTATAGTAAAAGTTCTTTGATATCCTGGTAGTTTGATGAATTTGCTATCATCCACAATTTTATTTAGCATTTTTTCGGTTTCTTCAAGTAAATAGACACTGGCTTCAATTTTTTCGCTTATCTTTTGCTTGGAAACAGCCATTTTCTCCTTGTAATAGGTTTGCTTTTCTCTGAGAAAATTATTTACATCACTATCTAAAGAAGTAACTGATTCGTTTAATGATGTTTCTAACTGTTTCATTGAGTCAGATAACAGTTTTTCAATAATTTGTGAGGATTCCTGAATTTTTTCTTTGGAAGCATCAACAATTTTAGAAAAGCGGTCTTCTAATTTTTGAGTGTAGTCATCTAATGATTTTTCTATTTCTTCACTCTGAAATTGAGCAACACTCTTCATTAGTTCATCTTTTAGTGCTGCAGTCGTAGATTTATAATGTTCAACGGAATCTTGAAGAACATTGAGAAGTTTTTCTGAAAGATTAGAAGTTGTTGAATCTACGGTTTCTACTAAATCCTTTTTTACATCACGTTTGAACAAATCATTATCTAATATCAGGGTATCTTTTAGAGTATTGGTTTTCTCATCAAATTCTTTTTGTGCCTGAGTAAACTCATCAGTTTGAATTATGGATTCATTATACAATCTGCGAATCTCTTCTATTATACTCAAGAATTTTGCTTCATTCGAAGTGACTATTCTCTCAATAATTTGTTGAAATTGGTTTTTTGAAGTATTTAGGCAGTCTTTATAGCTATCAAAAACCTCTTCTGTTTCTGGTTGGCTTTTTAGTAGTTTTTCTTCATGTATTTGAACTTGAGTATCAAGTTCGCTGAAAATATGGTTTCGCAGTTTTATTAGAGGTCCATGTTCTTCTAAGAAATAATTGCGAACGATATTGGTAAAAATCGTGGAATATTGTTGCTTTGTTTCTGTAATCAATTCATCAAAAGAAGAAAATATCTGAGAAATACTTCTTTCAAGGCTTTCTTTTTCTTGAAGAAAACTTCCATAAAAGAGCTCTATGGCTTCTGTAAACTTTGAGGTATATTTTTCTGTATATTCTTTTAGAGAAGAAAGAGTATCACGAAGTGCTTCCTCTAAGTCTTTTTCAATCTGAAATCTAAGATTCAACATCTCATACCGAAAATTTTTGTCAATTTCGACTGTTGAAAGAAGATGTGAATGGAGGGCAATATAGCGAGGCATTAATCCTTCTACTTTCTTTAATAAACCTAGATTTATTAGGTCTTCTACGACTTTTGACACCTTTAGAAGGTCAAGTCCCGTGATCAAACTTATTTGACCTATGCTAGCTACTGATCCCATCGAGTAAACCGAAAGATACACTTCATACTGCTCTTCGTCTAAAATCTTAGAAAGAATTTCGCTGTTATTCGAACTCATCGTGTACTCCTCACTTAAGTCATTTAGTCAAAGGGTGTAATAAAAAATCTTCGATGCAAATTTGTTGTTTAAATTTATTTTTTTCTTCTCATAAATAAAAATAGGGAATCTCTGCAAAAAAGGGGTAAAAAAAAATATTTTACTTTAAAACAGCTGAAGATTTGATTAATTCAATTATCTTCTTACCTAGTTCCAGTATTTTCTTATCGGCTTCACTAATTGGCTCAATTGGCTTTTCAGGTTCTGTCGATGTCCCTGACAAAGCATCTAAGAACTGTGGTAAGTGGCGATCCATTATGCCAAATTGAACCCTTTTACCAATTTTTGTTTCTTTTATTTCGTCAGCCTGAAAAAACACTGCGATATTAGTCCACCCTTCTGCTTGTTTGCTTATGACCATTTTAATGTTCCCAAATGTAAACCAGATATCTTCCTTCTCCTCTTTTTCTACTTCCTTTTTGCTTTCCTTTTCACTCATTTTCGTTGTAACCTCACCTAATTAATTAATCATGGGAGATAACTTACAGATTTTAAACTTTGTCGGTGGGAAGTCTCCTTCCGAGAGGGAGGGGATGAAAGCCGATGGCTTTTTATAGTTTTTTAGAACCTCTCTATATGGTACAGCAAGTGTATCCGTAATGCCCGACTGGGTGGAGGCATATCCTCATGTAAGCGACCAGTCAGCAAGTGACAGGGCTAAACGTGAGGAAGCCCGTGCATGAGGTCTTATCCAGCGTGGCAAGATATTCCCCTTATTGTTTACAGCTTGCTAACCTGTCGGACAGGCCGGTAACAGCTCAATAGCATTCTGTAGGCAGATGAAGAAGGGGCAGGGTAAGGGTGAGCAGCGTGTGCAACCTGGTAAGTTTCCGTAAGCCCATAGTTGTAGTGACAGTGGCGAAGCGATGCCTCCCGTGAGGGAGCGAGAACTACAGTGGATAGCTGGAAGTCTCATCCGAAAGGCTGGGGAGGATGTCACACTGGGAATTAATTAACTCCATTATATGATAGTACATTATCTTATTTGAATTATTATGCTCTTAGAAGAATTGAGGAATTCTTTGCTAAGCGTATGGGATGCTAGAACTCTCTTCTGATTTCCGACAAAACTTATCAAAGAGAATTTTCTTTATTCGCCTATTTTCACAGAGCGTCTTTAGCTTTTACGCTAAAGATTTGTTAAAAATTCAGTTAAAAGCGTAAAAAGAAAAAAAGAGATATAGATTTAGTGAATTCACTATTTCAATAGAGTAAGTATTTCTTCGAGTGCTGCACTCCATTCATCCACTGTTAGATTTCCAAAACTAAAGGTAGCATTAGGATCGTATGATCGATCTAAGCTGACCGACTTTAAACTCGTAGCACCGTGCTTTATGGAAGCGAGAATTTGTGTTTGGAAGTAATAGAGACCGCCTAGATAAAAAATGACGTCATAACCGCCTTTTCCGTCTAGACCTTTCCATTCTGGGTCAATAATCCGATTAGTGATATCTGCTACGCCCATAACAGCGGCTGCTTCGAATTCTCTTTCAAGAAAGGCTTTCATAGTATGTGCTGTAGCTACAACTGGCATTTCTGTCTTCTTGGCAAACTCGATTGCGAAATCTATTGGCGATTTGTCATCTACTGCCTTCAACGCATTGCTTTCAACGATCAGTATAGGACGTTCTGCACGCTTAAGTAAGTTGACTACAGTATTAGGTGTCATAACAGTTGCTGTAAGTGGACCTCTTACATTAGCTATATTATATGGCATATTCATTTTTTACCCTCATTTCTTTGGTTTTCTAACTAATCTTGGCAATAAAGTTGGATCAGGGATTTCACGCGGTTCCCAGCCTTTTTCCTTCAGATGTGCCATAACCTTGTCTTTTATGGTGATAGGTACATCCGCTTCCGTTCGAACGTACTTGTAGACATCATCGGGGAATGTCCCGATATATTTTTGATGTAAGTCGATGTAATGTGTTAATTTAATTGCTCTACCCTTTGTTGTGTCATTTGGTCGCAGACATAACTTTGCAGTTGCTACTATGCATTCTTCTATAGATTCAGCTGCATAAATAAGATGCTCAGGGGCTGGAGCCACATTCACTTTCTCGCCTGTACGAGCATTGTAGACTTCCCAGTCTTCATCTTTCTCTGAACGACCCATATAGAATCGTCTATATTTACCACCATGCGGTCCCACAATCACAGGAATACCTAGGCGGTTCGCTCCTGTTCCAATGGAGGCTGCTTTTTGACTCATTGCTCCCCAGGCTATACCTACAGCTCCGACACGGTTCAAAACATAGTCTGCTATCTCTTCATAATTGCCTCTAAGAGGTCGTTTTGCAAAGATGTTTGCTATTTTTACGACTGCACCATCAATGTGTGCATTTGAAACGCATGAGCCTACATTTACTAAACCACCAGCATCAAAATATCCGGGATACTTTTCGTAAAGCGTAAGTCCTTCTTCATCTCTGTACTTTCCGATATCCATGGCTCCACAGCCACTTGAAACGACAATGTATCGTCTTTTAAGAAATTCTTCGGCGAGTTTCCCTATTTCACTCGCTCCGTTAGGATAATTTGGACATCCAACGATTGCAACAACTCCTGGAATCTCTCCAAGCACGATCGGTGCACCAACGTCACGGATTTCTATATCAGTAATTGGACCACGTCCAGCACGCACTTTATACTTTTCTTCTTTGATATATTTTTCAGCCGCTTTTTCAATTACGCTTAGAATGTTAATATCGTCACGACAGATACCCTCGCAACGTCCACAACCTATACATAGGTCATGAAGTTCGGCAAGTGGCTGGTAGTCACCTTGTTTTGCAGCACTCATTGCAGCAGGAATTTCAAGATCCAGTGGGCATGCTCTCTTACAAAGCTCACAGTTTACACATTTGTTAACCAATTCTACAAATTCCTCATCGCTTGGAATAACTTTGAACTTCTGTCTCTTTGGCGTTATCTCCATTGCTAACTTAACCGCTACTTCTGCAGCAATATCTGCTTCTAAAATTAACGCACCTTCATCCTTATAGGATGCAAGATCACTTACTATCTGATCAACAGAGTCATGTGTACGATCTTTCAGTCCTAGCGTCATTTTATTTAGTGTTGCGATAACAGGCGCTTTTACTTCTTTTGCCACGTCAAGTATATCTGTCCTCACGCATTGTTCATCAACCATAATAACATCAGCAAGGCCAGAACGTATAACCTTTAATTGTTCGTACATTGCGCCTACAACCTTCGCTCGATTATAATAGCGAGTGATATCGAGAGCGGTGCAACAAATTCCGCAGAGTTCGATGTCGTCATAAAGATTATTTGCTTGTAGATAATCAGCAATTTCTGCTCCTGCTGCCACATTGTGACCTATTACTAAAATTACTGGCTTTGATTTATCTATAGTACCTGCTCCAAGTTCAATAAGTGGGGCATCCGGTTCACCTTTTGGTAAATCGTAACCAACTATTTGAGCGATGTCAGCAATTTCCATGCCCAGGCTGTCGCACATGCTAACGTGCAGGGCTTTTGATTCATAATCGATATTATCGCCTTCTTGGCCAGTGTGGGCTGCACTTACACAATGCGTAATTTGTTCCTCAACGTAGCTTTGTGCTTCCAATAAGTCACCAAGTGTTTTTGGTTTTTTCCCGACAATTAGACGAGTCATTGGTGCTTCTACTTCGACACCTTCCCCCATATCGATAGGGTAGTCACTTCCATATTTCTCAATTAAATGATCTAAAAGGTGACGTCCGTGTGCAGCGTGAGCTGATGCACCCATGCAACATGCAAGAAGCACTACGCGACTAGCTTGCGTATTTATGTCAATACCACAAGCACCTTTCTTCCCAGCACTTAGGTCACAGGGACCATACGTGCACAAGGCAGGGCACACATCCAAGAAAGGCATATAGTATGGTTTATACCGTTCTAAGACTCTCCGATCCCATGCTCGTAAATCGGTAATTTCTGGCTTTGGTGTAGGTCCGACTGGCTCTGCCCATTCTTCCTCCTCAAGAAGTCGTCCTATGGCTAATTCTAATCCATCTATTTCCACTGTTGGTGTTTTAAATTTTTTTACTTTCAGACTGGCAGGTTTCTCAGTCATTCGTTTTCCTCCTTTTCGATCTTCTCCTTTCAACAAGAACTAAATATATGAGAATCACCGTTTCGTATCTAATGGCATGGCTTCTGGCTATTTATCTATATTGATAAGCGCATAAATACAAAACGGATTTATCATTATTGTTCACTTTAATAAGCCTGCTTTTAATCTCAAATTGAAATGTGCTTATTTTGTAGTGCTTAAGCTATCTTCTTCTTATAAATTAAACCCTTCCTGTAATATCTGTTTAAGATTGCCTGTGTCTTAGCATAACTTGAAATCTTGATCTAAACATTTTATGATACACAACAGGCAATTATAACCCGAAATCATAATAAATCAAAAAAGATCATGAAAACTAGCACGTAATGAAAAAATAGGGGGCTTTTAGCCATTCTAAGGAAAGAACAAAAGAGCAATTTAATTTTGTAACTTGACTGCTTCTTCTTTGACTTTCTCTGCAACTTTATTTGCAAGTGCCATGCCCTTGGGACCTAACTTTACCCTTGACTCTGGTTTTAAGTCCTTATTCTCGCGAAGAACTTCCCATACTTTTATGTCAGCCACGATTTTAGCTCCATTTTCTTCAAAGATTTTACGGCAGCATTCGTCTATGCAACCATCGATTACAATTACATCTGATCCCTTTATTCGTTCAATCTCTCGTTGAACTCCAGCTGCAACGCACGGTGTACAAATCAACTCAAGGGCATCGCTTTTACCCTCATCTGTTGCAAGTAATGCGCCAACTCGTGCTACTGTCGCCAATACCTTTCCCATGCCTGTGCATGGTGCAACTTTAATTTTCTTTGGCATATTAAGTCACCTTCATCCTTGCAAGATTTTATCAACATCTTGCGCAACTTTTTCTGCTATTCGTTCTGAAATGGAGTCTTCCTCGGGAGATAAGTCGATTAGTGAGTCCGATAATTCAATATCTTTTATGAAATCTCTGACATAATACGTTGAGTATATTTGCTTTGTTTCAAACTGTCCGAGTACTTTCATTGAGCAATCATCTGGGCAACCCTCAATGACTATGGTCGGAGAATCTCTGACAAAAATTACATCTTCTTCAACTTCTGCCGCAAGAGCAGGTAAACAGACAAGTAAAGTTTTGTCAGGTCTGAGATCTTCGAGGACTTTATACATTGCCTGTCGTGCAATAAGGCCTTCCTTTGAACATCGGCTATCGCTCGAAACGCCAGTGCACGAAATGATTCCTACCTTCTGTTCATTTTCTGCCATTTTATGACACCAGTTTATCGTTTCATAGCGATATATAGATATCGTTTATAAGCATTACGGAAAATGCAGTTTCTCTGAGACAGAGATCCAAAAAAAGATAAAATGTGATAAACCAATAACTGCGTTATTTCCTAAGACAACTCATGTCGGACGTATCCGTTCACGATGTCGCCATCTAAAACGCCAATCTTCTTTAAAAAATTAATCGCATATCGTACATCAAAAGTGTTCACTGGGTGATTCATTTTTCTAGAAATAGTTCTCCACAGTTCCCTTTCCGTTAATCGTTGTTCCTTAGAGAGAAGTTGAAAAATCAAGTCAATAAAACCAAACTGCCTTTCAAATTCATCTATTTTCTTTAAAATCTCGTTACCCTTTGCCGTAAGTCGGTAAAACTTGAAGAAATTTCCTTGTGGAAGAGGATCTGGACCTGTTGACTCTACAATACTCATTCGTTTTAATTCTGATAAGCGTGTTTGAACGCCTTTTAATGCTAATCCTGTAGCAGTTGCGAGTTCTTGAGCACTACAACTTTCTTTAGTCAGAAGGATTTGAAGAAGTTTCCAGTAGTAAAAGGGGATATTTTTCAGCTCCTTTAGCCGGATTGGGGGACATATTCTGTATCTTTGTGCTTCTGTTTTAACAAAATCCCTTTTCATAAGACATTTCATAAGTTGATGACATTGCATTCGTGAAATTTCTAAGGTGTCATACAACTGTTCCATCGTTTTTGGTCTTCTTAGCAATTTGAGGAGTCGAACTTTGTTAGACATTTTTAAGTTGGAGTTGGCAAGATCACCTAAAGTCTCAAGAAATAAGGCTCCGTGAGGAGTGAGGGCATAATATCCGTTATTGCGGTCAATATAACCCACTTCTTGAAGTTTTGAGATATATCGGGACACAAATTTCGATTTGTATCGGGAAGGGTAATCAATACAGTCCATTAATGAACAGAGATCTTGTTCACCTTTTTCGAAAAGTGTCCACACAATTTTTGATTTTTTCTGTGTTTCAAGGACCCTGAATACCTCTTCTAGTTGTTCATTCAAGTTATCTACTCCATTAGTGTAATAGGGTTAGACTTTGTAGAATCATCTCTTTATCTTTTCACCGCGTATAGGCAGTAATATAACGGAACATCGGAATTATTGCCTTCTTGGGACAGTTATTTGCACAAAGTCCACAACCAATACATTTCATCCAATCAACATAAGCCTTCTTTCCAACCACCCTTATAGCGCCAACAGGGCAATATTTCTCACATTGTTTACAACCGCTGCAGCGTTCTATATCTACGTAAGCTATCGGAAGCGTTTTTCGTCCCTCTATGCCTATATTGTAATAGGAGGTATCTAAAAGATCCAAGAGCAAATAATATCTGTTATATCCCGCGAATTACAATATCGAAAGTTTTTTTAATATGATTAGTTCGAATGTAATTTAATAATTGATTAATGTTACATTTCTGAAGTAATATTTAAAATTTTACGTTTCAATTTGAAATAAACACACGGGGGCTTCTGGCTCATGGAAAAATTAGACGAGATAGACCAACAGATTATAAGCTGGCTTGGAAAGGATGCACGCACAACCTTGTCAGAGATAGGAAGGAAGCTTAATTTATCTCATGTAGCAATCAGGAATAGGCTTGTCAATCTTTGTGAAAATAATATAATAAAAATGGGCGTGCTAATCAACATTTTGGAACTTAATATAGAAGTTGTATATCTTCTGATTCAAACAGATGGTGCTGCAAGCACCCGGGAACTAATAAATCGGTTCAAGGAATGTCCTCGGATAATTCAAATGAGTACAGTCTTAGGGCAATTTGATCTCATTGCTACGGTATTCGCAGAGGATAAACATCAACTTGAAACTATACTCCGTACATGCATCCTTCGTGCGCCTCATGGTATTCGAAACGTTAGTGTTCTCAGCGTTGGTCGGCTTGTCAGTCCTCCGTACTTCCCCGTTAACTTCAAAGTGAAATATAATGATGTGACGCCTTGTGATCTTAACTGCAATGAATGTGAAGAATATGAATTAGAACATTGTTTAGGATGCCCTGCTACATCAGCTTATAAGGGAAGCCTTGATTTCTGTTTAGAAGAAGAAGAAGAAGAATCTGGGAATGCTTCGCCTTAGAAAAATTACACTAGATTTTTAATTTTGTCCTTTAACTTCCTTGTCATCCATCAAGTTCGTCTATCCTCTTAAGTGGCTTCAAATCAACTTAATTTAAGATATCAACTACTAAATAAAGCACTCCACGCATTACATTCTTCTATGTCACTTTACGTTAGTGAAATAAGTCCCATACCTCACTCTATGAGATTTATATAATGCTAGTGTACAATCAGATTGTTGGGGTACATTTCAGTGAGTAGAACAATTGTAGTAGAACAACTGACAAAATATTATGGCGATCTCCTAGCTGTGGATCACATCAATTTTGAAGTTGAACAAGGAGAAATATTTGGATTTCTTGGGCCAAATGGCGCGGGAAAAACCACCACTGTGAAAATGTTGATCGGGATTTCAAAGCCCAGTGAAGGATCCGCGCGGATCTGTGGATATGACATTCAAAAAGAAACAGCTTCTGCTAAGGAACTCATGGGCATCGTGCCAGAGATTTCAAACGGATATGTAGAACTCTCGACATGGGATAATTTAATGTTAATGGGAGAACTCTACGGTGTCCCTAAGGCTGTAAGAGAATCAAAGGCGAAAAATTTCTTAGAATTACTAGAACTCTCTAAGAAGATCCACACAAAATTTAAGGCATTGTCTAAAGGTCTAAAACGCCGGGTGATACTAGCCATGGCGCTGTTAAACGACCCTAAAATTCTTTTTCTTGATGAGCCAACATCTGGACTTGATGTTCAGAGTACACGTATTATAAGAGACTTGATTCGAGAGTTCAATAAAGAGGGAACTACAGTTTTTTTAACGACTCATAACATCGAAGAAGCGAATCAATTGTGTGACAGAGTAGCTATAATAAATCATGGAAAAATAATTGCTATAGATAAGCCAGAGCACTTAAAGAAAGCGATTCAAAGTGCCCAGTCGATCGAAGTAGCGTTTAACAAGTCTTCTAATCACATGAAATTAGAGCTAGAAACAATTGAGGGTGTTATCGAAGTAAGAAAGCTTGGCGATAAATTCAGGTTATATACCTCCCAGATAGACCCAGTGCTTCGTGAACTCCATTCATTTGCAGCTAGCAATAATCTCCAATTTATTACGATAAACACGCTCGCACCTTCATTGGAAGATGTTTTTGTTAGGCTTACCTCTAAAACTAATCGTAAATGAGGGCAAAATTTATGAAAGTTGATCTTAAAAGAGAATTGCAAGGAATATACGCTATAGCTAAAAAGGATGTACGCATATACTATTTAAAAGGCCCGGTTCTTATTTTTGGAATTCTGTTCCCATTTTTCCTATTTCTTGCATTTTCTGTAGGAAGAAACCTCCCACCACACGCTCTTGTTCCTGGTATGATCTCTCTTACGATATTCTTTACATCCTCTTCTGTGACACCTGTCATAGCGCCATGGGAAAGACGAACGAAAACCTTTGAACGGTTGATTTCTACGCCGGTTTCGTTGCATTCGGTTCTCATCGGCGATATTTTATCGGGCTTATTATTTGGCATATTTTTGGTACTGATTCCTATAATTCTTGGTATTCTTTTATTTGGGGTAGGTATAATCAGCGTAAATGCTTTGATAATCAGCATACCTTTGTCTGCATTTTGTTTTGCTTCACTGGGCACTTTATTCTCAGCCATTCCAACAGATACACCATCTGAAATTATGACGTTAGCAAATTTAGTGCGCTTGCCCCTCATCTTCATCAGTGGGGTTTTTATCCCCTTAGAACAGTTGCCAGTCTGGGGACAAATAATTGCAGCGCTTTCACCACTTACCTATGCGCACAATTTAAATAGATGTGCGTTTGAGGGGTATGTAGGACATAGCTGGACTATAAATGTAGTGATTCTTCTATGTTTTACTATCTTTCTTTTTGTAGCAGCATTAGTATCACATAAAAAGACTCTAGAAAGAGAATAATCTCCATGTTACATCAAAGTGTGTTTATTAGAACATATGTACTAACTAACTATCGAATTGGTAGCAAATGATTTTGAAAATTCAATATATAAGACGTAATTAAAAGAGGGAGATCACACGGTAGACAAAATAGATGTGAGTATTGGGATTGCAGCTATAATTCTAGGTTTTGGTTGCCTATTCAGGTGGTGTGAATCTCCAACTGGACAATTAGGGACTATTTTTTGCCTTGGAAACATATTGCTATTGATTGCTCTTGCATTTTTGCTCGTATCAATTTCTATTTGCTTATTACGAGAACAAGGGAAAATTTAGAGGAGGATAACACGTGGAACCTGAGGAATTTGAAGAATGCAAAAAAATAAACATGTATGAAGATTTTTTGCAAGCAGCTTTAAAATACGATAATCTAACGATGGAAGATAACAAGGAATTCATGCCTCTCTTTTTGAAATAGTCCTTAGCTATAATAAACGAATCATGTTTTATAAGTGAGAAGAGTAACTAAAATAGTAACGAGGTGACCTATTATGGCAAGTAATAATGTCACAATTAATGGAACTAAATATGATATGACGGGCGGCTTACTTAACCTTAGTTTTAAAGGAATTACTGATATCACCGAGATAAAAGGTTTAAAGAATCTTACTAATCTTGAAACGCTAGATCTTAGCAAAAATTATATTAAAGAAATCAAAGGATTGGATGGTCTTACCAATCTTAAAGTCCTAGAACTTTGGGAAAATGATATAGAAGAAATTAGTGGATTGGAAACTCTTATTAGCCTTAAAAAATTGGACCTTAGTGAGAATAAGATTAAAGAAATCAAAGGGCTTGAACAACTTTCTAATCTTATCGCTTTACAACTTAGTGATAATCAAATAAAAGAAATAAGTGGATTAGAGAATCTTACTAAACTCACTTCACTAGATCTTCATAAGAATCAGATCAAAGAGATTAAAGGAATAGAACAGCTTTCTAACCTTCTTATCCTAGATCTCCACAGAAATCAAATAGAAGAGATTAGTGGCTTAAGAGATCTCGCTAAACTCAGAGACCTATATCTTAGTGAAAACCAAATAAAAGAAATAAGTGGATTAGAAACACTCTACAATCTTCAGGATTTATACCTTGGTGAGAATCATATAAGAGAAATCAATGGGCTGGAGCACCTCAAAGATCTCAAAAAACTAGATCTTAGTGAAAATCGGATTAGAGAAATTAAAGGATTAAAAAATAACAATCAACTTGAAATACTTGACCTTGTGTGGAACCAGATTAAAGAAATTAGCGGATTGGAAACGCTGAGCAACCTCAAAGAACTATACTTAAGTAAAAATCAGATTAAAGAAATTAAGGGATTGGAAACGCTCATCAAACTCCAAAACTTACGCCTTACTGAGAATCAGGTCAAAGAAATCCAGGGATTAGAATACCTCACTCAACTTAAAAAACTCCACCTTGATGGGAATCAGATCAACGAAATAAAGGGATTAGAAGATCTTACACAGCTCCAATTATTAAACCTCAATGTAAATCGGATCAAAGAGATCAAAGGACTGGAACATCTCAGTATGCTTCAAGAATTTTACCTCTGGGAGAATCCAATCAGACGTGATGAACAATATTTGATTGGGAGGAGTCCACAGAAGAGTGTAGCATATTGTCAAGCCAAAATGGAAATGGAATTTGTAGTGGTTGATGGAACGAAATATTATGTAAAAACAAGCATACTAGACCTTAGTAATAAAAAGATTACTGACATTACTGAAATTGATGGTTTAAAGAATCTTAATACTCTTCAGAAGCTAGACCTTCATGATAATCTTATAACAGATATCAAAGGTTTGGAAAACCTTACTGACCTCCAGATATTAGATCTTAGAGGCAATAGAATTAAAGAAATCAAGGGTTTTGAGAACCTCACGAAACTTAAAGAGTTGTACCTTGGTCATAATCGCAAGATAAAAAAGATTAAAGGATTGGAGACGCTTATTAATCTCTACGCCCTAGACCTTCATGGAAATCAGATTAAAGAAATTAAGGGCTTGGAGAACCTCACTCAACTACAAATACTAAACCTTAGAGAAAATCAGATAGAAGAGATCAAAGGCTTAGAGAATCTCATTCAATTAACAGAAGTTTATCTTGGCCACAATCGTAAGATAAAAGAAATTAAAGGCTTGGAGAACCTCACTCAACTACAAATACTAGATCTTGTTTGGAATCAGATAGAAGAGATTAAAGGACTAGACAAGTTAGCTATGCTCCGGGAACTATACCTCAATGAGAATCAGATAAAAAGTGTTAGAGGATTTGAAACACTCACAAACCTCCAAACACTTTACTTTGAAGCTAATCCAATAAATGATGATGAGCGTTATTTAATGGAAAAAAGTGCTCAAGACATTGTGATGTACTGTCAAGAAACAGTAGGTGACAAAAAAATTGCAGATCAAGAAATTATAGAAACAAAATTCGTGAGATTTAGAGGAACAAGATTTTTTGTTAAATATGATACCCTAGACCTTAGTAGATTAGGAATTGTTGACATAAAAGAGATTGAAGGTTTGAAGCATCTACATGACCTTCAGATACTAGATCTTAATGGTAATCAGATTAAAGAGATCAAGGGATTTGATCAACTCTATAATCTAAGAGAACTCCATCTTAATGATAATCAAATAGAAAACATTAAGGGGTTTGAGACGCTTACTACCCTTCAATATTTAGACCTAAGAAACAACAATTTAAAAAACATCAAAGGATTGGAGACTCTCACTCACCTCCAAGAATTACATCTCGGCGGTAATCCGATCAGGGATGATGAGCGTTATTTGATTGGGATGAGTGCTCAGGAGGTTGTGAGATACTGTGAAGAAAAGCTTGAAATTGTAGATGAGAGATTGAAAAATCACTAAGTCTATTAGTGAACTACTCCTCCTTGATGGATGACGCTTCCTACAAGTACTCTTAATCCGTGCGGGTAACTCTCGTTTTACCTGGGAGTTGCTTTTAACTGCTTCAATTCCTTCACGATAGCATCGTCCATTTGAGCTTCAGTAGCTAAT
>JAEOSF010000077.1 GCA_016840515.1 Candidatus Borrarchaeum yapensis | reverse complement strand
TTGAAAAAAGAATATGACCCACAATCTCGTTATCTTTTTCCGCCACTAAGGAAAGTTCAGGAACAAAATTCGGGCCTTTTCTGATTTTTTCAATCAGAATACTTTCTTTCTCCTGACCAAAAGCGAGTTTATTTATTTCATAAACTCTTTTATAATCATCTTTAATTTCTTGTCTAATTCTTATTTCCATCTTGTTTACCCCTATTATCTAAAGCGACAAATAAAAAATATTAAAATTGGTGAACTGATGTACCATCAGCTATTTAAAAGAATTATTCACTAAGACTTAGTTGCAAAAAATGGCAAGCGTGTAAATAACTCAAAATTTATATTAGAAGATTTCAGGAATGATTTTAGTAAAAATTAATAGTTCTTAGGGGTTTAATAAATGAATATTACAGAATTCACGAAGCAGCATCCTATAGCGATGTTCTCAGCTATTGCTTTCGTCTGGACGTGGGCCTTAATGGCCGTTATACTTGCATCGTTTCCAATAGGAACCAATCCAATCGAAATGGCTCCTATTTACCTGATATTAATTTTAATAGGAGGTTTCGGTCCCAGCGTAGCAGGTTTCATTGTGACACGTATCTATTACGGAAAAGGAAGTGTTTGGACTCTTTTAGGTAAATTAAAACGATGGCAAGTCAATATAGGTTGGTATGGCGTCTCGTTGCTTATGATCCCTCTTTTAGCCGTAATCACACTTATCATTGGCTCAGCATTTGGTATCCCATTTCCCACAAGTGAACAAATTTTCAGCGTTTTGCTGATAGGTCTCATTTGGCCACTCCTCGCTGCCCTTGGAGAAGAATTCGGCTGGCGTGGATTTGCTTACCGAAGCTTCAGGAACGATATAGTGCCTTAGTCACGAGTGTCATCATCGGCTTATTCTGGGGATTATGGCATCTGCCTATGGACATCTTCGGCACAGGAAATTATGGCTGGCTCTTTTTTCCTAATTTTATACTCGTTCATGTGATTTCGGTCACTGTACTAGCTACTCTTATGACTTGGATTTATAACAACACAGAGGAGAGTATTTTGATGATGATCCTGTTCCATTACGGCATTACATTTTCCGCCATCGTCATCCTCCCGGGAGGACTAAGTCCTATTGAGGGTATGATTACTTGGCTTATTTATACGTCTCTTCAACTTGTTATTTTAGCGATCGTCCTCGCCTATGCGGGAGTAAAAAAGATGGTTAGAGACTCCTAACATTGATTAAGTAGTGCTTAAGCTAAGTAGTAAAAAAAGACAAAATAAAAAGGGAATCAACCCTTTATTGCTTTTAGATTAAAGAACCAAAGCGTAAAAGCTATTATTTCTATAGGACTAATAATGGCGCTGATAATCGTACTGACGACTATTGAAACGATTAGTATTGTTGTGATGGAAGCAATTGTGCCACCAATTATGCCGATAATTCCAGTAACAATGCCGATCACAATTCCTAAAATGAATGTTAGCCACCATTTTCCTTTTACCAAATGCCAACTACGCTTAAGTGATTGAACAGCTCCAGAATCTTCTAATATAACGCTCTGGATGGCTACTGTGAAATAAGTAGTTACTATTATAATAAGCACTACCATTATCAAGACGCCGAGTAAGACCCCTGCTATTATTGCTAATACATTACCTGTGCCAGCTAATGCAAATACTAAGGCAAAAATGATTGCAATTCCGACCGCTACTATACCTAGGATAATTAGTATTATTAGTATTGTAGCGCCTAGCAATGATAGAAATCTTGAAAGCGCATGCGAAAAACTATCTTTTAGACTTATCTCTTCAACTTCTTGGTGTAAATCTGCAGTATATTTAATGAGCATACCCTCAATTAATAGCTCAAAGAATACTGTTATGATTACCGCAACAGCTATGCCTACGAACATTGTGGGCAAAACATCTTGCCATTGTGTTGCCCAGTCAATTGGTGGTGAAGGTATGTCCGTCACATATGATACACCAAGCAAGAAGCCAAGATCAAATCCAGACGCCGCAAGTATTCCAAAAATAATCAAGGTCGAGATCAGAGCAAATAAGAGATACGGTAGCATGAAATATGGAAGTTTCCTAGCCCAATAAGTGAAAGTTAGCTTTAGTGTTTCGGTAAATCCTAGCTCTTCAGAAGATCCCATTTTTGTTTTCTCCATACGTTTCAATCCATTCAAAATCAATAGTGATTTAACATAGATGCGTTTTTTGTTTTTATATTTTCTAAAGAATGTCTAGCAGTGATTTTTTATTGTTTTGAAAATCTACTATTGCGCATATTGATTTTTTCCTTTTAATGAATCCCGAATTGAGTGCATTATTCGCATTCTATATAAATGAGAAAAAAGTAAACATTCATTCGTATCGATTTAGCAAATCATTCCAACAAGAGAGGATTTTATGGAAAATGAATCATTGGATTTGAGAAAAGAAAACAACGAAAATGATGACATCCCTTGGAAACTATTGAGAAAATACTGGAAATATCTGGCAGTCTTTGTAATAGGAGGAATTGTTGCTTTTATTGGCGGAATCTTTGTGTTCTTTTGGTATGTAGGAACCTCTGCTGTTGGTGGGCAGGGAACCTGGACTATAGACCAATTTACAATAGGTAACATTGTTAGGTGGGTAATATTTCTCATTCTTTATGAGCTTGCAATAATAGGTATTCCGACAGCGGTAATTTTAGGTGGTTTAGCATTCTGGTGGTGGAAAAACTTACCACAAGAAGAAAAAGATCAATTTGAGAGTAAAAAATCAAGACGAAAAGATGCTGGTAGTGGTGGTGGCTTTTCAATTTTGACTGCGATAATATTCTTAATTATTATCTTTGTGCAAGGAAACTGGAATACTCCGCTTGGAGCGCTGTCATACAGTTATTTAGTGTTTACATGGCTTTGGGCATGTATATTCACCATAATTCCCTTCGGAATAGCCGCTCTAGTTTATTTTACCTACAAAATAGGGAAAACCAGTAAAGCGTAATTTCTTTTCTTTTTTTCTTTGATTTGTTCTTATTATCCGTACAGGAGTTAGTTTTTTATACTAGAACATGAGAGGGTCATCTTAAACTAAAATGCTGAGTAACAACAATTGTCTAAATGTTCAAGACTTTTATACAAAGAAAAAGGTGTAAAAAAATGAATTCACACAGAATTACCGTAATTGTAGCGATATTTTTCTAATTGGTTACAAGTAGCTAAGTAAGAAAGCTCACTGCTTCAGGGGTGGGAGGAATTGCGTTGCGTTTATATATCTTGGTAGTAACTAGGTAGGTGACTACTGAAAATGAGACGCACTAATACCTTCAAATTAAGCCCCACCACAGAACAAGAAGCAGAGTTATTCAACCGTGCTGACGCCTGTGCCCGCATGTGGAACCAGATCACCTACAAAAGACGCCAATCATTTTTCAACGGACAGTTGGATTGGAATACTGATGAGACCTATCATCACAACAAAAACATAATCGGTTCTGCCAGTGCCCAACAAATCATCCGAAAGAACAACGAGGCGTGGAAGTCTTTTTTTGCCTTAGTAAAGCAAAAGAAGAAGGGGATACTCCCTCCGCATATAAATAAAATCCGACCTCCGGGCTACTGGAAGGATAAAAACACAGGGAGGCGGAAACTTAAGTATCTAGTGCGCTGTAACAATTATATCTTAACAGATACCCTCTTAAAACTTCCGTTCAAATTGACGATAAAATGGAAGGGGAGTAACAAGTGGCAGGGAAAACAAGGACGACTGGAAATTAGTTGTGATGAACTCACCGGTCAGTGGTATGCCTTCATGCCGGTGGAGGTAGCACCTCCACATCAACCACAAGGAACAAAGAAGGCGTATGTTGATCTTGGAGTTAAAGTACCAATTATGGCAATGATTGAAGGAACGACTCAGGTATTTGGGTATCGCGCTAATTCTATGCTCGCAGATTGGTGGTACTGGAATCACCAACTGGCACAACACCAATCGCTCTTGAAGACCATCAATAATGCACATAACTCTAAAACGTTTAGTCTGTTGTTCCGAACGCGAAAGCGAAGGTTTAGGGACGTGATAAATAAAGTAGTGAATGATTTTATGATGCGCTGTTGGTCGCAAGGTGTTTCAGAAATAATATTAGGTGAGCTCACCAACATACGTACCTCAGCGCAGTTCTCTAAGAAATCAAATTCGATGATCCATCTGTTTTGGAGTCATCGCTATCTGGTGAATCGCATCAAGGAAAAGGCTGAGGAATATGGTATCACCATAACAGAAATAGATGAACGCGGGACTTCCTCAGTATGCCCCCGCTGTGGTGCTAAAAGAGTAGTACGGAAGGGTAGGTTGTTCAAATGTCTACGGTGCAGACTTGAAGCCCACCGCGATGCAGTAGGTTGTGTCAATATAAGGCTCGCTCAGGGAGAATCTCTCTCTGCGGGAGTCATTAACAGGGCGGTGGCACGCCCCTCATTTCTTTCTTTAGAAGTGTAGAACCCCATGGCTGTAGCGGTGGGAGTATGTCAGGTTGTGTATCTTCCAGCAACTTTTCTTTTAGAATCTATTCTAACTGCTCCAGATTATCTTATTAGTGTTTCTGCAAATCAAACTCAAGTGATAATAGGAGTGCTCGGTGAGTTAACTAATGCCGCTGCAGTTGCTGGCATTGCAATTCTGCTGTTTCCAATTTTAAAAAAGCGTAATGAAACTTTAGCTCTTTGGTATGTTGTTTTCAGAGCTTTAGAGGTCGTTCCATATATTGTTGCTGATGTCAACGCACTATCACTCATCACGATAAGTCAGGAATATGTAGCTGCAGGAGCTCCGGATGCCTCCTATTTTCAAGCTGCAGGCACTTTAGCTCTAGCACAGCGTTATTGGGTCAATGACGTTATAAATCCGATCTTTTTCGTCTTAAACGCTCTGGTATTCTATTATTTGTTGTATCAAACAGAACTCCTTCCCCGATTTATATCTATCTGGGGCTTCATAGCAGTCGCGTTGTTGATAATAGGAAACGTTCTAGGAGTATCTTTCAGCATAATTGGACTGCTTTTCTTTCTTCCGATAATGTCGAATGAAGTATTTCTCTCGATATGGCTGATCGTTAAAGGATTCAATCCATCTGCAATCACTTCCTAGTCTGCATTTGACAACAAACTAGAGAAGAAAAAATGAACACATCTGAAGAATAAAGGAAATATTACAAAATAGAATCGGTGGATGTTGTAACAGTTCCCGGATTTTCTCAGACAACTAGGTGTTATCGAATACACAGAAAAAGGAAAGAAATTCGGTGAAGTCTTTAAGTAATTGCTTAGCCAGCATTAAACCTTCTATACTTTCTATGCGCGCGCAAATGAAAATGGATAGGATCTCCGTAAAAAATGTGTTTTTCAGGCAGAATGATTTGGAGATGGAAAAGAAAAAAGAGAAAAGAGATTGCAGTTTCATACAATGAAAATATGTTATTAGGGCTAACCTTCCTGTGTAGGCCAAGTCCATGCATACCAAACAACTAGTACAGCAAAAACAAGGTATACAATTGCCCAAAATATCTCATAACTGGGGGAGTGCCATAGGAAAAGACTTGAGCCCAAAAAAACGATCTCAAAACCAACAAAGAATATGCCTATGATGATGTTTGCCCAGCGATTCGTTTTATACGGCAATATTAGGGACAGGAAACTCATAAAAATCGGAACCGCCATTAAAATTGACATTCCCAATATCAATTCATTGGTTATTGGTACATCCGAAGTTCCCGCTATCATATCCTCTAGTATACCCGGTCCCATAAAACGCACAACATCCCCCTGTAAACTAGCTAACATCCGAGCTGCCCATGCTGCTGAAAGTATTATCTTGACATTTATCTTCACATCTTCCATAACAGGAGAACCTCCTTATTTTTTTCTGAATCAAGGGCTCCCCGAAGTTACGCAAACTATTTAAGATTTGTGGAATGCTGAAACCGTGATTGTGAAAAAATTTGTGTTTCGATTGGGTTTTGGTCGTCTTTGCTATCGCTTAATTTATTTTCCTCATCTTGAATGTTTACTATGAAAGCGCACGAAGGTGAATGAAATGGACGATGTGCAGATAACGCTTTCAGCACTATGGGTAGCCCTAATGTTATGTTACTTGTTGGGGGATGTGTTGCGAATATATGCCGGTGAATTTACACCAGGAGTGATATTTGGTAGGCAAATGTCTCAAAAGATGCTTATGGGAATGGCAATATTGATGGTGATTCCAATTGTTATGGTTTTCTTATCCTTAACGCTGAGCTATCCCGTGAATCGCTGGGTAAACATCATCGTAGCCATATTCTTTTTTGGTTTTAATCTCATTGGTCTGCCTTCATATCCTTCCGCTTATGACAAATTTCTGATAATTGTAGGACTTGGGTTTAATGTGCTGACTGTTTGGTATGCATGGAATTGGATCTAAACAGGAAGTTTGGTGGAAAATCATGAAATCGATTGTAATCAAAAAATATGGACCTCCTGATGGTCTTCAGCTCGAAGAGTTAGAAAAACCTATTCCCAAGGATAATGAAGTACTAATAAGAATATATGCAACAACAGTAACGGCAGGGGATGTGATGCTTCGAAGTCTCTCATTTCCTCTCAGAATGGTATTTCGTCTTGTGTTTCGTATGGGTAAAAATAAAATGCTAGGACATGAGTTAGCTGGGGAAATTGAAGCAGTAGGCAAAGATGTAACACTATTTAATAAAGGTGACCAAGTTTTTGCTTCTACTGGTATCAAAGGAGGTGCTTATGCAGAGTACATTTGTCTACCTGAAGACGGGATGCTAGCAAGAAAACCGATCAATATAACCTATGAGGAAGCCGCCGCCGTTCCTGTTGGGGGGATTACAGCACTGAATATTCTTAGAAAAGGAAACATCCAGAGCGGTCAAAGTGTTCTAATCTATGGAGCTTCTGGAAGTGTAGGTACTTTTGCGGTACAGATTGCCAAGTATTTTGGGGCAGAAGTTACTGGGGTATGCAGTACCACGAATTTAGAATTGGTAAAATCTCTGGGAGCCGATAAAGTAATTGATTACACTCAAGAGGATTTTACCAAAAGTGGTGAGGCTTATGATGTTATTTTTGACACTGTACGCAAGAGTTCATCTTCAAGTAGTAAAAGAGTTCTAAAGAAGAACGGAGTCTATCTTTCCACTAGATCTTCAGTAAGCGAAAAGACTGAAGATCTAATTTTCCTCAAAGAACTTATTGGGGCGGGAAAGTTAAAATCGGTCATAGATAGACGCTATCCCTTGGAACAAATTGTTGAAGCTCACCGGTATGTCGAAGCAGGACACAAAAAGGGAAATGTAGTCATAACTGTGGACTAGTTAGTGTTTTATACGAGAACATGACATAGTCATAGAAAACTGAAAGGTTGAGTTCAACTATCGTTCCACAATATAGGTTAACCCAACCGTATACTCTTTAGGAGGAATTGAAATGACAAACCTTTTCGCCAATATATCACTAAATAAAGTTGCAATATTCACAGGGGTCGGGTTTATACTCATGCTTTTCCTCGGTATCTTCGGTATGCCACTTTACCAAAATCTTATTGTGCCAGGAGATGAAGCAACAACAATCAATAATATTATGGCTAATTTGTTGCTATTCCGCCTGGGTATTGCTAGCTATCTAATCATACTTATACTCGATGTGGTGGTGGCTGTGGGACTTTATATGATATTCAAACAGGTAAACAAGAATCTCGCGTTGCTGCAGATGTGGCTTAGGTTGCTATACACCGCTGTTGCGTTAATCAGTCTGGTTGTTCTAGTGTTGCTTTTTATCACTGCGTATAACTTAGCACAACTCATTGCATATACGTTTTTTATCCCCCATATCTTTGTCCTTGGTTATTTAGTTTACAAGTCGGGCTTCTTTCCCAGACCTTTAGGCATCTTGGTGATAATTGCATCTTTTTGCTATCTAATTCTAACTTATGGAGAGTTTCTTTTACCGCAAAACTTGTACGAAGCATCATTTCTGATAGTTATACTGATTGCAGTTATTGGGGAGATTTCAGTTGGCATTGCGCTTTTATGGAAAGGTCTCCGAAATGAAATATCCGAGATGAAATCCTGAAATTGATTTATTGCAGCACTTGATTTTTTTCCTTTTTCTAGAGCGAAGAAAAAATGGACACAACTAAAGAAGAAAAGAGAAGACATCTTTATAAGCAAAGCCAATTGTCTATCAATTCACCGCTTTTATACAAAGAAAATGAGGTAAAAAAATGAATTCAGACAGACAGACCGCAATAATTGTGGGTGTTTTGTTTATAATTGCGACGGTTATGCTTTTTGTTGGAGGAGTTGTTTACAATCCTATTTTAAGTTCTCCGGCTTATCTAGATAATGCTTATCCAAATAGAACAATTGTGATAATTGGAATTTTGCTTGAGTTTACGATAGTCCCTGCAATACTCCTCATACCAGTATTCTTGTTTCCTATTTTAAAAAAGCACAATGAAGCATTAGCCCTAGGGTATGTTGGTTTCAGATTTCTTGAAGCAGTTCTAATAATAGTTATTGAAAGTTTCAAACTGTCACTGATCAATGTTAGTCAGGATTATTTAAATGGCGGTGGGATGGATGCTTCATATTTTCAAAACATAGGCAGCGCAATTCAAGCTATGAGTGATTGGACCTTTTCGCTTTATGTTATCGTTTTTGCTTTAGGGGCCTTGATACTTTATTTTGTATTATATAATTCAAAACTAATTCCCCGAATTATATCGGCCTGGGGATTCATTGCTGCCGCATTAATGTTAATAGGTACTGTGCTTATTATGGTTGGCATATTTGCTGGAATTTCGGAAGTGGGATTGAATCTCATTTTTGCGATGCCTATAGCAGTGCAGGAAATGGTATTAGCGGCATGGCTGATCTTGAAAGGATTCAATCCATCTGCAACCGTTTCCTAGTCTACAAACACCCTTATAGAAAGGATACCATAACCTTTCTTTTTTTCGCGTTTTTAGCTTACAGAAGTAGTAGTTATACTATTGTTTTTTTTGGCTATTTACAAACAAAGATAGTTGGCTAGTTACACACAAAGATAAAGTAATGAGTATTATATCAGCAAAATAGTTAATGTTTTATACGAGAAACTGACAGAGTGTTCTGAAACTGAAATGTTGAGTAACAACAATTGTCTAACAGTTCATAACTGTATAACAAGAAAAAAGGTGAATAAAAAATGTTTTCAGACAGACAGATCGCAATAATTGCGGGAGTATTATGGATAACTGCGACGGCTGCGTATTCTCTCGCTGTGCTTATTTTAAGCCCTATTCTAACTGCTGCAGATTATCTTATTCGTGTTTCTGCAAGTGAAACTCAAGTGCTGATAGGAATGCTCCTTGAGTTAACTGATGCTGCTGCAGTTGCTGGCATTGCAATTATGCTGTTTCCAATCTTAAAAAAGTATAGTGAAGGCTTGGCTCTTTGGTACGTTGGTGCTAGGATTATTGAGTCCATTACCGTTATTGTTAGTGTAATCAGCATACTGTCACTTTTGACATTAAGTCAGGAATTTGTAAGTGCAGGAGCTCCGGATGCTTCCTATTTTCAAGCGTTAGGCACTTTATTACTAGTAACACGTGATTGGACTAATTTGATAGGGATTAATTTCGTTTTTAGCCTAGGTGCTCTGATAGTTTATTATTTATTGTATCAATCAAAACTCGTTCCACGATTTATTTCAGTCTGGGGCCTTATTGGAGCCACATTGTTGTTTGTAGCAGGCTTGTTACTGATGTTCGGCTTGATTACTCCATTTTCCATAGTGAATACCGTTTTGAGTATTCCAATAGCCGTGCAGGAAATGGTTCTAGCGGTATGGCTGATAGTTAAAGGATTCAATTCATCTGCAATCAATTCCTAGTCTACAAATAGAAGTCTACAAAAACAGATATAAACAAAATAAAATGAGCATATCTACAGTATCGTGGGGGATAGTGGGTAGCACCCTTATAGAAGGGACGCCATAACTTTTTCTTTTTTTTGCTTTATTTGTTCGAAGAGAACTAATCTTTAACAGAACTTCATTGTTTTTTCTCACAGTTCCCTCTCGATGAAGCCCCCATCCCGTTAAAGTGGGGAGGAATTGAGGGTTTTTTCACTTAGAATTGTTGTAGATATCACTAAACTATTCAAATTAGTATAGTAAAATTTAAATAGTATAATTTTACTATAGAAGATATGAATAGTCACAGCAAAGAAAATCAAAACTTGATAGTGTCATTAATAGGACTTTTTACAATTGATATTGTACTATTAGTTGCACTATTTGCACAGGTAGACCCACACCCACCGGGGTTCTTGGGACCCTTCATTGGAGCTATGATTTCACTGGGGGTTATTTCAGTGGTTCTGGCTTTATGGGAACGGAAAATCGGACTGATAACGGCTATCGTTTTTGGCTGCCTTAACATTTTAGCTGTTGGCCCTCAGAAATTTTTCTATGATCCCAATGCAATGGCAGTTGTTCCTGTTATCATTTTAGGGACAAGTTTAATAGGGGCTCTGTTTTATTCTATTCTGTTAGTCGGGAAGAAGGATGTTTCACCTGCTTCCCCTGTTTGAGGGATAGATCTTATGAACATAGCAAAGATGGTTGTTTTAGGGGCCCTGGAAAACCTGGGTCGGGGTAGCGGTTATGATATCATACAAGAGTTAAACCGAAAGAAGATCGACAGGTGGACCGATATAAAAAAAGGATCCATCTATCATGCTCTGAGGCAGTTGAAAAAGGAAGGAGCGATCAGTGAAGTAGAACGAACCAAAGTTGGTCGCTATCCCGATAAGACCATCTTCCAGATTACAGCCAAAGGAAAGGAGTTGTTCGATAGTTTACAGGAGCAGGCTTTTTTGGGTTTATTCCCATATTTTTATGGTTTTAAGATTGCTTTGAAATTCAATACAAGAAGATCGGCTGAAGAGATCAAGAAATTTGCTGAAAGAGCAATTGATATCATTGATCAACAATTCAAGGCAATGGACGATTACCTCAGCAGTCTTGATAAATCCAGCATGCTGTACAAAACCGATTCATTTTTCATAAAACACGAGAAAATGCTGTTTGGAGCAGAAAAAGAATGGATCCAAGATGCAGTAAAGAA
>JAEOSF010000041.1 GCA_016840515.1 Candidatus Borrarchaeum yapensis | reverse complement strand
GTTTTTCGATTCACTACTAGTTCCACACCAATAAATAATCCCAACCCTCTAACATCTCCAATGATAGGGTGCTTATCCATGAGTTTTTTCAATCTATCTTTTAAATAATTGCCTACTATTAGGGCGTTTTCTTGCAGCTGTTCATTTTTAATAACATCTAATACAGCGAGCCCAACAGCACAGGAAACGGGGTTTCCACCAAATGTGTTGAACCATTCCATTCCAGTATTGAATGAGTTTACAATTTCTGGTGTGGTGACAACAGCAGATAAAGGATGGCCATTCCCCATAGGTTTCCCCATAGTAACTATATCAGGAACCACGTTTTGAGTTTGAAATCCCCAAAAATGTGTTCCAACTCGACCAAAGCCAACTTGAACTTCGTCTGCTATACAAATTCCGCCTGCTTCCCTAACATGTCGGAATGCTTCTTGAAGATAATTTTTAGGAAACACAATTTGGCCAGCACAACTCATTATGGATTCAAAAATAAAAGCAGCAACACCTTTTCCTTCATTTTGGATTTTTTGGATTGTTTTTTTCACATCATCCGCATATTTCTTCCCAGCATCAGAATAGTGCGATTTATATTCTCCACGATATACATCAGGTATGGTTACCTTGTGAACATAAGGTGGGGGCCCTTCGCCACCAGGACCATCAAATTTGTAGGGGCTGATATCTATCAATGAACCTGTGTTTCCATGATAGGCATGGTCGATAACAATTAAATCGCGTCTTCTTGTATGTGTTAGGGCCAAACGCAGCGCTAGTTCATTTGCTTCACTTCCACTATTGACAAAAAAACAAACGGTTAATGGCTCAGGTAAGGTTGCACAAAGGCGTTGAGCGTACTTGACCAAGTTATCATGGAGATAACGAGTATTGGTATTTAGAACGGCTGCTTGCTGTTGTAACGCTTTTACTACAGTTGGATGGCAATGACCGACATGGCAAACATTATTCACACAATCTAGATAGGGTCGACCAGATTGATCGTAAAGGTATTGTTTATAACCTCTGACAATTTTAAGAGGTTCTTTATACGAAATACTAAGTGAGGGGCCAATCATTTGCTCCCTTACATTAAGAATCTCATCTTTAGTCAAAGGTTCTTCTGGAAAAGACTCCTCTGGAATCTTTAAAATGATATTTGGATCAGGACAGATATTTAACCAAATAGTCCGCTGACTGTCTGATACCACGCCTGGAAAATCACCTTTTCTCTCTAACATATCTGTTATTATTTGAAAATGCAGATGTGGTGGCCATCCTCCATTGTGTTCAAAATCACCAACCTGCGCGATCAGTTCCCCTTTCTTGATAATCATTCCTTCAGAAATATCCTTCAGCGATTCTGGGCTCAAATGTCCAAACAGAGTAAAAAATTTCAGTTTTCCATCGTTTATTTCATGTTCTAAGATGATAGTAGGTCCATAATCAAGATGATCTTCATTATTTTGAAAACTTTGGATTTTTCCATCCAATGGCGTATATATAGGGGAATCAGGTTTCAGAAAAAGGTCCATACCAAGATGGACTGTCCGATATTCAAATCCTTCATCACTTTCTGATCTGAATAATTTTTCCGTATAAATAGCACGTGCTTCATTATATCTACCGATACCGACTTCTGCATTGACACTTTTCATTTTATCAAAAAGTAATTCGTTAAGTGCCTCTTTATTAGTAAAATCGTATAAACTGCTTAATTCAAGACTACCCACACTTAGATCGAAGACGATATGAGGTATTTTAGAAATATCATGTCCAAGAATCGATCCAAATTCTTTATGATTTGATTTAATCCAGTCAACAATTTCTTTACTTTGAGGACAGGGATGCATTTTGCAGGCATTACGGAAAACGTAATTAGCGAATCTTGGATGAATTTCTTTAAGTAGAACTAAGGTTTCCCAGGCGTTTTTCTCAGAAATTTTGAGGTATTCATTTTCTGGTTCCATTTTCTGTTGATATGCTGCGATACTCACACTCATACAGAGTCTGGTACATATCAAAATAAAGAGTAATTCTAATTCGAGTTCGGTTAGTGGAAAGACAGAATGATACCCGCCAATAACATAGGCTGCTGCTTTGATAGGATCGTTTTTCCCCAGAATAGCATATGTTGTTGCTACAGCGAGCTCAAATATAGTATGGCTATGTACCATATCTCCAAAATCTATAATTCCGAATTGGTATTGATTGGTTGATTCTCCTTGATTAACAATCACATTATAATCATTAAAATCATTATGTATAACACTAGTTCGCAAATTTGATAATTCAGGAAGTATTTTTGCCTTAAACTCGTTAAGAAAATGATCTACTATAATTCGCTTTGTTGGATCTGTAATGTATCCTTTATATTTGCTTATAATATTATGAGCGTGTTTTAAATCCCAATAAAGCACGCGATTGGCTGCTACATGACTGAAAGAGTTGAGTAACTTTGAAGTTTCACCCACAAAACGACCAAAATCATATAGTATTTCTTTATTATGAGGATTTACATTTGCCAGAACTTTTCCAGGAAGGAAAGTCACTAACCTTACGAAATGAGATGTTTTATCATCTTTTTGATAAATTGCAATCAATTCATTCGATTTCGTTTGTAAAATCAGAGGATAACTCCCAGAATCATCACGGTTTGCTAAATGCAACATTGCTTTGTTCTGTAAATCAAGTGTCTCCATTTTTTCGAGCGTGTTGGCAATTTTGAGGACATATTCATCACCTTTCTCTGATTTAACATAAAAGTTCTGATCACGTTCGCTTGGAAGTTCACGAACTGATCCTGTTATCCCGAAGAATTCATTTAGTAATTTTAATGCTTCTGCATCAGATAAATTAGGACGTATTGGTTTACTTAACAAAACAAAACCTCCAACACGATCGATATAGTGGTCTAAGATATGTAATAAGTATTATGTAGGGGATAAATTTAGTATTGATTTTGTCTGGTCTATTAAGAATAATAACAGCTTACAGGTAGCTGAGCAAGAATGCCCACTCCTTGAGGGGTGGGATGAATTGCGGTAGTGTGCTGTGTTCACTTGCATCACGTTCATTACGGTCTCCCTAACCGTTAAATAGTTCTGGTGACTATTTTAGTTATTACCAGAGGCTTCAACCGTGAGAAGGACTAATATCTTTAAGTTACGTCCTATAAAAGAACATGAGTTGGAGTTATTCAGGCGAGCGGATGTCTGTGCCTGCATTTGGAACCAGCTCACCTACAAAAGACGACAATCGTTTTTCAACGGTCAGCTGGATTGGACTACCGATGAGGTCTACCACCACTACAAAAAGGTAATCGGTTCGACCAGTGCACAGCAACTTATTAGAAGAAACAATGAGACCTGTAAGTCCTTTTAGAAAACTTTTTTCAGGTAAAATAAAAAAAGAGAACTTATGTTTTTTCCTTTTTATAGTATCGAACGATGCTGTAGGAGATTAGCATTGTAACAGGAACAAAGGCTACGAGCATTGAACCAATGCAGAAGAGTCTTCTGGGCGGATCAGTTAGATCGGCGTTCGTATATTCCAGATCAATACCAATAATGCTGGCAGTTCTGTAGTCGCTATCATATTCAAAAAGAATTCCTGTGTTGTAATCCCACCAAAATTCATGCTGGATACCTGAAGAATCCTCTTCTTTAATATATGCTGCTTTATGATTGTTTCCGTCAAAATTGTAAGTTCTCGTTTTGATATCCTTATTCTCTCGCATCAATGAAACTGGATATATCCAATATAGCTTTGTGGAAAGCTCTTGTATATCATCAAATTCATATATAAGGTCATCAGGATCTAAGTTAGTGTGCCCACTTTTAAGCGTATACTCTTCGAAGTAAGTGCCTATAAGATTATATCTATGATGATCTACCCTTAAACTTTCTCCTCCAATCTCAAGAATCTCTAACTCATAATATGAGTCTCGTACAGCAGTATGAGCGAATCCCGGAGTCCAGTGCCATCTCATTTCATCGCCAACTTTTAAATTTCCCCAGTCAACATCGGCAACTGTATTTGTAGCTGAAATAACTAAAAGGAAGATTATTAATGCACTAATGCTGCTTATGAGCATTTTTCTGTGATTTCTCCCCATGTAACTCCCTCATTTTTTGTTAATCAACCAAATTGTTAAAATTAATAGTATTATTTCTTTTCTAATATAAAAATTTGCAAACTTAGATCCCCAGCCTTATTAAACTTCAACTTAAAAGAGTCTGTAAACCAAATCATAAATGATCATTTTTCCAGTTGAGAACATTTTAATATTGTTAGATAGAAGCAAGAGTAGACTTATGATTTAGTTTATGAAAATGCGTGGTTTTACATGTTAATCATTCTTTCAGGATTGCCAAGTTCAGGAAAATCAACATTAGCAAGAAAAATTGCCAAAATTCTTGAACTTGACCTTTCTATGAAAACAATCATAATTGAATCAGATGCAATCAGAAATATGATCCCCTCTTATCAAGAAAGACAGTTTAATCCAGATCACGAACCTGTTGTAAGATCTGCAATGTTTACATTAATTAAACACTTCTTACAGCAGGACTATCTCGTAATTAACGATGATATGAATTATTACAAATCTATGAGGCACGAATTACGAGAAATTGCCCTTGAAATGAATGTCTTGTTTGCAATAATTTACATTTCTACTCCAAGAGAAGTAGCCCTGTCTTGGAACGAAAGACGCGGACTTCCAATACCTCAAGATGTAATTGAGGATGTTTATAACAGATTTGACATTCCCGGCAAAGATTATGATTGGGATAGACCAATATTCACTGTTGATTTGAGTAAGGTTGCCTCTAAAACTGCAGCTAGCGAAGCTGTTACTCTTATTAGAGATCTCTTATCTAAACCAAAAATTAGTGAAGTAAAAACTGTTATGGAACCGTCGGAAGATGATAAATATAAGGAAGCCATAGATCAGCTTACCAGAAAAACTATCTCTGAAATAATAACCCAAAAGAAGAATGAGGAACTTGCAAAGGACTTGAGTGATGTTAGAAGAGATTATGTAAAAATGGCAATAAAAAATAAGATGACATTAGATGAAGTAAATGTGAAATTCAAAGAATTAGTGGAAAAAATCGTTCAATACTATGGTGAATGATTAGTTGAATCTACAGTCATATAGGCGATTCTCTTGAAACGTATTCCAATTCATGTCGGACTCTTTGGACATATTGATCATGGTAAGACTGCCATAGCTCGTCTTCTCTCAGAGAAAGTTTCCACAGCAGGCTTGGATAAACATCCTCAGGCTCAGGAACGGGGCATCTCAATAGATTTGGGATTTACAGCATTTAATCTTGACCCTTATCAGGTGACATTAGTTGATGCACCTGGACATGCAGATCTTATAAGAAGTGTCGTTGCAGGTGCAAATATTATTGATGCCGCAATTCTTGTAATTGCAGCTGATGAAGGACCGAAATCGCAAACAGGCGAACATATTCTAATTTTGGATAGTTTTAATATTTCCAAAACACTAATTATTATAAATAAAATCGATTTAGTCGATGAATCAGGCATTAATACAGTTGAAAGATCAATAAAGGCTCTCCTAAAAGGAACAATTCTAGAAAATTCACCTATTGCCAGAGTTTCTGCTACTACAGGAGAAGGTGCCGAAGATATTAAAAAAATGTTACTGAATCTCCTCGAAAAGCCTGTTAGAAGAATTGAAGGACCCTTTAAGATGCCGATTGACCATGCATTTCATATTAAAGGCGCTGGCACAGTAATGACAGGAACGGTTCATCGTGGAACAATAAGTATTGGCGAAGTAGCAGAAATAATGCCTCAAGAAATTCAAGGAAAAATAAAATCAATTCAGACATTTGGCGAAAACCTGCAAAGTGCAGTTGCTGGAGATCGAGTTGGGATAGCAATTCCAGGTGTTCAGGCCAGAGTAATTTACCGAGGTTGCTATTTATGTTCACCGGGTTCTCTGTCATCGACAGATACAATTTTAGCGCGATTAAAAGTTAACAAATTCTTCAAATTCAAACTTGCTCCTCGTATGAATGTTCATTTAACGATTGGAACACCAACGGTTGCCGGGGTAATTTATCCTTTCCAAAAAGAAGATGATTACAATGTTATATTGGATCAAGTAAGTTCAAATCAGGATTTTTTTGCGTATATCACTCTTAACTCAGTAATTGTATCAGAACCAGATGACTCAATTCTTATTTCTCGACTAGATCTCCCCCCAACAAAGTTACGAATCGCAGCAAGTGGCAAAGTTATTGATGTGAATCCACGTGATGTTTCGTTATATAATCTTTCAATTAAAGAAGGAAATGTTCGCATTCCCTCACATAAAGAAGAAATTATTATTGATAATTTAGCACATTCGCAAATTGGGGCTAAGAAACTCATCGGTAAACAAGTCGAAACCATATCAGGAAGATCAGGAAAAATTGTATCCGCCTTTGGAGGAAGAGGATCTGTAATAGCAGAATTCAACGAAAAATTAAAAGATGGCGAGATTGTTTATATTAAAAAACATAAAAGATATAAACTTGGGACATAATTTGGTACTTAAAAAAACAATTGTGGTTGTTTTATACACATAAAAAACGTGAATAAGTGTTTACCACGGCCAATGATTACCTGGATCCACCGAGTTACCCTCCTATGTATTTTAGTTTTTTAGTAAACTCGGTGGATGGTTTCAAGCAAAATTTAAAAAGATCACACAATCTAGAAATAGAAATTCGCTTAAAAAGGAAATATGTTTCTCTAAAAACAATTAATTACAATATAGGAATCAGTGGATGCATTAATTGCGAAAAACAACGATATAAACTAATGGAGCACTTTTATAATGTATACCGAAATTGAGCTTCCTTACGGTGATTCCTTCTTAAAAACTAAGATACCAACCAAGAACTTAGTCTCTATTCTACACACGATGTATGTAAATGGTCTTGAGAATGAGAGTGAGGCTATAACAAATAGCCTGATATCTCCAATAGGATGTCCCGCACTTCGTGATTGTGTGAGTAAAAATGATGAAGTTGTGGTCTTAGTAACAGATAATACAAGACCTTGTCCAGATAACAGGTTACTTCCTCCAATATTGGCTGAGTTAGAAGAAAAAGTACCCCGCGATAATATAACGATAATTGTTGCCGTAGGATTGCACCCACCTTTAGATGAACACGAATTAATTAAAAAACTTGGTAGAGATATAGTCAAAAGTTATCATATTGTTAATCATGACGTTAATCAATGTGTCAATATTGGAATGACATCCCGAGGTATCCCAGTTGACATAAATAAGACGGTAGTAGAAGCTGATTTTCGAATTAGTACTGGTTTTATTGAACCTCATTGGTTTGCCGGTTTTTCTGGTGGTCGTAAAAGCATAGCCCCAGGTGTGTTTAGTGTCAGATCGGCTTATAAAAATCACAGTTATAAAATGTTAGACCATCAAAATTCAGTAGCAGGGATAATAAACGGTAATATTGTTCATGAGGATTTAGTGGAACAGGCGAGGATGGCTCATCTTAATTTCATAGTTAATGTGATTTTGAACAAGAATAAAGAAATAACACATATAGTGACTGGAGATCCTATCGAGGCTCATGAGAAAGGATGTGAGATTTCTAAAGATATTGTTGAGGTAAAAGTAGATCATAAGGTAGATATTACTATTTCTTCTAACAATGGAGCTCCATTAGACCTTGATTTGTATCAAACTACCAAAGGCATAAATACTGCTTCTAAGATAACCCGCGATGGAGGAATTGTGATTATAGCCTCCTCTTGCAGCATGGGGAAAGGTCCAGAGGAATTTGTAGAACTGCATGCTTCAGTTAATTCTCCTAAGGAAGTTTTACAGAAGATAAGACGTGAAGAACCAATTGGACTTCAATGGCAAAACCAACTTTTGGCTCGTGATCAATTAAAGCATGATATTTACCTTGTATCAAATCTAGAAGACAGTATTGTTAAATCTATGATGATAACGCCAATCCGTACGATAGAGGAGGGTTTGGAAAAAGCAATCAAGGTTCTAGGAACTGATGCTGAAATCGCGGTGATCCCAGAAGGACCATTAGTTGTTCCAGTTCTGAAGAATTAAGATAAGCAGGTTTTCTCAGTAGGATGCATATATGACTCCTTATTGATATAATGTTAACTCTTTGCTTTCATTATAGCAGTTTCATAATCTTTTTGAATCAATTTGATAATTTAATTATGGAGGTATGACACTGGACGACATAATTTACACAGATGTTCTCGTAGTTGGCGCTGGAGGCGCAGGTATTCGTGCAGCACTTGAAGCATCAAAGCATTCAGCGATAGACGTGGCTCTGATTGCAAAAACGTTACCTGGGAAAAGTGGCTGTACTGTCATGGCAGAAGGCGGTTACAATGCTGCGCTGCGCAATGTTGAGTCGGCGGATAGTATCGAATCCCATTTTCAGGATACGATTTCGGGAGGAGCCTACGTAAATAATGAACGCCTCGTACGTATTTTGGTAGAGAATGCCCCTGCTAGGATTTTGGAGTTAGAAAATGACGGCGCATTGTTTTACAGAACTTCTGAGGGTAAAATCGATCAAAGAGCATTTGGCCGTCAAAGCTATAAAAGGACCTGTTACTCTGGTGATCGTACAGGCGGAGAAATTATGACGACCTTAGTGGATCTATTGCGAGCGAGTAATGTTCGCTTTATTAGAGGTGCAGTTGTTGACCTTCTATTAGATGGAAATAAAGTAACTGGTGTAGCGGCTTTTAATCCAGAAGGCGCAAAATTTTTCTTGATACGATCTAAAGCCGTCATACTGGCAACAGGTGGTGGCTGTAGGATCTATAAAGTAACTACAAACTCCTTTCAAGGTACTGGAGACGGGTATGCTATCGGATATCGCGCTGGCGCTGAATTGATCGATATGGAGTTTATTCAATTTCATCCAACGGGTATGGTTTTTCCAGACTCCGCCAAAGGTATTCTAGTGACGGAAGCAGTTCGTGCAGAAGGAGGTGTTCTTTTGAACAACTTAGGTGAGCGATTTATGGAGAAATATGCCCCCGAAAGGATGGAATTGGCGGGAAGAGATGTTGTTGCTCGTGCTATCTATAGAGAAATTCGTGCTGGGCGGCATACACCTCATAATGGAGTTTATCTTTCTCTTAAAAATTTATCTCCTGATTTTGTAGAAGAACGTCTTCCTCAGACTTTAGAACAGTTTAGAGACCTATCAGGGGTTGATATCACTAAGGAACCAATGGAAGTTTCGCCGACAGCACATCATATAATGGGTGGACTTCACATATCTGAAAAGACTGAAACAACTATAAAAGGACTCTTTGCAGCTGGAGAAGTAACTGGAGGAATTCATGGAGCAAACAGATTGGGTGGAAATGCTCTTGCAGACCTTCAAGTTTTTGGATACATAGTTGGACATAATGCGGCTCAATATGCACTCAAATCCTCACTGGGTAAAATACATGATGACCAAATTACTCAAATTCATCGTGTGGTAATATCACCCTTAAAACCCAAGCAAGATGGAATACGCCCTTCTCAAATCAGACATAAATTAGAAGAATTGATGTGGACAAAAGTTGGTATCCTTAGGACTAAGGAAAAATTAACTCGGGCTTTACAGGATATTCAAAGACTGAAATCAACACCAATGAAAGTAGCTAACCAAAACACCACATTCGCTTATGAGCAACTCGAAGCATTACAAGTGAGAAACATGCTTACAGTTGCAGAAATAATAATTAAGGCTGCCCTTTTCAGAGAAGAGAGTCGAGGTGCACATTTTCGGGAAGATTTTCCAGAAACCAGTCCCTCATGGAGAAAAAACATAATAATCTCAAACGAAAACATTCATACGGTTCCTGTTGTGGTTTTGTAGATGAAAAAAACGGTTAGATTAAAGATTTGGCGATTTGACCCCGAGAATGAAACTCATGGTCATTGGCAAAAGTTCGAGGTGCCATACAAAAAAGGCATGAGAGTACTTGATGCACTGTGGCACATCTATGAAAACATCGATCCTACTCTTGCGTTTCGGTTTGGATGTCGTGCAGGGCAGTGTGGATCATGTGCTATGATGATTAATGGTAAACCAGAGCTCTCTTGCAAAACTGAATTGCTACCTGACAATGAATATACATTAGAACCCCTCCCCACCTTTGCAATTACCAAAGATTTGGCGGTTGACTTTGCAGAGCCTTTCGAGAAAATGAAAGAAATACGTTCAGATTTTGCAAAATCACCTGAAGAAGCACAAACCTTCACTATGGATGAAATAAAGGACTTATTAGAATATCATAAATGCATAGAATGTTATAATTGCATTGCTGCATGCCCAAGCGTGGCTGAAAGTTGGAATGAATTTATTGGACCAACTTACATGCGTAAATATGCCCAAGTTCAGTTTGATCCAAGAAATACCAAGAATGTTTTCGAAAAGGCACTTTCAGATGGACTATTCAGATGTACTACTTGTAAAGCTTGCGTTGAGGCCTGCCCTAAAGATATCGATCTTGCACATAAAGCTATTGAAAAACTGCGTTCACTTGTAGTTAAACAAGGTCTTGGACCATTAGAAGGACAAAAAGAATTCATCGAACGCATTAGATCGTACGGTAAGGCAGTCACCATTGAAAAACAACCGTTGACAGGAAAAGACGGTCAATTCGGAGAATATGTTGGAGAAGGTGAACCTGTTATCTTTTTTACTGGTTGTATGATGGATTTGCGCCTTCAAAAAATCGGTAAAGATTTAATAGACGTGCTGAACAAACTCGGTTATCAGGTGATTATTCCAAAAGATCAAGTGTGTTGTGGTAGTCCAGCCATACGTTCTGGTGATTTTGACTTAGGTATTCGCCAATTTAAGAAAAATGTGGAAATTTTAGAACGATATGGGGTCAAACATGTAATTGTAGGTTGTCCTGGTTGCGGAATTACTTTAAAAGATGACTATTCAAGATGGGCAAAGGAAATTCTTAAACGACCTCTTAAATTTAAAACATACGATTTAAATGAATTTATTTATGAAAAAGTAATGAAGTTGCCCCCTCCAGAAAACCTACTTGAATTAAAAGTAACTTATCACGACCCATGTCACTTAAATCGGGGTCAGGGAGTAAAACAGGAACCCCGTGATTTGATTGAATTTACTGGTGCAGAACTAATTGAAATGAAAGAAGCAGATCGTTGCTGTGGTGCTGGTGGAGGAGTACGTGCTGGAATAAGAGATTTTTCAAGACTAATTGCATCAAGAAAAGCACAATACATAAGGGAAACGAAAGCTGAAGCCCTTGTTACGCCCTGCCCATTCTGTATATTTCAATTGAAAGAATTAGTGAAAAATGAAGGAATAGACATGGAGGTCGTGCATACTGCTACTTTGTTAAATCGCTTGCTTTATAAATCCAGTAAAAAGTAGCAAAACGTTCAAGTTATACTTTTTTACATGGTACGACACAAGAAAGCCCCATTGCTTGAGCTTGGGGATGAATTGTGTTAATGTATTACATTTTTTAACTTTGTGCTACTTTTTGCGGAGTTTATAAACAAGGATGGAGTACAAAGAGTGAGAAGCTATGTTGTAAATTATAACTAGCTATTTTAATGTGTGCGGAGCACTTGTGCCATGTTAACAAAGAACGAACGGATCAAAGCTACATTGAAGGACACTAAGGAGCGGCGTAAACACATGCTGTGCCGGGTATATATCGTCAAGCTAGACCGCTCGCATGTAAACCAAGACTCGTTAACTCGCTTAAGGCTCTTATTTTTGGAAGCTAAATGGCTGTATAATTATTGTGTGGGGCATCCTAACGTGTTTTCTATCGATGATACAATAACAGCCGTGCGATGAAGGTTAAAGACTGGTTTGAACTTCGCCAATTAAGGCAGTTATCGTCACATATGCGCCAAAGCATCATAACACGCACCCAACAGAATATCCGTAGCTTAGCGCGTCTGAAAGCGAAGGGTCACACAGTGGGGCGGTTGAAGTTTAAGTCTTATGTGAAATCCATCCCGCTCAAGCAATACGGCAATACCTACAAGCTTATCAACGGCAAATACTTGCAGATTCAAATGATACCGCAAAGACTGCGTGTCAACGGCCTGGAACAACTGCCACCTGATTGTGAATGTGCTAATGCTACCTTACTGCACCAGCATGGCGATTATTACGTTGCGATAACTACCTATACCTCACGAGAACACAGGCCGGCGATGGTAGCGCCTGCACAATCAATTGGTATTGATTTTGGGGTAAAGCATCAGTTAACGCTTTCGAACGGGGTACGTATACAATACTAGGTGCCAGTTACGCGCCGTATAAAGCAGTTGTGTAAGCAATTAAGTCGCCATCAACATCGCAGCAGGAATTGGTGGAAAACCTTATATAAATTGCTCAAAGCCTACGTCAAGACCACCAATATTAAACGAGACATCCGCAATAAACTCGTTCATTTCCTCGCCACCAATTTTGAGATGGTGTGCTATCAAAATGAGAATTTAGGCGCCTGGCAACGCCTGTGGGGTAGTAGAATGTTGTCAACCAGCCTGGGTGGAATAATTCGCATGCTTGAAATAAAGGTGCAAACACCGATGGAAATCGACCGTTTCTTCCCCTCCACCAAGATCTGTTCGCGTTGCGGTCATCAACGCGCTATAAGTTTAGCCGAACGTACCTATGTGTGTTATCATTGCGGTCTGGTAATAGATCGTGATGTTAACAGCAGTTGTGTGCTAGAACACGAAGGTCATAGAATACTAGGTAGGGGACCTACCAAAGTTACGCCTGCGGAGACTAATACCTCTACGTTAGCGTTGGAGTATCTGAACCAGATAGCCTACGTTAAGGCAAGTATGGTCGCAGAAACAGGAAGCCTCACTGCTTTAGCGTGAGGTAGTTCATAAACCTTGTTAAGGTCACCATCCTAAGATGTTCGATATAAGAAGGATATACAAAAACACTAGCGTGAAGTTGAGAGCACTCAATATACCTCCAACTCGCATAAAATCAAGGAAAGAGAACTTGATCTTTTCTCTTTTAAACATGAGGAAAATGAGCACGGAGTTGACACCTCCAAGAGGGCTCAAAATATCTCCTACATTCACAGCCAAGATTACAGACCAAATAACCGATGCTGGGTTTGTTATTCCTGCTGATGCAACTACCGAAGGGATAATGTATAACAGCATTAATGCAACACTAACACTATCGACAAAGGCAGCAATTATCCCTCCAGTTATTATTAATGAAGCCCAGATAAGCGCTTTGTTCCCTCCAGCAACATTTCCTAAAGTTTCACCGATCAGAGTTAGTAAACCAACGCTTGCAACTCCTCCGACAACTATGAAAATTCCAAAGAAAAAGATTATGGTGCTCCAATCTAGTCGTTTTATGATCTTATCAATATTAACATATTCTCCAGAAATTAGTATGAAGACGATTGCACCAATTAAAGCAACTAAGAAGAATGGAATTCCCACAACTCCTGCAACTAAGAATCCTATAACTAGTCCTGCAAAAAAGATAAGAAACTTTGTGACTATGGAAGTATCTTTGACAACTTCGTATTCACTGAGACCGAGTATAAGTTCAATTTCACTTTCCGTTATGCATTCACCTAGGCATACGAACCTATTACGGACTAACCATCTACCAATAAGTAGATTTGTGACAAAAATAATTAAAGAAAAAGGAAATGCTATAATCAAAAATCGATCATAACTTAACCAGTACTCGTGGGCGAAGGAATAACTGGAAGTTATAATGATGTTTGTGAGGCTACTTGTTACTGTAGCACAACTGGCTGCATTTGAGGATATGACTTCAGTCAAAAGGAAAGGCATGGGATCGAGTTTCAGGTTTCTAACCAAAACAAGTGTGATGCTGCCGACTATTAAAAATGCGGATTCATCACCCAGAAAAGCGCTAAAAATATACACGAGCACATTTGTATAGATTAAGATTTTGGTGGTATCTCCTTTTGTGAGTTTAATTATTTTCACAGTAAGGAAATTTAGTATTCCTGAAGTTCTAGAAACCTCTACAATGACTAAAAGAGATAATATTATGATAATGGCACCCCAATCTATTAGTTCAGTAAGAACCTCTTGTTCAGTGAAAATTTCAGTTCCTGCAAATAAATAGATATATGCAACTATCATGGTAACTGCTGCTCCACCAATAGCAACTAGCGTTTTGTTTATCTTGTCAGAAGCAATAAGAATATACGCAATGATCATAATCATTGCAAAAGGAATCATAACAAGCAAATATGCCACCAACGATTTCTAGTCCATTTTTATCCAGTCATTAATAGATTAGAGATACAATTTGAACACTCATTTATTCAAATGGTTTTATCCTTGACGGATTGGGCAGATAAGTACTCATTTCAAAATATATTGAATATCTTGCAGAGTTATTATTTTATTTTGTGAATTCTTATATTCTGAATTGTTTATTATATTTGTTTTAAAACAATTCAAAATCTCTTTGTTTAGGAAGAATTGGAGAGAATCGGTTGGGCGAAATAGTCGAATTAACTAATGCTCTTAAAGACCTTGGTCTCACAGAATACGAGGCAAAGGTTTACATAACTCTAGTTAGATTAAACAGCGCTAATGCTAGTGAAATTGCACATGAATCTGATGTTCCACGTCCAAAAATATATGAGACTCTAAGTGAATTGGAAAAAAAAGATTTAGTCGAGATTCAATATGGAAAACCTCGACGTTATCGACCAACAACCCCAGAAGTAGCAATAGAAAAACTAGCTCAAAGATATCACGATGCGACAGATCTTGCGATTAAGGAACTTAAAAGCTTGAAAAAAATTGAAACTGGTCGTCCTGAAGAAATTATATGGACTCTTCGGGGAGGAGAACAAATTGTTAATCGAATTCAAGCAATGCTTCCAAGTGCTAAGTCTGAAATTATTATGGGTATTCCTATTGAGGATCTTCCTTTATTTATCGAAACAATTTCGGATTTATGCTCTCAAGGTATTAGAATAAGACTTACTTTTGGAAAAGATGACCTCCCAAGACTGACTGCACTCCCGTTAGATCCAAATCTAGAAGTAGGAATTATCCCAATCACACTTCCAGATGAAAATGCTCTGCCGTTTACACATCCTGGTCGCCATATAATACCGCCGGGCTCACGCATTGTCGTAATAGATGAAAATGAGATTTTGTTTACATTTCCTAGTGTTCAAGAAAGTGAGTTTGGGATATGGGCAAAGAGCCCTGGGCTTGTATTTATTTTCAAATTCTTTTATGAGCAATTTTGGAATTTTGCTACACCATTAAAAGAAAAATTTAAAAAATCAGTTTAAACGTGAGGTTTACATATGTAAACATAATAAAATGTTGGAGAATCTTAAGCTAAAATAATGAAAAAATATTTCTGTGTTTCAGCTCTTATTAAATTTATTTCAAGTTAAGGAGATAATTCACGATGAAATTGCATGAATATGAAACTAAAAAGATATTTGCTGAGTATGGCGTCCCTATACCAAAAGGCGAAATAGCATCTAATTCTGATGAGGTAAAAGCAATCGCTGATCGTCTAAATAGACCAGTGGTTATCAAATCGCAAGTTTTAGTTTCTGGGAGAGGCAAAGCTGGCGGAATTAAAATTGCTGAAAAATCAGAAGACGCAAAAACTGTGAGTCAAAGTATTCTGGGTATGAATATTAAGGGACTCACAGTTGAAAAGGTACTGGTGGAAGAGAGGCTCAATATTTCTAAAGAATTTTATTTGAGCATCATTGTAGATCGCAGTGCACGGAGCTATGTAACCATTGCCTCAAAAGAAGGTGGCGTGGATATTGAGCAATTAGCATTAGAAAAGCCCGATCAAATACTCAAAGTATACATCCAGCCGTACTTTGGAATTCGAACTTTTGAAGTTAGAAAGCTCGCGCAATTTCTTACATCCTCAAAAGAATTGCAGAAAGAGATTATTTCTATAATAAACAAGCTTTTTGAAGTTGTTACTGCGTATGACTGCGAACTTATTGAAAGTAATCCGTTAGTGTTGACAGAAGAGGGCAAAATCATTGCAGCAGACGCACGAATGATTATTGATGACAATTCTTTGTTTCGACATCCTCATCTACAGGAAAAGGCTAAAGAAGAGTTACGCGATCTTACTGAGTTTGAATTAAGAGCTAAGGAATTTGGTTTTAGTTATGTTGATCTCGATGGCAATATTGGAATCATTGCTAATGGAGCTGGCTTGACAATGGCTTCAATGGATATAATTGACTTTTATGGTGGCAAACCAGCCAACTTCTTAGATATCGGGGGTGGTGCACAGGCTGAGAGAATGTTAGAAGCAACTAAACTACTATTGGAAAATCCTACGGTAAAAGGCATCCTTGTAAACATACTTGGAGGAATTACTCGGGGTGACGAAGTGGCACAGGGAATCGTAAACGCGCTTAAAGTCACGGCTGTGAAAAAACCTATCGTAATTCGCCTCGTGGGTACACGAGAAAAGGAGGGGCAAAAAATTCTAGCAGAAGCGGGTATTGAATATCTTAAATCTATGGAGACGGCAGCTAAAAGAATAGTAGAACTTATAAGTAGCGGAGGATAAAAAATGACTATTCTAGTTGATAAAAACACAAAAATTCTTGTTCAAGGGATAACTGGCCGGGAAGGTCAATTTCATACAAAAGTCATGTTAGACTATGGCACACAAATTGTTGCTGGAGTGACGCCTGGCAAGGTTGGACAAGAACTAAATGGCATTCCTGTATACGATTTCGTTTCAGAAGCAGTTGAGGAAACACAAGCGACAGCATCGATACTTTTCATACCTGCAAGATTTGTTGCGGATGCTGTATATGAAGCTATTGAATCGAATTTAAATCCAATTGTTGTTATTACTGAAGGCATTCCAATACGAGATTCCATTGGATTCGTGAACTATGCACGAGATAAGAATATCGTAATAATAGGTCCAAATTGCCCGGGAATCATTTCTCCTGAAGAGTGTAAAGTGGGAGTCATGCCCTCTCATGTATTTCGAAAGGGACCAGTAGGCATTATTGCACGTTCAGGCACTCTCTTTTATGAAATAGCAGCTACGTTGACTGCTGCTGATTCGAGGCTGGGACAAAGTACCTGTGTTGGTATAGGCGGCGACCCAATAATTGGGAGTGACTTCATTGAAATAGTTCAGCGATTTCAAGCAGATCCTGAAACAAAGGCTGTGGTAATTATCGGTGAAATCGGAGGAGATGCAGAAGAGAGACTTGCAGATTACATTCAGGATCATAAAGTGAAACCAATTGTTGCATTTATAGCAGGTAAGACTGCACCATCAGATAAGCGAATGGGGCATGCAGGTGCTATTATTTCAATGGGCGTAGGCTCTGCTGAAGGTAAAATTAATCGTTTAAAAGAAGTAGGAATTCAAGTAGCAGATGTTCCTTCTGATGTCGCAAAAATTTTGGTAGATGTATTAAACATTTGAGGAGAAATACTCTCCATTATGTCGTCGTCCAAAAGAAAAGGGCGGTTTGAGAACGACAAATTATTTTATGACAGTTAGAGGGGAAAAGTACTATATAGAAGACGATGTAAGTTCAGGTGCCTAAAAAATCGCTTCCGAGCCGAATTGTTGCTATTTTTTCTGACATATTGTCACAAATATGCAAATATTCTCCAAGTAATTTAAAAAGCAATTCCCGATCATTTACGTTAAAAGGTAAAAGATTTTCATTCTGACTATAAATCCCATCAAGTTCTCCGAGTATAAAATGAATCATTTTTATCAATTTCTCGATAATTTGTTCCTCTGCTTTTAGCCAAGCTTTAAGAAGAGCAATTTTTGTTTGTGTTTTCATCTTTTGTTCCATTTCTTTCTTCTTGATAGTCATCTTAATCATAATCGATTTTTTAGTCATTAATTTAAGCACCACGAAGTCGTTAATGTTTCTTAAATTGTACCAAGTGGTAATAAGAAGTAAATAATCCACTGAACAAAAACTGTTTTTTCATATAAGCGACAGACTTTACGTTTAAACGAATGTTCATGTCTTAAATTCCGTGGCCTTTTAAATTATTGTTGTAAAGAGAAATTATGTAAATATTTTGTATTTTTAATTTCTTTTAAAAACAAAAATAAGGAGGGGATAAAATGGGTCCCGGACCGTCTTGGCCATATTAAATTTTAAGACACTTTACGCCTTTAGTTCTTGATCTCTTTTAACAAGTTTTGTCAATCTTTTTACTATTGTTTCGGTGTCAATTCTCTCTAAGAATCTGTTTGTAAGTTCAATTACAGAAACTCTATTCTTTTCTTTAAGTTCAATTATGTCATTTTTTACGAGTAGATTTAAATGGGACATTATGTCTATCTTTTCTCCACGCTCTTCTCGTAATAGTTGCGGTGTAAGTTGTTCTTTTCTTATTACATGCAGTACAATGAGTGCTAATGTTGCACGTACTGATTTAGGTAAAAATGACTTTACCAGTTCTTTTTCCTCAAGCGGTTCAATTTTTGCGTCTGAAATCATCAACATGAATCGTTTCGTTACAGGGTTATAATAAAGTTTAAGTGGAAAATCTTTGATTCTTTCTTCAAGCTGTGAAAGGAGGAAAAGAGAATACTCGAAATCCTTTATTCTTGTAAGGGATCCAATATCTTTAACAGAAATCCCTTCAATTCCTCTTAAAAATAATAAAGTCTCTAGCATTTCAAGATGGCTCATTTTAAGTCCTCTTATCTTTCTTAGTTATTTTCTTTGTTTCTAGAAAAATCTCTCCATCTGGAAAATCCTTTTGCCACATTGCTATGGATCCTTCGTGAGCAAGATAAGTGAGTACAGTTAATTTATTTAGGACTTCGCGCCAGGAAGGATGTTTCGATAATATTTTGCTGAACGGAATCGTTTCTATGGTATACTTATCTAGTTTTTCAAATAGATTCTTTTTATCTTTTTCAATACTCCTGGGCTCAAAGTCGATTAGATCTAACTCTAGTGTTTTAGCTTTTAAACTTCCACTTCCATACTTTGTTGGATTTCTTTTCATCATTAGATCTAGATACGCATCTATAATTTCTTGTTCTTGTATAGGAAGATATAAGCTGCCGATAGGATGTAAGACGCTCAGAATACTTGTGAGTTTGAATTCAATTTCATCCCTTCTCAATAAGGCTGCAATATCCAGCAAGAAGGAAAGCTCTTTGAGACTCACTTTCTTGCCTAAGAGTTCATTTAATAAGATATCTATTTTGGTTTCTAAAATTTTTGAGATAGTAGATAATGCACCTATTATCTCATCATCAAGCCTACCTGATCGAATACTCTCACGTAATTTTAAAATGAACTCTGCTAGGTCTATTTCTTTTGGTTTTTTTCTTCCGGAAGAAATGTCAAAATCTATTTGGGCAATAATACTTGCAATGTCATCGCCTATGCTTTTTTCTATAATATCAGAATCATCCATAAGGATCGCCGCTAAACAGACGCCTCTAAGAAACTATAATCGTCAACTTTTCGACAAACTACTTGTGTCACACCTTTTTCTTTCCATAGACTGTATACTCTATCTGCATGTGTGCGTAAATACTCATTTCTCGGTGTAATTACGAGATATTGTGCATTCTCAGAATATCCTGCTAGAAGTTTTCCAAGATTTTCACTGTGAACGTCATCGAGATGCATATCTATCTCATCTAATAAATAAAGAGGAGCGGGTTCATAGGCTTGAATTGCTAATATTAATGCAATGACTGTTGCTGATTTCTCTCCACCGCTCAACTGAATAAGTTTACTTATTTTACCAGCCCCTACGTCAACTTCGATATTTATACCTCCTGCTAAGGGATCTTTTTTATTTAGGAGAACAAGTTTTGCCGATCCGCCTCCGTGAAGTACCTTGAAAATCTCACCAAAGTGGAGGTTTATTTTTTCAAATGTATTCAAGAATAAGATTTTCTTTTGATTTTGAATCTCTTCAAGCGATTTAACTATCTCTTTCTTTTCTATTTCTACTTGTTTCTTCTCTTGAAATAGATCTTTGCGTCTTTTGGCTTCCATATCATATTTCTTAATAGCATTTGGATCTACAGGTCCAAGTTTGCCTATTTCCTTTTCAAGTTGTTCTATATTCTTTAAAACATCCTCAAGAGTCTGAATATCATCTTCTGGGACCTGGATATTTAGTTTTCTAATCTCCTCATCAATACGATTTATTTCCTGCTGAGATGAAGAAATATTTATTTGATGCTGATAGAGTTTTTTGTCTAGCTCATTTCTTTCGTTAACCAATTTTTCTTCAGTTTTTACTTCAGTTTTTATTAGTGTCACTAAATTATTTAACTTGGCCTTTAATGCAAGCCTTTCATCTTCTAAAATGGATATTTCTTCTTCATGTTTCAGTATCTGTTCGTTTATTTCTTTAATTTTGTCTGATAGTTGAGTTTGATCATTTTTTGCTGCATTAATCTTTTCGCTGTTGTCTTTGATTTGCAACTCCTTCGTTTCTTTCATCATTTCTGTATTTTCTTGCTTATTTTCAAGTTTGGCAATTTCTTTTTCAGTTGTTAGAATACTACGTTCCGTATTCAGAAGTTCTTTTCTAATGTTCTCAAGAGATTCCTTAAGTTCTTGGAATTGTGTTTTTTTGATTTCCTCTTCTATAACTTGTGCTGCTTCTTGAATCATTTCAAAGTTATTCTCAGTGTTCTTGAGTTCAATATCCTTTCCATCTTTTTCTTTTTTAATGGTTTCAATTTCTTTGTCAATAGTTTCGAGTTCTTCATTAAGAAGAGCAACTTCATTTAATATTTGATTTTGAACTTCTGTTAGTGTTGATTTCTTTCCTCTTATTGAACCTAGGTTACCCTGTAGTGTACTTTTCTTTTTTTCTAAATCATTAAAAGTCTTTTTCTTAATATTTAGCTTATTTTTAATCTCTTCAAGTTTTGTTTCTGTTTCTAAAAGTTCTTGCTTTAATTTCTCTAATTTTTCTTTATTATATTTTGTTGTAAGAAACCGCGAGTCCATGTTACCACTGATAATTGCACCATTTAGAATTAAATCTTTGTTTAATGTTATTGCACCAAAATCACTAAAACGTAATGCAGTAGGTAAGTCTTCAATTACTAAGATGTCTCCAAAGACATTTTCTTTTAAATGCTCGTATCCAGGTTTAAAAGTAACTAAATCTTTTATCTTTTGATAATCTTTTGTTTCTTCTGGAAGCGATCGGCCACTTTCATTCCCATTTAAGTTTCGGAGTGGAAGTAATACCACTCTAGGAATTTTTTCCCTATGTAAAAATTCAATAATTTCAGTGAGATTTTCATCCTCTACTACCAGCGCCTGCAATTTATCTGGGCCGATCGCACTCTCAATAATATCTACGAATTGAGTATCAACTTCTTCAATTAATTCTATGAGGGTACCGAGAACTCCCTGTATGTAACCTGAATTTCGTGCTTGTAGAACTGCTTCTACCGCCTTATCATATTTGATTTTTCCTTCTTTAATTAATTCCTGTAGTGTATTACGTTCTTCTTTGAGTTCATTGTACTTTGTTTGAATTGTTGCGATTTCTACCTGAATATTTTCAACTTCTTGGTTCAAAGGCTCTATTTTTTTACTGATTTGACCTAATTCTTTAGATTCATTATCAAATCTCTCTTCAAGTGTAATAATTTCTTGTTTACTCTTTTCTAATTCTATTTTTTTATTATTTAGTGTCTTAAAGGCTTTTTCCTTTTGACGTGTCTTTTCATCAATTATTTTAGCAAGATTTCCTAGTTCATTGTTTAGGATTTTAATTGAATAATTCAGTGCATCTTTCTTTTTCTTTATCTCTAATTGGTTTTGAACAAGTGTTTCATTTTCTTTCTTCGCTGTTTCAAACGTCTCTTCAAATTCTTTCGTTTTTTCGGTTAAAGAATTAAGTTCCGAGTCTAAATCACTCTTTTGTGCATTTTTCTTTTCGAAAAGCTTATGTAACTTTTCAATTTCTTGATTAATCGTTTCAATTTCTGAATTTAACTGTTCGTTTTGGGTTTTTATCTGTGAAATTCTAAGATCAAGAACTTTAGATTCATTTTTTAATCTATTCAGTTCAGATTTAAATCCTTCAATTATTCCTGATGCTTTTGCTTTATTTTTTTCAATTCTCCTTTCTTCTGCTTCAAGCGCTTCTTTTTGTGTTTGTAGGATCTGCGTATTTTCTGCATATTTTTCAATTTTCTTAGTTAAGATCTCTTTCTTGTGTTCTTGTTCTTCTTTTATTTTGTTAAGTTTCTCATGTTCATTCTTATGGTGCTGTCGCATATGCCTAAATCGTAATACTTTGTGCTTTCTTAATCTTTTATCTATCTCCTCAAATTCCAATGTTCTGTTCTTTTCTTTTTCTAAGCCTTCAAGAATTCTATAAGAATCTCCTAGATAAAGGTCCAATTGTTGTAATTTGTCATCAATACTAAGAATTCGGGCTTCAATTTCATTTATCTCAGCATCGAATCTTGCCGTACCTGCAATACTTTCAAGCAATTGTCTTCGACTATCCGGATCTTCTGTAGCACGTTCAACAATTCTCCCCTGCTTGATGATATTATAACCTTCTGCTGTAATTCCAGCTTTTGCAAGGCACTCAAGAATTTCTGTAAGAGATATAGCCTCATCATCTAGCTTATAGACGCTATAGTGAGATCCCTTTGGTGTCAATCGAATTTGACGTTGTACGGTAATTTCATCTTTGTCTAAAGGGATCCTTCTGTCACTGTTATCGAACGTGATTTTTACTTCAGCTGAGTTTGTTAAATATTTTCCAGCCCGACGAGTGATTACTTCGAGGACCTTATCGGTTCTTTCATCGCGACCACCAAGGACAAATGAAATGCCGTCTAAGATGTTTGATTTCCCAGACCCATTAGCTCCTTGTATCAGGGTAAAGCCTTTCGTGAATCTGATCTCTCGTGAACCATAAAAGGATTTATAATTCGTAAAGGTCATGCTTTTTAAATAGACCATAATAGACCACAATTCAAGATTTATTATTTACAAACGTGAATTCATCAGCAACTTTTTCTAATAATTCCCTGTCAAATGCTGTAACTATTCCTTTTTTTCCTAGTTTTGGAAACAGCATTGCAAAATATTTCTTTGCTAACACCTTTTTTACAGCATCTTCATCTATTCCTGTAATATGAGCAATCTCATGCAAAGCGTATGGACGACGATCCTTTTCAAAACGTTCAAAAAATCGTATAACAAACTCACGATTATCAGAAAATGCAAGTCTTAGAGCGTTGTGTATCATTTGACTAGTTGCATTAATCATCCATTTTAAACGTGTTACTTCAATTTCAAGGGCTTCCAATTTCTGAGTAGTTCCAACATTTTCTTCGTTATCATTTTTTTTGCGTATCTTATTAGTATTTGTTTGTAAACTTCCATGACTTGTTTTCATTAGCTGTTGATATGACTCCTCAAGATCTTTTTCAATTATTTCCTTCCTATTTTCATAAATAGCATTATATGCAGCTCCTTGAACAATTTTTTTAAGATCTTCTCCAGAAAAGCCGCCTGTGACTTCATCAGACGAATAATTATGGAGAAGATTTTCAAAATCAATTGAGGAGTCAATATTCGTTTTTTCAAGATATTTCTTCAATATATTATATCGCACATTTTCGTCTAATTCATCGATAACAATATGATAATCGAAAAAGTTGAGAAGCCCTTTATCTTTAATCGGGTAGCTTATAACTGCAATTAAAAGTCTAGGATCGTTTTCATAAATCAGACTAAATTCTTTTATGAATTGGTAAATGATTCTGCGAATATTTTCAATATCATCCATAGTAAATAAATCAGTTGGTTCGAAATCGTCTAAAAGTATGATACATGGGCCAACATCTTTTACAACGGTGTGAAGTCTATTTAAAATCAGTTTGATGTCAGTTGGATTTGGAAATGTAATGAGTAGATCCGCTAAATTCATCTCAACAAGAGGTAGTTTTTCCTTTTTTGCTAGTGCTTTTACAAGTGAAGTTTTGCCCATACCAGGTAAACCAACGATAAGCACAGTTCCTCCTGCTTTTATCTCCCATTCCTTTAGTTGTTCTACATTATCTTTGTGAATGGTTTTGATAATGCTTATAAGTTGCTTCTTTGCTTCTTCAAGACCAATAATTTCATCGATAGCATCTGTAAGTATCTCCTCTTCTGGTAGATATACTCGGAATCCCTCTTTTAATGTTTGGCTTTCTGTCAGTTTGTACACCCCAAGAATCAATTTGTTGAACTATGCCCTATCTATTATCTTCAGAATATATCTGATAGATCCCTATATTTATCTTTTTAAATTGATATCTTCTATAAAAAAACTATATATCATTTTGAGTCCTTTACATTCCAAAAAAATTCTGACATTAAGTTTAATTTATGTTTAACTGAAATGAACAGTATAGTACATAAAAAAATAGTCAATTTGTCGCCCTTTCGTTCGGAGAAATTTACATGAAATTGTCATATAAAAGGATTTCAGAACTTGCATACAGCAAAAACTGTACTATTTTTCTTTGGAAAGGAAGTGTTTTAATGATAAGAAGCCTTTATCGAAAAATATATCTTATTTTTCATCTCATATTGTCTTTAAAAATTCTTGATGCCGTTTTTTAATGGCAGCAGACGTTTACTTCACGTAAGTAAGTCTTCAATGAGCTTTTCTCTAGCAGGTTTTAAAGTAATCCCGCTCATACCAACAATTTCATCGATTTCAGCATTTAGTTGCTCTAGAAGTGCAATTTCTACTAAATCGCCTTTGATTCCAGCAAATTTTGCAGAGAATTTTTCCCAAATTTGCTGAGCTAACAGCAGTGTTTTGATTTTCAAAAACTCATAAGGCACGTTTTGATCGTCAACAGTAATTACTACTAAATGATTATTCTTAAATGGAAAAATGAATGTCCTATATCCTTGACATTTAAATTCCTCAAGAACCAATCCAAAAGAGCATCTAACAAATTCTGAAATTGCTGAAATAAAGCTGCCAAGGAGTTCTGGATTAGTTTCCAATTGCCAATAAGATCGATTGAATACACATATGCCTCCTTCTTGAAGTATTGCAATTAGTTGTGTCATATTCTCGCCTCTTATAATCATTAAGTAGTATACTGTAACTACCATATCTCTAAGATCGTATTCCTCTGATCGAATGAAATCTTCTTATCAAATCTATAGCTTAGATCAATCTCACATTATTCTTGGAACTATTATTTATATGATTTCTCAGAAAATCTTCCGCGAGAAGATTTAGACTTCACTTAAAGAAACAGGTTATATGTCGACAATTGAGCCTGCTCCTCCTATTTTAATATTTACACGAATTCATATTGTACTGGATTTTTCTAAAATATAATATAATGATTTGGATCACCAAAAGGACTAAATAATTGTTCTTAATAAAACCGTAAAATAAATTCAAGGATGATGCAGATGCAAATTTCTGATGTAAAAATAAAGAAGGATATAGAAATTCAACCAAACGATGCATTAATCATAGTTGATATGCAAAACGATTTTATGCCTTCAGGTGCGCTACCTGTTGCAGAAGGAGATCTAATTGTACCAGGTATCAATGAGTTATCTAAAAAATTCTTTGATGCTGGAAATTTCATTGTTTATACTCAAGATTGGCATCCTCCTGATCATCAATCGTTTGCAAGTGCCCACGAAGGAAAGGAACCATATGAACCGTATTCTACAGAGGGAATCGGTCCAATTCTCTGGCCAGATCATTGTATTCGTGATACTCATGGAGCAGATTTTCATCCCGACTTAATGGGATACAGCGGGATGATGTGGTGGCAAAAAGGAACTAACCCAGAGATTGACAGTTATTCAGCTTTTATAGAAAACGATAAAAAAACTACAACGGGTCTTTCAGAACACTTACATGCTAAAGGTATTGAACGAATATTTTTATGTGGTCTCGCGCTAGATTACTGTGTTTTCTTCAGTGCAATAGACGGAAAAAAACTAGGTTTTGATGTCGTGTTTGTTATCGACCTCACTAAGCCCGTTGGAGCTCCTGAAGGTAGTGTATCAAACGCATTAAAAGAAATGACTGCTGAAGGTATTATATTCACTAACTCAGAAGAAATACAATAACATTGATAGAATACCTGATAGTTTCCTAATTCTGCTTTGCTTACCCATTTTTTATATTTTGGCTTTTAGCCTCTTACATTAGTTCAATTGAAAGCTAAATGAAAAGATTTTTAAATTTGAATAATATGACTTGTTTAATAAAAATGTAGAGGCAACAATATAATGTATCCATTTGCGCATCTTGGATTTACTTTAGCCTTTTTTCATTCTTCATCTTCTCTGCGCGAGAAAATCAATTCTTATACTTTAGCCTTCGGAGCACTACTTCCTGATATTATTGACAAAAGCTTTGGTCAATTTGTTTTTCAGCATGGTAGATTCATTGGTCATAGTATCGTTATTGGTTCTATTATGTGCTTCCTAGTTGGCATTTTAATAAAAATTTTTGGAAAAGACAATCGTTTGGCCTCATCACTATATTTTGGATGGATTGCTCATTTAATTGAAGATACTGGCGGTTTTCTCCCTTTACTCTATCCTATTATTCAATACGACTTCCCGTATTCAACACTAGACCCATTTCGAATTTTATCTTCGCCTTATGTCCTTACTTGCGAAGTAATGGGTATTATTTTGCTTGGACTTCTTGCCTACAGATATGGTTATATAACTATCATTAAAGAGCATGGTCTTGGTGCTCTTATTCGCGTATTCCTAGACGATTTGAAATAGACTTTTCTGCCAAAAGGAAGGAAACTCCTTAGATGTCAGACTTAAACGGAGCTTATTTATACACGTCTTTTCCTATAGGTTAGTGTTGCTCTAACAAAGACCTATAATTAGGCACACTTAACAGGGGGAAAAAAAAGTGGTAGAAGTTATTTGGCAAGGACATGCATGTTTTGAATTACGAGGAACCGATATTACTATCGTTCATGATCCCTTTAAAGGGGTTTCAGGGGTTCCAGATCCTAAAGCTGAGGCTGACATAGTGCTCTGTAGTCACTCACATGCTGATCACAATAATGCAAATGCGGTTAGAAAGAAAGATGCAGATGTCTTGGAGGAATTTGTCGGATCAAAAACTCTTAAAGGAGGATTAGAAGTTAAGGGAATCGGGACATATCACGATAAACAAAAAGGAGGCTCACGAGGAAAAAATAGTGTTTACGTATATAATTTGGAGGGTGTGACTTTCTGTCATTTAGGTGACTTAGGTCATGAATTGAATGCTGAAGAGGTTAACTCAATCGGTAAAGTGGATGTATTGTTTATTCCAGTTGGTGGCTTCTTCACTATCGGACCCAACGTTGCTACATCAATTGTATCCAAACTTAATCCAAAAATTAACATCCCAATGCATTATAAAGCGCCAATGATGGGTGGAATATTTACCAACCTAGTAACAGTCGAGGATTTCATTGAAGGAAAGGAAAATGTCCGAAGAACAGACGGTGCATCTATTCAGATCACAAAAGATACGCTGCCAGACGTTACTATACATGTTTTACTCAAATTTTGGTGAATAATCAGCGCCAAAACCCTTTCTTTTTTTAAGAAACAGACCGAGTAGTTCTGTCTTTTTTTCTACATTTCATAAGAATTAGTCTAAAACCAAAAACATATCAAGTTTAATTCTAATTAAAGCCTAAATCTAAAAGGGATGGAACTTCTTATGGATTCAACTGAACTGCAAAAATATTGTGGTATTTCTCGTAATATTGAAGAATCTTTCATTAACATACATCCAATTCAGAGAGGTGGCGTATTAACAGCCGAAGCCAGAAAAGTACTCCTGGATTTTGGTGACGGTTATTCGATGTGTGATTTCTGTTTTGAAGCTCGAATTGTAAAAGTGAAAAAACCACCTGTTGTAGATTTTATACAGGATCTAGCAACATTTTTAGATATTGATGAGGTGCGACCAACTGCAGGAGCAAGACATGCAAAAAGGGCAATAATGGAGGCCATAACCGAACCTGGAGACACTATAGTCCTTGATAGTTTGGCACATTACACCACATATATTACGGCTGAAGCGGCAAAACTGAACGTCAAAGAGGTTCCTCATAGTGGCCATCCTTATTTTCTGTTAAATGTAGAAGATTACGCAACAAAAATTGAAGAAGTTGAGGATTCGACAGGAAAACTCCCTGCCCTTGTAGTTTTAACGCATGTAGATTATAATTATGGCAACTTAAGTGACGTTAAAAGAGTTGCTGAAATTTCACACAAATATGGAGTCCCATTCTTACTCAATGGAGCATATACTGTCGGCATTATGCCAGTTTCGGGTCGCGATTTAGGCGTAGACTTTCTTGTAGCTAGCGGTCACAAGTCGATGAGCGCTTCAGCTCCAATTGGGTTGCTTGGAGCAACTTCAGAATGGGCGGAAAAAGTCTTTGAGAGATCGAAAATAAAAGGAGACTGGAGTAGAAGAACCTTTGGCGCAAAAGAAATCCATATTTTGGGATGTCCCCCTGTTTTCGGTCCTCCATTAGCTACACTTATGGCAAGTTTTCCAAAGGTCGTTGAACGTATTAAACATTGGGACGAAGAGCTTGAAAAAGCAAGATATTTTGCTGACAACCTACAAAAAATTGAAGGTATTAACCAACTCGGAAAAAAACCAAAGGAGCATACTTTAATCCATTTTGAGAGCCCAAGTTTTCATGAAGTTGCTCAAAATCATAAAAGAAAAGGATTCTTCCTTTATGATGCACTAAAAAAGAAAAAAATAATGGGAATTCATCCAGGGCTTTCAAAAAGCTTTAAAGTCAATACATTTGGCCTCAATTTTCGACAAGTTGAATATATTGTTAATTCCTTTCAGGAAATCGCGGTAGAAAATGGGATCACTATTCATTAAAGAAAAATTCCTTTCTACATGGCCCAAATCAAATGACTTTTATACTGCCTGAATTATGTTGTTTACGCAAATTTATTATATTCAAAGTTGTATCACTTTAAAAAATCTGGAGGAAAAAAAATGGTTGTACGAGAAGAAGTTGAAAAAGCATTAAATGAATTACGAGGACCGTTACGAGCTGACGGAGGCGATGTTGAACTCGTTGATGTTCAAGGAGACAATGTGTTAGTTCGTCTTATGGGCACGTGTGCTGGCTGTCCTTTCTCGCAAATGACAGTCAAGAACTATATTGAAGCAGAGTTAAAAAAGAGAGTGCCCGGGGTCAGTGAAGTCGTCCCCGTTGCTTAAAATATATCACATTAGGTTTCAATTAGAAATCTAATGTAATTCTTACTGTTTTTCAATAAATCATTTCTTTAAATGTTTTATCTCATTAAAAATGAGTTATTTTTTCTATTTCCTTTTAACATCTTTCCCATGCAGTTATATGAGCGTCAATATAGGCTTTTATTAAATGTGACCAATCACTTTTTTCAGCAAGTTCCTTTGCATTTTGTTTCAATTTTTCAAGTTCATCTGGAGATAACTGAGAAATTTCATATAACATCTTCCACAAATCATCAACTGTTTCTTGATTTGATCTATTATGTCGCCTAAGAATCTTGATGCCTAGGTTTTTTTGTTCTCTATTAGATTGAATTCCAAGCAAGCTGTATCCATAGCCTGTTAAGTCGGTAGTAACAGCAATAACGCACCTACTTGCTGCCTCTAGCGGCGTATAACCAAATGGTTCATATATCGAGGGATAAATACCCACATCTGTTGCTGAAATTGCATCAAAATAATCCAAATTTAGAAAACCATCTTTTCTAGAAAGATATATTGGCATAAAAATAACTTTAACTCTATCCCTTTCCTCATTTCTCAGGTTCACTGCATTTGCTGCAGTGATTATTGCGTCATTTGGAACTAGCATGTTATGTGTACAAATTGGGAGTGAACCAATTCTTCCCGTTATTTGCTCTTTTGCATTTTCAAAATCATTAATTGTTTGTGTAAACTCATCTGCGAAAAAGTCTTTGAGATTCTTACTGAAGACCTCCTCCAATGCGCCATTATAAAGTCCATGAATTACTTCATCTTCTATTTTAAATAAAAATGGAGCTATTTTATCAGCTACCATCGAGTAATGACTCACAGCCTTTTCAATGTCTTCTCTTGGATTAAGAACAGCCGCTGGCACCCAAATAAAAGCAAATACATTTCTATCTGATTCCTTACTTTTTAAGAACTCATTTAAGTTAGACAATGATTGAATGAAAATGTCAATCCCTTTATTACTAAATTCATATCGACCAGAAAGATGGACAATAAGCGAATTTTCAGTTTTTACATTATACCAAGGCGCGAAAAATGCTTCTATAAACCGTATAATTTTAGGTCGCGTTCTCATTCGTCGTATTCTGCAATCTTCACGTTTTAAAAAGGTCGAGAAATCTAAACCATTTGGAGTAATCATCATTTGATCTACTCCGTGAATGTATCGAATTTCTTTTGCTGTAATTTCACTTACTGTTGTAAGTACATCAGCTTCTCGGCAACAGACTTGTTCCATCAGATGCTTGCCTTCGAGTTTGAATTGAAATGCTTGTCCTTGATCCACCATCATTGCTTTGTCTTGCCCTAGTCCTTCATCAATTTCCTTAATCAGATCATGACCGGCTTCTGCCTTTTTTCTTCCTAGCATAGTTGCATGAGTAGTAAAAATTTTCCCGATCTTTGTGCCTTGTAACTTAAGGTAAAGAAGTCCTGCGCCCGCTAACCATTCGTGAAAATGTGCGACAACCCTCTTAGCAGCAAACTGAGTTGCAGTAAGTAATCCCTCTATAAGCATTCCTGCGGCCCAAGACCATGCAACTGGCTCATCGTAATCGAACCCCATCATTAGTGAGTCTATTTTGTATTTCTCCCAGAATAACCCTTTTATATCGTCAACCTGCCTCACTGTCTGCCCATCTGGCTTAAGAACCATTCGATTCATAAAATCTCTTGAATCTATTAAAAATACGTAGCTTTCATTTCCAGCTACCCATCTGCCAAAATATACTTTTATCCCTGCATCTCCTAACTTGCGAAATAACCATTCAAATTCTCTAGGAGGTGTCATTTCAATAAAATCGTCACTTGCATGATGAGGATTATAAAAACCAATGCCATAATAGTTTTCCGAACCATACACTAGTTTCATATATTTTGCCTTACTCGCGATAACTTGGTAAATTCCTCCTACTTTATTTGCTATCTCGAACGATACTTCGAAACAAGAATCGGGGGCGTTATCTATCTCCATTTATCTTTTCGCCTCTCTTTATTTTGCCTAGAAAAAATATTTAAAAAACATTATATACACATTTTGTCCAAGAGCCTTTCTTTAAACTTATCGATTGTGAAAAAACTGGTAAAATATCGAAAAAAAATCTGTAAAGAATAGAAGAAGGGAAAGGATTGAAAAAACCACTTTTTGTTATCGGTGTCGTTGTCTTAACTGTCGGGATATTACTAGCTGCTTTTGGCACACGACAAGTCTCTTACACAGACTATGAAACCTATGAGGCGCAAAATTCTGCGGTAATAGCAAATGCATCTAGTACAATTTCAGGCAATGACTATTATGCTTATTATGGGGATTTTGATGCAGGGCAGAAATTAAAAATTGAATTTAGTGCTGTTAGCGACCTTTCAATATGGGTTGAAAACGAAGACGAATACTATAAATTTACAAGCTCTCAGTCGCATTCTGGTATTTGGGCTGCACTTGATGTTACTAGCACTGAAGAAACTGTTACCATCCCCAATGATGACTATTATTATATAGTTATTTACAATGAGAATACTCATTCTGTGGAATACGATTTAAAGGTTACAGAATATTGGACATCTCTTGAAACTAGAGAGGTGACTAAATATAGAGCTGATTATACATTAAATTTCGTTGGCGTTGCAATAGTTTTTGCTGGAGTAATTTTGACTTTAGTAGGAGCAGTTACTAAACCTTTAGAAATTGAAGATTATGAAGATGATAATGAACTCGAAACTATGCGACCTACGCCAATTATATCAACTGCTGATACTGATGGTGAAACTGAGTTACTAGAAGTAATAGAAAATGTACCCTCTGAAATAATCTGTCCAAATTGTGCTTCAGAAATAGACGCAGAGACTATTTTCTGTCCTTTTTGTGGATTTAAACTTTAATTTCTCTTTTTCATTTTTTCAATAACTATAATTAAGCTGAAATTCGACTCATAAATTCATTTTTGATCTTTTTTGGATGCCAAGGAATGTTTTCGAAAGGAGGATCACCTGGTTGTACTTTAACATGTAATATCTGTAAACCATTTCCTTCCAAAAGCCAATTCAACTTACCCTGTATAAGTGATTGATCATCATTACTCTGAATAGATATAGTAGCCTCTACGCCTAATCCACGTATCATGGCCGCATAATTGATAACAGAAGAAACAGTTGTCTGCCCACCTGTAGTAGCATACAATTCATTGTCAATTATCAAGATTTTCAAGTTTGAAGGGTTCAAATTGGAAACTGTGGCCATAGATCCAAGCCCCATCAAAAAATTACCATCACCAAGAATAACAATCACTTTTCGATCTGATTGAGCGATTGCTAGTCCTAATCCAACAGCTAATGGAAGCCCCATACTTCCTCTTAGGTATATCTGTGGTTTAGGTAAATAATGAAAAACTTGTCTACTAATATTACCATTTGAACCTACAATAAATTCATTCCCTTTAAGCAAAGTTCCTAATAATTCAATTATCTCATGCCCTTTCATTTTTACTAAGCACTCCATCGTTCACGAGTAAACAAACTGGCCTCATTGTTTCATTCATGGTTTTTATTGCATGTTCAAGTGTACTTTGCCAATCTTCTTCTTTTAATTCCCAATAAGGGACACGATACGCTCTTAAAGCATCTTCAGTGACTTCTCCCATAATGGAGTGCTCTGGAAAGTCCTTATCGGGCTCTAGTCCTCTCCAACTTACCAGTAAGAGAATAGGGATTTCATAAAGTTGTGCGAGAGAAGTTAATGCATCTCCAATAACCGCAAATCCTGAGTTCTGCATTATTGCCATGCCTTTTTTTCCACCAAAATAGGCACCACAAATTACGCCAATTGCTTCGTCTTCACGTGTTGCAGGAACATATCTGATCTCACTATCTGATTCAAGTGATATAAGCAAGTCTTTAAAATAAGAACAAGGCACTCCTGAAACTATACTTAAATCCTGTTGTTTTATTGCATTTAAGAACTCATCTGGGGCAATCATATTCTCACAGAGATCCATGTTATTTTTAAATGTAATGGCTCTTTGTCTAAACGTGTGGTCTTTATATATTATTTTAAATTGTTGCTTCTACCCCCCAAGAAACTCGCACTTTATTAGAAGAGATGTGTTCGACTTTTTACCCGCCCTTCTTGGGCGGGTTCTCCTTCGGTGAGATATTATGACTGAATCCATGCCATTAACCAATGCTGAATTGGTACAAAAAGACTTGAAAAGATTATATGTGGAATTGGCTCATCTAAAAATGGAAAAAATGAAGTTTGAACAAACAATCGAAGATATCCTTAACACATTCGACACAAGAGAAGCCTTGAGATGGGTAAATGCCAAAAAAATTGAACAAATAGAGCGCTTAAACAGATATATCCTCCAATATAACCAGATAAGGAAACATCTCATAGAATTAAATAAAAAAATAAAGGTATTAGAAGAACAAGAATCAACTAACCCACACTAAAGAGTAGATACTTGTTCATACAAATCTCTTAATTGACTAAAGGATTTTTATTTATGGGAAGCAGCATTTTATTTATTTACAACATCCTAAAATGCTACAATAACTATTTGTTCTGTCTTGCGCTGATTAAAAGTTATGACGGGTAGAAAGTAAGGTTATTTGGTTCCTCTTACCTTTATCTTCTCTATTTCAATTAATGATGGAATCCCTGGAAGATAGTTTGATTCTGCTCATCAATTAGTGATTTATGCAAAGTCAAATGGCGAGAGGTATTTTGCAAAAACTTTCACAACTCTTATATATCCAGAGGCACATATCCATGAGGCATAAATCCTTGTGGGGGTTCAAATGAAAAGGATTTCTCAGCCTGAGGATCGG
>JAEOSF010000040.1 GCA_016840515.1 Candidatus Borrarchaeum yapensis | reverse complement strand
CATAGTCTTCGGATGATCAGATATGAGTGGAGTAGTTCGTTTCTGCAGAAAGTGTGGCAATTCTATAGTTCCAGGTGCACGATTTTGTAATCGTTGTGGAACTCCTGTAGACCCTCAAAGCACCTTTGTTGCGCATAAGAATGAAATTTCAGAAAGCACATCTCAAATAGAAGAATCTATAGAGGAAAAAGAAATATCCCGGGAAGCATTCAAACAACTCGTTACAACATACAACGTTTGGAAAATAGAAGAAAAACTAAGACCAGTTAATTTGAAATTAGAAGAGTTAAGCGCAAAGAAAGACATTGGGGAGTTATCAGATGAAGAATATAACTCTGAATCTGCAGGATTAAAAGAAGAGAAAGAATTATTGGAAAAAGAACTTGCAGAGAAAATGGATGTTAAACCATTGAGTATATACTTTCTAATATTCCAAGAACAAGAAGCGGCAGAGCGTCTCAGTAAGTTAGAACGTATTTTTCAGGAAAATAAAACATCACAAACAACTTATTCAAAACTTAAAAGAGAGTATTCTGAAAAATTACAGGCAGTAAGAAATGAACTTGCCTCTGAACATTATAAATTGATTAGCTGGAAAAAAATTCTGGAGAAAGGATTATCTAATATTAAAATGACACTTGAAGAATCTTTGGTTAGATATGAAATTGGAGAAGTTCCAGATGACGAATATCTGCCAAAAAAGACTGAATTAGAAGAAAAGAGAAAGGATATGGAGAATTCTCTAACTCTAATCAACTTTCTGTTGAGCAGAAATTAAAAATTAAAGAGGAAGTTAAATGTCAAAAGTTAAATACTGCACAAATTGTGGAAATAAAATAAATCCTGGTGAGAAGTTCTGCCGAAAGTGTGGAACTCCTATCACTCAACTAAATATTTCTAAACCAACAATACATACTACAACACCTCCAACACCCCTTGAAAAAGAACCAATTTTTTCGGATCGAGAAATAAAAGAGGTAGAAATTCCAAAGGAATTATATGAACAATTCAGCTACCGTGGAGAGCTTAAATCAACCAAAGAAAAGATGGAAAAACTTTCGGTTGAAGTGGAAAGAATAATGGATAAAATAAAAAGCGGCGAAGTGGATATGGCTGAATACACTGATGAAATAAAGGACCTAAAAGGACAGTTCGCAACTTTAAAGGAAAAGAAAAATGGTTTAGAAGGCAAAATAAAGCCTTTACCTCACGAAGTATTAACTGAAGACGAGGAATTATGGAGCGAGCGGCTTCAAAAGTTAGACTCAGTTAGAAAAGAAAAAAATCTAAGCAAAGAAGTTTATCAAAAAATGAAGGTAGAGTATGAAGAAAAGTATGCAAATGCAAGTAAAAAAAGAAGAGATGAAATAGCAAAAATGCAGTTATGGAAGAGAAAGTTAGAAGAAGAAAGACAAAACATGAAAGAAAAATTGGAGATTTTGGAAACGAGATACGCGACAGGCGAATTAAGTGAAGTCAATTATACCCAGGAATTGAAAAAGATAAAAGAAGGATATGACAAAAAGAAACTCGCCCTATCAGAGTTATCTGAGGTTTTAACTGCGATTAAATGAATAAAAACCTGTATTGCTCGAATTCTGTTCATTCTTTTTTGTATGAAAAATCTTAAATAAGAGCGTTGTGCTATCCACACAGCGGAGTAATCACGTTTAAGACAAAGTATCAGAGCTTAAATACGTTTCTCATTTTTTAAAAAGGTTTCAGGAGATCAAAAATGACTTCTGCTGATTTATATGATGTTTTAATAATAGGTGCAGGTCCTGCGGGCTTAACTGCAGGGATATACGCTGCAAGAGCTAATTTAAAGTCAATGATTTTCGGAACACATTATGATTCTCAGTTGGCCAAGGCTGGAATTGTTGAAAACTATCCTGGATTCCCAGATGGACTTCAAGGACTTGAAATATCAGAACTCATCTATACACAGGCAAAAAAATGGGGTTGCGAAGTTTTTTCTGCTAATGTCAAAAAACTGGAAAAGAATGAAAATGGTTTATTCAAAGTAATAACTGCGGACGATAAAAGATTCACCGGATACTCACTTATTTTGGCAACCGGAGCCTATTATAGAAAATTGGATGTACCTGGCGAAGAAGAATTCTATCTAAAAGGTGTATCATATTGTACCATCTGTGATGGAGCTCTATTTGGTGGTCGAGATACGATAGTTGCTGGGTATGGTAATGGTGCTGCTAAAGGAGCTTTATATTTAGGTGGATTGGGTAGTTCAGTGACAATACTATGTACTAAAGAAGAACTAAAATGTGAATCAACCTATATGAAACGACTTGAGGAATTGCGGAATATACAATTGCTATATAGTATAACTGTAAATGAGATAATTGGTGAAGATCGAGTAACATGTGTTGTTTTTACTGACAAAGAAGGAAAAATAAATACCTTAAAAACTTCAGCAGTCTTTGTAGAGGGTGGTACTGCACCTAACGCTGCACTGGCAAAAGATTTAGGTATCGAATTAACAAAAAACGGTTTTATCAAAGTCAATCGTTTAAGCCAAGCCACAAATATTGATGGTGTTTTTGCAGCAGGAGATGTGACAGGTGGAAGACGGCAAATTGCAACGGCCATTGGAGAAGGTTCATCAGCTGCAATTAGCGCGATAAACTGGGTACGTAAACATAAATGAACCCTGAAGACTTATTCTTGTTTTATTTCTCTTTTTCGTGAGATAGAAGAAAAACACAAAACCAAGAGAAATTAGAAGTTTTTTAAATCGATAATACTGTGAGTCTATTTCCTGATTGCCTCACGGATCAAAGGTAATAACTCTATTAAACTCTGTATAACTGAAGAAACAATGCTTTCATCTGCTAATTTCTCAATAAGGAATGGAATAAGTTCTCTGATAAAAGTTAAATCTTTACTGGAAACTGTTGTGATCAGATCCATAGTTTGGTTTCTTATAGAGTTATCTGGGTCTACCAATAAACTTGAAAATTTAGAGGCAAGCAATGGGAGGATTTTTTTTCTTAATTCTTGTATAGGTAATTGCATGAAATTTGTAAACTTCTGTAAATCATTAAAAGCAAGGGGCGAGTCTGTGGAAAGAATCTTTGCAATAGATTCAATAACTTTTTCTTGAATCTCTGGATCATCAGCTTCTATTAAAGCTATAACGTCTGGAATTAAATCTAGAACTACCTGAGGTTCTCTTGAACCAATTTCTCCTATAAGTTCTAATGTTCCTTCACGGATGTAACGATCTTGAACTTTTAAAAAATCTTTTAAAGTTGGTATAGTATCTGAAACTAACTCTGGGCGTCGTTTACTGACCTTTCCAAGGGATTCAATTGCAGTCATTTGAACTAAGGAAGATTTATCTAACAGTTTTCTTTTAAAATGAGGCATAAGTAGATCTAATAAATCTAGATCGTCAAGAATGGCATCAGAAAGTGTTTCTAAAGCGGTTGCACGAGTATATTTGTCAAGATCATCTAAATCATTCAACCAATCTTCAATATGTCTCCCTGATATTTTTGCCAAAAAGTCCACCCTTTCGCAAGACGACTTTAAAGGGTAAAAAAATAAATTAAGAAAAGAATCTTGTCTGAATGATATTAATTGTAATCCAGAAAATTTTTATGCCTTAGCTGAATTCTCCTTTTTTCTATCTGCCAACCGGCGAAGAGTTTGACCTCCTTTTGGAGAGATTACTTCTTTGGCAATCATTTTCTCCCTAATAGCGCCGTCAAAGATTTCTTTGCCTTTTTGTGTACGGACGAAGACCGTTGACCATCCACCGGGCGTGCCTATACTTCCTACACTTATATCTGCATACCATGCAGTTAGATCTTCGCATGAATGACAGCCACTTCTCACAGCCTCAGCAGTCTCCTCTAGGGGAATAGTTTTAGCGTCTCCTCCATCTTTTGGAAAGATGTGCAAAGCGCCTTTTTTAATATCCATTTTGCGTATCTGATTGATTGTCCATCCTGTTTTTTCTTGGACAAGCTGGTGCAATTTTGCTGCGTCAAAGTTTTCCATACAGAATAACCCGAGGGTTAATGTAATAAGATTCGCTGGACGGATATCCGCTCCATCTAGAGCAGACTGGAGTTTTCTTACGCCACGTGTTTGACAAGGTGTTCCAACGAAAGCTAAGCGAAGCCAATCTTCACCAACTGGGCGTTGTGCCAATAATTCTTCTACAACATCTCTATATTGTGCAAGAGAAGCAATATTGGGGCTTAGTGAGTATCTAGTACCAGCAGATTTCAGCAATTCTTCATAGGAAGTTATTATCTTCGGTTCTGGAATCCAAGGGTTCTCTTTACTTGTTACTGACACAATAGCACCATCAATAAGGTTTTGTTGAAGAGCATACGCTAAAATTGTGGAGACGATTCCTCCGTCTTGTGCAACCTCAGCTATCTCAGGCACTTCAGTTTTCGCTTTATAGAGATTAAGATAATTACCAAGGACATCTTCGGAGCCAAATAGTTCTTGTATACGAGGATTAAGAGATTCTGTGACAGGACAAGCAAAATAACAGAGTTTACATTCAATACATTTGCCTACAGGTGGTTCCCCTTCAGGTACTTCTCCAGGTCGTTCTTGAAGAGTTGGGATATCATTAACAAATTTTAAAACTTGTGTTGGGCAAACAGAAATGCAACTGCCGCAGCCAGTGCACATTCCTTTGTCAATCACGTCTGTCTTTAAATCGGGGTCAAAGACACCCACTTTAATTTCAGTTTGTACAGCCATTTTCAGTCACTCCATCTAACTTATATTAACGCGTATAAATAATCATCGCCTGATTCTCCAACTATATTGACTAGATTTAACTTTTTCAAAGCTATCAAGTGCTGGAGAATCATTTTTGGTTTCAAAGTTGTTGTCTTTGAGATTTCTTCAATTGAAGTGGGGCCTTTTTCGCGCAGAACTTGAGAAATGAGTTCTCTTTCAATTTCATCTTTGAGTATTTTATCTAATAATTCATCAAATTGTTCTTCTGTAATCTTTTCTTCTCGTAAAAGATGTTCTCCTTTACCAATGAGCCATCGAGTTCTTTCTTTTTTAAATACCGCAGCGCTAGCCTCAAGAACTGCTTTTGTGTCAATATCTTCTTCAGGCATTTCAGATTTTTGGTTCGCCTTCATCTTCAACTATTCCTCCTGTTGTTATGGTACCAAGCGGACTTGGCCCTATTTCTTTTATATCATCTACCATCTCTCGCACAACTTTGGCAAATCGTTCGCCTTCAGAGGCAGATACCCATTCTAGACGAAAACGCTTTTCGTCTATACCCATTATTTGCAGAAATTCTTTTAGTAAAAGGTACTTCCTATAAGCCCTATAATTTCCTCCAATATAGTGACAGTCGCCCTCATGACATCCTGCGATAAGAACACCGTCTGCACCGTACCTGAATGCGTTAAGGATAAGTTGCGGATCTATCCTCCCAGTACACATTACTCGTACTATTCGAATATTAGGGGGATATTGTACTCTGCTGGTACCAGCGAGATCCGCCCCTGCATAAGAACACCAATTACAAAGGAATCCAATAATTTTTGGTTCAAATTCGCGTTCTACCTTTTTTGGAATTTCTTGTACTTCAACCATTTTTTTTAACCCTCCAATAATGCTGCTCTGACCATCGCATCTAATTGCCTATCTTTGAAGTGCAACATAGTAATAGCTCCGGATGGACATGAAGAGCCGCACGTTCCACAACCCTTACAAAGGGCTTCAATTACTTTAGATACTCTTTTTCCTTCAGGTTTATCCTCAAATACAATTGCGCTAAACTCACAACTTCCCTGGCATACTCCACAGCCAGTGCAATAGTCCTCGTTTATCACTGAAATTGTGCTTTCGACCTCTACTGTGCCCATTGCCATTGGAGCACACGCTTTAGCAGCTGCACCGAATGCTTGAGAAACGCTGTCAGGAACATCCTTTGGTCCCTGTGTGCAACCTGCTAAGTATACACCATCCGTGACAGAATTTAGGGGCGCTAATTTTGGATGTAGCTCTTGGAAGAATTTATCCGCAGACATTGTTATATGAAGTTTTGATGCGATTTGGGAGGCGGTGTCATCTGGAATCATACCTGTAGCTAAAACAACAAGGTCAACAGGAATTTCTATATTCAATCCTGATAAAGAGTCATAAGAAGTAACAGTTAAAGGATATTCAGCACCTTCATTATTTGACACTACGGGCAATTGATCATCTGTATATCTGATCATCGTTGATCCCGTCTCACGGAAATCAGTAAAGAGTTCCTCGTGTCCTTTACCATGTGTTCTAAGGTCTCTATATAAAAGGAAGATATCTGTATCAGGCGACTTTTCTTTTACTTCAATACTTGTAGCAATCATTCCTGTACAGCAAACGCGACTACAGTACGTGTTTGGTTTTTTACCTTCTGGAACAATGTTTTCGTTTTGTCGTGATCCAACACAGGAAATGAATGCTATTGATCTTGGGGGCTTCCCATCTGCAGGAGTTACAAGATTACCTTGTGTGGGACCATCATCCCTCATTAATTGATGTAAATCTAACAATGTGATCACATTTGGGTTGTTATAGTTGAATTCACCCGTAGGATCGTAAGGCTGAAAGCCAGTAGCTACTACAATTGTTCCAAATTCGATTTCCTTTTCTTCTTCCTCATTCTGTGCTCGAATGACAGCTCTGTAATTACCAATATAACCATCGATGTCTGCTATTTCAGATGAAAGGTAGGGAATAATGTTTGGATGATTCATGACATCCTCTATTAAGGGATTCAACAATTCTTGTGGATCATCAAATGTTGGAAACACCTTATACAACTGTGCCATTTTTCCGCCAAAACTGGGAGTTTTTTCAATTAGATGAACCTTAAAACCTCTATCAGCAATGCTTTTAGCTGCACTTAAACCCGAAATCCCGCCTCCAATCACTAAGGCTTCGCCTTTCACATCAACCATTTGTTGCGGGAGTGGTTCTAGTAAGCGTGCTTTTGCAACGGCCATTCGTACTAGGTCCTTAGCCTTGTTGGTAGCTTCTTCTGGTTGCTTACTGTGAACCCAAGAGACATGTTCACGAAGATTTGCCTGCTCAAAAACATATTTGTTAAGTCCTTTTTCTTCAACAACTTTTCTAAAGGTAGGTTCATGCATTCGAGGACTACATGACGCTACTACGACTCTATTCAATTTGAATTCATCTATATCGTCTTTTATCATGCCTTGTCCTCTATCAGAGCACATGTATAAGTGAGATCTTGCAACTGCGACATTAGGCAGTTTTGATGCATATTCTGCCACTTCTTCTACGTTTACAACTCCACCGATGTTGATACCACAATTACAGACATAAACACCAATTCTAGGTTCTTCTTCCATTTCATTTTCCTCCTATATTGCTTTTAAGCTAGCCCGCATCGCTGCCGCACTCGCTTGTCCTACACCATCTGGGATATCTTTTACTGATTCGCAGACGCCTGCCATGTAAACTCCCTCAATTTTTGTGTCAACAGGCAAAATACGTGAAGCCTCTTCAAAGAAACCATACTGATCTGTTGGCACATTCAAAATTTTGCTGAGTTCCATAGAGCCTTGAGATGGTATAAGACCCGAAGACAGAACTACCATGTCAAATTCTTCTTGAGTCAGTTCTCCAGTTTCAGTATTTTCCACTCTCAAGAGCAAGTTTTTCGTAGTTTCGTCCTCAATAATCTCCCCAACCTTTCCTCGAACGAATTTCACGCCAAACCTAGTTTGGGCATTTTGATAAAACTCTTCGAAGCCCTTTCCAAAGGCGCGGACATCTATATAATAGATTGTTGTTTCACATCCACCATGGATATGATCTTTGGCTAGAATCGCGTTTTTAATCGCATACATGCAACAAACACGACTGCAATAGGGCATACCATGTTCTGGATCTCTCGATCCAACACATTGAATAAAAGCGATTCTTCGCGGGATTTTTCCATCTGACATTCGGAATACATGTCCTCCGGCAGGTCCAGAGGCAGATAAAAGCCGCTCAAATTCAAGGGAGCTTAATACATTATCATAAACTTCATAGCCATAGTTTCTTAGACTATTTGCATTGAAAAGGTCATAGCCAGTTGCTAGTATGATCGATCCAACCTTGACTTCTATTTCTTCAGATTCTTGGTCATACTTGACAGCACCTGCTTCACAGATATTCTGACAGAGCTCACATTCTATGCAAGCATCTTTATCGATTGTATATACAAGAGGTACTGCCTGGGGAAAAGGTACATATATAGCTCTTCGAACTCCGATTCCTTCATCAAATTCACTAGGTACTTCTACTGGACAGTGAATAGCGCAATGTCCGCATCCAGTGCACGTATTTTCATCAATGTATCTTGGCTTTTTCTCGATTTTTACAGTAAAATTACCTGCAGTACCTGAAACGTCCTTTACTTCGCTATACGTGAGTAGTTCGATGTGAGGGTGACGGGCAACATCAACCATTTTTGGAGTTAAAATACACGCAGAGCAGTCAAGGGTCGGAAATGTTTTATCTAATTGAGCCATGTGACCCCCAACGCTTGGTGATTTTTCAACAACATATGTTTTAATCCCTTGGTTAGCTACATCAATAGCAGCTTGTATTCCGCTAACGCCTGCACCTACAACTAAAACAGCTTTTTCACTCATTTTCTATCCTCCTTTATGATGTCCCCTCCATTCTTGACATCAGGGGCGGCATTTGTTCAAGTTCTTTGACCATTTCTCTGATTGCACTAGCGAACCTTTCACCTTCACTGGCTGAGATCCACTCTAATTTAAGTCGCCCAGGATCTATTCCGGCTTGTTTTAACGCGTGTTTCATAGCTACGTAGCGTGCTTCTGTTCTATAGTTACCAGTAGCGTAGTGGCAGTCGCCGATATGACAACCTGAAACAAGCACGCCATCAGCACCGAGCATGAATGCCTCAAAGACAAAAGTCGGATCAACTCGCCCAGAACACATCAATCGGATAATCCTGGCATTTGTAGGATACTGATACCGGGATATTCCTGCAAGATCCGCACCACCATAACTGCACCAATTGCATGTAAAAGCTATAATTAGCGGTCTCTCTTTGACATCTGTAAGTGCCGCTCTAATTTGTGCTAAAACTTGCTCGTCTGTATAGTGTTTCATATAAATCGCAAGTTGCGGACATGCCGCAGCACATGTTCCACAGCCTTTACAAACATCCTCAATTACTTCTGCTTTGTTGCGCTCCTCAATCATCTGGATTGCGCCATAAGGGCATTCCAATGTACATAGCTCGCACCCAATACACATTTCTTCATCAATATTTGCTGTAATTGCCTCGATCTCAATCTTACCTCTAGCCATAAGGCAGGAGGCTGCACTCGCCGCGGCTTTTCCTTGTGCAACACATTCAGGTACATCTTTTGGTCCTGCAGACGCTCCTGCAAGGAATATACCATCAGTAAAGGTATCAACAGGACGTAATTTTGGATGTGCTTCTAGGAAAAAGCCTTCTCGTCCGATTGAAATGTTCAATGTTTGGGCAAGTTCTTTTGTACCTTTTCTTGGGAGAAGCGCAGTCGCAAGAACTACCATATCTAGTTCGATTTCCAATTGTTCTCCAACATAGAGATCCTCTGCACTGACTGTAAGATTTCCAGTCTTCGGATCTTCTATTACTTCCGAGGCCCTTCCTTTAATAAAAATTATACCCATGTCTCTAGCGCGTCGATAAATTTCCTCAAAACCTTTTCCGAAGGCTCGGATATCTATCGCAAAAATGTAAATTTCTGCATCTGGATATTTTTCTTTGATTTGAACTGCCTGTTTAATAGAAATCATACAACAGACATTTGAACAATATTCGTGACCAACCCTGTAATCTCGTGAGCCAACACACTGAATGAATCCTACTCGATGAGGAGCAGTTCCATCTGAAGGTCGTACTAGGTTTCCACGAGTGGGTCCTGCTGCATTTTTTATCCGCTCAAATTCGATACTTGTGATGACATTCTTATAGACGCCATATCCGTATTCTCTCTTCGGTTCAGGATCATATGGTTCGAATCCCGTAGCTACAATAATTGTACCGACATCAAGTTCAACTTCTTCATCTGTTTGATTGAAATCTATAGCTTGTTTAGGACAAAATGTTTGACACGTCCCGCAGATTCCATAATTCAAGTTAAGGCAACTTTCAGGATCGATAGTGAATCTAAGGGGAACTGCCTGAGGGAACGGAACATAAGCTGCACCACGCTTACCAAGATTCACATCAAATGAGCTTGGAACGCGAACTGGGCAGATTTCACCACAATCACCGCAACCGTTACATAGATCTGTATCAACATAACGTGCCTTCTTGTTCACTTTGACCTTGAAGTTTCCTACGAAACCATCGACTTTTGTTACCTCAGAATATGTCAGAAGTTCGATATTGGGGTGATTTCCAGCATCAACCATCATTGGGGCGAGAATACAAATAGAGCAGTCTAATGTTGGGAAAGTCTTGTCTAACATCGCCATGTAGCCGCCAATTGTTGGTGTCTTTTCGACAAGATAAGTTTTGAAGCCCTGATTAGCTAGATCAAGGGCCGCATTAATTCCTGTTACACCACCACCGATAACCAGAGCCCTATCTATGATATTTACTTCTTTTCTCGGCAATGCTTGTAGTAATGCAGATCTCATAACTGACATACGTACAAGATCCTTTGCTTTTTCAGTAGCCTTTTCAGGTTCTTTCATATGTACCCAAGAAACATGTTCGCGAATATTAACCATGTCAAACAAGTACTTATTGAGTCCAGCTTCCTCTACAGTCCTTCTAAAGGTAGGTTCATGCATACGTGGACTACATGATGCAACGATTACCCTGTTTAGATTATGTTCTTTAATGGCTTTCTTGATTTCGTCCTGACCAGGATCAGCACACGTATATTTATTGTCGATAGACAGGACAACGTTCGGTAAATCTTCAGCATACTCAGCAACCGCTTTAGAATCTACTACTGCTCCAATATTCAGTCCGCAATGGCAGACAAAAACACCAATTCTAGGTTCTTCTTTCATTTTTTTCAACAACTCCTATGCAATCTTTTCTAGAATTTTAGTTACTTTGATTCTATGGGTCTGTAAACCTAACTCTTCCGCACTCATACCCATCCCAAGCCCAAGAAGTTCGCTATAGGTGAGTGTGGGAATATTGTACGTTTCTTTATACTTACGTTCCACTAGTTTTTGACCGAGATCGAACTGAAGGAAACAAAGAGGACAAACCGTTACTACGCAATCTAATTCGGCTTCTTTGAGCTCCATAAGTCGTTCCCTTAGCATTCCCTCTGTAAGGTTGTCAGAAACGTTGCGAAGTAATCCACCGCAGCATCTGAGCCTATGTTTATAATAAACGCTCTCTGCTCCTGTGGCATTGATAAGGTCGTCCAAGAAGAAATAACGTTCAGAAAAGTCAATACCAATAACTTCAATGGGTCTAAACAAATGGCAGCCTGGTCTAATACCGACACGTAGTGCATCAAGTGGTTTTACCATTGTATCTTTGATTTTATCAACGCCGACATCGTCATAATAAATTTCTGCTAGATGACGAACTTCCACAGTGCCTTTATACTCTTTATCAACCTCAGCGAGAATTTCGTTCACTTTAGCTAAAGTTTCAGGCTCTTTGCTCAGGATACCTGCTATTCTGTCAAGCCCTTCAAAGCATCCGTTGCAAGGAGTGCACATCGTATCTAATCCCATTTCTTCGACTATGGCAAGGTTCCTAGCGCCGATGCTGAGAGAGGTAAAATAGTCAAGTGAAAGGACACCTACTGGTGCACAACAGGTCCATTCGCCCTCAGGTTCAACAAAGTTAACATCGAGTTTTTCAGCGGTTTTTCTGAGTGAGACCTCATAACTTGGGACCCGTTCAGGAATAAGACATCCAGGATATAAAGCAAACTCTTTCATTTTTCTTCCTCCGTCTCTTCCTTCTGATAAAGGAGATCATAAAAGCCAGTTGCTTTGACTATCTTCTGCAGGTCCTCTACAGCCTTCTTTGGAAGGCGTGATAATCCTAATTCTTCTCTTCTTTTATCCATTGAGGCAGTAGGAGGCTGAATCCAGCCAGTTTCGATCATGTTTTTAGCTTGTTCTACCAAGGCTTTTGGGGCATTTCCTTGGCGAAAAGCAATATTTCTTAATGCTAGAATGACATCAGTAATGTTTACATGCTGTGGACATCTGTCCTCACACGTATAACACGTAGCACATAACCAGATCTGGTCACCAGTTAGCACGTCTTCTTTCATTCCAAGAATGGTTTTCCCGATGACTTCCCTTGGTTTATACACCTCTGTGACAATTCCAACGGGACATCCGCCACTACACGCTCCGCATTTAAAGCAGGCTTTGAGATCTTTTCCAAGATACGTGTTAGCTATCTTGTACTTAAATTCTGGATCGAGGTCTTTAGACCGAATTGGTTCCTTAATAGGAACTATAATTTCACCTTTACTCATCTTTTACTCTCCTTTTTTCATTCAGATAAAAACTCCACTATCTTTTCAGCATTGACCTTATTGAGAGATAAACCAACTTCTTCTGTATCCATCCCCATGCTAAGTCCTAGAAGTTGAGTGTGCAAAATTGCTGGCAATCCATACTTTTTGCCATTTCCATAGACTTCATCGGCCTCTAACTGCATAAGGTCGAACATAAGTTCGCAATATGGACAAACTGTTACGATTGCGTTTGCTCCAGCATGAGAAATGTTCTTAAGTTTGTTATTGATGATCTTAACAGCAAGCGACTGTTCAGTTGCAATTACTGGGGCTCCACAGCAATCATATTTGTCGCGGTAGTCAACCATCATGGCTCCTGTTATGCTACAAAGGTCATCCACAGATTTTGGTGCCTCTGGATCTTCAAACTGTAAAACTTCGCTTGGTTTTAGAAGATGGCAACCATAATGTGCAGCGAGTTTTAAACCGTTAAAAGGCTTTGTGATCTGTTTTTTAAGTTCTTTTAAACCAATATCTTCAACAAAAGAGTTTACTGAGTTAACAACGCGTATCTTGCCTTCGAATCCCATATCAAAGTCAGCTAGGACTTCATTGACGGCATTTCTTTCATCTTCATGTTCTTTTAAATAAGCATTTGCTTTTGCTAAAGCAGATGTACACCCACCGCAGAGGGCTAAAATATCTAGGTTTTGCTCTTCCGCTAAAGCAAGAATTCTTCCAGATAAAGCAAGATATGCAAGTTTATTTGCGGGTTCGACGTATAGCCCACAACAATTCACTTGATCAAGGTCTACCAACTCTACACCTAAATGCTCCATGACTTTTCTGGTAGATGCTTCATACGCATTGAGACGATAAGGAATAGTACAACCTGTATACAACGCATATTTAACCATTCTTAACCCTCCTGAATCTCTAACAATCGATTAAGCCCTGTTTTTTCTGCAATCTTTCGAAAAACCATACCAGATGCTTCTGGAATATCAGGTAGTTCAAGATCTTCTCGTTCAAATTCCTGAACATCTCCCATTTCATAAATCCAGCCGAATTCGTGGATCGCTTTGAGGAGTTCTTTCATTGCTTTAGGAAGCAATCCTTCCTGTGTTGCTCGATTTTTAAGTATAGTAAACACATCTGTGAGTTTAACACCTTGTGGGCAGCGTTCATTGCACGTATAGCAAGTGACACATCTCCATAAATCTTCAGACTTTAAAATATCCTTAAGACCTAATTGTACCATTCTCAGAATCTGTCTTGGTCTGAAAGTATCGACATTTCGACTTACAATGCAACTTCCTGTACAAAGTCCACATTGGAAGCATAACTTGAGTACATCTCCCCCTGGCATGCTTAATAATTCGTTTTTAAAGTTTAGGTCAACCCTGCTTACAGAATCAGTTTTATTGTAGCCCAAATTCACCAACTCTTCCCTTTTTCTTCGCATCTTTTCGTTTAACAAAGATTTTTTATATATCATTAATGATCTAAATCGTTAATGAACAAATATGACAAATTGATATAGGTTTCTAATACTTAAAGATTACTTGTTCTTCTAAGAACGATAATGAACAATAATGACAGATACGAGAAGGTCTTTCATTTTTCTAAGAACGATAATGAACAATAATGACAGATTTTCAATTTGTGGACACCTAAAAAAGTCTTCATCTCCCTATGAAGAGTAACCAAGTAGTTCTGCCAAAAGAAGAACCCTATTTTCTTAGGTTATTTCATAGCATTTTATTTGTTTAACTATGCTCAATTGACTTGAGCAACAATTTTATTTTCTAATAAGGGATTTAATAAAAACTACAACTTTAATTGTCAAAAATTGACATTATTTGCTTGCAAGGGGGTAGAATATGACTATATTGAGGGTTCATTCTCGTATTAGGATTTTAGTCGGCTTTAAATTAAGTTAGTAGTTAGTCAAAGGGTGAATTTCCAAATTGGCTTTTGAATTAATAAGATATTTATAAGACCGTGTCGTGTTTATGATAATCATGGACGCGTAGATGTTGCTTAATGTCATCTAATATTCGAAAGACATCATTAATTGCGTTGCAAGTATTTCTAGTGATCTTAGTGATCTCTCTAGCATTCAATTTTGCTTTTACACCAAAAATCACCACAGATTATGCGAATGATGGATCAACCCTCTCTCCTGGAGATTACATTAATAGCCTTGATAATGGCGGTGGAGGTGGAGGCGGAGGCAGCACTCCAATTAATCCAAATAATCCTTCAGGGTCTGGAAATGACTTTGATGTTATTGAGTATTTTGAAAGTACTACTTCTGATGAAGATATGAGAATTTACAATGATACTGGCTCTCCTGATATCGTAATAGAGGCTCCCTCACAATCTACGGATTTAATTTACTACAATCTGAAGATAAAACATACTTACGTTGAAAGCGAGCTTATCTGGCCCGATGACTGGATTGACCGATATCATTATGTAAACTTAGGTGCAGATCTCTTAGAAGTAAATAGTACAGAGATGGGTTACGCATATAGATTTAGTATTACTTCTGTGTACGGTGCTGTATTTATTGATTCTATCTCCTTAGGATTAATCAATCCTAATCAAACCGCTGGAACTGATTTCTTACTCTACATTTTGAAAGAGAATGTAACAAATGGTCTTCCAGATGCGTCTTCAAATGCGACTTACACTGGAGTTATGTATTATCAACAATTTACAGCACCTCCAGAAGTGTCGTGGGAGGAATATATTCCCGATAAAAAGTGGGTACTACCAAATGGGAATTATTACATTGGAATCACTTTAGTTAATGAACCAGATCCACTACCAGCAGGTTTTTATGACTATCTTTACTTGCTGGCTTCTAATGATACATATGATATACTTTCGGATGATGACCAACCAACATATGTGACATTAAACCACACAAAAGGTGGTAACACTCAGTGGACTGAAATTGGTTTCGATTGTGCATTTATGTATCACCGTTCAGGCATAAGTGTTACAGAACATATTGGTATGCAGGTGTTTTGTAATGACGAAATAAACGGTACACCTGTTCTATCTGGAAATGCTACACGTTACGGGGCACCAGGTCCACTACCTCCATGGGAGGGGATGGCTGTATGGAGTGTGAATGCAACAAATGATCCAATAGCACCAAGGGGCGATGGGACTTTTGACTTTGATATCATATATCAGGAACTACCTGATTTCATTCATACATTTATTGATTACACACTCTATTGTGAGTTTAGCGATGGAACGGTTTACAGCGCTGATTCAACATATAGCGTAACGAGTGGAAATGATGTAGAATGGACTTTAGAGTATGAATTTGATATTCCAGATGATGACTTCAATGGGTCTCTAGAAATAACTGACGTTCCAAGTGATTGGACTATTACATCTGTAAAGGCTCCTGATAATAGCGAACACGCGTCAAATGTCACTTTGGACCTCAATGCTAATGGTCTCTATAATCTTACTATTCCTTACAACATCTCACAAAGTGGTACATGGGAGCTTCATTTCACTTCACCTAACTACGTAGATGAAGTTTACTCCCAAGAATATTCTGAAGCTGGTTATTTCAATCAAACAACTTTCTATTCAAGTGACGAAATGCGTGTTAACGCATATGTTGAAAATCTAAGTGGACCGGTTGGGGGAGGAACTGCAACTTTGACGGTATTAAAACCAGATTCGACAGATGTGGCACACACAAAAACTTCTGGTGCAGATTCTAATGGTAGAATTACTTTTTCAGATTGGGAGGTTCCATATAACGAACCAACTGGGAATTATCGCTTGCAAGTTTTATGGAATAATGGTACTGAAGTTGGTTTTCTGGACACGATTGTTAAGATTAACAGTGAATCTTTAGATGGAGATGAATCTTCTCAAGAGAGCGGAGAAGCTAAGAATTATCTGACTGTTAATGCAGATTTTGAAGGCATAATTGAACGTGGACATTCATTGGATATCCAAATCAATGTTACGCGATGGGGAAATGTCGTTGAAGGACTTAATATCACGTTAGAATTCTTGGATGAGACTTATACTATAACTGTATACGATGAAGTTGAGAGTAACGAATTACAGGTCAAGCAAATGGGTGCTGTCCGCACATTTCAAGAAGGCTCATATTTTGATGTTACTGAAAATGAAGGAATCTATGATATTCAAATAGAAACTACAAATCTCGCACCCGGTAGTTATACATTTGAAGTTTATGCTTCTAAAGAGGGCTTTGAAGATACTGGGTCAATTTTTGAATTTACAGTCGAAAAAATGTCTGTATCAACCTTCTTTGTTGCATATTCTCCAAAAGTTGTTGCATTCAATCCCCTTCCCAGCCTTTCAGTAGCAATATTGTCTATTGGTATTATTATGGTAATTAACTCACTTTTGTTTTCACCAGTAGACGCTGACAAATTTATTGATTTGTATGTCTATACAAATACGGGCTTAGGGATAGATCATGTGAGTTTTGGATCTTTTGAAACGGATGAAGCCCTGATGACTGGGGCGCTTGCAGGTATCTCTTCTCTGATTGCTGAAGCAACACAAACAAAAACCCCTCCTAAAGTTATTGAAAAAGAGGAATTCACGATTATAATTGAATATGGTGAATTTATTGCGGCTTCATTATTTGCACGAATAAAAGCTAAGTCTTTTGACTATAGAAAGAGTAGCCGCGATCTTAAGAGGCTGGTTCAAGATTTTGAGACGGAAAATAAAGCTGCCTTAGAACGCTGGACCGGGGACTTATCCAAAATAGAGCCTATTTCAAAATATATACTCTCAGAATTCAATTTGAAATCATCTTTGTATATAGCCGATTTGAAATATGACTATGGGTACTCAAAGTATAGGAAAGATAATTTATTGGATGCGTTTCTCTTACTTTCAGATGCGTTTAAAGCATACTGCAAGAAAAAGCAGATAGAGAAAGCAGACAAGACATTTCTAATTCTCCAAAAAATACTTCTTAAAATGGACATGGATAATTATGCGCCTCTTAAAGTTATACGTCCAATCTTAAGTTATTTAGACTCTGAAGTCGCAACTAAATCAATCAAATTTGCGTTAATACGCCTAGTCAGCAAATATTTAGCACTTTTCAACTATTCTTAGATTAAGTCGCATTTTGGAGAATGTGAACACACATTTTTTTTAAATATAATTAGAAATCCTGATAAGGATCCACCCTGTTTGCACAAAATTTAAGTATTTGACTGAAGTTTGAAAACTCAAATTCATCATTTACTGCCTTAATTATAGCTAAAATCTTGTTCTAAATATGAAAGTTTTAATGACTTGAAGGTCTTTAATTGATGGAGCTTATTTCGAGGGAAATAAATTGAAAGAAGTACGCGTAGCAATTGCTGGAGTGGGAAATTGTGCTTCAGCACTTGTGCAAGGAGTTAAATATTATCAACATGCTAAAGAAGATGAAATGGTGCCTGGGCTTATGCATGTCAATTTTGGTGGCTATCATATACGGGATATTAAGTTCGTTGCTGCTTTTGAAGTGAACACAAAAAAGATTGGAAAAGATCTTTCTGAAGCAATCTTTGCAGAACCAAACTGTTGTGAAGTTTTCGCGGGTAATCTCAAACCTTTGAATGTAAAGGTGTTACCAGGTCCAATTGGAGATGGGGTTGCTCCTCACATGGTTGATTCATTTCATTGCTATGACCCTAATATTATTGAGCCAGTTGATATTGCAAGTGTTCTTCGAGAAACGAAAGCGGATGTGCTGATAAATTATCTACCAGTCGGCTCCAAAGACGGTACAAAACTGTACGCACAAGCAGCGTTAGAAGCTGGATGTGCATTTGTCAATTGTATTCCTGAATTTATCGCATCTGACAAAAAATGGGCTGAACGATTTGAACGAAGAGGGATTCCCATCGCTGGTGACGATATAAAGAGTCAGGTAGGCGCGACAATCGCTCATAGGGCACTAGTAAACTTATTTCTTGATAGAGGCGTAAAGATTGACCAGACTTATCAATTAAATATAGGCGGAAATACCGACTTTGAAAATATGACCGTTGAGGCTCGTTTAAAGACGAAACGTGTATCAAAGACTGAAGCAGTTACTAGTTTAGTTCCCTATCCTACCCCAACAAGAATTGGACCTTCTGATTATGTTAAATTTTTGGGAGACAAAAAGATTTGCTATATCTGGTTGAAAGGTCGAAAATTTGGAGATGTACCAGTAACTGTTCAACTAAAACTAAGTGTTGAAGACTCTCCTAATAGCGCAGGTGTCGTAATTGATGTTATTCGTGCAGTTAAATTAGCACTTGATAGAGGCATAGGTGGACCTTTAACCAGCATCTCGTCTTATGGGTTTAAACATCCTCCAGAACAGATTGTCGATAGTGTTGCACATACGAACGTTGAGGAGTTCATCGAAGGAAAAAGAGAACGCTGAACAATATTCTAAAACTTCCATTTCACACTTATATAACGAAAATTAATGTTAACTAACACGCTTCAGATAGCCTTTTGTTTCACATTCTTTAAAGAACTCAATTAAATTCTCCGCAGAACTTAGTCTATATCCGAGTAGTTGCAGTGAAAGTATAATATCTTCTACTGTGTTTTCACCGTTTATATACTGTAAAGCCAATCTTTGTTGCACATCTTGGGCTGGAATACTTTTTATCGCCTTTAAAGCATCAGTATTCAGCGCGTAGACATCATTTAATTCCTTTAGTCCTTCACCTGGTTGAGTAATTTCTATAATACTATCTTGTTGCTTTTCAGTGGGTGTCTCCCCTGGCGAACTACTTGCATCTGAAGTCAGCCGAATCAATTTCTTGAACGTGCTAACAACGCTTTTACCAATAGCACGTGTTTCTTTGTCAGCAATCATTTTTTGTAAAAGCATATCAAGAGAAGGAATGAATTCGTGAAATATAGAATTATCTTTGAGTAAATCATCGTTAAAATTTTTTTGGTACTTCTCAATAAATTTATCATCAACTTGATCGAAAATCTCTTTTATTTCTTCACTAGGTGTCTCAGAATCAGCACAAACAGCATAAATTACATCTAAATTAGTTGATCTTGAGTAAATGAACTTTAAATCGCCCATAACGATTTCATCGACTTGTCTTTGAATAATTTGCTCGGCAAAAGTATTGATTGCCGTAATAAATCCAGATATGAGTGCCTCATCAACTTCTAAAGAACCGTATCGTTTAGAAATAAGAGCTGTGCCATCGGTTTTGAGAATATACACATTGTGAATCAATAGAATCCCCTAGCTTTACTTAAGTAATATTATGAAAACCCCTTTTTTAGGTTTTCTGGAAAGTATTTCCGCCATTCTGTTCTAGAATCTTCATGTATTAATTCTATTAAGAGAACGGTCGAAAAATCATCACTCTCGCAATGAAGTCTTAGTTTATTTGTTTATTTGCAAATTACACAATATTAAGTCATCTTGTCATATTCAAGGAAGATTTTAAGTATGTGATCACATATTTGGTTGAGCAATATAAAGTTTCATATATATTATGGATGGAATGTAGTGTAAGCCACATCAATTCTTATATCTACTGATTTTGTATTCAAATTGAAATGGAAGGAAAAACATGGGTTTGATACAAGGATACGATTTTCCTAACGAGTTATACTACTCCAAAAAACATATTTGGGTTAAAGTAGACTCTAATGAATCTTTAACCCTTGGATTAACCGATTTCGCAATTAAAAATGCAGATGAAGTGGTTTTAATTGAATTGTTTCAGAAAGAAGGTAGTCAAATTCAATGTGATAAGCCATTCGGAGCATTGGATTCAGCAAAAGGTACTAACATCTTGTATTCACCATTTTCTGGAACGATTGAAAAGAGAAATCGAAAAGTAATGATGGATGCTTTAGTTGTTATTAATGCACCATATACAATAGGCTGGTGCATTAAACTTACCCCCACTAACCCCACTTCTTTTGAAGAAGAATTAACAAGTTTAATGAAAGGAGATACACCTGAGTTCATTGAATGGATTACAAATGAGATTAAACGAATAAGTAAAACTGATTAATTTCAAACTTTAAATTTCACCTGACGATCTATCGTTAACGATCATTATAAATTGCGGAAGTGGGATGGGAAAAGAATTTTAAACACTTCATTTTATAAAATAGTTACACTTAGAAATTAAAGACATATATTATGAGGTGAGTTTTCACGATGACAATGACTGCTTTTATCCTTGCAAAACTAAGTCCGGAAGAGTCTGGAATGGATTTACTAAATGAAATTAGAGAGGATGAATTCGTTGAAGAAGCGTTTCTCATTTACGGTGCATTTGATCTAATAGTGAAAGTTGAAGTCAAAAATCCTGAAGATTTAGACAGCTTTATATTTAATAGACTGCGAAAAGTCCGAGGCGTCCTTGATACCGCTACCTGCATATGCGCCAGCTGTTAGAAGCCTATAAAGTATGAATAATCTCCTTTTTTCAATCCTGAGTATTTTTCTAAAGAAATGTACAACTATTTTTTCCTTGATTCGCTTAATTCAAAGAATGTGAACTACCACCCTACAAGTAGGGCGGCTTCCTGAATCATCCATTCCCCAACGGGACATGTCAAACAGGCTCAACGGGCAGTTCCTGCCCTGATAATGATCGTGCTTCTAAATAGTGAGTCGATCGGTGTAAAATCGTGATGGCTGAATTATGATCTCTTGCTAACACCAGTCCACAGTACGGACACCTGTGGATTCGTGTTGCCAGCGTTTTCGGCACACGCTTTCCACACCGACTACACCGTTGTGTGCTATCATAGGCACCCACATATTCTACCAGAGTACCAGCTTCCTCCGCTTTATACTCGGTAAAACACATGAGTTGTCCCCAGCCAGCATCACTAATCGACTTAGCTAAATGGTGATTCTTCACCATGTTGGTGATCGTGAGGTTCTCATACACAATCAGGTCATAGGTATCGACCAGTTTCCTACTGAGTTTGTGATGAAAGTCCTTCCGTTGATTGCGTATTTTTCTGTGTACTTGTGCCACCTTTGTGTTCTGTTTGTGACGGTTATGTGACCCCTTCACCTTTCTATCTTTCCTTCGCTGCTCTTTGGCTAATTTGTTCTCCGAATTTCTGAACCAGCGTGGGTTATCGATGGTGTCTCCAGTATGTAACGTCAGTAAACTCTTCAGCCCGACATCCACACCTATTGCGTTCTTTATTTCTTTCTGAGAGTGAAGAACGGGGAGTTCTACCGAAAAACAGGCATACCAGTGGTCAACATCACGTGTAATGGTACAGGTCTTGATCACGCCTTCGACAGGTATCTGGCGGTGGAGTTTAATAGTGATACACCCGATTTTCGAGAGGCGGAGTTTCTTCTTTTCAAGAACAAAACCACTTTGAGGATAGGTAAAGGAGTCATACCTGTTTTTCCCTTTAAAGCGTGGGTATCCTGTCTTTTCCCCTTTTTTAATGCGTTGAAAAAAGTGCTGGAAGGTCTTATCCAGTCGTCTCAGCACGTCTTGCAGTACCTGTGAGTGAACCGCTGTCAAAAACGGGTTGGTCTGTTTGGCGTCTGTGAGTTGGTTGGCTTGCTCGGTATAGGTAACCGACCGTTGTTCGGTTGTCCATGCGTCTCTACGCTCAGCAAGTGAGTTATTATACAACATACGGCAGGTAGTAAGCCATTGCGTTAGGGTAGCCTGTTGCGATGTGCTGGGATACAAGCGAAATTTATAGGTGCGGTTCATAGTAGCTAGTATCCGCAAACTACTATTTAAACTGGGAGACACTACCGTGAAAGTAAACCCGGTAAACGACAGGCGATTCATCCACCCAAGAAGTTGGACGGTCTTCTCTCCAGGCTAAGTTATAAAAGTGCAATTTTTCTAATAATGTATTGCCCAGCAACTCATATCACTTATTTTGAATACTTCAAATATGGGGCAAGAAGAGATGGACGAAGAAATAATTAGAGAATTAGCCAAAATTGTTGGAGACGATTACTTAACTACGGATGACGCCGATTTAGTAGCCTATTCGAGTGATGTCCTTTCTAGTGCATTCAAGAAGCCCGATTGTGTTGTAATGCCAGAAAATGCACAACAAATTTCAGAGATTCTTAAATTGGCGAACAAAGAGAAGATTCCTGTCATTCCACGAGGAGGTGGGACCTCAGAACTTGGTGGTTGTGTTGCATGGAGAGGAGGAATCATTATTGAACTTAGAAGAATGAATCAGATCAAAAAAATTGACGCTGACAATTTAATGGCTGTTGTTGAGCCAGGTGTGATTTGTGAAAAATTGAATTATGAAGCAAAAAGGGTTGATCTAGTTTTTCCTCCAACTGTTCCAACTGAGTCTGTGGCGACACTGGGCGGGATGGTGGCAAGTAATTCATCGGGATTACGAAGTGCGAAATATGGCGCAACAACGGACTATGTTATTGCTTTAGAGGTAGTCTTAGCAGATGGAAGAATAGTTCGTTTTGGAAAACCGGTCTATAAGACGTCATCAGGATATGATTTAGTACATCTCTTTGTAGGTTCGGAAGGAACTTTAGGGATAGTTACAGAAATCACGCTTAAGTTAAAACCAATCCCTAAATATTTTGCTACGGCTTATGGTCTTTTTGATAGCCTTGAGGAGAGTGCAAGAGCTGTTGCTGAGATTGTAAAAAGTGGAATAAATCCTGCAGGCTTGGAAATTGTTGATTTGCCTACACAAAAAGCCACAAATAAACTTGCCAAAAAATATGGAGGTAAACTCAGCGAGGCTTCTTTTCCAGAAGCGGAAGGTCTCTTGTTATTCGAATTAGATGGACGTGATCCTGCTCAAATTGAGGCAGATAAGATCGTACTTCAAGAGATTGCAGAGAAACATGGATGTAAAGAAATCATATGGGCAAAAAATGAAGAAGAAAGAGAAAAAATGTGGTTCGCAAGAAAATCAGTTTTAGTTACCCTCGTGCGCGATAAGCCAACGATACTTATTGGGGATTGTATTTTACCTCCGTCCCAATTACCCGATCTTATTCGTATTATGCAAGATGCCGGTAAAAAATACGGAATAAAGGTCTATATCATTGCCCATGCAGCAGATGGGAATGCTCATTACTTGATTCCTTATAATATAAACGATGAAGATGAATTAAAACGTTTGGAAGCCTTAGAGGATGAAATAGTCCATAAGACAATTGAATTAGGCGGATCAGTTTCAGGAGAACATGGAATTGGCCAACATAGAATGAAGTACATGAAACCTGAACATGGAGAGAGTTACGAAGTTATGCTTGCAATAAAACAGCTATTCGATCCTAACAATATATTGTCGCCAGGTACCATATTTGGTGAATAAAGAGGGCTTTAACATGTCGGAAATTTCTTTTAAAAATCTGATACAGGCAAAAGAAAGCCTAGATACGTGCTTCAAGTGCAGTTTTTGTAAAGGCAACTGTCCCGTAAGCGAGCAAATATTCTGGGAAAGTTTTTCACCAAGAGGCAAAATGTTGATTCTGAGAAGTCTGTTAAGAGACCAGGGAATCTTAACTGAAAAAGTAAGGGATAGTTTATACACCTGTACAATGTGCTCAAATTGTGATAATACTTGTATTGCTGGAATAAAAGTTACAGATGTTTTGGCTGCTGGAAGACGTGACTTATATGAACTAGGAAAGGCTCCAGAAAGTGTTAATTCTCTTATAAGGACTATAAAAGATAGTGGAAATGTTTTTGACCTTTCCAAAGAAGATCTGGATATATTAGGGTTTAATCCAGACAAGGAATTCCCTAAAAGTGCGGATCTTCTCTTTTTCAAAGGCTGTTATGCTAATTATCACTCAATACCGCATAAAAGTACTATGCGTTCATTCAACATCTTACAAAAACTAAAGGTCGATTTCGCAATTCTTGGAGATGAGGAATGCTGTGGATCACCTGCATATCTTCTTGGAGATATGGATACAACAAGGCGTTTTTGTGAATACAATGTTTCAAAGATCGAAGAAACGGGCGCTTGCAGAGTAGTTACAGCTTGTCCAGGATGTTATCGAGCATTGAAACAAATATATCCCAAATTAGTTGGAAAACTCAATTTCGAAGTGCTTCACATCACTGAATTACTTGCAGAATACATTGATGCAGGTAGACTTGTTTTTAAAAAGAATGGAATTGATAAACTACATGTTCTCTATCATGATCCATGCGAACTTGGCCGGCACTGCGGGATATACGAAGCGCCACGAAAAATTATAGAATCCATACCAGGAGTCCATTTGGAAGAATTTGAAAAAAATAGAGATGAGGCAAAATGTTGTGGCGGTGGAGGAGGTCTTACAATAAGTAATCCAAATCTGGCAAGCCAAATAGCTCAATTAAGGCTGAACGAAGCCATAGAGCGAAGTATTCAAGCAGTTGTCACTGCATGTCCAGCTTGTCAATTGAACTTCACAATCTCAAAAGACAAATATAATATGAAAGTAAAGATCTTGGACATAAGCCAATTAGTAGGCGATTCTATAGGTCTGCATTAATGGTGGATGTGGTTATATTAAGCCCCTTAGATAGCATTATCATCGAAAAATTAACAGAAATTGTTGGCGGGCAATATATATCGACTGATGATGCTGATCTTGTAAGTTATTCGAGTGACTTCATGATAGATGTGTTTCTAAAGCCAGATGTGGTAATTCTTCCAGAGAACGCCCGCCAAATAGCTGAAATTTTAACAATAGCTAACGAGAACAACATAGCCATTACCCCAAGAGGAGCGGGTACAGCTACACACGGAGGCAGTATTGCTCAAGGAGGTATTTTACTCGATTTAACGCGTATGAAGAAAATTATTGAATTTGATCCAGTAAGTATGATTGCGGTAGTCGAACCTGGGGTTGTGTATGAGGATCTTAATCGAGTAACTAGAAAAGCTGGGTTATGGTTTCCAATTGAGCCGCCATCAGGAGCGGTCTGCACAATTGGTGGAATGGTTGGAAACAATGCTAGCGGGCTAATGGCATTAAAATATGGAACAACTAAGGACTATATCTTAGCATTGGAAGTAGTTCTAGCTAACGGTTCGATTATAAAAACAGGAAAATCCGTGCTTAAGTCTAGTTCGGGATATGACTTAGTTCATCTTTTTGTGGGATCAGAAGGCACCTTAGGAGTTATAACAGAGATAACCTTACGCTTAATTCCAAAACCAATGCAAATAAGTACCGCTTTCGCACCCTTTCAAAATCTTACTGATGCGATGGATGCTATTTACGAAATCCGAAGGGTTTTAACACCAGCAGGAATCGAATTAATAGATTTACAAACACAAAAGGCAATTAACGAGATGGAGAAAGAACAACTTGTTCCTGAAGCAGAAGCACTTGTCATTTTTGAAATTCACGAATTTTCTGCAGAAGCTCTCGAAGCCCAGAAAAAGTTAATTGAATGGGTAGCTCAAAAACACAACTGTAACGAACTTACCTGGGCTGCTCAAGGTAAGGAAAGAGAACGTATGTGGAGGGCAAGAAAAGCAGCTACTGTGGTTTCAATTCGGTCTAGAACCTCCACGATACTGGGCGATCTAATAGTACCAATGAAACATGTTCTATCAATTATTCGTTACATTCAAGAAGTGGCAAAAGAAAAGGGGCTTCTAATTTCAATTGTTGGCCATGCTGCAGATGGAAATATTCACTACTTAATCCCTTTTAATCAAGAGGAATCAAAAAAAGCATTTGCTGCTGCAGATGAAATCGTCTACAAAACCATTGAACTTGGCGGATCCGTCACTGCAGAGCATGGTGTTGGTATTGAAAAAATAAAATATATGGAACTAGAGCATGGTGAACACGCGTTGAACATAATGAAGGCGATTAAACAGATTTTAGACCCCAAAACCATACTAAATCCAGGAAAAATATTCCCTGCGGAGAAGCAATAATAGAGGAATCAACTTGAATCAAGAAAAGAAGTTCCCAAACTTAAGTACCATGCGGGATAAAATCACTGAATGTGTAAAATGTGCCTTTTGTAAAGCGGACTGCGTAATAGCGAAAGAAATTCTGTGGGAATCCGCATCACCTCGAGGAAAAATGCTGCTCTTAAGAGGTCTGTTGGATGGCTTTGGGACATTAACAGAAAAAACAATAAAATCGCTCTATCAGTGTACATTCTGCGGTGAATGTGAAAAGGATTGTCTTGCTGGCATTTCTCTTGGAGAGATATTTTTAGCATCCCGAAAGGATCTTTTTAATATTAAGCGAGAAAATATACCCTTTGAAAGCGATACACTACAAACAGTTGATGTACTTTGCCAAAAAATACAAGAAAACTATAATCCACTCGGAAATTTGCCTGAAGAAAGAACTATATGGGAAATTGGACAAGACATAGAATTGCCAGAAACTGCGGCCATAGTTTATTTCTTAGGGTGTATGCCTGCGTATTATCGAAAAAACGCACGTACAACGGCACAAATACTAAAAGCATTAAATGCTAATTTTACCACACTTGGATCTGATGAACGATGCTGTGGAAGTCTTTCATTTTTCTTTGGAGACGAAGAAACTACTAAAGAATTAGCACAATACAATGTTACTAAAATCCAGGAAACCGGTGCTAAAAAAGTGGTCACTTCTTGTCCAGGATGCTTAAGCATGCTAAAACGTGAATATCCCAAATTATTGGGAAAAGAACTAGACTTTGAAGTAATACATATTACAGAACTGTTGGCAGAATTTCTAGACAATGGCAAGATACATTTTCAACCAGAAATTCAACTTTCAATAATGTATCACGATCCTTGTGAATTGATTCATTTTGCTATATATGATCAACCAAGAAGGATTTTGAAAGCAATTCCCGGCATTAATCTTGTGGAAAATCCAGAAGATGCGATAACTAAATGCTGTGGTGGTGGAGGTGGTGTAATGTCCATAGACGCAAATTTATCAACAAAAATTGCTAAGCATAGATTAGAAACTGCGTTAGATCTCGGAGTTGAAGCACTAGTTACCTGCTGTCCTGCATGTTTTGCAACATTCTCCTCTGCAGCAAAAGAATATAATCTGCCAATAAAAATTATAGACTTAGTGGATCTTGTATTGCAGTCTCTACAACAAAATTGAAACTAGACATTCCAATGGGACTGTAGAGTTGTTTGCTGATGAATTTTTCTATTTTCTGTTGTTAAATTGGTCCAATCGTCCATATATGTTTGAATTGGAGTCCTATTATTAATGTGGCATTCAACAACTTCGTGGAATAAGGGTTCTATCATTTCTCCAGTCTTTGCTGAGACCTCAACATAACCATCAATATTCTTTGAATCACAAAACGCTTTAATTTTTTCTGTGGGTACGTTTCGTTTAAGATCTGATTTGGAACCGACCAAAAGAACCTCTGACTTATGCTTATGTCCGTTATCAATTAACTCATGGTAATGTTCAATACTTAAAAAAGTCTCCATATCCGTCAAATCGAAAGTTAATAGCACTACATCTGGCTTTATTCGGTTAACATCATCTAGCATGAAACGAAATCTTTGTTGTCCGCCGAAGTCGTACAAGAATAAAATATACTCGTTCTCTGGAGTCCGCACTTTTTTGGTCTCACAGTTCATAAAAACCGTAAGTGGGATATTTTCTTTGAATTCATCCCTAATATATCGTTGAAGTAAGGAAGTTTTCCCAACTCCTCCATCACCCACTAAACATACTTTGATATACTTCTTAGATGCCATTTTTTGCATCCCAAAGTTTTGTCGGAAAAACGTTGTCTAATAGTTCACTAGTTCAAATATATAAAACCGAATGATGTTATTCAACATCCAAGGTATCTGATAATAAAATCTCAGTGTATCAGTGGTCAAATATACAAATAAAAAAACTTGGACGATTCCAAATTTCTTGGAAAGTATCCTTTCTACGTAATTCCTTACCTCTTCAGTTTTGTTTGAAGAAAAAAAACCAATTCTTTTATAGCTGATTGTTATAAAAACATCCGGGAGCGAAAAGATTTTAAGAAGAAACAAAGTTATATTCGTAAAATATTTTTTAACAAAACAGAATTCTATTGGTATATTGAACCAATATTACGCACATAAATAAATACTAGGTGATTTTATGAGTCCTTCAAGTGTCGTGAGAAAAAGTATCACAATTCCTTCAGATCTATATGAAAAACTAATTGAATTTAAGGATGAAAATGAGATTTTTTCTCATTTTTGTACAAGAATCTTTGAACTATTTCTAGAAAGAAGTCATATGGCCCAGTATGATCGTATAGGCATTTCGAGATCAACCTTCAACAGATTGATTGAACTGTATCCTAAGGAAAAGATCATTGAACTGGTACAGTCGTTGGAAACCGGTCTAGAAAAATCGTTAGGTAAGAAAATGAAGAATATCGATTTAGAGAAGGAGATAGCACCCTATCTAAAAAAGGTTTTAGTTGATATCAACAATATATTCACAACGCTCTCTTTTAACTTCTTGGAGGGACAAAAAGAATTTCAACTAATGCTTACTCATAAGTCGACAGATAGCTATGCTGACTTCTGGGCGGATTATCTAACTGGATTTTTTAATGATAGGGGATACAAGGTAACTGAACAAGAAAAGAAAAAGGGTTATCTCTACATTCACTTCGTTCGCTAAGTTTTTCATCCACTTTCATAGTGGGCGCTACCTTTATTTTTTCTTGATTTTCCCTCTAATCTTATGAATAACAGGAATAGTTCATTTCATAGTGTTTATATTAAAGGTACTTTTTGACAGATAGAAGTGGATATTCTTGATAATTGAACCCGAAGTCCGTGCAGTCTTATGTATGATCTTACTTTTCTTGAATAGTGTAATAACTGTTATTTTCTTGATATTTGGAAGTGACATTGGACTTCTAACCTTTTGGCTTGGAGCATTAGTGATCCCAATATTTTTTCAAATTCAAATAAACAAAGAGTCACTTGAACAGTTTGGCTTCTGGACAAAAAGCATGCCAAAATATTTAGTAATCGGCTTAATAATTTCATCATGTCTTATTCTAATTCATCTTGTGATTGGATTGGTCATAGGAGGAATTCTTGTTAATATTACTCAGGAAGCTATAATTTTCTTACCAGGAATGGTAGTTTCTCAGATCTTTATCAGTCTTATAGAAGAAATGGGTTCTCGGGGATATATCCAAAGACAACTTAGCCTGCGTTATAGCCCCAAATTTAGTATCAGTATTGCTTCTCTTTTCTTCGCTCTTCTTCATTGGATAAATATTCTGATCTCTTTAGGTATTAGACCTTTAACTTCTTTGTTGCTTTTTAGCATTAATATGGTGCTGGGAGGTGCTTGGCTTGGATATGCATACTATAAAGCTAATAATAACCTATGGTTGCCTATCGCATTACATTTTGGCTGGAATGTCGTTGGCTATTTCTTTTTTGGGTCTTTATTCACAGGTGGTTCAGTAGTAACTTACTTAATAGATCCTATTTTGATAGAATTTGAATGGAGTATTTTAACTGCCTTGATACTCAGTTTAGGCACTGTTATGATATATTTGGTTTCTAAAACATCCGTCTTGTCTTTTCCACAAGAGGAAGCGCACATATGATTGCATACTCATTTTAGATGATCACTTGACCCTTAGATTTATAGTGAACTACCACACCCTTTCGGATGGGGCTTCCTGCGCATCAAGTCAAAATTGCTTGGTTTCGTATTTTTTAGATTGAAAATTCCTGATGGGAAGAATTTTAAAGCAATTTATTTGATTACACATGAATCCTCTAGGATACGTTCAAGGGGCTGAGTTTATGTCAGATTCAAAAAAGAAACTTACACGTGCAGAGTTAGAACTGAGAGAAGAAGCGCTTGAGTCAAAAGAACATCCTTTAACATATGAAGAGTATAAAGAATTGAATCGCCTTAAGAAAAAATTGGAAAGAGGAGAAATCGTTATTAATGATAAACGTTTCAAGTGCAACAAATGTGGACAGCTGTATTACATTAGGATACAGCATATTTACGATGGGGACTATCCCGATATGCAGAATACTAAACTAATAATCACAGAAATTGAAGAACAAACTGAGTAGGATTATGAGGTGAAATTATGGAATTTATGGGTTATAAACGCCCTGATGGGTCGGTTGGCGTGAGAAACTATGTTGGAATTATACCTGCTGTTGTGTGTGCAAACGAAGTGGTAAGTGCTATAGTTGACAAAGTCGGAGGACCAACCAAAGCCTTACTCCATAATCAAGGTTGTTGTCAACTGAAACCCGACTTAGAGCAAATTGAACGAACTTTGATTGGATTGGGAAAAAATCCTAATTTAGCAGCAGTCCTTGTAGTGAGTTTAGGCTGTGAAAGTGTCAAAGCCGATCGAATTGTTGAAGAAATTGAAAAAACTGGGAAACCAGTTGAAAAAATAGGTATCTATGACCTAAAAGGCAGCACGAATGCCATTGAGCAAGGCGTAAAAATTGCCAAGAAACTAGTGGACTATGCTAATGAAAGCGAAAGAACACCTGCCTCGATTGAGGACCTTACTATAGGTATCAAGTGTGGGGCAAGTGATACTACGTCAGGGTTAGCTGCTAATCCAGCAGTTGGTGTTGCTACAGATATAATGATCGATGCAGGATCTAGTGTAGTTTTTGGCGAAGTTACGGAGTTCATTGGTGCAGAACACATCCTTGCTAGACGGGCAGCAAATGAGGATGTCGCTAACAAAATTTATGGTTATGTCAACGCGATGGAGAAAAGGGCAGAAGCGGTTGGAGTAGATCTTCGAGGATCGCAACCCACTGCAGGTAATATCCGTGGTGGATTGACAACTATTGAAGAGAAATCTCTTGGCGCAATAATCAAAGGAGGAACACGTATAATTCAAGAAGTTGTGAATTATAGCGAAAGTCCTACGAAAAAAGGACTCATCGTTATGAATACGCCTGGTTTCGAAATAACCGTTTTGACAGGTCTTGCTGCTACTGGTGCTCAAATTTTGCTCTTTACAACAGGACTGGGAGCACCTCAAGGGCATCCAATGACCCCTGTGGTGAAAATAACTGGAAATTCACAAACGATGGAACGGATGGGTGACCATGTGGATGTTGATGTAAGTGGAGTTCTCTCAGGGGCGCTGACAATGGATGCTGCGGGAAAGAAAATTGTAGATCAGATAGTTGAGGTTGCAAACGGGAAGCAAACAAAAGCAGAAGTGCTCGGCTATACAAAATCAATGGACATTTACGTGTTAGGTCCAGTTGTATAACGATGTGCTGTAAAATCAGTTTTTCTCGCTATTCAATGATCGCTTTTTCTTTTTTTTATAAAGTTAAACCTTAAGCGAATGATTTACTCTTCTTTAAACTCGAAGACGTCTTCGCAGTAGGGATCTCCTCTTGGTCGTGATTTCACAAGTGTGTGAGTTATTTTAGGATTTATTGCCTTGAATCCCTCCCTCTGAAATGCTTCGTGACCTAGTCCGCATGGGATAAGTTCGGGATACTCAGTTGCCTCCTTTTCTTCATAGCATTCCCAATAAGGGCATTTAGTACATCTAAAAACGGCTCTTTCTGGAATTGCCTCGACCTGTTCATACTCGAACGAAGGACCCATCAGTAATCTGCTAGTGACGGTGTATAATTTAGCCACGTCTATTGCATTCTCTACGGGTATATTGAACATTTCTTTGACAAATGGATACATCTTTCTACCAGCTTCGCTATATACCTTCCACTTAATCTCTGTCTCCTTGTCCCAACCTGAGAGTAGCGAGAAAATCCCATCATCCTTACCAAGAAAGGGCGTGCTCGTTTTCAGTATTCTATAGACTGCGAGTCTTGTAAGGGTTTCACCAGTTATTGCCCAACATGTTTCAAGCGGTAGTTTCTTCAATAGGGTCTCAGTTGTGATTTTCTTTTCTAACTCAGTCATTCATATTCACCTCCTTTTAGCTGTCTGTGGGATTACTCTTCCTGAAACTCGACGACATATTCGCAGTGTGAGTCACCTTTTTGCATTGCCGTCATCATCTCTACAGTTAGTTTTGGATTAATTGCCTTGAATCCCTCTCTAAAATATGCTTGACAGCTTGAAGGGCAAGGGATAAGTCTTGGATCCACCCCGAACTCTTTAAACCATCTCTCCCACCACGCACACTTTGTTATTCTGAATGCAGTTTTTTCTGGTGTTGCCTCGACTATTTCAGTCGTGCACTCAGGGCCTTGCACTAATGTTGCCGCTACTGTGCCTAATTTAGCAGCACTTACCGCATTCTCTACTGGTATATTGAACGTGTCTTTAACAAATGGGAACATCTTTTTACCGCCTTCAGCCCATATCTTATCTTTTATCTCTACCTCCTTGTCCCAACCCGAGAGTAGCGAGAGGATACCCTCCTCCTTACCCAAGAAGGGCGTGCTCGTTTTCTTCATTCTCGAAATCACGAATCGAGTAAGAGTTTTAGCAGTTATTGCCCAACGCGTTTCAGGCTTTATTTTCTCCAAGAGAGTCTCAGTCGTGATTTTCTTCATTAAATCCGTCAGTCATGTTCACCTCCTTTTAGCTGTCGATATGATTACTTTTCCTTAAACTCATAAACTCCTTCGCAGTATGATTCGCCGCTTGGTCGTGCCTTCACAAGTTTGTAAGTTACGTTGGGCGTTATTGCCTTGAATCCCTCTTTGCAAAATGCTTGGTGGCCTATTTCGCAGGGGATAAGTTCGGGATTTACCTCGTTTTCTTCATATCTTTCCCAAAAAGGGCATTTAGTTGTTCTAACTACAGCTCTTTCCGGTGTTGCCTCGATGAGTTCACTTTGGGTTTCAGGCCCCATCAATAGCATTAAAGCAAGCATGGCAAATGTAGCTGCTTCAGTTGCATCCCGCACCGGGAATTTAAATTCTTCCTTAATCTGTGGAAACATCAGTTTACCACCTTCACCATAGACCTCATTGTTGATCTCTAGCCATTTTAATTTACCTAAAACAGGTGCTATGACCTTTTCACCTCTTACAACCAAGGCGCTGGCGAGTACATTAGAGGTTATTGCCCATTTGGTCCATGCCGGTATCTTATCTAGTATTTCAGCCATACAATTTCACCTCTTTTCTGACTGTCAATTAGTATCTAAAGGATTTGTATATGTATGTATTATTCATACTTTTATATTATTTGGGGAGCCCCTATTATGCGACCTTTATCAAGTTTAAGATGCTTAAACAGTTAATTTTTAGTATAAGCAACTTAAAAAGGAAAAAATATGTGTTTAAAATGGATTAAAAAGAGTAAATTCGAAAAGAAATTGATTTAACAACTTATGGATTGTTTAGGTAAAAACTATAGATGTCTTATTAATCCTTTAAAATAATCATTATATTATTATTCCATGAATTCTTCAGGAAACTGTACTACACCCGCCTTGTTTTCAAGCGCGTTTTCAGTTAATTCAATGGCCATGAAGGCCCCATCTGGGACTTCAAATGGACATTTAATACCCCATTTTGACGCTTTTTGAAATCCAAACTTGGGATAATAATCTTTGTGACCTACAACGATTATTGAATTAAACCCCAACTCTTCTGCTTTTTCAATCCCTTTTTTTATTAGTTTTCCCCCGATTCCTTGTTTCTGCAGTTCAGGGATAACCGCTATTGGAGCAAGCATAAGAGTCTCATATTCTGATTCACCTTCAATTT
>JAEOSF010000039.1 GCA_016840515.1 Candidatus Borrarchaeum yapensis | reverse complement strand
ATGACACAAGACTCTTTTTTGATTTTGGTTTTAGTTTTGCATCATCTAAAAAGTATTATGGTGATTTTCTAAGACCAAGAAAATTTAGCGGTTTAGGAGATTACTTTGAGTTTGGTATTTTACCAGATATTCCAGGAATTTACAGGGACGATTACCTTATTAAAATGGATCGTGAACCAACTACTAAGCCCAACATAGATGGTGTGTTCTTGACACATGCACATGCCGATCATTGTTGGGATGTTTCTTTCCTTCATAAAGATGTCCCAATTTACTGTGGTGAAACCTGTGAATTGATTTTAAAAGCAGTACAAACATCAAGCTTTACTAGATTCGGGATGGATTTCCATACCTATTTAGAGGCTTTTGCCGATAGGAGAAGAAGACCAAGGCACAAAAGGATTTTCAACACATTCCGAACTGGTAAGACAATAAAAGTAAATGATGTTGACATCGAGCCAATACATGTAGATCATAGTATTCCGGGTGCTTATGGTTTAATTATCCATACAACTTCAGGTTGTATTGTTTATACTGGTGACTTTAGGCTTCATGGAACAAGGGGTGATATGACCAGAGACTTCATAGAGAAAGCAAAAGAATGCAAACCTGATATAATGATTTGTGAAGGAACTAGGATAAGAGAAAAGCCAGGTTTCACTGAGGATGAGGTCAGGAAAGAGGTCAGTAAATACATAAAAAAAACTAAAGGATTAGTTATCGCTAACTTTCCTGGAAAAGATACAGATAGATTGAACTCGTTTATTCATGCTTGCAAAGAGAATGATAGAAAACTGGCCATTACAACAAAGCAAGCATTTCTATTGGAAACATTAAAGGCAGACAAAGGCTTTTCAGTACCAGATATTAACGATGAATCGATTTTGATTTACCTTCATAGAGCAGGCTGGGGTTTAATCACTGAAGATGGTTATGATGTTAAAGAAATAGAAAAAGATTACGCCCAATGGGAAGATAAGTACTTAAATTATGAAAATATTGTTACGTGTAAAGATATAATAAAAAAACAAAAGGAAATAGTCCTTTATTGCGATTTCTATGACTTGCATGAATTAATAGACATTAAGCCCAAAGAAGGCAGTCGTTTTATACACTCACTTTCTGAACCTCACGATGAAGAACAAGAAATTGATTTTGAAAGAATGACAAACTGGTTAGATCATTTTAACTTACCACTGCTTCAAGCGCATGCATCAGGTCATATTTCTGGAGAAGAAATAAGAAACGTTGTCAGTGAGATACAACCTAAAAAGGTTATTGGAATTCATACAGATGATCCTGAAGGCTTTAAAACAGTTGTAGGACGAAGATCGTCTGCAAAAATTATTATACCTGAATACGGTAAATCGATGAAAGCCAAATAACGTTTCTATGCTTTCTTAGTCAACATATTAATGATCAGTCAAAAAAACATCGACAAGGAGAAGTTACAGAAATTTTCTGGATCAACTTCGCTACAATCTTCTTTTATGAAAGCACAGATTCAAAATCAAGACTGATTAGAATAGAAAAAGCTGAAGTCTTAAATAACTTGGTGACCATAAATATAATTAGAATACTCTTCTGTCTTGAGGGAAGAGGATGTAAACTACCTCACGCTGAAGCAGTGAGGCTTTTAGCTGTGCTTGATCTAGATCCTCTACCTATATGCGATAGAGTTTCAACCTCATCACATGCTACATCATGGAGGCGTTTACCAGACCCCAGCCCAGTAATCCTCATATAGAGTCGGGCTATACCAGTTGCTGCTCTTCACCCTTGAGGTCATTAACCGTTTCCACTTCTACGAGAGGTGTGCCTTGAGAACACTTACCTATATCTCCAGAACATATATTTAAAAGAGGAGAGACCCTGGTACAAGTGAAAAAACACCCTCAATTACTCTCCATCCAAAAGGCAGGGGCTTACTTGAAGAGGATGTGATAAACGAAATGAATGAAACTGACAAAATGAAAAAAGCTTATTCTGCTTCGTGGAAATTGATGAAAGCAAAAATGCGTGCAGACAAGCGTATTGAGGACATAGAAGCATTAGAAAGCATAGAGGAATCAGATGTAATCATAGTAAAGGGGCAATATGATTTTATTGAACAGGTTTTCGACAAAGTTGGTCTTCCCTATACTTTGATTTTGATGTCTGACCTAGATCGATTTAAACTTGATCCTAGGCAATCACTTCTAATTAATTGCCCTGGGATAATCGAGAATAACTCTGAAAGGATCATTGATAAAATCAAGAGCTTTGTACGAAATGGAGGCTTTCTTTTAACAACAGACTGGAGTCTCCGAAATGTATTAGAACCTGTATTCCCAGGCTATGCCAGATATAATGACAGACCAACAGGTGATGAGTGTGTGAGAGTCGAAATCTTAGACAAAGAAAACCCTTTTATTCGAGGATTAATGGATAATCCAGAGTTAGATGATCCCGTTTGGTGGTTAGAGGGCAGTTCATATCCAATTGAAATAATTGATAAGGAAAGAATCAAAATACTCATCTATTCAGATGAATTAAAAGAGCGATATGGCGAAGGAAATGTTGCGATCTATTTTACTTACGGCGAAGGAACTGTTTTTCATATGATCTCGCATTATTATCTTCAAAGAGCAGAAACTAGAACAAAACGTCATGCTAAAGGTGCAGAAACGTTTGCACAAGAAAAAGGAATTACTAATAAAGAAATTTTGGATGAAATGAAGGATTTAAATGTAGCTGAAGCTGAAAGTGCGTATTCTTCAGCTCAATTCTTTGCAAATATCATGGCAGAGCAGAAAAAACGGTCTTTGTCAAAGGAAAAGAAAGAAAAAAAATCAATAGACGAATAACAGTTGATAAAAAATGAACATATCGCTATTCTTTAAAAAAATAAGAAAAAAGAGTGAAAGATCAGGAATTCAGAATCTTTTCAGCCTCAACGCGATATGCATCCATTACATAGGGGATTCCTGAAATTTTTGCTGCGTCTTCTGTCAGTGCCATAAGGTCATCACGTTTAATTGTTGATAGTTTGAAATTCCTTGATCCTGCCATTAGTTGTTGAAGACCTACTTTAAACTTCTGGCAGAATGTATAGATTCCAATCGCACCTAACGGTATTTTTTCGAAATCGCTTTCGTACTTTTCCTTCAGTTCTTCATACATGACAAATATCTGTTCCACTGTATTTCCATATTTTGAAACTGACTTTGGCAAGTTATCTTCTGCTATCCATTTTCCAATGTTTTTACCTACCATACCAGGTATCATTAAGCCTCTTCCCATGCAAACTGCTTTTACATATGGGCTTCCCATTGCAATAGCCTTGAATACACCGTCTTCAGTGGAAAATCCGCCAGCAATAGCGATGTCAGGAACTCTAATTCCATTTTCATTAAGTTGTTCACAGAACTGGTATGTGAGTGCTTGAATATAGAATGTAGGAATACCCCATTCATTCATCATTGGCCATGGGCTCATTCCAGTTCCACCAGGAGCACCGTCTATTGTGAGAAGATCAAGCTTTGCTTCAGCGCCATAGCGAAGCGCCATTGCAAGTTCAACCATTGAATATGCTCCAGTCTTTAATGTTATTCTCTTAAACCCAAGTTCACGAAGCCTATCTGTTTCCTCAAGAAATGCTTCCTTGGTAACAAAACCTAACCGAGAGTGTCTCTCAAATTCTGTAATCGCCCCTTCTTTATAGGCCTTTTGGACAGAAGAAAGCATTGGATTAGGCGTAACAATATAACCTCTACTCTTCAGTTCACTAGCTCTTTCAATTGAGTTAACCTTTATTTCTCCGCCGATGCATTTAGCACCTTGTCCCCATTTAAGTTCAATAGTCTCTAAATTGTGTTTGCTACCTACGTATTCCGCTACTCCGAGTCTCGTATCTTCAACATTCATCTGAACGAGGATTTCGCCGTAATCGTCATTATGAAATAACCTATACGTATCTATTCGGCGATCCATTTCGGGGCTTTTTTGTATTTTACCATTGCTATCAAGTTCAAGGTTAGGATCAATTCCACAGACATTCTCCCCACACACAAGAGTAATATCTGATATAGCTGCCCCTATCGCAAAATGTTCCCAGTTTATTTCTGCTATCTCAGTTGATCCTAAGGCACCTGTAAAAAGTGGAACTGCCATTTTAACGTTCTTAGTCCAACCATATTCTGTCTCAGTATCTACAACTGGAAATAATGCAGTGTCAGGTCCAGCATCTATTCCTTCAGGCATTCCCTTTGCCCCAATGGCATACCCCTGAATATTTAAATGTGAATAATCAACAGGATAGGTTTTATCAGCACCCGCTATTACTTTTCCGAAAGTTCCAGGATAAAGGACTTCTCTTCCTCGAAATGAAGATTGAAAGATTTCACAGTTTCCTCGACATCCATCAATACAGATGGAGCATATCCCAGACACAGGAGCAACACTTCTTGATCTGTTTATTGTTCCTGTCGCGTCATTCGCGTTTGGTTGTCGCAAATTCATATCATATACCTCCGCATAGTATTAGTTTTATGGAGGGCTTATAGCAACCTTGATACCATATCATTGTATCTAATTACCTTGACGGCACAGAAGTTGCCTCTTGGTTTTCCAATGATCAAAGCATTATAGTTGTTCATAGGGAAACCTTATTGCCCGAGATTTACAATCATCGTTTTTTTGTCTTTTTTCTAACGTGAATCCTTGCCACTTAGGTACGATCTCCATAAAAACCTTTTGTTGATCGTCAATGTCAAAATGAAAGAATACTTCATCTTGCGAAATAATTACGAAATAATATTGCACATTTGAAAAAAAGATGTATAACCAACTATACGAATGATAAGAATCTCTTCTACAAAATAGAAGATTGGACAATCAATAAATTGAGTTTTTGACATATGTAAAATCTCTACGAACTTATACATCAATAGTATTATTCTTCCTTAATCGGTAAAACTGTAAAAGTGCCTTAAAAAAGAATTATCGAATGAAAGTAAGCTTCATAGTTCAATTACTTTACCTACGCCACCCTCAATGTACTTTTCAGGGTATAAAGATTTTATTTTCGATTTGTGACTGGTGCAGTGAAGTGGGCAGATGAATTCCAAATCTTCGACAAGATCAAAATCATTGAATCCATGCAAACCTCCAATAAGCGCATACGGTTTTCCGAATCGCGAGGCTACCTCCAAAATACTCTTAACTTCCGAATGAGCGCAGCCTACGATTATAACAAGTCCTTTTTCTGTTTTAACTACGAGCGATTGCTCTATTCCTCTTAGCGTTCCAGTGGAGAAAATGTTTTCATGAATTTGAAGAGGTTCTTTTACCTTAATCACTTCTTTAGCATTACGCAATTCTTGGTAAGATGATGGAAAATAAATTTTGACTGGATTCACTTTTAGAAAATCCGAAAGCCCACCAGTATGATCTCCATGAGCATGAGAAATGAAAATCTCATCAATAGAACGTATGTCGATATTCAATTTTTCCATATTATTAAGAAGTATGGTGCTTCTTCCACCCGTATCGAAAAGTATTCTCTTATCATAAGCTTTTACAAGGCAAGAGAAACCCCATGCATTTTTAAGCCCCTCTTTCCAAATATTATTGTCATAAATAATGGTGATTTTCGTTTCTTAACCCTCAGTATTTAGATTCAAGCCATTTTCTATAACTATTCACAACTTCTTCAAGTTTTGGTGAATCAAAAATATTTTTGCCTAGAAATGCATTAGCTGTAGACATATACATTTGTGAGATTATTCCTTTTAACTCTGGGTCAAGATTTTGTGGTTTAGAACTACACAGCTTTTTCCAGTCTCTAATTCTTTGTACTTTTGCAATCTCTTTCGCATTTTCTACGTCGTTATACCAGTCCGTCTTTTTATAGAACTGCCTTGCAATCTCTTTGCTTACGTGTATTTCGTTAAAAGTAAATCTACACTCATCCAAAGTTCCAATAACATCCACAAGCATTAATTCCCTGTTAGGTCCATATCCAAGTTCTATCTTGCCATCCTCATTTGTTAAATTTGCTTTTTTCGCAGTTTCTGTTATAAGGTTGTTCACATCAGAAAGAACATTTTTGATTTCATTTAACTCTGGGTCTTTCAATTTAGCCATAGTCTGGGCGTCTTTCCAAGTAATATACCTATCTCGTTCTTCTAGCTTTGTACTTACATCAAAAATTGGTTGTTCAAATCTTTCTCCAGGATTCGGATGATGATCTAAACCTAAACTTTTATAACTAATATCTCCTCTATCTAGTCTCTTAAAAACACTTGAACCTTCTGGCAAACCATTTCGATAGATAACTTCTAGTGGGATCAAGAAATTTGTAAGTTCTGACTCAAATACTGAGTAATCGTAATAACCAGACTCAAATTTTGGATAAATAATTCTAACTAAATTGACTTCCATTATATTTGTTGGGTCTTCTAAATCATCTATTCTTACTATTTTCTCATCTTTACTTACTAAACCGCGATAATGGGTTCTGATGCCCATTTCTTCCGCTCTTTCAAAACAATAAGCTCCCATTAAACATAGTGCTGCGCCTTTATTGGTTATATGATCTGGCATTTCACCCCAATCAAATATAGAATATCGGTCTGAAAAAATAAATCGTCCAACGCCCATCTCATTTTCTTGTGCCATTTTTAAGGTTTTTAAATCTTTAACGCTGCCCATAAGTCTTCACTTTATCATCTGCTTTATCAATCATTTCTTTTAGTTTATTTTGACGTTCTTCAATTTTTTGTGCAATTTCTTCATCTTCAATAGCTAGTATCTTTGCTGCAAGTATTGCTGCTGCTTCTGGTTCTAATACTGTAGCAAGTCCAGAGCCTGAAGGCATTCTTAACGATGAAAAAATATCTGCACCAGCAAATTTATCGGAATATGGAGGACAGGCGATTACAGGTCTGTAGGTATTCGCGTCAATAAAACCAGATAAAGCGTTTGATCTGCCAGCAACGGTGATGTAAACTAAATCCATGTCTTTCTTATCTTCATTCATTATTTTAATTACTTTTTTTGGAGTTTTATGAGCGGATGCAACCCTATATTCAAATTTTATTCCGTATAATTCAAGCACCGTTCCAATTTTTTTACAAAATTCGAAATCTTTTTCAGAGCCCATAATTATTTTAACAAGTCTTTCGTTCATCTTTCCACCGCGAAAATATTAATTGCATCTATAACTTTCACGATTATTTCTATTTAAGTATTTACTAATGCGTTTTTGACTTGATTCAATTTTGATATGAATGATATCTTATCCAAAGATAAATAGACTACAATTCTTAATCTCATTTTTGTCGTCAAAATTTTTAATTTACGTCTTAATTGCTTTGCCTCTTTTGTAAAAGATTTAAAGATTTTTAGTTTTAACAGAATTATGTTAAATCATATTTATAAGACATGAGCTATTAACGTAATCTTGTTAAAGGGGGAATAACGAGAATATTTAACGGTGGATTCGATTATGGAATCAAAAAAAGAGGCATGTGGAGTTTGTGGTATTTATCTAAATAACCCACAAGGACAAGTATCTTTTCATATATATTGGTGCCTTTTATCGCTCCAACACAGGGGACATGAATCCGCTGGAATGACTGTTATCTTCGACAATGAGTTAAAAACGTATAAAGACATTGGATTTGTTAATGATATTTTTGATTCTCAGACATCAAGTTTTATCAAAGAACGAATTCGCCGGCATGAGCCTCACGGAAAAATATTGGTTGAAGGTATCAAAGGAAATATTGGAATTGGTCATGTTAGATATGCTACTCAAGGCCCTGATGTTTATGAAAATGTGCAGCCTTTAGAAATTAAATCTAATGGTTTTAAATTAGCGGTAGGTTTCAACGGTACAATCTCGAATTATTCCCAATTAAAAGGAATGTGCAGCAATCTCTATCATTTGAAAACCACCTGTGACACAGAAATAATTGGAGAGTTTCTCTCTGAAGGACTTAAACGAAACGATTTCGAAAAACTAAGTGAACTGGATGGGGCATATTCTGTAGTAGCTCTTGGTCACCCCATTCCAAAAATATTTTCGTTTAGGGATCCTTTAGGTCTAAGACCACTTAGTTATGGATTCGATGGGGACATGTTTGTTGTTGCCTCTGAGAGTTGTATTTTGAACAAGCTTATGGATAAGACTTATGTTCATGATGTCCAGCCTGGCGAAATGATTATTTATGACGGCAATAGACTCAGCAAACAGCAATTACCTTGCGAACAAAAAGCCCATAAACATTGTATGTTTGAATGGGTATATTTCGCTCGACCAGATTCAAAAATTGAAGGAGTTGTTGTCTTACAGGCTAGGAAAAATCTGGGTAAGATGTTAGCGAAAAGTTATGAAACAGATGCAGACATTGTAACACCATTACCTGACGGAGGACGATATGCTGCAAAAGGATTCTCAGAGGAATCAGGCATACCTTATGAAGAAGTGATCGTCAGGGATAGATTTTTCCCACAAAGAAGTTTCATTAAAAAAGGGCAAAAAAATAGAGAGCATATCGCCAGAGAAAAGATTTCGTTTGTTGATGATTTAATTGCAGACAAAAAAATAATACTAGTTGACGATTCTATAGTAAGGGGCACTACTACTCAAAACATTGTAAAAAGGTTGAGAGAAAAAGGTGCAAAAGAAGTTCATCTTAGGATTTCTTGTCCACCAATAATTGCACCTTGCTTCTTTGGTATTGACTTTCCAACGTTTAGAGAATTATTTGTTAATAAACTTGGGATTACTCCAGATAATTATGATTTAGAAACAATAAATGAACGAGCACGAGAACATACAGGTGCTGATTCGCTTTATTATAATTCTATTGAAAATCTGAAGCAAGCACTTGAACTTGATGATTTATGCACATCTTGTCTAGATGGAGTATATCCTTATGACTATTTGCCGTATCAAACTCTTGAACCATTTCTAAGGATATAAGTTCATTCTGGTGACAAAGAGGTATGGGTAAAGAAGTTTTGGTTATTGACAAAGGCGGAAGAGGTAATGCGATTGCCTATGCTTTTGCAAGAAGTCCTCAAGTTTCCAAAGTTTATGTAACTCCTGGGAATGCAGGAAGTTCTATACTAGAAAAGTGTCAACAAGTCCCTTTGGCATTTGAAACAGTAGATGAAGAAATTGATGCAATGAAGAAATACGCATCGGAAAACAATATAGATCTGTCATTTGTTGGCCCTGAAGGATATTTGTCTGCAGGAATTGTTGATGTATTTTTGGATGCAGATCTTGATATAGTTGGTCCTTCTCAAATGGCTACAGTACTAGAATCAAGCAAATGTGACACTAAGGACTTTTTAAAAAAAATTGGCGTTCCTATTCCGGAGCATAAGAATTTTGACAATCCAAATGAAGCAAAAGAGTATGTAAAAAGTCACTACTCGGAAAACCCTAAAGAAAATCTTGTGGTAAAAGCTGATGGGCTTGCTGCAGGAAAAGGGTCAATTCCTTGCGATTCAAAGGCAGATACATTAAGTGCAGTTGATGAGCTTATGATTCTCAAGAATTTCGGAGATGCTGGAAATCGAGTTGATATAGAGAATAGATTGTATGGCGAAGAATTAATGTTCTTTGTATTTACAGATGGTGAAACTGTGAAGCCGCTAGAAGGTGCACAAGACTATAAACGTGCTTTTGATGATAATGACAAAATCAATCCAAGATCTTTTAACGGGAAAAATCCTAATACAGGTGGAATGGGTGGTTATTCACCTCATCCTTGGTTAGATGAAGAACTAACTGAGAAGATTATGGAACAGATAGCACTTCCTACTATAAAAGGAATTCAAGATTATGAGAGTACTAAATTTGGTAAATTGAATGGCGTTGAGTATAAAGGAATTATCTATTTCGGTTTAATGATTTGCAACGAAGGAGACCAAAAAAATCCTTATGTACTTGAGATTAATGTTAGAATGGGGGATCCAGAAGCACAAGTTATACTGCCACGGTTAAAAACAGATTTTTATGATCTTTCTAGAGCTATTGTAGATGGTAGATTGAACGAGATTAATTTTGAGTGGGATCCTGCATATCGTTTATGTGCATGTGCTGTAAGTGGGAGAATAGGTCGATATGAGGGTTATCCAGGAAAACATCATACAAATCAAGAGATCCAAGGTTTAGACAAAGTTGATAATAATTGTTTAGTTTTTCATAATGGTACTGCTTTTGATGAAGACGGGCAGATTTATACTACTGGAGGAAGAGTTCTTACGGTTGTAGGCACAGGAAACAATTTAGAAGAAGCTAGGATACATACCTATGATAACTTAAAGAAAATTCGTTTTAGGGGAATGCGTTATAGAAGAGATATTGGCAAAATTCTATAACAAGGAGCGCTTTAATCAGTTTATTGAAGAATGGGACATGAAATAGTTGATGAGAGAATTTATCCACGAAACAAAGTATTTTTCTGATGTTGAAGGCCCATATTCACTGAACGATAATGCACTAGAAGTTTCGAGTTTGCTAATACCAAACGGGCATAAGTTTTTCCTCCAGTTAAGTGCTTTTGATGATTTCCTCGTAACCATTGAAAAAAAACCAAGTTATAACTCTGGATGCACGCTAGGACTTCTTCTGCCTTTTTTCAAAGCATTTGGGGCTACAAATAACCTGTTGGAATCAATTTCTTTAAAAAATATCAATTTAATGCCAGGAGCAAAAGATACATTGCAATATCTACAAGAAAAGATGAAATGTTATTTGGTAAGTACCAGTTATGAACAACATATTCATGTCTTCTGTAGAGCAACCGGCTTTCCCTTCGAAAATACAATTTGTACAAAACTTGATTTAGATAACGAAAAATTCGAACTTAATGGCAAGGAAAGCGACTGGCTAAAGAAACGCGCTGAAGAGATTGTTTCTCTCCCTAAACTCAAGATCCCTCTTAATGCTAAAAGTCGTGATGAATTGCCAGACGATGTTTTGAGTTCAGTTGAAAGATTAGACCAGATCTTCTGGGTTGAAATGGAAAATGAATATTCGACTTCTTTTGAATTATTAAATAGCGTAAATACTATTGGTGGAAAGAAAAAAGAACAGACAATACTCGAAAGAACATCAGATGCTAGTAAAACTATTTTTACAGGTGACAGCATTACAGACAGAGACGCACTTCGTCGAGTTAGAAAGGAAGGTGGATTAGCTGTTTCTGTAAATGGAGATATGTATGCTGTGAAAGAAGCTGAAATAGGCTGTATTATAGATAATACTATTTTAATTTCTGTTATTGTAGATGCGTTTCTTAATTCTGGGAAAGAAGCTGTGCAAGATCTTGTTCATAATTGGAATTATCATAGCTTAAGGAAGGCAAAGGACGATCTTCTAATTAATCTAGAACTTATTAACAAATTAACTAGTTTGTATCCTGAAAAACTCCCAGAATTAGTTATTCTAACAGATGAAAACAGAGAAGAGTTTGGTAAGAAAAGTTCTAATTTTGGAAAAAAGTTGAGGGACGGAAAGGTACATGGAAAAAAATAAAATAGATTCTACTTATTGTGAGGCTTTTTATGGTTTGTACGTACGAGTTTTGGTTACTGCTGAGCGGGGTATTTATCCGGGAGATAGAATAGATCCATATATAGAAAATGATGAACTAAGGTTTGCTGCTTACAGGTCTACTTCAACACCAGCAACGGTAGTAGGTAGAACAGAAGCTGGAATTGAAGCTTGGTTACCTAAAACACAGACTCCAGATGGCCGTGAGGGTGCCATTCTGCAATTTTGGATTATGTTAAATGAAAGCAAACCATTAGAAAGTCAGATTGAAAAACTTTATCGCGAGTTTTCAATCCCTGTTCGCCAAGACATTCTTTCCTGCTATACAACGAGTTTATATAACTGGTTAAAACCTAATGAAGGAATTGAAATTGTTGGAGCAATCGATACACGAAGATACATTGGTGATTGTGGGGGAGGCTATGAACGGGCTAATACTAAAACAATCGAAGTTCCTTTAATGGGAGGTCAAGATTTCATTGTTAATAAGAAACTAAATGTAGGAAAGGGAGTATCGGGAGCAAACCTGTGGTTCTTCTGCGACTCAGTACTTTCTGGTAGAAAGGCTGGACGCAAAGCGGTAAAAGCCATCAGCGATGTTGAAGGTGTTATTACCTCTTTTTATGTCTGTCCGTCTGGTTCAATGGTTGCAAACTACAAAGAGATTGGCCCACCTACTAATTATCAATTCAGTCCTACCTTGAAAAATGAAATCAAAGATTCCCTAGTTCCAGATGGAATTAGAGCAATTCCAGAAATCGTAATCGATGGAATTTCATTAGAAGCTGTTAAAAATGCTATGAAAGTAGGTATTGAAAGCATCGTTGACATGGAGGGTGTCAAAAGAATTTCTGCAGGGAATTATGGAGGGAAACTTGGACAAGTTAAACTTGAACTAAGAGAAATAGTGCCAAATTTGTTTGAATAAGTGGTATCGATGAGTTTTGACGTTGTTGGATTTGCGGCAATCAATGAAGACAGGATAAGATATGTTGATTATGAGATAAAAGAGTCTGAAGTTTTTTCTCGTGAATCTCCAAGAAAGTTGGAAAATGATGAGAAAGCTTTTCTCGGCGGTTCCGTTGTCAACACGCTTGTCGGGTTGGCGAAATTTGGATTTTCTGTGGCATCTCTTGGAAAAATCGGCATGGATAAAACTGGAAAAAGAGTCCAAATCAAATTAAAAGACTATGGAATAGAATTCTTTGGCGGTGTCGATGAACAATTCAATTCAAGCGTTGCTAAGATCAAAGTCGGTAGCAATAAGCAAAGAAAAATAGTAATTCATCCTGGAGTTAATGACAGAATTGAGTGGGATGATGTAAATCAGTACTTAGATTTAATTAGGAGTTCAAATCTCTTTCACTCATCTACGTTTGCGTGTGCTTATAGCATGTCTTCATTAAAAACTCAGATCAAACTTGCTGAAGAATCAAATAAGATGAGTCTTAGTTTCGGTATGCTTTATTGTGATCTTTTCGAAAAGGAACCATTATTAATAAAAAATCTTTTGAAAGCTACTGATATTTTGATACTAAACAAAGAAGAAATTGAAAGACTTGCACATGAAAACTATGAGGACTCAGCAAGGAGTTTAATTAGAAGATTCGACATAGAAGTGATTGCAGTTACTTTAGGTAATAAAGGTTCATATGTTGTTGGGAGAACAGAAGAACATTTCATAGAATCTCGACCTGTAAAAGTTATAGATACTACAGGTGCAGGTGATGCTTATTCTGCAGGGTTTTTAGCAGCTTACCTAAATGACAAAGATTTAAACACTTGTGGTTTGTGGGGGAACAGAAACGCTGAAAGAAGTATCGGAGTTCATGGTGCTGTGGATTATCAAATTCCTTCAGACTTAGTTTAGTGTGGTAATCTAATGATTTACAGAATAAGAGTAGGTTCAAAACCAGGCGAAAAGGACGTATTAGGCGAAAACACGAAAAAAGAAATTGAGAGTCTGTTTCATTTTAACATCGATTCTGTCGTAACACGAAAGGTTTACTCAATCGATGCAATCTTATCTAAGAAAGAACTGCAGCTATTAGAAAGAGATCTTTTCATAGATGCAATTACAGAATACCTATGCGAAGATGATAATTTTGATTGGCTTATTGAAGTAAGTTATAAACCAGGGGTAACCGATAATGTGGGTAATACTTCAAAAAATATAGCAATCCCTGCAATACTTCATAGAAACTTGAAAGATAATGAGAGTGTGTGGACTGCCACCCAATATTTGATTAATAGTAAGGATCTAACTAAGAACGATGTTGAAAGAATTGGTTTAAAACTTCTCTCAAACCCAATCATAGAAGACATAAAAATAGTTAGTTTTGACCAAATGAAGAACGAAGAACTGGAATTTACTTCTCCGAAAATCAAAGGTAAACAAGATATCAACATAAACGCATATAATTTGGATGTCAGTGACGAAGAACTCATTAAGATAAGTAATGAAGGCGTTCTTGCTTTAAGTTTAGAAGAAATGACGGCGATAAAAGAATACTATGACAAAGAAGATGTAATCACCGAAAGACAAAGAATAGGACTGGATAAAGCATTCTGGGACAAACCTACGGATGCTGAATTAGAATGCTTAGCTCAAACATGGTCTGAACACTGCAAACACAAAATATTCAACTCAATTATTTACTACAAAGACGAAGAAACTGGTAAGACAGAACTTATTGACAGTTTATTCAACACTTACATAAGAAACCCAAGTAACAAGATAGGTGATGAATTAGGATGGGTTGCGTCTTCCTTTCATGATAACGCAGGTGTGGTAAAGTTTAATGACAGATTGTTGGTCGTAGATAAAATTGAGACGCATAATTCTCCTTCAGCTCTAGAACCTTATGGTGGCGCTATTACAGGAATAGTTGGAGTAAACCGAGACCCGCTAGGAACTGGAAAAGGCGCTAAATTAATGTTTAATGTATTCGGCTACTGTTTTGGAAGTCCATACACTAAAAAAGTGCCAGCAGGCGTCTTACATCCAAAAAGAATCAGAGATGGAGTCCATAAAGGAGTAATCGATGGTGGAAATCAAAGTGGCATTCCTTTAGTAAGTGGCTGGGAGTTTTTTGATAAGAGATACATGTTTAGACCAATCGTCTATTGTGGTACAATTGGTATCATGCCAGTTGAGATTAATGGTGAAGCGTCCCATCTGAAGAAAGTCGATCATGGTGATTTGATAATTATGGTTGGAGGGCGAGTGGGAAAGGATGGAATACATGGTGCGACATTTTCTTCAGCAGAACTTGATAAAGAATCTCCTGTTCAAGCTGTTCAAATCGGTGACCCAATTACACAGAAAAAAATGAGTGATTTCATATTAGAAGCCCGAGATTTAGGACTATACAAATGTATTACAGATAACGGTGCGGGTGGCTTATCTTCTTCTATTGGAGAGATGGCTAGATATTGTAACGGATGTAAATTTGATTTAAAGAAGGTTCCATTGAAATATCAAGGATTAGACCCATGGGAAATATTAGTATCAGAATCACAAGAAAGAATGACATTAGCAGTTGAATCTGATAAAATCGGGCAATTTCTGGAACTAACTAAAAAAAGAAGTGTAGAATCTACAGTTCTTGGATTTTTTGAAAACTCTGGAAAATTTCATGTGACTTATGGTAATAAGACAGTCGCTTATCTTGATATGAAATTTTTACATGACGGTTTACCAAAAATGGAACTAGAAGCACTATGGAAAAGACCAATATATGAAGAGCCTGAGTTTGAACAACCTCCCAATATGAATGAGACTTTAGAAGAGATGTTGAAACGCTTGAACATATGTTCTAAGGAAGAAAAAATTCGACAATATGATCATGAAGTTAAGGGACTAAGTGTTATCAAGTTACTAGTGGGGGAGCAATGTGATGTACCCAGTGACGCAACAGTCTCCTTCCTTGAATATGGCAGTATGGAAGGCTTAGCAGTAGCTGAAGGGAAGAACCCTTATTATTCTGAGCTTGATACGTATCATATGACTGCATCAATCATAGATGAGGCAGTTAGAAGAATTATCGCAGTTGGGGGTAAACTACCTAGCAAAGATACTGTGTTTTATGGTTTAGATAATTTCTGTTGGAATATTTCCACGTTAGATTCTGAAGACGGCAACTATAAACTCGCTCAATTAGTTCGGGCAAATAAATCCTTAGCTGATTTTTGTAAAGCGTTTAAAATTCCTTGTATTTCTGGAAAAGATAGTATGAAAAACGTTTGGAAACTAAGAGAGACAGATAATGGAACAGAAGTAGAAAGAATAATTTCGATTCCACCTACACTAATGTTCTCTGCAAGAGCCAAAATAAATGACATTAGCAAAACTGTAACAATGGATGTAAAGAAACCAGATGATTTAGTGTATGTTGTGGGTTTGACTCTTGATGAGTTAGGTGGCTCTGAATATTATTCTTACATGGGAGAAAAACTTCGAGATAAAAGATACTTAGGAAATAATGCTCCTAAAGTTGACGCTATACGTGCAAAAAAGATCTATCAAAGTATTAGTGATGCAACTGAACTAGAGCTTCTAAATTCTGTACACACTCCAACGATAGGAGGTTTAGGTATAGCACTAGCAAAAACTGCTTTTGCTGGTGGCTATGGAATGGACATCGAATTAACGAAAGTTCCTTATGAAGGGAAGAAAAGAGATGATTTCATATTATATTCACAATCGAATAGTAGATTCATCATAACAGTTTCAACTGAAAAAAAGGAAGAATTTGAAAGAATAATGGGAGATAATATTTATTCACAGATAGGAATTGTTATCCAAGATAAAAGACTGAAGATTAAAGGATTAAATGGAAAGTATATGATCGATTCAGATTTAGACAATTTAAAGAAAGCATGGAAAAGCACTTTAGGTCGTTAAGATGAAACCAAGAGTTTTAGTTCCAGTTGGATATGGATTAAATTGTGAAGAAGAAACGGTTTACATATACAGATTACTGGGTGCTGAAGTAGATAAAGTTCACATCAACGACTTAATAAATAAACCGAAAATGCTAAGAGAATATCATGTAATTGATCTTATCGGTGGTTTTGTAGATGGAGATCATATTACTGCTGGTATAATACACGCAAATAGATTAAGATATAATTTAGAAGAAGAACTTCAAGAGTTCATTCAAGCTGGTAAACTTATAATTGGGGTATGTAACGGCTTTCAGACGTTGGTAAAAGCCGGACTCTTACCCGGATTTGATGGTGATTATAAAACTCAAAGAATTACGTTAATTTACAATGATTCTGGAAAATTTGAAGACAGATGGGTTCATCTTAGCGTAAACAAAGATTCAAATTGCATTTGGACAAAAGGTATAGAAAACATCTTCCTTCCGGTTAGACATGGTGAAGGAAAGATTAGGACTGATCCATCTGTTTTAGATGAATTAAATAATAGTGACCAAATAGTCTTATTTTATGCGGATCCAATTGATGGAAAACCTACTATGGAATATCCCAATAATCCAAACGGCTCTGATATGGCTATTGCTGGGATTTGTGATCCAACAGGAAGAATTTTTGGATTAATGCCACATAGAGAGGCATTTTGGTCACCTTATAATCATCCTAAATGGCATAGATTGAAAATTGAAGGGAAATTACCTAGCGAAGGACCAGGTATACAAATATCAAGAAATGGAATTGAATACGTAAGAGAGCATTTAATTTAGTTAGATGAGATGAAAATGCGATATTCAGACGTAGTGGATTACGATATTTTAGATCCAGTTAAAAGGAAAGCTTTAGAATTATTTCAATCAACATTTGGAACAATTGAAGATAGATTAAGAATAAGAGTCGCCCCCGTTGGTGAAACCGCAGCTGTATTGGATTTCCTTGATTATGATTTTATGTTAGCGTTTAATGTTGAGGGACTCGGAACAAAAAATGTGATTGCAGATAGAATATATCAAGAATTAACTGATAAAAAAGAAATTGCAGATAAAATGAAGGCTAAAGAAGCTTATCGGTTTATTGGACAAGATACTGTAGCCATGTCTCTTATCGATTTATTAGCAGTAGGTGCAGACCCAATTGCTTATGGAGATTTGATAACAGCAGGAGATTCTAATTGGTTCAAAGATCTTGAAAGGGTAGATGAATTACTATATGGTTTTAAAGTTGCTGCAGAACTAGCAGGTTGCGCTATACCATGTGGTGAAACCCCTACCTTGCAAAATGTAGTTTATCCTGAAACTTTAGATTTAGCTGGTGCCTCTGTTGGCATCATTAAACCAAAAAGTCGTTTTATGTATGGTCAGAAGATAAAAAGTGGAGATTGTATCTATGGCCTTCCTAGCGGTGGAATATGCTCAAACGGTGTTTCAAAGGCACGAACTATTGCTGAAAAATTACCTGAAGGCTATTTTACAAAATTATCTAATGGTAGAGAATTAGGCCAGGAACTATTAACACCAACCCCGATCTATGTACGCCCCATAATTGAAATGCTTGATAAAGGAGTCGACTTGCATTATATTGCGCCAATAACCGGGCATGGATGGAAAAAGATAGCGCGTGCTAGATTTCCTTTTTCGTATGTCATAGAAAAAGTGCCAGAGCCGCCTATATTATTTCAGTCTCTGATTGAATTTGGCAAAGAATTTGGCTTCAATGTTTCTGACTCGGAAAACTACCAAGTATGGAACATGGGCGTTTTTATTACATTGATTGCACCCAAAGATGATGAAGAAACAATAAGACGAATTACAGAAAAAAATGAAATAGAATTGTATAAACTGGGTTTTGTAGAAACAGGAGAAAAGCAAGTCATAATTAAACCTAAAAACGTGATTTTCAAAGGCTCATTATAAAAAAGTGGAAGATAGCTTATTTTTGTGGAATTATGCATACGCCATTGTTTCTGCTTTCTCTGAAAAATTGATCTTTACAAAATTTTTAAGGATATCTAATCCTTCATTCGTTGAAATCGACTCAGGGTGGAATTGTACTCCTTCTAGTGGTGCGTTTTTATGTCGAATCCCCATAATTGTTTTATCATCTGCTATAGACGATATCTCTAAGCAATCAGGCAGTGAATCTTCTACAACTTCAAGAGAATGATATCGCATCCCTTCAAAAGGCTTTGGAATTCCTTGATATATTGTCTTGCCATCATGAAAAATATTGGAGATTTTTCCATGTCTAGGTCCTACCTTTGCTTTTTTAACATCCGCTTCAAATGCCTCCGCTATTGCCTGATGACCTAAGCAAACTCCCAAAATTGGAATCCTTTTGTAATATTTTTTGATCAGTGGGATAACATTACCTGTTTGTTGGGGATGGCCAGGACCAGGACTAATTATTATTCGAGTAGGTTTCAGTTCTTCTATAAGATTCAACGAAAAGGTATTAGGAACTATTGTTACATTGCATTGAGCTATCCGAGATACATAATCTACAAGGTTATATACAAAACTGTCTTTGTTGTTAATGATCAATATCTTCATTGTAACACTTCCGCCATTTTTACCGCTGTTAACAAACTTCTAAGCTTATTTTTTGTTTCGATCCATTCCAAACGTGGATCAGAATCAGCAACTATGCCTCCTCCAGCCTGTGCAGTAACTGTTTTGTTCAATAAATATAGACTACGGATTGTTATTGCCAAATCACAATCACCATTCAATGAAAAATATCCTACTGCTCCTGCATAAGCCCCCCTATTATCAACTTCAACTTCTTGGATAATTTCCATTGCTCTCAATTTGGGAGCACCAGAAACTGTTCCAGCAGGAAACATGCTTTTAACTAAGTCAAAAGATGTTAGACCATGCTGCATTTTACTTTGAAGATTTGTTACAATATGCATTACATTACGATATTTCCGTATTTTCATAAAATTAGTAGGGTGAACTGTTCCAGGAAGGGAAATTTTCGCTAAATCGTTTCTTGCTAAATCAACAAGCATTAAGTGTTCTGCTATCTCTTTGGGATCATTTATTAACTCATTCTCCATTCTTATTTCATCATTAGGCGTTTTTCCTCTCCTTCGAGTACCAGCAATAGGAACAGTGTAAATAGTGTTTTGATCATTTGTGACCAGTGCCTCAGGACTACTTCCGATTATTCGGAACTCTTCAAAATTGAGATAGTACATATATGGACTGGGATTAAGTTTTCTTAAAGCCCCATATATGCTTAAATCATCCCCATACGAGGGAACTGAGACCTTTCTCGAAATGACGGCTTGAAAAATATCTCCTTCGAGAATATAGTCTTTGGTCTTTTCAATCATATCAGAAAATTTCGATTGTGCAATATTCGATGGAAACTCATCAACGTCAAAGTCAATTTCTGGATATGTATCTTCTAAATTTGAAAATTTTTGATACTTGTGCTTTTCCTTAAATTTACGAATTGAATTTTCAAGTTTTAAATCGGGTTCGTACTTGTTGAAGCTATTATCAATAAGGAACAGTGCTTGTGTTTTATGGTTGTAAATCAATACCTTTGTATGCATCCCCATCATAATATCGGGAGTTTTAGCTGTACTTTTGAACCCTACCACAGGGGCGACAATGTCGTAGCCTAAATATCCCAAATATCCTCCGCACATCACACGTCTTGGAAAGATTTCAGGGAAACTGGAAGTGTTCGATGGGAAATGCTGTGACAATATATCCAAGGCTTCAATTTTATAATCACTGCGATCATCAAAAATTCTATCGCCTTTATCTCTTAATTCCAATGAATTTAAATCATCTAATATCTGTGTACCCTGTTCTGTCAATATTTCTTCTGTCTTATGACCGTCATTTATTTTTAAGATATAATTTGGTTCTAAGCAAATAAAAGAGAACAACGGCTCTGTGCTAAATTCGTCTACTGATTCAAGAAGAAAATAATAACGTGGTTCCAAATCATCGATTAAATACCTAAAGAGATTGAAGATATCGTATCCGTCGCCTAAATGCTTAATGTGCATATCAAATTGCAGCTCAATCAACTCTCCTTTCTTCTTATTCTTATTAAAACTTCATGTTAAGGCATTAGGAAGTGTCATAGCTTTCATTGTAGCAGTAAATTCACTTATTTTTTCAAGTGCAATATCTTCGTCAGTTAAATTTTTAGCAAGCAGGTCTATAATAGCAGATCCTACAATAATACCATCAGCTTCAGCACGGTTCAACTCTTTAACGTGTTCTGGCTTTGAAATACCAAATCCTACTGAAACAGGAATTCTATCCTTTGTAAGTGGCTGTATTCTCTCTAATGTTGTCTTAGTAAGATTTGAAAGCGACATTCTAGCGCCAGTTGTTCCAAGTAGGCCAACTAAATAAAGAAATCCATTAGCATGCTTTAATATCTTATTTAAACGATTAGTGACGGTAGTTGGGGCAATTGTGAAAATTATATCAACATTATTTGCATTTGCAGCCTTTAAAGCGTGCTCTGCTTCTTCAATAGGTAGATCCGGAACAATTACTCCGTCAATGCCGACATCTGAACAATCCGTGAAAAATCTTTGCACATTTCTTTGAAAAATGATGTTATAGTAGGTTAAAAAGACAAGCGGAATCTCTAGAGTGTTTCTAATCTCTTTAACTAACTTGAATGCTAGATCAGTTGTCATACCCGCTTTTAAAGCTCTCATCGAAGATGCTTGGATAGTTGGTCCATCAGCGATTGGATCTGAAAACGGAATTCCAAGTTCTATAATATCTGCACCATTTTCCTGCAATTTTCTAATTAACTTCAGAGAAAACTCTGGAGACGGGTCACCGAGCGTTATATATGGAATAAATGCCTTTTCATTCCTTTTTTGCAAAGTTGTAAATGTATTATTAAGCCTTGACAATGTTTTACCTCCTTACAAATAGGCTTGTATTATTCCAAGATCCTTTGAACCAGATCCTGAGAGATTAATTATAATTATATCGTCCTTATCATAGAGATGTGATGTTTTCATTGCATACGCTATTGCATGAGAAGATTCTAGTGCGGGAATAATACCCTCCAAAGTGCTACAGAATTTTAAAGCCTCAATCGCTTCTTCATCAAGTATTGAACCAAGTTTAAGACGACCAAGTTCTTTGAGCAAAGCATGCTCTGGACCCACACCTGGATAATCTAGTCCTGCAGAAATGCTATGCGATTCATTAATCTGTCCAAAACTATCCTGTAAGATGTAGGTTAAGGAGCCATGTAAGATTCCTTTAGTACCTGCAAAAAGAGAAGCCCCATGTTTGTTTCCTTCCAGCCCTTTTCCACCAGCCTCAACACCTATTAATTCAACTGAACCGTCTTCTATGAAATCATAAAAGGCTCCCATTGCGTTTGACCCACCACCAATGCAGGCTATAATAGCGTCTGGAAGCCTTCCTTCTATTTTCATGATCTGGTTTTTAATTTCTTTGCCTATCACTCTCTGGAATTCTCTCACAATAATTGGATATGGATGTGGGCCAACAACTGAGCCTATAACATAAAACGTATTTTGTATGTTTGTGATCCAGTCCCTTAACGCGTCATTAATTGAATCTTTGAGAGTCTGGCTTCCTGAATGAACAGGAATGACTTTAGCGCCAAGAAGCTTCATTCTAAGAACATTAAGTTGTTGACGCTCGACATCTTTTGCCCCCATATAGACTTCTGTTTTAAGTCCTAATTTAGCACCAGCAATGGCAGTAGCAAAACCATGTTGACCCGCCCCAGTTTCCGCAATTAAACGCTTTTTTCCCATTTTTGCTGCAAGTAATGCTTGCCCAAGTGTATTATTGAGTTTATGTGCGCCTCCATGAACCAAATCTTCCCTTTTAAAATAAACTTTGCAATTAAATTCCTCTGAAATTCTTTCGCAAAAGTAAAGCGGAGTTGGGCGTCCTGCATAGTTCTGGTAGAGAGAAGATAGTTCCTGTTGAAATTCTTCAGAATCATATAATATGTTAAAAGAATTTTCCAATTCTTCAAGAATTGGAATCAAGAGTTCTGGAACGTATCTTCCACCAAACTCTCCAAAATGCCCTAAATTATCAGGAAATTTTCCATAATAATCAAAATGTTCTTTAATTTTCATGCCTCCTTTGATCTTTGTATGAACTCACGAATTTTTTGATACGACTTTACTCCAGGACGTTCTTCCACGCCACTAGAAACATCAACTGCAAAAGGTTTAACATAAGTTATTCCTTCTGCCACATTACTAGGGTTTAAACCACCAGCCAAGATAATTGGCACATTAACTTGGTCTTTGATAGTTTTGGCAATGCTCCAATTGAAACATCTCCCCGTACCGCCAGAAGCACCATTAACTGAACTGTCGATATGAATAGCTGCTACGACTTTTGAAAGTTTTAATGCAACCTTTAATGGATCAGAATCAACACAATTAGTTCTTCCTGTGCTTATATCAATAGCAAGTGATTGAATTAATTTAGTTTGCTTCATTATCTTTGATAATTTTTCAATTTCATGAAATTTCAGGTTATTTCCATGTATTTGAACTGCAGAAGGCTGAAGCCTATTGATAGAATTTATAATATCTTCCATATTCTTTGGATGCAAAACAGCTACAGATGACACAAATGGGGGTAAAGAATCAAATATTTTTTTAGCCTGATCAATATCAACATTTCTTGGACTTCTAGAGATGTTAACAATACATCCTATAGCATCTGCACCACTTTTTGCAGTAAATAAGGCGTCTTGAATGCTTTTAATGCCACAGATCTTAACTTTCAAGGACTTATTCCTCCAGCGATTTCTTGTATCTTAATGGAAATGTCATCGCTTTTCAAAATCGAAGTTCCCACGAGTACTCCATCTGCTCCTTGAAAAATAACATATTTAGCATCCTCATGGGAGTTTATCCCGCTTTCACTAACGATTACTGTATTTTCATTATATTCACGAATAAGTGGTGCTAGAAGTCTTGTATTTTCTAAATTTACTTTCATGCTGGTAAGATCTCTATTATTTATCCCTATCAGTTTAATGTTATTATCCATAACTTCTTTTACTTCGTCTTTGTTGTGAACTTCAACTAGTGCTTCCATCCCATAGGATTCAACTAAGTCAATAAAATATTCAAAAGGACATATAGAAGGAATTAATAAAACAGCATCAGCGCCTATTTCAGCAGCTTTATGAATTTGTCGCTCATCAATTATGAAATCTTTCATTAAAACGGGTACAGCTATATTTTGGCGTATTTTTCTGAGATTTTCCGAATGGCCTTTGAAATATTGCTCTTCTGTAAGAACACTTATCCCTACACAACCTCCTCTTATCATTGCACCGGCTATTTCTGTGGGTTCATATTTTTCCAGGATAATGCCTTCAGAAGGGGATGCCGGCTTAAGTTCAGAAATTATTGGTATCTTTGTTGGCTTAGCTAGCTTGATTGCATTGACTAAACTTCTTCGTTGATGACTTGATTTATTAGAAAATGAATAACCTGAAAATTCGTCATCTATTCTTCTCTTTGTATCTCGCACTATTCTTTCTAAAATATTCAATATTTAGCCTCCAAGTCTTCAAATACGCTAAGAGATCCTTTTGATCCTCTAACCAATTCCTTTAGCTTCCTAAAAGCAACCCCAGAATCTATTACCTCTTCTGCAACTTCGATTCCCTCTGCTATGTTTTCCACCTTTCCTCCCACAAAAATGCCTGCTGATGCGTTCAGCAAAACTATATCACGCATTGGACCATTGTTTCCTCTTAAGATCTGAAAACAAATTTCAATATTTTTGACAAGATCCCCTCCTTGAATTTCAGATAGTTTTGCGCGTTTAATTCCGAAATCCTCTGGTGTGACAGTATACGTTTCTACATATCCATCATTTAATTCCGAAATTTGTGTCTCGCATGTACTACCAATCTCATCAAGCCCATCAAGTCCGTGAAAAACAAGAGCATGATCTACTCCTTGCATATTCAGAACTTTAGCCATTTTTTCAGTCAAATAGGGAGTGTATACTCCTAATATCTGTGCTTTAGCATTTGCGGGGTTTGTAAGGGGACCTAAGATATTAAAAACTGTTCTTATACCTATTTCGCGTCGAGATGGCATTGCATATTTCATTGCAGGATGAAAAAGCGGTGCAAACATGAAACCTATGCCAATTTTTTCTATGCAGTGCCTGACTATTTCAGCTGACGCGTTTATGTTAACACCCAAACCTTCCAGTAAATCTGCACTGCCACATTTACTAGAGACCGCTCGATTTCCATGTTTGGCTACGGGTATTCCAGCTCCAGAAATCACAAATGATGCAATAGTTGATATGTTGAACGTATTAATTCTATCACCGCCAGTGCCACATGTATCTACTAACATCCTATTGCCCACTGTCGGATTAATTTGCGTACAAAATTCTCTCATAATAGAAGCGAAAGCCGATATTTCTTCGATTGTTTCACCTTTCATCCTAAGAGCGATTAAAAATGCACTTATTTGAGCGGGGGTTGCATCCCCTGACATAATTGTCCTCATTACTGATTTTGCATTATTTTCTGCTAAGTTTTCATTATTTACAACCATTTCAATCGAATTACATATTTCCATAAAATCCTCTCCATAGAAATTATAAAAGAAGCTCTATACTGAGGAGAGCTTAGAACCAGTGCCACCAAGGCAAAAAACGAGAAATTAGCTTCAAAATTAGGTTAAGTTGTTTCTGCGGGGTACATGATATTGTTTGAAAAATAGAAGATCTATAACTTAAGGATCCAAACACGATACCCCATTTTTTTCACCTAGCTAGCAAAAGGCAGTTAGGACATATATAAATCTTTCTAATAGCTAGAAATAACAATGCTTTTAAAGATAACGAATGTGAGCTCATATGTCTTCTTTGATAGAACATAGATGTAATTAGAGGTATGATCTATGCAAGATAAAAAGATTTTAATGATTCCGGGACCTTCTGAGGCTCATCCTGAAGTTTTAAATGTATTATCACAACCAGTTATGCCCCATTACGGAAAAGAATGGGGAGAGATATATGAAGATACTTGCCAACAACTTAAGAAACTCTTTAACACAAAACAATCAGTTATTATTCTTGCTGGACCTGGAGGTTTAGGTTTAGAACTGTCCGTTGCAAACTTAATTGAACCAGGTGATAAAGCAATTGTTGTCCATAATGGATTTTTTGGAGAATTATACGGAAAGGTAGTTGAATTATATGAAAGGATGCCTGTGGTTATAACGAAGAATTTCGGAGAAGCTGCTGATGTTAATTCGATAAAGGAAAAATGCAAAGAAGAAGATATTAAAGCAATTTTCCTAGTTCATAATGAAACATCAACAGCTGTAGTAAATCCAGTAAAAGAAATAGGTGAAATAGCAAAAAATAATGGGATATTGTATGCCGTTGATGCAATTTCATCTTTTGGTGGAATGGAACTTCGATGTGATGATTGGAACATTGATGTATGCGTTGGCTATGCAAGTAAAGCACTAGGTAGTATTATGGGCGTTACTCCAGTAATGATCAGTGAAAAAACGTGGGAAGTAGCTAAAAACAGAAAACATCCCATTAGAGGCAGATATATGAATCTAAATGTATGGGAGGAATACATCGAAGAGTTGACAGAAATAGGACATCCATTTCCTGCGTCTGTGCCAACTTCAGTGGTACTTGCACTAAGAAAAGCTATTGAGTTAGCGCTAGAAGAAGGACTTGAGAATAGATATAAAAGACACGCAATTTCAGGTAAAGCAGTCCGCGAGGGAATTCGAGCACTTGGTTTAAAGTGCTTGCCCAAAGAAGAAATCGCTTCTGATACCGTTACAGCTTTGTTATTGCCAGAAGGAATTAGTGAAATCGATCTTAGACGATTTATTGAGGAGAAGTTCAATATTATGGTTTCACTTATGAAAAATTTAATTGGTCTTGAAGGTATTAGAATTGGACATATGGGTGTGACAGCGTCACAGTTTTATGTAATACCCACACTAGCAGCCTTAGAAAAAACATTATCTATATTTGGGTTTAAAACAAAACCTGGATCTGCAGTAGCAGCAGCTATGGATGTTTATGGAAGATACTTATAATAGTAAAATCAAGAAAAAATCAAAAATATAGAAATTTAAGTTACCGTGAAGACTTTATGGTAAGTTATTTGTCTAGTATAAGCGGGATTCATCCCAGTCAATTTTAAACTCTGAAGATTTGTGTAATGTACTCAATTAAGGTCAAAATCTATTTGGCAAACTTCTGCTGGACGTAAGCTGATGCGTTTAACTTGAGGACTCTTACCAGTCACCAAATTGATAGCACCTCGTATTATTCCTCCTACTGGGCAGGCAGTATGTCCCTCAAGGTCATAACCACCAACTCGCCGTGGGCAAATAAGACAGTTTTGAACTGCAATATGAGCTGAGTTGTTATCAAAGGAAATTTCAAGATCCTCTGCAATTCGTACCTCATCAAGGATTTTTTCAATAACATCACTCTTAGAAGTATTGGTGCTAATTTTCTTTTGATACAACAGTTCTTTGGCAACTTCTTGCCCCATCCAAGTTGCTAGCACATCCATGGAACCCTGCGGACCAAAATCAGAATTTAATATGTGAGTTCTTGACTTGACGAGTCCGACTCCTAAGCCGATTACCATCCGATTCAAATAATTTCTACTGAGATCCTTCCTTCTAAAGAACTTAAATAAATCCATAAAATACTCTCCTTAAAGTTTTTTAATTAATCCGTCATTTACATAACGCTCACAAATTGATTGTAGTTGTGGGATGTCAATTCGTTCTCCAAGCATTTCTTCAAAGGTCGCTATTCGTTGTCTTAGATCACGTAATGAAAGTGTGCCAGCATCACAGAGTACTCGGAGAATTGTCTTATCTAATATGAAAGAGGATTTTTCCCTGTCTTTGAGTTCATCATAGGCATACAGGGCTTGGTAGTAAGGTTCACCACTCTGGAGCGCTATTTTACGTGCCCTTGCATTCCATTCTTGTAATAGTTCATGTCCTATTTGTTGGTAACTTTCGTTTAAACTTCTAGAAGTTACAAGTCCACCAGAATGTTTTTCTAGACAAACAACTGCAAATTTCTCGCTCATTTCGTTGAGGCATGACTCTGCAATTTCATGAGGAACACTAATAGTAGTAACAAGCACAAATGTGCGACTTTTATTAGTATCGCGGAGAAGATAGAGCTGTTTTTCACGGAATTCAAGTCGTGATAATATATCACCTTGCCAATAGACCGAACTGACTTCATCTATTGCTGATAAGATTCCAGCGGCTAAACTGTCATTCCAAATGGCATCAGGAGATCTTGTTTGACAAAGGGGCACGCCAGTCTCATCTAAGACCAAAAAAACGTCAATCAAAGCTATAACCTCTTATAAGTAATCCACCCAAAGGTAAGATAAAAATCTTCTGGTAAATTGCTTCTCATTTCAAACCGTATTTGTGCTAATACAACTCTAGGAAAACGTTATTAGGTAGTAAGGCATTTCCCTCTTCGTATGTTACTTAGTGAAGACAATACTAACATTTCATGTATTTTCAATATCTAAGATCCACCAAACAATAGATTCTTTTACTCTAGAACTTTGTGTTGGGGGTATATGTGTTATTTAAAGAACAAAAACACAAATCATTGACGTTAATTGCAAAATCTAATCTTTGACACGTGTATCCTTCATAGAATATAGACGACTTTGAATAGGTAAAAATTTTTGAATAGTCTACTACAAGAGCGTAAAGCTAAAGTAATACAGAATTTCATTTTCTTTATTTCATGTATCAGAAAAATCTCGAAGTGTCAATAAGACTTCTAATGATCGAAACATATCTTCAGAAACGCCAAATTTTAGTAAATCTCTCCATAATGTAACCATTTTGAATCCCAATTTTTTTGACGATTCGAAAGCATCATGTTCATCATCATCCCTAAACCGCCACCTAATTTGATTAAAAAGTGTTTGATAGGCTTTTTTAAGTTCTCCGGCTTTAATTTGTTGTGTCTCTTTCGTTTCTAAATCGCAAATAATCTTATCGCTCGTTTTTTCAGAGATTAATTCAAAATTGTTATATATATTGGTTTGTGGTTTTAAATTATTTAGAATTTCTTCTAGCATTGGGATAACTTGTTTCATTGTTGCCAGTTTTATACTTTTATAATAGTAAATATACTCATTAATTAGCCACTCATAAAACATCTTGATGTCTTGCTTGAGTTCTATTTCATCTTTTAAGTCTAATAAAGCACTTGGTTTTAGATGTTCAAGTGAGAGATCAGTCTGAAGTAATTTTGAACCCTCTGTTCCCCTATGTGCAAGATCATTGTCGAAATAGCTAAGTGATGCGTGAATTTCTTCACTTTCTTTACCCTTGTGAAGAAATATACCAGAATACAGACCTCCGCCCCTAGGATGTAATTGTTCTTTCGTAATTGGATGTTTGATTGTAGTTTTACATATTTCACAATACTCTGAAAAAATCTTTTGTTTAGACATTACTTTGTCACCCTACTATAAATTAGATTGATTAGGTTAGTAATTACGTTTTCAACGTTTTCTCCAGTTTTAGAACTTGTTTTAATAAGCAAATTAGACGAGCGATCGTATATTTTAATGAATTCCATAATTTGTTCATCGCTTATTGCTTCGGCACCCATTTCCTCAATAAGATCTAGTTTTGTTCCAACAAATACAAAATCTGAATTTTCAATTTTCTCTCTGATAACATCATACCATTCATGCAGATTAAATAAACTAGAAATTCGTGTAAGATCAAAAGCAAATATTATTCCATGTGCCCCCTCACAATAAGTGGGTAAAATAAATCGAAATCTTTTTTCGCCCCCGAAGTCCCACACTTGAAGTGTAATCAAAATATTTTCATTTATTTTTTTTTCAAAAAGATAAAAAGATGTACCGACAGTCTTTTTTGTGTCTTCAACAAACTTTTGGGTAGCGTACCTTTTTATAAATGTCGTCTTTCCAACGCCTCCTTCTCCTACGAGAATTATTTTGAATATATAGTTCTTTTTTTTGCGCTCCAAAGATTTCTACCTCTAAAGTTACATTTGGGTACTCCTTTATTAATATAGACGATCTTCAGATTTTATACGACACCGTCATATATATTTTTTATGCATTTATTGCAGCGCTCGATGTCTAAACAAATCTTAAAATTCTTCCACACCAATCAAGTTTGCACACGAAGCCACAATTAATTTAAGGTTGTTAGCTAGTATTAGTTGGTTAATCTTTGGATCATATGGACGGATGTATTTTGAGTATTCCTAAAGAAGAATTCTGCAAAAGGGTCGCGAAAGCGAAGAAAATGATGGAAGAAATCGATTTAGGGTATCTAATTGTTTCTTCTGTACCGGATATGACATATCTCTCTAATTATACGCTATACACTGGCGCAGCAAATGTCCTTATACCAAGGGAACACGAACCTGTGCTTTTAATAGATCAAGACTGGGATCTCTTAAGAGCTAAGGAGGTCTCAGGTATTTCAGACACACAAGCCACTGTAGACCTCACGATTGGTGTTCCTGAAGTTCTTAAAAATACTTATATTGAAGGCAAAATCGGTGTTGTTGGCTGGAGCACTTTCCCTACCCCTCTCTACTTAGCAATCAAAAATAAATTGCCAAAGGCTGAATTCAAAGACGCTACAGACATTCTGAGAACTGTGAGGATGATAAAAAGTCCCGCTGAGATATCATGTTTAGAGAATGCTGCAAAAATTACGGATGAAGGTGCAAAAACAGTCACCGAAGCTTTAGAGGTAGGTAAAACAGAACTTGAAATAGTTCTCCATGCAGAAGCTGCTATGAAATTAGCAGGTGCTCGTGAACTTTCATTTCCAACAGTTCTTGGATCGGGAGATAGAACAGAGTTAATTGTTCCTCAGCCAACAGAAAAGAAGATAGAAATGAATGACCTTATTTTAATGGATCTTGGAGGCAGGTATAATGGATATTGCGCAGACATTTCTAGAGCAAAAATTGTTGGTTCTCCTACACAAGAACAGAAGGACCTCTTTGAAGTCGTATTACAAATGCATAAAGAGGCTATCGATGCAGTAAAGCCTGGTGTTAAAGCCTATGAGGTGCATGAGGTCGGAAAAAGTGTTGCACAAGAAGCCGGCTATGGAGAATATGTTGTGCATCTAATAGGACATGGTTTGGGGCTAGAAGAACACGAACCCCCCATACTTGAAACGGAAGAAACTGAACTAGTTCCAGGAATAGTTCATTCGATCGAGCCAGGCCTTTATGTACCAGGGGTCGGTGGGATAAGGGTTGAGGATACGGTTTTAGTGACTGAAACTGGTTGCAAATTATTAACTTCATTTGACAGAGATCTTTGAATTTCAGATGACACTCCCAATAATTAAAAAGGTACAGAAGTACATGTAAAACCCAGTCTATCCAATTCGAGAGGTGAGTAAATGTCTGAACATCCTTTAAAGATTATTGAAACGCTCGATCCAGAACTTCACAAACTTGTACAGAATACTGCTGAATTTGCCCTTGAGGATGGTGCATTACCTCAGAAGTTTAAATTTCTTATTGCGATGGCTCTAGATGCAGCTCATGGTGCAGTTCGAGGGGTAAAATTTTTAGCTCGAGCAGCAATGCAATCAGGTGCGACAAAAGAAGAGGTTATGGAAACATTACGTGTCACTCATTATGTTAGTGGTGCAGGGAGTATCTACACGGCAGCACAAGCACTAGGAGAGTTATTTTAACCAAAAAATTTACCGGGCGCTTGTTTTCACCCTTTTTGAAAGCAATAAAGGTGAATGGTTTGCATGTTGATACTCATATTCATGCTGACGGAATGAGCGAAGATGAACTGAGATATATGGTCTCTAATGGTATAAAACGCGCAATTACATGTGCATTTTATCCTGTGGAACCAAAATATCAGCAAACTTTTATCGATTTGTTTAGAAGAATGATCGATTTCGATGTACCGCAAGCAAAAAAAGTAGGGTTAGCTCTCCATGTAGCTGTCGGGATTCATCCCCGTTCCATTCCACAAACTAACTATGAAATGGTTATTGAATCTATGAATTCCTTAATTGAACACAATTTGGTAGTAGCATTTGGAGAAACCGGCCTACAAACTGGCTCAACAAAAGAAATTGAAGTTTTAAGAGCACAAATAGAACAAGCAAAAGAACACGATTTTCCTATAATAGTCCATACTCCTGGTGATAGCAAACTCGAAATTACCGAGAAAACTTTGCTTTTGATTAATAAGACACGAATCAATCCCGAACTGGTTATTATAGATCACGTCAATGCTGAGTCGATTTCCATTGTAGATACTTCAGGATATAACATTGGTCTAAGTGTACAATATAATATGTTAACACCAGAGCGTGCGTCTGAGTTAGTTATTCAGTATTCTGATAATAATGATATTGTGTTAAATAGTGATAACGGTTTTAGAAAATGCGATATTGCGAGTGTTGCAAAGACAATCGATAGTTTGGGAGCTCTTGAGGTTGAAAAAAGTCTTCTAGAACGTGTATCTTACAAAAATGCTGATAAAATCTTCAAATTATAAAAACTACTCGTCTCCAATAATTTCTTATCTGAGGTTCTTTGAATGATTGATGAAGAATATGACGTTATCGTCACCGGAGCTGGACCTGCGGGGCTCTCTTCTGCACTGGAATCAGCAAAAAATGGCGCAAAGACTTTGATCCTTGAGAAGAAGCAAGTAATTGGAGAACCTACGAGAACATCTGGAGGCACATGGATCGATTATCTTGAAAGTTATCCTTTTAGCGAAAAAGCATTAGGAAATCACATAAGAGGATTTTATTTTTGTCCCCCATCGCTAAAAGAAGTTTATTTTGAACTTAACAAGATAGTTGGCTACGTGATTAATGTAAAGGCGTTTTATCAGGAGCTGGCAACGATGGCAAACAAAGCAGCAGCAAAATTTAGCAATGAGGACTGGGATTCTCTTATATCCTATACAAAAAAGTTCAATGAATACCCAGAAATTGGATTACGCTTTATTAGGAGTGAGTTTTCAATCCATGATCTTTTCAAGATCTCTCCAAAGTTTGCTTTAAAATTAGGGTTCAAGACACTTTGAACCTTAGGAACTTTATCCGATTATCATTTGTTTTTACTTTCAACCAGCGCAATAGCAACCGCAATACTATCAGTGTAAGAGAGACTTATAAGTATGTTTTTATTTTTAGCGAATTCTTCCAGATTTCCTTTTAAGATAACATAAGGTCTGTTATCCTCGTCCCTTGCGATTTCTACTTCTTTTCCATCGCCCCATCCTGTACCAAGGGCTTTGAAAATAGCTTCCTTAGCTGCAAATGTGGTTGCAATGTGAGGAATAGGATTCTTCTTTGTTTTAAAATATGCACGTTCGTTCTGTGTGAAAACCTTGTCAATGAATGCCTTATTTTTAGAATGCTGCTTTACTTTTCCTAATTCAATTATATCTATACCTATACCCTCTATCAATAATTAACCAACCTCATAGTCTCTATTGCTATTTTTTTCTCTTCATCAGTACCTATAACAAGAACCTTTATTTTAGAATTATCTGAGCTTATTATTCCATCTCTTCCAACCATTTGTGTGTTCTTGTTTTCATCAATCTCTATGCCAAGAATCTTTATGTCCGTAGAAAGGCTTCTCACCAAAGGACGATGTTCACCTATTCCAGCAGTAAAAACGATCGCATCTACCTTGTCAAGCGCTGCCGCGTATGATCCAATATATTTTTTTAGTCTATAGCAAAACATCTCGATTGCGAGCCTAGATCTTTTGCTTCCTCTTTTGTACTCCTTTATTATGACCCTTATATCTTTTCCGACACCAGAGATGCCAGTAAGTCCGCTTCTTTTGTTTAGGAGTTCATCTATTTCACTAAAAGTCATTTGTTTCTTATTTGCAAAATATATAACTACACCTGCGTCTATATCACCACTCCTCGTACCCATGATAAGGCCCTCCAGTGGAGTTAATCCCATGCTTGTATCAATTACTTTTCCGTTTTTCACCGCAGCCATACTGCATCCCGCACCGAGATGGCATGTAATAAGATTTAATTCGCTCAGTGGTTTGTTAAGCAACTTTGCTGCCATTTCAGCAACATAAGCATGAGACGTTCCATGAAATCCATATCTTCTAATTCCTTCTTTTTCGTAATATTCATATGGAAGCCCATAAAGAAATGCGTAGGCTGGCATTGTCTGATGAAAAGCAGTATCAAAAACGGCAACATGAGGGACGTCTGGAAGTTTCTGTTGCATCTCTAGTATGCCTTTTAAGTTAACTGGATTGTGAAGAGGTGCAAGTTCGCAATAGTTTTTTATCTTCTCTATTACACTCTCATCTATGAGTGAAGGTTCAGATAATTCTCCACCGTGAACCACTCTGTGACCAACGGCATCAATTTCAGAGAGAGATTCGATTTTGCCGCTTTCTAAGAGTTGGCGTACCAAGCGTTCCATTCCTTGAGCGTAATTTTGTATCGGAGAGTCTTTTTCACCAATTTTTTCAATTAAACCTGCAGTAAGAGGTTTCTCATTTTCAAAGAGTTTGTATTTTATTGAACTGCTTCCACAATTTAAAACCAGAATTTTCATGCTTCCCACCTATCCGCGATTACACTAACTATCGCAATAACACCAACAATATCTTCAACTGTTGCACCTCTAGAAAGATCACTCAGTGGTTTTGCGAAACCTTGTAAAATAGGACCGTACGCATTAGCCTTAGCAAGAATCTGTGTGAGTTTATACGTGATGTTCCCCGCGTCCAAGTCAGGAAAGATAAGGATATTCG
>JAEOSF010000120.1 GCA_016840515.1 Candidatus Borrarchaeum yapensis | reverse complement strand
TATCTCGGTAGTTGAGGCCGGGATGGCCGGCATATTTTTTCTGGGCCCCAGATCGGAGTCTGGGGTCTGCGCTGCGCTTCGAGGTGCGGTGGCCGGGGTGGGAGCGCATGCGGATTCGATTCAACGGGATGGTTGATTTATTTGAATAGTGACAGAAAACTTACCTGCGTTTGAGAGGTTCGCGTATTCATAGTACTATTTGCCGTTCAGCGATCCATTGCAGCTGCGGCCAGATTGGAAGCTGAAGGCGAGTGAAGTATTCCTCTGTAGATAATGAAATGGTCTTGAAAGTACAAGAGGCATAGGCAAATCCCCTATAGAAAAAACAGGGTGGGGCCTGATGGTGCATCCTCATCGATTAACGTATCTTTATGAGCAACAAGCAGTAAAGTGCCGAGTGATGTGGGAAAACGAGGATGTCGGGTGCCGACAGATTTCGTTATTGCATTGGAAACAATAAGAAAGGAGATAAAGAAAATGGCAGGTAATCCAGAATGTAAAAAAGACGGTCATCAAATGCATATGTGCTCAATAAAGGAGGAAGAACTCGAGCAAACGGATTCTGAGAAGTACAAGCAACTGACAGAAAATCCCAAGTTTGAGTGTGGCAATTGTGGTGCTAAAGTAAATAACAGTGAAAATGTTTGTGACCCAGTTGAACTATAAGGCAGAATAAATAATAGTTCTGAATCTATAAATGCTTACGGTCACAAATTCTTAAAAGGGAAAGGAGGTTTATTATGGCACTTGTACCCGCAAGAAAAAGAGGGCTGGCGTTTTGACCTGAGAAAACCTGTCAGAAGGCACACTGACACCGAACAAACTAGTTTGCTGATTCTCTTTATTTCAAATCATCCGGAGATAGTGTTTGCAAAAAAGGGCTAATCCCCGACCAATGGTCGAATCTTGTTGACCTTGAAGTACACAGCACTGCTTGCAGATACACTCTCGCCGTCTTCGTCATATCTCTTGCGTCTTCTGATTGACTGAACCAACTCAGCATCATTCTCTTCACGGATTTTCTGAAGATAAAGGCGTTTGCCGACATAACCCTTGGTTTTTTCTATGAACATGTAAGCAGCTTTCGGATTGGTCTGCAAATTAGCGTGGCTGAGTTTGCCAGACATGATGAGTACAAAGGTTTCATCTTCCATCATGTGCGGACTGGCATAGACAGCCAAATCCACATTCCCATCGGAATCGGCAGTAGCCAATATCCCCGTTCCTTCTGCGGTTTGAAAATATTCGGTCAAACCCATATCAAAGACTCCTAAAACAACTGTTATTCTTTCAGGCTTTACGCATCGTCTTGGGTGCCACTCAAACAACCCTTAAACGCTCTCTACATTCTGAGCATCTTCTTGATAGCTCAATCAGTGATTCTTCTGCGTTCACTGTGTAAATCCTATGCTCTTGAGGGAGATATGACAGGTCAAATTCTTGAAGCGGTGATTGGTGTAGCATCCCCCTGTTTTCCATCTCCAAAGCCAGTTGATCGTGTCTTTCTCTGAGACTTTTGGGCTGCAAGAGATTGAACCTGATGTAATTTGGTATTCGTCTCTTACGCCGTAGATGGCTCAGCAACATGTGACACTCCGCATGCTCACCGAGCAGGTGCTTGTTGCACATAACAACAGGATTTACCATCCACATTCGCATTCACACTACGCAGAAAATTATACGAATTGATGACTAAGTTTGTGAACACCTGAATTCTTAGGACAATCTTACCCGAACGAGCGCGGATTGGCAAATTCTTTAGAGGAAGTGGACAGGTGTGCTACAGTGCATGAAAAGCTGATTCCAACAGGGCACAAGGTCGGTAAATGTCGGTCTTTAGGGCCAGATAAAAACATAACATTGGGTGAGGGGCGGGGGCCAAAAATGGAGGGGAGGAAGGGAAAAGGACGGTAAGTATCTGGGAAATAAGGGGTAAAAATTTTTGAGGAAATTGGTGGCCGGGGTGGGAGTGCATGCACGGATGATTGAAAATGGGGTGGTAAGTTTATTTGAATTGTATTAGGAAACTTCCCTGCATTTGAAAGGGTAGGGTAGGTGTGGGGGTAAGTGGGTTGAGTGGGCGAAACAATCAACACTTATTTTTACTACTATATCAATCCTAGTTTGTAACTATGATGTTAGTATTGTGCCCCCTTTCGTCTTCTTCCTCCTCATTGTGTAAGTTGGTAATTTCATAGTATGCTTAACTTCCTGTCTGAAACACCAATAATTTGTGGTATCTATCTTTCGTAATCCTTCTATACACCCCGTAACACATCTTACAGTTTCCTCTACCGTAATCTTTCTTCCTTTTCCCTCCTGTTTTTTTATTTCATCATAAGTATCTGGTACAGCTTTGGATTTGCTATGTATTATATCATTTCTTTCCTCTTTAAGTTTTTTCAAAAGAGCAATGGTATCACTGCCAATATCTATGTCCTTATCATTATTAACAAGTTTAGGTATAACTTGCCATTTACCTAATAAGCTAATTTGACTTAAATAGTCTTCTGTAAAACTTTGAGAAGTATTAACTGCTGCATAATCCCAAATAAGACACTCAAGAAAAAGAGCAGCAAAGGTTATAGCCATAAGTTCATCATGTTTCATTTTAAGTTCTATTTCTTTGCTTTTTAGAAACCATGTCAGTGTAATCGTTCCATTTTTTTTGCTGGTTTCAAAATAGTCATCCAATTTTTTTTTATGAGTGTGATACTGCTTAACAGCATTCTTGAAGATAGTTAAGTAGTTATTGCCATTGAAATTCATCCTTTTCATTGAATCTTTGTAAGATTGCACATATCGTTTTTGGTCTGCGCTTGTAAGATTTCTCGATTTAGTAGTCATTATCTTTTCTTTCACTTAGTGTAATTTTTTAACGAAGGGGGCTAATTGCTCCCGTTACTTCTTCAATACTCGTCCAATCTCTTGCGTTTCAGCGAATTACGTTCTTTCGTCCCTTCCGACAATTCATCCAAAATCCGCCAAAAGTTGTTCCCATGCTTCAACTGCCTTGGTTGCAATTGTGTGCAAGTCTCCAATGCGATTGTTTTTATTGTCAACCACATCGCCAGTAATGATTGCCTTGGCAGTACCATCCCCTAAAAACTTTGGGATGCCGTTAGCACCAAGAGTCATTCCACTGGTAGAACCCTTCTTAGCCTGAGGTTGCAATTGCATTACACGATTG
>JAEOSF010000119.1 GCA_016840515.1 Candidatus Borrarchaeum yapensis | reverse complement strand
CGGTTTCTCCAAGATAATTCAGTGTGAAGGTTGGGGAAGTCGCATAGTCAACTTGCTCTGCTTCATAAGCGACATATTCCGTTCCATGAAGATTCCGGAAACCAGATGGAGCGTGCGACATCTAATTGCCACACTAAACGAGGAAAGATATCCAATAGTCACTTGGGTAGTCGCAAGAAAATAAGCGTTACATTTGAAGGCTAGAGAATGCTCACTTGCCTATCACGGTTGTTTTGCGCGCGCGCAAAACATAGATGAGAGAGTCGAGCCATATATTTCGAATATGGTGACGATATTGCTTGATAGGAATGGGGATTCCATGAAAGAATATTATGAAAAACTCTATCATGATAAAAGGGACTATCATTGGGACTATATCAAAAGTGGAGATGCTTTCTATAATCAGCATACCAAAATTATCTTGAATCTTGTTGATGAGTTTGGACGAGGAAAAACAATCGACGTAGGTTGCGGCGACGGATATATAACGTCACAAATTGCTAAAAAATTCAAAGAAGTGGTCGGAGTAGACATATCAAAAGAAGCAATCAAGATCGCCAAAAAGAAAAATCTAAAAATATCATTTGTGGCAGCAACCTGCGTCAACCTACCCTTTTCTGATAATTCATTTGACACCGTTGTCGCATCGGAAATAATAGAACATGTTAATTATAACGACGGAAAGATGCTTTTGAAAGAAGCAAAAAGGATTTTAAAGCCTCAAGGAAAGCTGATTATATCGACACCAAATCTTTCGAATCCCTACGTGAAATTTCTTCAAATAAAACGCAAAATGCGCGCGCGCAAAAACATAGAACATCTAAAGGAATATACTAAAAAAGAGTTTGCAGGATCAATTTCAGCATACTTTAGGATAATCCATCTAAACTCCGATGTATACTTACCAATCATCCCCAAAATTAACAGATTCATAAAAATACCAACATGCTGTAACTATTGTGTAGCTGAGAAAATATGAAAATAGCTGCTTTTGCCTAAAGGCGCATAGATATACGAACTAACGTTCTTTCCACCCAGCCCAGCACCCTATCAGCTCTCCGCCAATTTCTAGCCAAAAAATTTTTATCAAGTATTGGAAACGTTTCACATATTTTTTTCCCAACTTTTGCCCTCGACAGCTTAAGTTTTAGCCAGAATGAATTCTTTCTTCTTGCACACGCTTTCTCAATTATTCTTACTGTCGTATATCCTCTATAAGCTAACTCCTTGGGTCTCACCAAAGAAATCTGTTCACCATGCACTCTATACTTTACTAAAGGCCTCTCTACATAATCTACTGCAAATTTTTCTGAAATTCTTATCCACATATCCCAATCATCATAGCCACTGATGCTTTCATCAAACAAGCCAACCTCATCCAGACATTTTCTTCTATGCATAACAGTACTTCTGGCAATGTAGTTTTTCTGTAACAACAGAAGATTGTCATACGGGCGTGCCTTTACTATTCTCTTAACTTCTCCAACGCTATTTATATGGTAACAACCAGAATACACTAATCCAACATTCAGATGATTATCCAAATATTTAACTTGAACTTCAAGTCTTTCAGGCATACACACATCATCAGCATCTAAATAAGCGATGTATTCACCTTCAGCCATTTTGACCCCTTCATTCGTCGCAGAAGCCTGCCCATTATTTTCTTGGGATTTCCATCTTATTTTGCCACCATATCTCTTGATTATGGTTAACGAATTATCTTTTGAGCCGTCATCAATAACTATAACTTCAAAGTCCTTGTAGGATTGATTTAACACGCTGTCTATGGCTTCGCGAATGTATTTTTCACCATTGTATACTGGGACTATAACGCTGACCTTAACCATTCTCCTCATCCATAAAAACGCGGATTACCTTTGTACCATTCAACGAATTTTCTTAACCCCTCTTCTAAGGAAATTTTTGGTTTATATCCTATGATTTTTTTCGCTCTGTCAATATTTGCTAAAGTATCTCTTGCATCCCCTTTTATGGGTTCAACATACTTCGGCTCTATTTTTGAGTTCAGAAGACTTCTTAAAACGTCAATTACATAATTAACAGTAACACTCCGACCGCTCCCTATGTTCAAGGCTTCACCGTATCCCTCATTTATGTTTAAAAGTCTTAAATTTGCCTCTATTACATCATCAATATACGTAAAATCTCTCGTCTGCTCACCATCACCGAAAACTATTGGTCGCTCATTGTTCAAAATCGCTTTCGTAAACATAGGAATCGCTAAATCAGGTCGCATCCTTGGACCACACACTGTGAAGTATCTTAAAGATATCGTTTTAAGCCCGTAAACTTCGTAAAAAACCCTACAATAATTCTCCGCCGCTAACTTTGAAACCCCATATGGAGAGATAGGTTGAGTGGGGTGATTTTCATCAAATGGCAAATATTCCACTTTTCCATAAACAGAAGAAGAAGAGGCATTAATGACTTTATTTACGTTTGAATCTAAAGAGGCCTTCAAAATGTTTAGCGTGCCTACCACATTCACCTTGTTTGGAAGAAAAGGGTCTTTTATAGAGTATCTTACTCCCGGTCTCGCAGCCTCGTGAAAAATAACTTCTGTATCGTTTTCTTTTACTATTTTTCGTACGAAATCGTAATTTGTTACATCACCAAGTATGAATTTGGCACCTCTGTTACGAATAATTTTTACACGTTCCTCTTTTATCTTAACATCATAATAAGGATCAAAGTTATCTAAAGCAATAACCTCATATCTTTCTGCTAACTTCACTGCCAAGTGCGAACCTATAAATCCCGCACCACCAGTTATTAATATCTTCACCCTTTTTTCCTTCCAAGAAACACTCTTAATAAATTCTGAATATTTGCTTTCCTATAACAAATATGCTCATCAGTCATGTGCCCTTGAATTCGCTTATGCTTTTAGCAATGTAATCCATTTCTTCTTTATGCAGAGTTGGATACATCGGTAGGGTTAAGACCTCTTCTGAAAGTTTTTCACTTATAGGCTTTTTTCTTACCTTCAAAAATTTCCACATTTTTTGCAGAAATAACATTAAATAATCCCTTAAAATTGATCTTTCATTGAACTAAAAGGCTGCTCATGTATTTTTGTTTCTACGTATTCTGAGACTATATGAGAAATTTTCTCACTGTTGCGGAGCAATTCTTTTTCTGACAATCCCGATAGATAGGAAATATATGACCGGATTTTTTTTATTTCATCCTCAAGATTAATCAGTATTTTCAACTCGTCT
>JAEOSF010000118.1 GCA_016840515.1 Candidatus Borrarchaeum yapensis | reverse complement strand
GAATGATGTTATTGCTTTCGTGCTGAAGCAAATTAAAAGAGAGCTTGGGATGGAAAAGACTAAAGAAGAGATAGATGAAGAAGCAAGAAGATACAACTTAAAGTTGGGATACTTAGTAAGTACTTTTGATAACCATGTCGATGAAGCAAAACAGTTAATTAGGACGGGGTTGTTACCGTATGTATACGAATATACAGATTTATGCAGTAATCCTCGACCTGAGTCACGAGTCCGATATGAGGATTTTCGTTTTATACTCTCCAAATAAATTAAAATTCAACCCTTAACAACCTGTTAAACTCACCCCCTACACCCCTCCCCATTTTTAAACGACATCACGTCTTGCGGGATACATACGTCTTTCATTTAATCTTGATTGTAGCTTATTATGATATCGAATAAAGTTGTAGTCAATGTTGGTATTAAAACTACCATTTTAGTAAGGAGGACAACATGAAAAAATTGTCAAAGATACACAGACCAGATATTTCACAGAGAGAGGCTTTGTTGCTGCGAATAGAGCGTATAACTGAAGCACCGCTGCTGATTCTGTCTTTCGTCATGATCCCGCTTCTTGTCGGCCCCTTTTTGTGGGATCTATCACCACCGGAAGAAACAGTTTTTCTTACCGTTGATTCATTTATATGGGCATTGTTTGCTGTTGACCTTATTATCAAAACGGCAGTTGCTCCCCACCGATTAGCCTATATACGTAGGCATTGGCTTGAAGTACTGGTTGTTGTCGTGCCCTTTTTCAGACCTTTGCGTATTATCAGGATATTTATTTTCGGTTCTCGAGCTTGGCTTGGCTTTAGACGTTTGGTGCACGTGGACTTTTTGCTGGTTTACGGGATAGGTCTTGTTATTATTGCTTCGACAGTGGTAGCCTCTGTTGAAGGAGGCGAACAGGCTTCTATACATTCTTTTGCCGATGCGCTCTGGTGGGCGGCGGTTACCATTACTACTGTGGGCTATGGAGATATGGTTCCCGTAACGGTAGCAGGGAAAGCGGTGGCTACTGTGCTAATGATAGGGGGAGTGGCCTTTTTCAGCGGAGTAACTGCAAATCTAGCGTCGTTCTTGGTAAGAGGAAGTGAGGTAGAAAAGAAAGCCCTGTCCCAGTTGTCTAAAGAAATAGAAAGTCTACGTGGCGAATTAGCTAGGTTACGCGGAGACGTTGCATGATGAGCCAAAGCGCTAGCGAGCTTTTCGATACACATATAATACTAAGACGCACTGACAAATACGGAATAACAAGCATTGGTTTATGACATTATTGATGCGAACTAAAAACAAAGTATCCAAAATACTGGTCGGCGCCAAAGAATAGGATGCTCGAAAACTTCCTCAGATTTAACCTCTACCCCTCCCCATTTTTAAACGACATCACGCTTTCCTGTCGCTCGATTGTAATACCTTTTGAATGAATCTGTAATACATTTGTCATTTTTTATAGAGTGAATTAATTGACGCTTTCAAATAGGACTCTGCTAAAATGATATTGTGCTAGAAGGTAGATGCCCTAAGTGTGGTTATAGATGTTATGGATGGGTATTACGATTCCCTCGCAATCAGTCATGCCCAAAGTGTGGCACTGCGCTTGAAATTTACGAGGAAGGCAGACATGTCTCGAAAGGATATTCACCCTTTACTGCCGATAAATATGTCATTGATCTTCCCGCTAATGCTAAGCCCCCTAAAGATAAGGTGAGAAAAGGTAAAGAGCAAGAACGGCATTAGCGTTCTTTAGTTATTTCGGCATATCCCAGTGCTCCATGTGTTTTTAAACGATATCACATCACCTGGGATATATACCTCGTTTAAACGCGGGTAGCAGAAAGGTTGGGTTGAATTTTAGTAATTTTTTGCCTGTTTCTACAAATTCTTGACCCCAGTGACGGATGCACGACCTGCCAAACATTTCTCTAGTATTTCCGAATTTCCCATTTTTGTAGTTTTCTCATGTAATCCACAAATATCTATCTTCATTTGCCCGATTGTAATGCACTTGTAATACGTTTCTAATAACCTCTTAATTTTTTCAAATAAGATGTAACAGTACCGTAATGCGGTTTTATTATTATGGAACTTAAGTAATGATAAAAAAGGTTAAGTGAAGATCGTTCCCCGTCGCTGAAGTCTGCTAAAGGCCGACATTCTGATGCAATTACATAGTAACTATGAACTGGAGGTGTAAAGATGGAGCAGGTGAAAGAAAGGCAAGACGTGCAAAATGAAATCTTGTTGACACCGGAAGACATGGCAGAAGTCTTTAATGTCGATGTAAGCACAGTTAAAGGTTGGGTTAACAGTGAATTACTGTCCGCCATGTTTGTGACTCCACGAAGCGACATGCGATTTAGCGTGGATGCTATTTGTGAATTCGTCAATGAACATGAACCAATATGGATGCCTAACTTCAAGTTGGATAATTAAATAGGTAAAGATGGGACAGTCAAGAATGGATGTTGCAACGATTGAATTCCCAGAAAAAACAGTTTCCGACGTTGAAGCGGAAAAAACAGACGCCTTGATAACGGTTGGCCAGACAGCTAGTTTGTTACACGTCCACATTAATACGGTCAGGAAATGGAGCAATCTCGGAATACTACCAAGTTTCCGCATTGGCCCGAGGAGTGATAGGCGATTTCGGAAAAAAGATGTCATTGCTTTTCTTTTGAAGTGAATGAAAGGAGTTCTGGTGATGGAAAAGCACAAAGATGAGATGCATGATAATGGAAAAAGATATTCGTTGAGGGTAGAAGACTTAGCTACCATTCTTGAAGCTCACGTTGATGAAGCCATAAAGCTGGTCGAGGAAGAGCTGTTACCGTACATATACAAATATACAGAGTTATGTGGCAATCCTAGACCTGAGTCGCGACTTCGAGAGGAAGATATTTGGTTTATACTTGGCAAGTAAATTAAGGGCCGATATCTCATAGGAATGTTAGGCATTTTCATTAGATATAAATGTAAATTAGAGAAGGAAAATGAAAAACAAAGCTGGAGTTACCAAGCAACAAAAGTGTATACATCACTGGATAATTGATTCACCTCACGATCATATGAGTTATGGCAAGTGTAAGCGTTGTGGCGCAGTCGCCGAGTTTTCAAATACGTTACTAACCGATTTTGTTGAACGCGCAAAACTCCCCGAATAGAACCCCGGTCACCATATCAACTAGTATCTCCTTTATTTACAAATTCTCCTCTTTCATTTTTCAATTTGTATAAAAGTTTAGTTTTCTACAAATAACTATATGATCATTTGGCCGTAATAGTCCAT
>JAEOSF010000117.1 GCA_016840515.1 Candidatus Borrarchaeum yapensis | reverse complement strand
CCTGAAAAATGAAAGTAAGAGATTTAATAAAAGAATTAATTGAATTAGATCAAGATGTAGATATTAAAATTCATTTAATGGGTAGTCAAATGCCTGATCAATTAAATTATTTTGCTGAATGTAATGGTGATATTGATTATGATCCACATGAAGAGGCTTATACTATTTCTTTTTATACTATGGAATTTATTAATGAAAATAAAGGTACGTTACTTGATTTATTAAGACAAGTTGAACCAACAGGTGATGGAATAGAAGAATTTCCTGACTGTTTAAAATTTTATGATGAACAAAGGAAAAAACATGAAATGGAATAAACTATACGAGTACCCGAAGTCCATACGGTCTTTGATTAACGACGCTAGGCACTATGACATTGGCGACGAGAAGCTACCATCGGTAACAACGATTCTTGCAGCTACACAAAGTGACGAGAAGCGAGCGTCTTTGGCAAAATGGAAGCAAAAGGTTGGCGAGAATGAGGCAGAACGTGTCAAGAATGTGGCAGCGAGCAGGGGTACTGCGATGCATACGTATTTGGAACATCACATCGAGGGACAAGGTATCTTAGATCTAACGGAGATAGGCCAGGAAGCGGAGAGAATGGCAAAGACAGTCATAGACAAGGGATTTAAGGATTTGGAAGAAATTTGGGGGTCTGAGGTGACTTTGTACTATCCTGGTTTGTATGCAGGTGCTACGGATTTATGCGGTGTGTATCAGGGAAGAGAGAGTATTGTTGATTTTAAACAGACGAATAAGCCAAAACGAGATGAATGGATCACCGATTATAAACTACAAATGGCAGCTTATGCTATGGCCCATGATCATGTCTACGGGACGAATATTGAGCAAGGTGTTATTTTGATGTGTACGCCGGATTGTTTCTTCCAGCGATTTATTATCAACGGACAGGATTTTAGAAACTGGAAGGGAGAATGGTTGAGACGAGTGGATCAGTATTATGAGAACAGAAAAGCAACTTCAGCGCGAGTGTGACCATCTAGCAGCGAGGCACTGGGAGCTAGCAGCGAGTGACAGGTCAAAATCGTACGAAAAATGGCAAAAAGCATGTAAAAAATATGTTGATTTTATTGAAAAATTTAAGAGAAAGGACAGTAAATGATTACTAGCTATAGGACTTTAAAGGAGGTTACAAAAAATATTTGCGATTTATGTTTTAATTTCAATAACTTATTCAAGCGTTTGTGTATTTGTAACTTTCTTGTAACCGAAAAAGTTGCTCTATATAAGCATTCTAGAGCAAAGTTACAAAGTTACAAGTTTCAAAACTTTTCTCGCGTAATTATATTTGAAATAGCTGGGGGAGTCTTATAAGGTGAACTTTTTAAAAATCCATGAAAAATAAGAAATCTAAATATAAGTCATTGAAAATTAATAACAAACGTTATTATTTCTATAAAATTGTATGGGTAGATATCGTTGGAGATGCAGGTCATGCAGATTCTGCGGAGTTTTTAAAACTTATACCGGCTGAGATGGTATCCTATGGATATATTTTTAGTAAGGATAATCAATGTGTTAGGACATTTGCGTCGTATGATACGACTTCAGAGTCATTTAGTGATAGAAATGTCTATCCAACTGGGTGTATAAGGTCGCTTCACAAAATAAATATTTAGGAGATCACATGAAAAAGAATTGCAACGTATGTAAAAAAGAATTCGACACTGATAATGAACATCAGTCCATTTGCAGTGAAGAATGTAAACAACAAGCATTAGCAGACTTAGATAGAAGTTCTGACGAGTGTTTGTCATGTCAATAACAACGGAGGGAAACCATGCCTAGAAAAAAAGAAGAAACAATAGAAGATATCCTAGATAGAATGGAACAGGATATAGAAACAATCAGAGAAAAAATGGATCAAGAGGTCGAGGATGATGACGATTCTTTTGATGATGAGGATGAAGAATAAGTATCGGGTTCTGATGAAGATTGATCATAATCGTATAGCACTGGGGTTACTTGCTTTGGTAATGTTAAGTTGGATTGGTTTGATTGCTTCTTAACTTTATCTTTCAACTCACTAACTTCAACACCTTCCAGGATGGGAGAGTACTCGTTGATAATTTGTTTCATGCGAGATTCTAATTCTTCCGCTGATAAGTCTTCGAGCTTTCCTGTCCTGATGATTTTTTGTTCGACGTAAAGACCCGCTGCCTTACCTCTAGCCACTTCAGCGTTGATGGCCGCAGACCACGCGCCTTTTTTTCTGGACTCATCACGAAGTTTCGCAAGTTCTGAAATATGATTTTCAAAAGTGACTTCATATTTTTTCTGATACTCTTCCCTTAATTCACCAATGTATTTAACCACCAGTGGAAATACTTTTGGATTGGTTAATTTACTTGCCATGACAGTAGCGGCATCTTTTGAATACCCTGCGTCAATACAGCACTCCGTTTTTGTTTTACGACCTTCGTTAGTAACTAATTCATATGCAAATTTCATTTGCATTTCGGTCAATCTTTTTTCTTGTGACATTGACTTGACATTTAAGGTAAGTTTAATTATATGTCAATAAAACAATTATTTTGTTTGGTTCATTCTGGGGTCGGCTTACGACGTGGATGTATTCACCCTTTTACCCACTGATACTGGGCCCCAGGTTAAAAAGGAAGAAATGATAAATACAAAACAGTTTAGATTAGCAATAGATAAATTCCTAACATCTGAAACAGCTGGCAATGCTAGAGTTCAAGTTTGTTTACCTAATGGAGATTTTTATGACATCAAAGGAATTCAATTATTAGAAAATAAATTAGTAGGTGTACGGGAAACACACCGATTAGTCATTACCATTGAACCTGAAAAGTGGACTATGGGTAAAGTTATGAAAAAATTATGATAAAGAAAACCAATGCAAGACATGGTGATTTTTATATCTTTGAAAAAGATTTATATATCTCTCGTTGTTTAGATTTATATGGTGAATGGTCAGAAGCTGAAATGCTTATCTATAATACATTCATTAAAAAAGAACATATTGTTATTGAAGTAGGAAGTCATATCGGAAGTTTTACAGTTCCTATTGCTAAACTTGCCAGATCAGTATTTTCATTTGAACCACAAAGAACAGTTTTTCAAGTTCTCAATACTAATTTAATTATTAATAATGTTCATAACGTTTATTCTTATATGAACGCAGTTGGCAAAGAAGAAAAACTTCTTTGGTTAAAAGAAATAGATTACCAATCTATTACCTCTCTAGATGAAGGATTTAACTCTGGTGGTATTCATTTAAAACAAATTAGCGCAGAGAATAATGGATATCCAT
>JAEOSF010000116.1 GCA_016840515.1 Candidatus Borrarchaeum yapensis | reverse complement strand
TGGTCTTTACCGTAGTCGGCCTTTTTTTCGTCAGCTAGCTTCTGTTTTCCACCCACAAGCAAAGCTTTTGGAGCACAGTATTTTACACATTCAGGATCACCCTTGCAAACATCACAAACCAAAGGTAGCTTTTGATCGGGATGCCAAGAAACAGCTGCAAAAGGACATGCTTCAATGCATTTACCGCATTTGATGCAAACATCTTCCCGTATTAACATCCCGCCACTGATCTTCTCATCCCGATATATGGCTTTTGGATCAGTTGGGCAAGCCTCTTCACATGGCGGATCTCCACAACTTCTACAAACGCTAGGATTCCATAGTTCGGGTGTTCCTTCAAAATGTATCGATATCCTTGATTTATTTGGATTGAAGAGCTTTTCGTGAGCCATTGTACAAGCGAGTTCGCACATTCTGCATCCAGTACACCGATCAGGTATTAAAAGTAACATTGTACACATCTTCTAAGAACTCCATTAGTTACCTTAGATTAATTCCTTGGAAATTTATGTCTTTCTAACAATGTCTCCATTATTTATTGATATACTTCTCAAGAATTTTTTCTGTTCTTAATGGATTAGCTACTCCACAAACGCATTGCTTTGCAATAACTCTTGCTGCTTCTTCGATGCATATCTTTTCTTTTTTAACATCATTTGCTAGCTTCTTTACTAAGTTCGGAGCTATGCAGTGATGACCACATTGTGTAGTTATATCTAGTACTTCTTGTTCTGGAAGAAGTTCTTTCTTTCCCCAGACACCTAATGATAAATTAATGCTATGAGGAGTTAGACCAACCTTCTTCACTGAATCCCATACATCATCAAATAATCCCGTAACTACAGTAGATATTCCTAAATCAGCTTCTTTAAGTTCCGCAATGCACTCCTCCAAATCTTTTCTATTTGTGAATACGCCGTGTACAATCGAGTTATCTTGTGTATTATCAAGTATAGGTTTCATTCCTTTTCTAAAATAATTGCCAGTACGCATATCTCCAAAATTAACCGGATTATGATTTAGTATTATTTCCAAAATTTTGCGCATTTTTGGAGCCGAACCTTCGTTATTAAATCCTTGAGCTGGAAGCACAAGCACAACATAATCTGATTTTAAGGATTCAGCATCCCCAGATCTATGTAAAGTATGTGTCATTACTATATTTCACCTCAAATTTCTGCCAATGGTTTTCCTAAACCAATATTTGTTTTTCCACCAGGATAATAAGGAATCTTATTTTTATCTAAATAGTTCTTAACGAATTCAGGGATTTTGCCTTCTGGAGTCAATTTTAAACAAAGACCCAAACTGAATACAGTATTGATTTCTTGGGATATTTTTTTTAGTGTGTCTAGAATTTCTGGAAGCCTTTCTATGTTTGTTTTAAATTCTGGAATGCATGAATGAACACGTTCTTGCTTAACATCGTCCTTGAGCTCGCCGGTTTTTATATCTTTCATAAGGTGTGTGATTGGATTTTCGGGTTCAAATTCTATACCTAGTTTTCCTAAAGCCATTAGAAGCTTCTCAGCATCAATAAGATCTACGCCAACACCAGGTCTTCCCATGTCTACTGAAAAACCAATTTCACCTTCTTTGAACCTTCCTGTAACATCATTAGTTTTCATTTCCTCAGTTCCACGACCAGGTACATTGGTCTGGCTGTGAGATTTATAGACGGTTGCAAAAACTTCTCTTACCGATCTTGGCCATTCGAGTTCTTCTAGTTCAAATGCATCCACAGGACAAATCGATGAGTTGTAGCATACAGTACATTCGATGCATTTATCTCTATTAATTGTTGCTTTCCTGTCTGAGCCCATTGTAATCGCTGCTTCAACACAGTAGGGTATGCAGAGCGCACACCCTACACATTTTTGTGGATTTATTTTCATTTTGAATACCTGCATGAATATATTTTTTATTAAAAGAAGAAATCTTATGATATAAATATAGTGATTTCCTAATTGAATGATATTTGAGAAGGGATATTTTCACTCAATAAATTTGAATTATTTCTTTAATTTCAAAATAATTTGGGAGTATAGAAGGTCGTTATGATAAAGAATAAGGAAGAATTGATCAAAAATGGTGAATCAAGTGTTGATCGTGAAGCCAGACGCATAGTACTTGAAAGTCTTGATTATGTTTTAGAAGGGATAGATCCTTGTCAATTGATCAAATCCCAGATTGATTACGATGGTAAAATATTGAATATTAAGAACCTCTCTTTTAATCTGGATAAATATGAGAGAATATTTGTTATTGGTGGAGGAAAAGCTACTGGTTCAATGGCAATGGCACTCGAAGAAGTGCTAACTAATAGGATTTCATCTGGTGTAATTAATGTTCTTGAGCATACTTCGAAAAATTATGGAACTAACATTATAAAACTTAACGAAGTCAGCCATCCAATACCCAATAATAATGGCATTAAAGGCGTAGAAAAGATGTTAGAGGTTGCTGAAGATGCTAATGAAGATGATTTAATCATATGCTTAATATCAGGCGGAGGTTCAGCAATGATGCCCCTACCCGCCAATGGTGTAAACTTGTCTGAAAAACAAGAAATTACAAAGAATTTGTTGCGCTCTGGTGCAACTATAAACGAAATGAATTCTGTTAGAAAACATTTATCCAAAATTAAGGGTGGGATGTTAGTTAAGGTAGCTTATCCTGCAAAGTTTGTCAGTTTAATCTTGTCAGATGTTGTTAATGATCCTTTAGATGTTATTGCTTCTGGACCAACAGCTCCAGACAATAGCTATTTTGAGGATGCTGTAAATGTTTTGAAAAAATACGATTTATGGAACGATATTTCAGATTCGATTAAAAAAAGATTTGATGATGGTATTGCAAAAAAGATTTCAGAAACTCCAAAATCCCAAAATAAGATCTTTCAAAATGTAGATAACATAATTATTGGAAATAATCGAGTTGCGTGTAATGCAGCAATACAAAAATTAAATGAGTTAAATGTCGATTCCTTATTTTTAACATCCTGCTTGGAAGGAGAAGCAAAATATGCTGGGTTGTTCTATTCGGCTTTAGTTTTAGAAAAAAGCACTAATCGTGAGAGCCTCACCAGGCCTTTCGCTATGATATTGGGAGGTGAAACCACCGTAACGGTTAATGGAAATGGTCAAGGAGGACGCAATCAAGAAGCTATTTTGAGTGCTCTTACAAAGGTAAAGGGATTAAACGGCGTATCGATAGCATCATTGGGCACAGATGGTATAGATGGCCCAACCGATGCAGCAGGCGCAATAATTGATGGTAAAAGTGTTGAAAAAGCTGAAAAGAAAAATTTGTCACCTTTAGAATACTTGAGGAAT
>JAEOSF010000076.1 GCA_016840515.1 Candidatus Borrarchaeum yapensis | reverse complement strand
CTGCTTGTTGATCGTTTTATGTTAGCACAAACGACTATCACAACTGGTGCTTGAGACACAAACCTCTGTCCTAATGCAGCCTCAGCAAGTTTTTGTTTTGTTATCCTATCACGGACGATCAAGAATTCCCATGGTTGACAATTTCCCGCAGATGGTGCAAATGTCCCAGCCTCGATTATTTGTCCTACATCCTCATTTGAGATTTCTTCATCAGTGAATGAGCGAATAGAACGTCTTCTCGAAATTGCTTCTTGAATATCCAATAACTTCACCCAACTTGACTTAATTCTCAATCTTTGCTCCACGAAAGTGTGGGCATTTTTCCGCCCTTTTCTGTTGAATGAATGAATAGAATGTTCATTTGGTAATCGCTAGTATTTGTAATAGTATGTGCGCCTTCGGGGCCTTTAGGGCAATAGAATCCCAACTCAGGGTGCAATTCAGTTATGTTTCCGTTTGCATCTTCAAGTGTTCCGACTCCAGATAATACATATTGAAATTCTTCATAGTCATGATGATGGCTTTCAATCTGGGCTCCTGGCTCCAAAAACAAATATCCGATTACTAGATTCTCTGTCGCGATTGAGGTAGTTGCGCCGCATAATGCTTTCAAAGTCAATCCTTTTATACCAACATCTAAAGGGGATGCATCTTTAAGTTCAATTATTCTTAGACCATCTTTTGCCTTCTTCTTCGACCTTTTTGACTTTTTCTTTGGAGACATGAAATATTACCTCCTATGAAGCATTTTGAAATAAAATGCACGGTTCAATAGATATAAATTAACTGCTTTTTATTTTGAAGGGATAGTACTAGCAAACCTTTTTATTCCAAACTTAATTGCAGATGCTGCAAATAGTACTGTAATATGCTGATTTGGATTAAAAAACCTAAAGCTGAAGGATACTTTGTAAAAGTGAATAAATGAGACTCACGGTGTAAAATACATGCAGGTTTCAGGACAATTATTAGAAGCAGCGGTTTACATTCTAATCATATGGGTGTTCATCTATGTCGCCTACAAAGTTTTTGATTTAAAAAATAAAGGCATTGAACTTGGACCCTTTATCGCGATTTATCGGACTACAAGATTATCTGTTATTGAAAAACTTGCGAAAAAATATCCTTCAGCGTGGAAAATTGCATTTTCAGCTGGAATTGTCATTGGATTTCTCGGTATGCTTCAAATCATCATTGTTCTCCTACAAAATCTTCTCAATTTCTTCTTCGCACCACTTCAAGCCAGCCCGGTTTTACCACTCCTTCCAGGTATTACGATTTCTAACGAATCACTTCCCTTCATTATTTTTGGGCTGGCTGTAGTTCTTTTGACACATGAAATATCTCATGGAATTGCAGCACGTATTGAAGGTGTAAATTTAAAATCAGCAGGATTATTATTACTTGCTATTCTTCCTGGGGCTTTTGTAGAACCTGAGGAAGAAGATATGCAGTCTATCAGCCCAACTGCCAGACTCCGTATCTTTGGGGCGGGATCATTTTCAAATATTGCTACAGCATTTTTAGTCCTTTTACTTCTAACAAATTTTGGTTTATTGATTGCACCTCTTTTTGGCCAATCTACAGGTGTCTTAGTGACAGATATAGTCCCGGGGGGTCCATCAGATGGTATACTTGAGCGAGGTAATGTTATCTTTTCTATTAACGGTATGCCGACACAAAATGTACAAGAACTATCTGATATTCTCTCAAATGTTCAGGCTTTTGAAACGATCGAACTTGAAACAGATGAAGGAATAATTCAATTTCAAACTGGTGCACGGCCAGATGATCCAACAAAAGGTTATATGGGAATTTTTACATTCAATTATTATCCTTCACGCTTTGGATTTCTAGGCACATTCTTTCCATTGCAACTATTTACGCTCCTTCAATGGACTTTCCTACTCACTTTGAATATTGGTCTGCTCAATTTGTTGCCCATCTTTTTCCTAGATGGAGATAGGATGCTAACAGAAGTCATTGGTTACTTCGGCCTAAAATTCAATAACTTCAAAATAATTGGCAAAGTGATTCTAAACGGTATAAGATCTTTCGCTCTTATGGTACTTCTCCTCAACATTATACTAACTTTTGCTAATATGGGGCTTGTATCAATTTAATTAATCAAGCAGACCAAATAGAGCGTGAATTTGCTTGCAAATATGTAAATGTGGCAAAAAAGCAGTGTATTTTCAAAAACATTCGGGACAAAAATTGTGTAAGCGGTGTTTTCTTGATTCAATAGAAAAAAAGGTTAGAAAAACCATTTCGAAACACAATATGTTTCGAGGGAAAAACCGAATTGCCTTTGCCTTGTCTGGAGGGAAAGATAGTGTCGCTTTATTACACATTCTACATGAGATAGAAGAAAAATTTCAAAACACAGAGATGATCGCTGTTACTATAGATGAAGGAATAGTAAATTATAGAGAGGATTCAACTGCCATTGCTAAAGAAAATACAAGTCAACTAGGCATTGAACATGTAATCGGATCTTTCCATGACGTATTTGGTGCGTCTTTGGACCAAATTATTGAAAAAGCTGATTCCCTAAAAGAAAAAAGACTGGCCGCATGTACTTATTGCGGTGTTTTAAGGAGAAAAGCGATTAATATTGTATCACGTAATCTTAATGCAGATATTATAGTAACAGCACACAATCTTGATGATATTGCTCAAACAATTCTCATTAACTTAATCCGAGGAGATGTTTGGAGATTAGGACGCGATTTAAATTCGTCTAAAATGATTGATTCCCGCATGATTCCTAGGGTAAAGCCAGCACGCGAAATCCCAGAAAAGGAAATAACACTTTACGCATATTATAGAGAACTTAATTATCATGGTGGTTCTTGCCCTTATTCAATAGAAGCGTTACGTGGAGATATAAGAAATTTCCTGAATTTAATGGAAGTTAAAAGACCAGGAACTCTCTTCACACTGCTTAAAACTTCAGAAAAAATCAGTAAGGCGCTTCAACTTCAGGCAAGCCAACCAATTATCCTCGGTTCATGTGAATGCTGTGCTGAACCAACTCAGAGACAATTGTGCAAAGCTTGCGAATTATTAGGTAACATTGATCTTCTTAGTGAAAACAAACCCAGCTAAAAATTGAATGGCGCCGGGGGAGGGATTTGAACCCTCGAGACCATCCACAGTTTCTCGGAAGAAGAAACTTCCATGGGTCACAGACTTAGCAGGCCTGCTCCCTACCAGGCTAGGATACCCCGGCATAAAGTGCGACAGTGCTCCTAATGGTGGATATTACCTACCATTGTGGCTTATTGAAACCCGATCTCGACCCCGTGGTCCCATGAGCACTCAACGTCGAGGTTTAGGTTGCTCCCTTCCGGGCCTGGCCAGGTTCGCCTCATAAAGAAGGTGACATCCTTCCTCCAAAGAATGTTCCATCTCCGCCAGTCCCATGAGGCGAGGCTTCACTGTCGTGGATTCAAGACCAACAAAGGCAAGAAAATATTGCCCATTAGGTTACTGCTCCCTGCTAAGGCCCATTGCAGGTTACAGGGCAGGGCCAGCTCCCCGAGCCTACCACTGTCGCAAGAAATAGTAATACATAATTACGTTTAAAAACATTTGCACTTCTAAGATGCTATGCCTTGCGCAATTTCATATAATTAGCACTGAAAATTAAACTTTAGGTCGAACTAGTCTCTTAAGATGAGAAATGGGGGTGATCGAATACAAAATGAGTATTGTTTAATGATTTTTACTGCAGCGAATCAAGAGGAAGCAGAAAAAATTGCACAAGAATTAGTTGAAAAGAAAAGGGCGGCTTGTGTTAACGTATTCGATATTGCATCGATTTATTGGTGGGAAGGCAAAATTGATCGAGATACAGAAGCACTTGGAATTATCAAAACAAGGAAAGATTTAATTGAAACAATAATTGAAGAAATTAAAGCTAATCATTCTTATGAGTGTCCTGAAGTCATTGCAATTCCCATCATCGCAGGTAGCAGAGAATATCTTGACTGGATAGATGATAGCGTTAAAAAACCCTAGTAGACCTTAACTATGAGCCTTTCTGAACTCTTCGTCTAACCACAGGATCAGAATCTGTTATTGTTTTGAATATTTCTTCAAATATTTCATCCTTTTGAAGCATGCGCTTTAGATAGGTTCCAGTACGTCCAATATCATCACGTCTTAATAAGACCTTGACGCGCTCTTCAACAATATTCATGCTAACCCCTATTAATCTAGCTGCTTCACTCTCGCGTCCGATTATCGGCCATTCATAATGCCCCTTTGCGCTTGGTTCAATTAAAAGCAGTTTTTTGTCAACACCTGGTACACGTTTTCCTGTTTTTAACCCATCTAAATCAAGTTTTCCTCCAAAAGCATAAAATTCATGTTCCCGCGATCTCAAAGCTGTTAAAGGAAATGTAACAACTGTTAGATCATCTAGAGTTATATGAGCTTTTGGAGTATGATATGGTGTAGCATGCACAATTTCTCGCTTCTGAAAGGCATTAATACCCAAGCCTTCACGAAGGGCTAATTCGACTGAAAAAGAACTAAGCACATATGGGATGACAACATCAATATCGCTTTCCTGCGATACAGAGCCTCTTGCAACGCTTCCGTGAACAAAAGAGCGGATGTTATAGTAACTTAAGCATTCGATAATTTGTATAGTACGCCCCCTCTTCTTTTTGAGAAGTTTCCAAACGTCATCCGTATAAATAATTTCGACCCGATCGCCTCTTAGAACGGGTTTCTTGCTCATTTTTCTCACAGGAAGTAATTTTTCAAAGTGGGATATATAAAACCTCTAATACGTCTGCAGTAGGATATTCCTCAACAATACCACATTTATACCCCATTTCTTTTAGTGTTGAAGACAATTCCTCTAAAATCCATCCATCAATTTCAAGTCTGTTTTTCTGTAGATTGATTCCGATATACTTAGGTGGAACGTTAAATTCACGAATTAACCTATTTCGCAGTTTATTGAGTGCTTCTTTTGAGAAGTCACCATTAATAACGCCCTTCACAAGAAGGCCATCCTCATTTACTTTTTCATAAGGTTTAGCAACATTTTTTGCACGCCGTAGCAATCTATTCTTCAATTGATATTGATCCTTGGTGATAATAGGGCAATAATGGGCCGTTATATTGCTATTTATTAGAATCCAGTCTAGGAGTTCTGTTGCTGTTGATTCGCTGCCTTGAACAGCAGCAAATGTTCCTTTTTTGAGAACGAAGCCTCGATTTTTTAACTCACTAGCTTGTGATTCTGTAAATTCAAATTCGTTCAAATTTATAAAAGATCCATCTATGTTCTCTAAAAGCCGCACGAAATATTTTATTTTGTTAATATCGTCCTCTGTTGGAATTACTGGTACCTCAATTCCGACATCAAGTTCATATTCTTCAGCCCATTTCATTTGATCAGAAATATCTTGACATGGCTGAAATCTTAATTCATCTAATCCTGCCTCAACTAATCGTGAAAGCAACTTTTCGGTTAAGAAAAGACCATTTGTATATAGATGAACATGAAATTTCTGCCCAAATGAATCTTTTAAGAGACGAATATAATGTTTTACTCGCTGAGGAAAAAGAAGCGGTTCTCCTCCTGTAATGCCTACGCCCTTTGCACTCATTAAATGAGCCTCTAGGATAATGTCGGAGTCTTTTTTAACTGGGAGTTCATTTGCATAGATTACATCACGATCTCTTCTATTTTCAGATAAAGGGCAATACCAAAAACAATTCTTAGGCTTATTGCAAAGACCAGTCACAAAAAGTACTAATTTTTGTCCTTGGATACAATATTGGCATCCAATAGGAAGTTTTCCAATAACTAAAGATTTTCCTGCAGTTTCTTTAATTTTACGTGGCATAGATCTCACAGTTTTGGCTCAAGGAAGCCCCGATCCTTCAGGGTGAGGAGGAATTGAGGCATTGTTTCAGTTATAACAGGGCCTCTCTGCCTTTAAATAATGTTACGCTCATAATGTTATCTCATGAAAGTGGTGGTGACCGCCAAAGTTAAACTGGCGGAGGGTTCTGAAGTCCTGAATGACACCATGCGGGTCTATGCGCAGGCAGTCCAATTTTGCATTGACGTCGCCTGGCAACATAAAATTACCTCTAAGGCCGCATTGCAACCACGCTGTTACTATGAGGTGAAAGCGCGTTTTGGGCTGCAGGCGCAACTGGTGATCAATGCCATTACTCAGGCGGTTGAAATGGTCAAGCGGGCGCGATCCAAACCAGAAGTCTCTCCAGAACTGGCGATCAGGTATAATTTCCCGAGATGCGCCTCTATATCCAAAGACTGGACGTGTCTCTCGTTGTCAACTCTTAAGGGGCGTGTCAAATTCCAGTTAGTGATTCCGGAAGTATTTGAGCCCTCTCTGGTGTGGAAACTGGGGGAGAGTACTCTGATCAAGGACTACAAAGGGCGGTTCTTCTTCTGCTTTACCTTCTCTAAAGAGACCACCTGCCAGCCAACAGCTAATAACCACTTCAAAATAGTGGGTGTCGATTTAGGAGTTAATACGCTGGCAGTAACTAGTGACGCCGACTTTTTTGGTAGTGTCAAACAACAACGAATCCGCTGGGAGCGATTGGTGGCGGAACTCCAGGCTAAAGGCACACGTGCCGCGAAACGCAAACTACAACGCGTGAGTGGCGCGTGGAAACGGTTTATGACTTGGATCAACCACAACATCTCCAAGCGAATTGTGGAGAAACTGTCCGAAGGTGACGTGCTGGTGATGGAGGAATTAAAGTATATCAGGCAGACAGCCACATACAACAGGTGGGTACATAAGTGGGCCTTTCGGGAACTGCAACGCTTTTTTGAGTACAAAGCTACCCTGAAAGGCGTCAGGGTAGTGTATGTTCGCCCCCACTATACCAGTAAGGAATGCAATCGTTGTCATAGCAGGAACACTACGCGCCATCGTGGCTTCTTTGTATGTCGTACCTGTGGTCATACCCTGAATGCTGATTTAAACGGTGCACGAAATATAGCCCAACGCTATATGCGGATTACCGGGCTGGGCTTTGGTAAACACGCCCATGTGTTAGCGTGCGATGAAGTTGAAACTCTTCTACACAGAAGGGAACTGAAACTAAGTGCAGCTAAAAGCCTCACAGCTTTAGCGTGAGGTAGTTTACAAATAATGTGAGTTTATACTTAATATAAAGACCTTCAAAAAAAGAAAAGAAAAAAAGTAGTTTCATTCAGTCAGTTGAGCGCATTTGGTCAACGAGTTCTTTAACAGCAAGTTTATTGTAATCTTGTTCCATATGTTGCAGTATTCCGTTTCTCCAAGCTCCAAAATCAGGATAGAAACGTGCTTTGAAAGTAAAGGGAGTAGCAATCTCCTCCCTGATCTCCTTACCTTCGCTGTGCTTCCTTTCAAGAATCTTCTTGATAGTTGGATACTGCATATCTCTAGGCAACATTTCATAGCGTACAAATTGGTAACCGAAGAATGCCCGTCCTTGAGTGCTACTTCGAATGACCTCATCAATACCAGTTACAGATTCTGAAGCTGGAATTTCTCCGTGAACATATGCTGTGCCTCGGGAGGTTTGTGTATCAATGATTTTGCCCCGGTGTTGTGATAAGATGGAAATTATAGAGCCCATGAATTCTTCGGGTACTTTAACATCCATTCGAAGGATAGGTTCATAGAGAGCAGGATCTGCTGAAAGAAAACTAACATTCAAAGCTGAAAATGTCATTACAAATATCTGTCCAGCACGTGTATGAGCAGGATCCTCGTGAACTATGGCGTCTGTGACTACAACTTTTAACCCCAGAACTGGCTCTTTAGCTAGTCCTCCTTCAAATGTAAAATCACGGAAGGTTGAAATAACATATGCCTTAATTCTATCAAGTCGCTGCACTCCAACAGTTTTGTTAACCAAGATATTGGGACCTTGAATCGCCCATATATTCCTTGCTTCTTTTGTGTCCCAGCCAGCCTCTTCTCGCAATAGTTTTGCCCGTTCTTTTTTATCTTGATATTCATCGATTCGTTCTTCTCTGATTAATTTTATAGTCTTATCATCAAGAGGTTCGACATATAATTCGAGTTTATTATGCCCTTCTGTACACTTAGTCTTAATGTTAACGCCTTGTCGACGGACTCTTTCCATATACACAGTGATTGGGATGCCGATCTTAATTGGTACTTCTTCTTGCACACGTTTTGTTAATATATCGATTTGTAGAGGGTCAATTCCGCTTAGAATATATTCACCACTTTTTTCGTCTTTACGGAATGACGCTGTTGGATCCGCCATTACCCATTTGCCAACTACGTCACCTAATTTTGCTAGATCTTTAGGATCCTCAGGTTTGATACTACGGCTAACAACAGCATCAGAGGCATAAATAATCTTTTCAAAGCCAGGGATATCTTTATAGTCTAATGAAAAGAACGTCTCACCTGAAGGCACAATATCCGGTAACTCTACAGCAAAGAGATTTCCTGCGGGGATTTCATCAACGGCTAATAATGAATCGATTTCCATAATGCCTAAACGTCTGAGTCTTGCTGTCCGTCGAGCATTTGACAAGTAGATTTCATCGCCTTGACGAAGTGTGCCAGAAAGTACGCGACCAATCAAAGTTGGGCGTTTGGTTTTAGGATGAATGAAAATTTTTGTCAACAATCCAATAAGAGGTCCATTAGGATCTACATGTATCAATGAATACGCTGACCACGCTTCAATGTCTTCTTTAACTTCATCAATTGATGAGATATTCTCTCCTTTTGAGATATCACCGCGCCATAAATGCTCCATACGATATTTTTGTGCTTCTTTTGGACTTGGTAAATGCTCGATTACAACTTCAAGCATAGCCTCGTCTAGAGGGAGATTTTCTCGTAACCAGAGGATGGGTTCTTCCGTGTTTTTATCAATTGCCTCTTGATAACGCTCGATAACAATCGAAGCAGAAATACCTTTTCTTTTTAACATTGGTATCGTAAAAGCCCAACCGTCCTTTGCGCTGCCAAAAACCACCTTTCCAGTTGTAGCATTCAAAGCCCATTCGTCCTTGAATCTTTCAGGAGCTACTTCCTTGATGACACGATTTACTTCCTTGATAATGCTGTCAAATCGCTCGATAACCTCCTGTGGTGGTAATTTTAACTCACGAATAAGTCTGTCCACTTTATTGATAAAGAGAACAGGTTTGCACCATTCATCTCCCACAGCTAGGCGAATGTTAGTTTCTGTTTGTGTCATTACACCCTCAAGTGCATCAACAAGTAAAACAGCGCCATCGCTCCCTCGAAGCGCACGGCTTACCTCACCAGTAAAACTGATGTGACCAGGAGTATCATTAATCTCTAACAAATAACTTTGGCCTTCAAAATCGTAATTGAGGAGTACGACAGATGTAAAAATTGTTATCCCTCGCATTTGTTCTTCTTCATCGTAATCCGTTAGCCTTCTTTCGCCCGCTAAAGTATCACTTAACAAACCTGCACGCCTCATAAGGAAATCTGCGGCGGTGCTTTTACCGTGGTCGATGTGTGCAGTTATCGAAAAGATCCGTCTCAGCTCAAGCGGATGCGTTTTAACCATATTTTGAATTTCTGCTTCTCCTTTTACCTTTACCATTTCTATATTCACCTTTTTCGTCTTATCTTAAATATTATTTTAAAAGAATTAAAAGGATTTTCTTAAAAAATCACTAAGCTTGTTTTCGTAAGAGAACAAGTATTTATCAACAGTAGATTACATTTGTCAACATATATCCGAACACCGAGTAGAATTTAAATCCTTTTCTTTAATTACAACCCGAAAGATTGAGAGTTTATATAAATTTTATCAAGATTAGTAGAGAGACTCTTACTTCAAATTTTCCTAAACTAACCATTATAAATTCCCTTTGGTTTTTGTTTGTGAAAAGGTGTATTCTGTTCGAATGTATACGCGGTCTGGATGATTTTTCCTTCGTTGAAAGAATCCGCTATAATTTGTAATCCAATAGGCAAACCGTTTTCAAACCCACAAGGAATAGATATTGCGGGTACCCCTGCAAGATTAACTGATACTGTATAGATATCCGCTAAATACATTGCTAATGGATCTTCAATCTTTTCACCTATTTTGAATGACAGATATGGCATTGTCGGTCCAATTAATACATCAACATCTTGAAATGCCTTCTCAAAATCTTGCTTAATTATCGTTCGGACTTTGAGTGCCTTAAGATAATACTGATCATAGTAACCCGCAGAAAGTGCATAAGTCCCAAGCATGATTCGACGCCTTACTTCTGCTCCAAATCCTATTTTCCTATTCTGACTTATTGTTTCATCCATTGCTTTATCTCTTTCTATTCGATATCCATAACGAATACCATCATAACGGGCAAGGTTTGAACTCGCTTCACTCATGGCGATGATATAATACGCTGGAAGGGAATATTTCAATGATGGAAGGGATAATTCAGTATATGTGGCATCTAGATCCTCTAGTTTATGTATAGCGGCCCACACGGATTTTATAACAGATTCATCTGTGCCTTCAATACTTTCTGAAATAAATTCCTGTGGTACGCCAATCTTGAAAGAGGAAACATCATCCTGTAAATATTTTGTATAGTCCTCTTCAGGAGTATTGACACTTGTACTGTCCTTTGGATCGTACCCAGCAATTATATTCAGCAATAATGCCGCATCGTGAACATCTTTTGTAATCGGTCCTATTTGTTCTAAACTGTTAGCGTATGCGATTAATCCATACCTGCTGACTAGACCATAAGTTGGTTTAAGACCAACGACAGAGCAAAAACTTGCTGGACAACGAATTGATCCTCCAGTATCAGTTCCCAGAGCCATAATTGTCTCATCTGCTGCTACGGCTGCAGCGCTTCCTCCACTACTACCGCCAGGTACCCTATCTAGACTCCATGGATTTAATGTAGGTCCAAAATAACTTGATTCTGTGCTACTCCCCATTGCGAACTCATCCATGTTCATCTTGCCAAGAGGGATCATCCCAAATGTCTTTATGAGTTCAACGACTGTCGCGTCATAAGGAGGAACATAATTTTCAAGCATCTTTGAGCCACAGGTAGTACGAATTCCCTTGGTCGAGATTGTGTCCTTGATGCCAAGAGGGATTCCGAACAGAGGCGTCCCCCATTGATTTTTAGAGAATGTTTTGTCAAGTTCTTTTGCCAGGTCTATCGCGGCGTCCTTTGTAAGTGTTATAAATGCATTTAAATCCTTATCAAAGCGTTCAATTTGCTTGAAACATGCTAAAACGATGGACTCAAACGATATTTCTTGTGATTCAAGTTTTTCGAGCAACTTATGAGCCGTAAATTCATTTAAATTCACAGTGCAATAACACCCCAAATTGCCAAATCAGATTTTTCTTATTCGATCAGCAATTCGATCATACAACTCTGGACGAATATGAGTAAGGAAAGTAAATGAACGCCTTGTTTTCTCTATTTTCGAAAGATCCAGTTTTACTGTTAAAAAATCTTCTTCATCATATTTTGCTTTGCAGATTTGTTCTCCATTTGGTGCAGCAATTTCACTACCGCCACAAAAGAGAATATTGTTTTCAATTCCTACTAAATTGGCGTACACGAAGAATACAGTATTCTCCATAGCGCGAGCAGGTATAACCGTCTCAAACGATGCCCTACCCCATCTTGAATAGGCTTTTCCAATTGCTGGGGCTGCAGATATATTAACAATGATATCAGCTCCTTCTACCGCGAGAAATCTTGATACTTCTGGTAGAAAAGCGTCAAAGCAGATTTGTAGACCTATTGAACCAATCGATGTTTCGAAAACTTCAGGTACAGGACCTGGCCTAAAATAACGAAGTTCTTCAAAAGGTCCGTGTGTTGGAAGGAATTGTTTCCGATATTTACCAATA
>JAEOSF010000008.1 GCA_016840515.1 Candidatus Borrarchaeum yapensis | reverse complement strand
ATTTTAGTTTCTATTTCCGCTTCTAAGCGGGGATGCAGCGATCTTTTGGAGGTTTTTTGTTGGAAAATAATGATATTATCGTTGTGAAATTTGGAGGTTCATGCCTGGAATCGGGCGAGGCTATTGCAAAGGCTGGTGACCATATCTTAAGAGAGTACGCCCAAGGAAAAGGCCTTGTCGTTGTTGTATCTGCTTTAAACGGTACGACAAATCGACTCATTTCGCTTGCACAATCTTGTACTAATGGCAAAGTGAAGTTGGAAGAATTAGATGAAATCATGGCAATGGGGGAGCGTACCAGCGCACGGTTAATGATAAGCGCTCTCAACAGCAAAACTTTGGACGATAAGGACCTGGAAGCTGTTTTAATCGATCCCTCCTCTGAAATTTGGCCTATATACACAGATAACCGTCATGGTAATGCAGAGCCCGATATTGTGGAAACACGAAGAGCCGTAAACGAATATATCCTGCCACTAATCAGAGAAAAGAAGGTCATCGTCATTCCAGGTTTTCTTGGTAAGGATAAGAACAGTGGTAAGATTACAACGCTTGGGCGTAACGGGAGCGACACTACAGCGGTATTACTAGGAAATTGCTTAAATGCTCACGAAGTGATTTTAGTCAAAGATGTAGATGGTGTTTATTCTTACGATCCTAAAAAGGTAGAAGCATCACTCATAGATCATTTAAATGTAGAGGAAGTTATAGCGCTAACATCTGCAGGAACTAAAGTCATCCACAATAAAGCATTAAGCTATAAGACAAAAGATATGGACATACGTATCGTTGGTTTTCACAATGGCCATATTTCGAAAGGTGGAACCGTAATCAGTGGTGCAGTACTCCCTGACCTTCACGTTTCATTATATAACCAAAAATTGCAAATGTTAACGATTGTGGGAAAAGATGTTTCCAAAGCAGAAAACGTATACGCACTAATTGAAGAAATACAAAAGTTAGGAAGTGAACTAGTCGGAGCATCATTAGAAAGTGGATCTGTAATTTTTTATGCAACTATCCCTGAAGCAGGCGTTGATTCCTTAGTTGAGATACTCCACAAAAAAATGATTGACGCAAGGATTGGGAAGGCGATAACTAATCACGATGACTTAGCCCTCATTACTATCAGCGGAAGAGATCTTGAGACAACGCCAGGAATTATTGAAAGAATTAGCTATCCCTTTACTGAAATTAACCTCTTCGGCTTTCTGACAATTAATTCAAATATCCGTGTTTTTGTAAATTGGAGCGAAAGAGATCATGCACTTAAGCGAGTAAAAGAAAGCCTTAACTTGCCAAGTTAATAAAATGGATAAATTATTGGAGGTAAGATCATGAATGGAAAAGAAGTTCGATTAAGTAGAATTTTAAGAAATGGTAAAGCACTTATTATACCTATGGATCACGGGGTATCAATGGGTCCCGTGAAAGGCCTTGTGGATATGGATGACACCGTTTCCAAAGTAGTTGAAGGACAAGCAAGTGCTGTCCTATTGCACAAAGGCATTATACGATCATTAAAAGCCGTACCAAGCTGTGGAATCATAGCACACTTCTCGGCAAGCACAGGCTTAGGACCAGATTCAAATAAAAAGGCCAGGACAGGATAGGTCGAAGAAGCCATTAGGCTCGGTGCTGATGCGGTCAGTTTACATATCAATATTGGATGTAAAACCGAGCCAGAAATGTTATTGAAACTTGGGGAATTTGCAGATCAATGTGATCAATGGCAAGTTCCGTTGATTGCAATGATGTACGCTCGCGGAGAAAACGTGAAAGATCCATTAGATCCACTAAATGTGGCTATGGTTGCACGAATTGGCGCAGAATTGGGCGCAGATATTGTGAAGTGTAACTATACTGGTTCGCCAGATACATTCAAAGATATCATTCGCGGATGCCCTGTGCCAATAGTTATTGCTGGAGGAGCGAAGGCTGATGATGACAGAGCCGTGCTAGAAATGGTAGAGGGGGCAATGAAATCAGGTTGCATAGGTCTTACTTTTGGCAGAAACGTGTTTCAACACAATAATCCCACAGGGATCGTCAAGGCAATTGCGAAAATTGTGTATGAAGGATGGACAGTAGATGAGACGCTGGAGGTCGTGACAATTTGACGGATAAGCAGATTATCCTTCATTTAGAGGGAAATTTTGAAGAAACAAAAGAATTAGCTACTACCGCACTCGAAAAAGGACTCAATACCTTTTTTTCCAACGATTCAGCCATTATTGAAGGGTTAAAGCGATTAGGAAATGTTTCTACATTCTCTTCAGAGGTACTAACATCAGACATGGAAGTAATAGAAGGCTGGAACTCAGAAAAAATGGACAAACTCATTAATGAAAACAAAAGGTTTGGTATCATTCTCAATGTAACATCAAAAGAAGATGAGCAAAAAATACTTGCAGCGTCAGAAAAAGGCGCTGCAGTTGTTTTTGTTAATACTCCAAACTGGAAGGTTATTCCAATCGAAAACCTGATATCGTACATGCACAAGATGGAGACAGAACTATTCAGTGTTGTAAATAATGCAGAAAATGCAAAATTGATGTTTGAAACTTTAGAAATTGGCGTTGACGGTGTTTTAATTGCACCTAAAAGCATAGAAGAAATCTTAGATCTTGCAAAAACCCTAGAAAGTACAAAGGGAAAACTTGATTTGTCTGTCGCAAAAATTGTAGAGATAAAAGAAGTTGGCATGGGTGACAGAGTATGCGTTGATACATGTTCTATTTTGGATATAGGGGAAGGATTACTTGTAGGCTCCCAATCAAATTTCCAATTTCTTGTACATGGTGAGACAATCCAGGCTGAGTTTTGCGATCCACGACCATTTAGGGTTAATGCAGGACCAGTTCATGCCTATGTTTCACTTCCAAGTGGAAAAACGCAATATCTTTCAGAATTACACGCGGGTGACGAAGTACTCATTGTAAATGCTGTTGGAAATACGCGAAGTGCTATTGTCGGTCGAGCGAAAATAGAACGAAGACCACTCATTTTAGTGAAAGCGGAATACGATGGAATTGTCGGAAAAACCCTTCTACAAAACGCAGAAACAATCAGACTCGTATCTCCAGATGGAAGCGCAATATCCGTTTCAGATTTACAAGTAGGCGATGAGGTTCTTGTTCTTACTGAAAAAGGAGGAAGACATTTCGGCGTTTCAGTAGATGAATTCGTGCTTGAACAATAACATTCTTTTTATTTAATGCTCAATTTTTTGATTATCGTTTCTTGTTGAAAGGGCAAATTTTAATGCAGATGCTACAATCATTACCCTGATCACACCAAAATTCAAAGCAACTTTCAGCATTTATCGTAAACTTTAATACACCATTCTTAGCTTCTTTTTTACCTTTGATTGCATGCGCAGGACAGTTGTCCACGCATTTATCACACATTTCTTCACAATATTCTTGCACTCCAAAATCAATGGGCTTGTCAGGCGACAACGGAAGGTTAGTAATCACTTTACAGAGTCTTACCCGAGGTCCGAACTCTGGCGTAATCAACATTCCGTGTTTTCCTTGTTCACCCAATCCTGCGTCAATGGCAAGTGGAACGCTGAACGCGGTATCATTACCGCAAGGAAGCGCACGATAACCTAAATTTCGAATATATTGGGCTAGGTGGCTCGCCGCAAAAGCCATTTTAGAATATCCAAGTCCGGTTGCTGCAGAAACTTCAATATCCGACATCATGAATTTTTCATAGTCCATCTCTATTGCCATTACAATAGCAAATTTGAGTTCCTCGAAGGGAATGTCTAGTGGATCATTTTGTCCATTCAATCTGTTGTAGGAATGAGAATAGACCCAAAACTCGTTCAATGCAGTTATTCCTACTAGACTTGCCCCAAAAAATCTGCCTACATTTTTTATTTTCTCAGATATTTCAGCAGGGTCGCTGATTGTGATCTTTTGAACGTTGGTTTGTGCATCCAGGTTTTCGTCAGTACTTTCAAGACTTTCCCAAGAGTAGAGCCCCTCATTGCCATGCATAAACCCTGCATGATTTCCTAAATTATCTGCCAGATACCACGAGGCATCTCTAAACGCGTAAGCTTCTGATGCTTTTCGAATCCGCTCATTTCGCCTCTGTTGGTACTTAAGTTTCAATTCTTGAAATACAGGATCCCATGCCGTACGACTTAATACAGTTTGCTTCTGATTTATGCGTTTGAGTGGTCCGATGATTTGATAGGTTGGTTTTTCAACAATTGTCGCTTTCAATTGAACCCCAGTCAGTAAAGAAAAGGTCTAAGATTTAAATTTTTACGTATTTGCATAGAAGCTCATATGAACAGCGAAATGATCAGCAGGATAAATATAAGAAAAGAGAATAAGAGCAACCAGACACATCGAAGGACGTTCTTATACTTACGTTGGTTTACAGTGGAGATTGAATAGATCTGATTAGCCAAAGATCGCAATACCGAAGAAAAATCGTTGAGTTGCTCTTCAACATCGCTGATGTATTCATTCACGTCTTTGTATCTCAGAATTTGCCTATAATAGAAAATATTTTTTGGTGGCGGAATCCCAGTATCCTGTATGGGCGAAATTGTTCTTATACTGAAGAAGAGGCTTGCTCCGCTACATAATAGATACGCACTGAAAAAACCGATTTTGATGTAGTCGTTTAGAGTTACAAGATCAAAGAATCCAGGAATGAAACTGGCCAACGCAAAAACAACGGTCAGCATGATGCCATTGACGGTAAGTATAGATGTTGCTTTGCTGTCTGCCAACTCTATTAGACGAAAATTCCTGTCATGAATGAATTTAATGATCTCTAGTTTTTCTTGCTCTTCAAGAGTCTTTTCTAGTTCTTCCAAAGTCATCTCAACCTATAGGCTATTAGTTCTTAATCAAAAGAGGAGCTAAATCTTTAATAAATGGCTTCATCCGACTTAAGGACGCTCTAAATGCCTCAAGAAATGACTCAATTTCTTTTTTTGACATTGGGGTCGAAATACATGACAATAATCTCGGAGCTATCCAGATCCCATGGTTAAGCATTGATAGGTAGAGCAACGAACAGAGTTCAACATTAGATGTCGAGGCACTTCTGTAGTCTATGACACCCTTTTCTGTGAAATGCACGTTAAGAAGTGAACCCTCTCCAGTAACTTGGGCATTGATCCCAAATTCTCTGAATGTATCCGAAATGCCGTCTTTTAATGAGTTGCCTAATGAATTCAATTGTGTGTAAGCTTCATCATTCAATAATTCTAATGTTGCTATGCCCCCAATTAATGTTACAGGGTTAGCATTAAAAGTTCCTGATTGGCTTAAGAATTCTTTTCTCTCCGGAGAATACAGCATCATAATTTCATCTCTTCCGCCAATCACTCCAATTGGTGTGCCGCCCCCAAACAGTTTTCCAAATGTAGTAATGTCAGGAATTACGTTGAAATATTGTTGTGCTCCACCTCTGCTAAGTCTAGCAGTTATAACCTCATCAAAAATCAGGAGAACGTTATTTTCATCAGTTATTTCCCTTAGGAACTTCAAATAATCGTCTTTTGGAGATATGATGCCTGCAGCACCCATCACCGGCTCAACAATCACGGCAGCTAAGTCTTTCTTATTTTCTTTGATTAGATTTTCAGTAATTTGCGGATGGTTAAAGGGGAAAATTATAACATCTTTCAGGACGCTCTTTGGAATGCCTTTACTCTCAGGAATACTTTTTGGGCGAATTAAAGGATTTGAATCCTCCAAGTGGGGGTGTATACTTATTTGCGCATAATTATGAGTACCGTGATAGCCACCCTCAGCCTTCAAAATCTTTTCTTTGCCGGTATATGCTCGTGCTAACCGTACCGCATTCATGGTCGCTTCAGTGCCAGAATTCATAATACGGATTTTATCTATAGATGGAAATCTTTCACTAATCATTTCAGCAAATTTAACTTGATATTCAGTTGGGGCATGAATTGCTTGAATATTTTCCAGTTGTTCTTTAATCGCATTAATGATCTTTGGATGGCAGTGTCCGTGTATCAATGAGGTGTAATTATTCAGAAAATCAATATAGTTATTCCCATCAGCATCATGAAGTTGGTATCCTTTGCCTTTCACAATAAAAGCAGGATATGGTTTAAAAAACGTGACAGTTCTTGCATCTCCTCCCGGTAGAAATTTTTTTGCAAGTTGATACATCTTCTGTGATTTTTTCGTCCGGTTGATATACTCATTCTCAACTTCTGTCATTAGATCCAATCTATCACACACCAAAGGAGTGGTTTTTAAAATTAGCTTAGACTCGAAAATAGTCAGAGATTATCCTGAGATATTACGCCAAATCTTTTAGTAATGTTATCTAAAGCTTCTTCGACTCTTTTAAAAATAGTTATATCAAGTTCTTCTTTTTTCATCTCAGTAAGCGGCTGGATTGCACGTTGATCGCCAATTCGTCCAAGTAGTTGCACAGCCTTTCTTACGACCCCTGCATCCTCATCATTTAATGCTACAATTAGTGGACCAATTGCAAGTTCTTCATCAAGGTGCATCAATGATTCTGCTGCACGCCATCTAACTCCTGGGTCCTCATCATATTTTAAAGAATTGAGCAACTCCACAATTGCGCCTTTATCTCCTAAAAAACTAAGTACTTCTACAATTTTTCGGCGGATTCCTGCGTCTTCATTTGCTAGCGCTTCAAATAAGGGTTTGACGGCTCTTTTATCTTTAATAAATCCTAACGCCTCTATGATTTTCCATCGAACACTTTCATCAAGATCGTTTCTCAATGAATCAAGCAAGGTTAATACGGTTCTTATATCCATGTATATTCCTAATGCTTCTGCTGCATAGAAACGAACCTCATCGTTGTCATCATCAAGTACTCCTGTGATCGGTGCCACAGCTTTTTCAGCACTATCTTCAATATGACCAAGTGCCCATGTCGCATTCATTCGAATATTATTGTTGTCTTCATCCAATGCTGCAATAAGAGGATCTACTGCTGAAAAACCAATTTTCGTTAACGCTGAAGCTGCCCATCCTCGAACCTCTCGACATTCATCATGAAATGTTTTGATTAAAGGCTCTATAGCACGATCATCTCTAATAGCGCCTAATGTTCTAACAACCTCGCCTCTAACATCCGCATCCTCGTCATTTAATATCTCAATAAGTGGCTCAACAGCCAGAGGCTCTCTAATATTCCCAAGAATATACGCGGCGTTTTTTCGAATAATACTGTCTTCATGTTTCAACGCATTAATCAGTATGTTGATTTCTTTTCGTCGCTTCGCAAGAGTGCGAAGTAAATAGGCAACATCGTCTCTTAAACTTGAACTTTTATCCTCTAATTCATACAGAAGCCGTATTATTTTATCTTCGGTAGCTTCGATAGCTTCGGGAACGTCTTCTTTTTCAGACAAGTAATCCTGTCCTCCACATTGTAGAGAAGGAATTGTATTGTCTTTTGAATTTTGATCCATAATAAGTTACTGTACACTGTCTATTATTATTTTTTGTTCTCATTCTTGTCTGAATTATTTTTGTCGTCAAAACCAAGATAAAACTGCTATGAAAGGTCATTAAGAAGAGATTTCCCCTATCTTATATAACCTTTAGTTTTGAGCAATTCAGCGTTTAAGATTCCACCACCAGCAGCTCCTCTTACGGTATTATGACTTAAACTCACAAATTTCCAATCAAATACATTATCTTTTCGGAGTCGACCCACGGTTACTGCCATTCCTTTATCGTTATCTCTATCCTTCCGGGGTTGTGGCCGATCTTCATTGTCAATGTAAATAATTGGCTGTTTTGGTGCAAAAGGTAAATTTAACTCTTGAGGTACGCTCTTGAATTTCCTCCAAATTTTTAAAATCTCCTCACGAGTCGGGACTTTATTCTTGAACTTAACATTAACTGACGCGGTGTGGCCGTCAACAACTGGAACTCTGGTGCAAGTTGTACTTATTTGAATATCTTTATAATTCTCAATTCCTTTTTCACCAATTTTTCCCAGTATTTTTAGCGGTTCTTCCTCGGATTTAGCTTCTTCACCACTTATATAAGGAACAATATTGTCCACCAAATCCAGTGAAGGCACACCAGGATAACCCGCGCCAGACGTTGCTTGTAGGGTTGTAATAATTACTTTATCTATCTTATATCCAGCTTGTTCCAGTGCATAAAGAGGGGTCATGTAACTTTGAAGAGAACAATTTGGCTTGACAGCAACAAAGCCGCCGTTTTCAATCCCGCGGTTTTTTTGTTGGATTGGAATGACATCTACGTGTTTGTGATTAATCTCGGGTATTAACATCGGTACATCTTCGATCCGTCTATTTGCTGAACTATTACTGACTACTGGAATTCCTTTGTGTGCATATGCAAATTCAACCTTTCTGGTATCTTCTTTTGGAAGGGTCATTGCTGAAAATACGAATGATACCTCTGGATTTAATGAGTCAACATCTTGCACGTCTCTGACAATTAAATTCTTAACGTTTTCTGGGACGGGAACTATCATCTGCCATTTCTTTTTTACTGCATCATAATATGTTTTTCCAGCGGACCTGGGTGATGCGGCAACGTCTACTATTTCAAACCATGGATGATTTACTAATAATCGAACATAGTTTTGTCCGACTACGCCCGTTGCACCTAATATTCCTATTTTGATTTTATCCATTTTAAATCCCTTTCACTTAATTATTTTTTTACCTAATTCGAAAGCCTCATGAAGTGCCCTAACTGTTAAGCCTCCGTCTTTTTCCTTGACAACAAAACTGATATTCAATTCCGATGATCCTTGTGCAATCATTCGGACATTTACCCCTTTTTGTGCAACAGCTTGGAAAACCTTAGCCGCAACTCCGGGAGTACCCTTTAGACCTTCTCCCACTACCCCAATGACGCATATGTCGTCTTCGCTGCGAACATATTTGATATAGTTTGTATGAGCAAATGTCTCTTTCAAAGTTTTTTCTGTTTTTCTTATATCAGAACGATTTACAACAACGGAGATGTTTGCTTCGCTACTACTTTGAGAAATCATTATAACATTTGTATCCGCTTTTTCGAAAGCCTCAAAAATGCGTGCAGCTATCCCGACCACCCCAGGGGTGCCTATCCCAACTTCGATTATTCCAGCGTTAAATAATACACTTACTGCTTTTGCGACATTTTCAACCTGTTCCGTAACGGGTACTATTACTGACCCTTCCGCATCAGGTTTAAACGTATTTTTGACCCGAACAAGAATGTTTTCTCTCTCCATAATGGGCTGCAGGCATTTAGGATGGAGAATCTTCGCCCCAAAGTAGGCAAGTTCCATCGCTTCGGCATAAGACAAAGAAGGTATAGTCTGTGCATTTGGCTCAAGATTTGGGTCTGTTGTTAAAACACCTGTTGTTTCTTTCCAAAAAATTATTTCTTCAGCTTCAAGTACAGCACCAATTATCACTGCAGAAAAATCAGTACCGCCACGTCCCAAAGTTGTGATAAGGCCATCTTCAGTCGAGGCAATAAAACCAGAAATAATTAGTGTATATCCCTGTTCAAGAAGAGGCAAAAGAGTTTTTTGAATTTTTTCAGTGGAGATATTCCAAATAGGTCGAGCGTTGCCAAAACGGTCATCTGTGACAATTCCAGCCTCATATCCCGTTAAATACATAGCAGGAATATTCAAGTTCTTGACTGCACCCCAAAGAATTGGCGTAGATAGTCGTTCACCAAAAGACATAACTTTATCTCTAGCCTGTGAACTCAGTTCTTTTAATAAAGAGATGCCAATCAGTACTCTTTCTAATTCTTCAAGAGTTTCAGTAAGTTTTTGTTCGATCTCTTTTAGGATTAACTCATCATCGATACTCTCTTCTGCCGCTTTTAGATGTTTTTTCAGTAATTCTTGAATAAAGTCTCTGAGAACTTCTTTTTTAATGTCTTTTTGAGATCTTTCTGCATAGTCAATTAAATGATCGGTAACTCCTGCCATTGCTGAAACCAATACAATGGTCTCATTACTTTCTACATAGGAATTGATAATTTGCGCTACTTGGCCAAAATTCGATCCATTGCCAATTGAACTGCCACCAAATTTCATAACAACACGCATAATTTGCCTCAGCCTCTCCTTTTTGATAGATGTAATTTTTGATTAGAGATAGACATCAAAAAACCTCCAAAACGCCACATCAAAACATGATGGGCGTATTAATAAGTTGTCGTTGTTCCTGGGAAGAAGTTATAGAAAGCACGATAAGAACTAGTAAGGAAAGTGGATTCCATTAAAATCATCATATATTCTGCCCCAGAAACTGATGGTACCCGGTGGTAGATTTAATCTTTTAAATTTTTTGTAAAGCAATTGCTTAGCTGACTTTTACTTTTCTAATACGACCGACTCCATTTTATTTCACCCGCCTCCAGCTGCAAAGAAGAATGTCAATTTGTCCCCATCATTCAATATCGTATCAAGCCCTTTTAGATATTTGATCGATTTGCCGTTTAAAGCGATTATTACTGAATCATGAGGAATATCTTGCTCCTTGATTATAATTTTACGCAAACTTTCGCCATATTTCTCAAATAGTTTTTGAAGAGCAGAACGAACAGTATTGCCGACTTCTAAGCCCTCCTCATGCCTGCCAGTCACTTCTCTAAGCATTGAAAAATAAGTTATTTTGATCTGTGCCATTTAGATCACTATCATCTTAAAAAATTGATTCTTAAATACCTTATGCATCATTCGTATTCTTTTCTCATCAGTCTCATCGGGAGAATAATATTTAAGAATTGTATGGATTAGAAAATGAAGGGCTTTAAACTGAAAATGCAAATAATACATAACAGCTTCTTTCAAGCAGTTATATCGTGGCGATATAATGAAATATATAATAATTGTCGGAGATGGCATGGGGGATTATCCAATCGATGAATTAGGGCATAAAACACCTTTAGAAGTTGCAAAAACTCCTAACCTAGATAAACTAGCCTCTATGGGTAAATGTGGTAAATTAGTGACAATACCTGAGGGAGCCGATCCAGAAAGCGCCCTTGCAAATATGTCCATACTGGGGTACGATGTAAGCAATTTTCAAGGAAGAGGTGTTCTAGAAGCTGCAGCAATGGGAATCAACGTTGATGAAAGAGATATTGCTTTTAGGTGTAATACCATCTGTGTTGAAAATGACACAATTAAAAACCATTCGGGAGGACATATCTCAAGCGAAGAAAGCCACGAGTTAATCGAAGCAGTCTCCAAAGAACTTGGCAATGAGGAAATTAGATTTTTTCCAGGAGTTAGTTACAGGCACATCCTCATCTTAAAACACAAATACAGCCCTGATTTAATATGTACACCTCCTCATGATGTCCCTGGAACACCTTTCAAGGATGTACTTGTAAAAGCTAAGAATATCAGCGGCGAAAAAACTGCAGAGTTTCTCAATAACCTTATCATCCAATCAAGATCTGTATTGGAGAATCATCCCGTAAATATCAAAAGGGTAAACGCTGGCAAAAATGCAGCAAATATGATCTGGCCGTGGGCACCTGGGAGAAAGCCCGTTATGAAAACGTTTCAAGAAAAATTTGGTATTAAAGGAGCTGTGATTTCTGCTGTTGATTTAATCCGTGGATTAGGCATTTATGCGGGTTTTAATGTAATAGATGTAGACGGCGCGACTGGCTTATATGATACCAATTACGAAGGAAAAGCAGAGGCATGTCTAACGGCTTTAGAAACCTATGATCTGGTTTATGTTCATGTAGAAGCACCTGATGAGGCGTCACATCAAGGGGACTGGAAACTGAAAATTAAGTGTATAGAGGACTTTGACAAGAGGCTCGTTAAAAGAATTTTTGATCAGCTAAAAGACGATGTTAAGCTAACGGTTCTAACTGATCATTATAACCCAATAAGTGTAAGAACTCATACCTGTGAGCCAGTTCCTTTCTTAATTTATGATAAAAATGAAGAACCTGACGATATCAAGACTTTTACTGAAGACTCCTGTAGCAGAGGTAGTTTTGGGCAGTTGACTGGTGAGGAGTTTATTAAAGTTTTTCTCAATGACCAGATAAAATGAATAATAAGCACAGTTAAGACCTTAAAGGTTTAACTTGACCACTTTTTGAGATTTCTAACATTTCAAAAGAATCCTTCAAAGAGTACTTCAAAAGATTTTTTTAGAATGGTTGTTCATTCATGATTCAGGTAATATATAATGCCTTGCTAATTCGGAAAGGTGACGAATATGAGTCAAGCTATGCTCCAACAAGCATCAAACTATGCAAAGAAAGCCCTTCAATATGATCAAGCTCGAAGGTATAAAGAAGCCATTAACAATTATTTGAATGCTGCTACCGTTCTTCAGAAGCTCATTGGTCTTGAGCAAAGCAAAGATATGAGGAACCTCTATTATAGAAAAGCAAGAGAATACTTAGCACGCGCAACTGAGTTAAAAGAAATTGCTAAGAAACCAGTCAGTGTAGACAGTGAGGCCGATAAATCAGAGGACGAAATTGAGGCTGCAATCGAAGAGACGATCATTGGAGAAAAACCTAATGTTGCATGGGAAGATGTGGCGGGTTTAGTAGCAGCTAAATCTGCGTTACGAGAAGCTATTATTCTGCCTATGGTTCGTCCAGATCTATTTAAAGGTGCTAGAAAACCGTGGAAGGGTATTATGCTTTTTGGTCCTCCAGGATGTGGAAAGACATTAATTGCTAAGGCTGTAGCTACTGAATGTGATGCGACCTTTTTCAATGTTTCAGCAGCAGCGATAATAAGCAAGTGGCTTGGAGAGAGTGAAAAACTAGTGAGGGAGTTGTTTGAAGCAGCAAAAGAGAAAATGCCTTCGCTGGTATTCATTGATGAGGTTGACTCTATTGCCACAGAACGGGCTGCTGGCGAACACGATGCACTTCGGAGAGTCAAAACACAACTTATGCAGGCTATGGACGGTGTTACTAGCAAGGCAGAAGACAGGATTGTTGTTTTAGGTGCAACTAACATTCCGTGGGAAATAGATGCTGCCTTTCGAAGACGTTTTGAAAAGAGGATTTATGTTCCCCTACCTGATTTGGAAGCACGCCAAGCGATATTTAAAATACATACTAAAGGTGTAGAACACGCACCAGAAGTCAACTTTGAAGAGTTAGCTATGCTTTCAGAAGGCTATTCTGGTGCAGATATTGCTCTTATATGCCGAGAGGCAATAATGATGCCAGTCCGTGAATTAGATGCTGCTGGTGCTTTAACAGATACAAGCGTTCAAGTTCGACATGTAGCAAAAGGAGACTTCACCTTAGCTATGGAAAAAATTAGACCAAGCGTTTCCTCTGGTGAACTACAAAGATTTGATGAATGGTTTGCAGAATTCGGGGCAGATTAGGCGCTTCTGGTGATAGAGTTGTCAGTGAAAAAGAAAGAAAAAAAGAAAACGGCAAAGGACAAGAAATCAACTCCGAAAGAAGAAATACATGAAGAAACAGGAGTTAAGACAAAGACAAAAGTAAAAGAGACCAAAGAAAAAGTGACCGTTAAAAAACCAAAAGAAACAATAACTGCTGTAGTGGATAAAGAACTTGAAATACTTGAAAAAGAGATTGAAAAAGCAGAAATTGAGCTAGAAAAAGCTAAAACTTACAACGCTGAGACACAGGCAAAAGAGTATTTTCAAAAGAAATATGAATGGATTTCGCATCCATGGATGTTTTCAGAGCCTTCACGTGCCGATCATTTAGAATCCTGGCGCGAAGATTGGGCAAATCTTCTTTTAGACTGGGCAAAATATTTTACAAAGCATATCGTAAGTTTAATGGAGCTCAAGGATCAATATCCTTGGTATAACTCCGATATAAAGCGAAGTCTCTCAGAAGAGGACGTAAGGTCCATTATGGAATTTCTAATTGCACGAAATCTTGCAAAATGGGTCAGCAAAGAAGAAACACGACTTCGGATTTACTGGCGAAGCCTGGAAGCGTGGTCCGATATCATTTACGAATGGATACTAGAAGCTTGGGCCCAAGATTCCTGGGTAATAACCCTAATTGATCTTGTGAGAGCGAAGCAATCATTCAGTACCATCCCACCTAAGGAACTCAATGAGATTATGAGAATTATGGTTAAGAAGGGATATGCAACAAAGGTCGATGAAAAAGCTATTGAAATCAGTTTCTGAAAGAAGCAATCTGTTATATCAAGAGTTTCCCGCAAATTGAAAGAAAAAGGCTTTGATTTAAATTAACATATAATAGAACCCTTCAAATATTCTATCAATTGCGTGTTTGGTGATTTTTTGTATTTTAATTCCAAATTCCAGACGTTCGGTATTGCGTTTCTGATAGTCTGTACGATCATTTGTCCTTTTCAAACTCAACAGTTACAGGCATTAAATCAACCTGATCTGGAATTTGATACAGGCGTAGCATTTAAGCATCTTGAAGAATATGATCAGTTAGCACCTCTTCTCCCTGGAAGTGAGAATAGTAAAGAATTTTTAGAATATGCAAAAAAGACATTGGAAAATTCGTTATGGTCGGTAGAGATTCAAAGCTGGGAACATTCTAGCCCACAAATTACACTCAATAATTTAATCGCCAAAAAATCTAACCAAAATAATAATTTCAAGGGAATCATAGTTCTAGGAGCACATTATGATGCTAGAGCGTGGGCTGATAAGGATCCCGATAGAAATAAACGCAAAGATCCGGTTCCTGGAATAAATGACGGCGGGTCCGGAGTCGTGGTTTTGTTAGAACTGGCAAGAGCCCTATCCATCCCGGAAGGATATGAAGTTTGGATCGTTCTATTTGACGCAGAAGATCAAGGAGGCATTTCTGGTTGGAGAGGTGGACAGAGTGGGTGGATTATTGGAAGCACTCATTTTGTTAAAAGTCTCTCTGATTCAGATAAAAATCGAATGAAATTAGCGGTGATTTTGGATATCGTGGGAGATTACAATTTGAATTTGCACAAAGAAAGATCTTCTGATGCCCAGCAAACAAATAGGATTTGGGAATTGGCAAATGAACTCGGATACGGCGAGAATTTTTTAGACCAGACAGGTTCGTCAATAATAGATGACCATCGACCCTTCATCGACGCTGGAATTCCAGCCGTGGATATAATCCAACAAAGAAGTAAGGATGGATACGATTTCTTCAGATGGCACCATACAACAAATGATACTATAGAAAATGTAGACCGAAAAAGTCTAAGCAAGGTTGGGCGCACTATGGAGTACTATTTGGAGTACTATTTTGAACTGGATCCTATGTCATCTAATTTAATTCTGTCAATTCTGATAATAAGTGCTGTAATAGTGCTTTTTGTAACTCTAGTCTTTGTTTTTAGAAAAAAATTGTTTAAGAAAAGGTATAATTAAATTCTGACATACTCCCACCGCTAAAGCATTGGGGTTTTACACTTCTAGAGTGAGAAGTGTGGGGCGTGTCACCGCCCTGTTAACGACTACCGCAGAGAGAGGTTCTCCCTGGGCGAGACCTATATTTATACAGCCTACGGCATCTCGATGTACTTCTAAGTTACACGAAACACACCTGAACAATCTCTCCTTCCTTATTACTCTTTTAGAATTGCATCGTGGACAGACTGAGGAGCTCCCGCTCTTGTTCTTTAGCGGGGTTTAATTTGAAGGTATTAGTCCTTCTCACGGTTGAAGCCTCTGGTAATAAGAGAGCCACCAGAACTATTTAAGTGCTAGAGAGACCGTGATGAAGGTAATGCAAGTGAACACTGCACACTACCGCAATTCATTCCACCCCTGAAGGAGTGGGCTTTCTTGCTCAGCTACCTGTAAAAGACTCTATGTTCTTTTAATTTGCTTTTTTATGGTGGCGCTTCACAGACAAATTGTTCATAAGGTCTGAGGAATTTTACAATCTCAACGCTAATAAGTGCGGATGAACTGAGGAGAATGATGATTAACCAATCTGTCAGAGATAATGGAACAGTATTGAAGACTGGCTGAAGAAATGGAACGTACACAACCATCATCTGTAACGCAAGCGAGGAAAATACTGCAATAACAAGCCATCTATTGGCAAAAGGTCCAATCTTGAAAAGTGAGTATTTCTCGGAACGAGCAGCAAATGCGCTCCATAATTCGAACATCACGACTAGAGAAAATATCATGGTTCTTGCATAGTCTATGGAAACACCTGTGTTAATCAACCACCAGTATAACGGTAAAGTAACAGTTACCATCAGTGTCGCCATCCCCACAACGAAAAAACGTATCCTCGTATCAAACACACTTTCATTGGGATCTCTTGGCGGACGGTCAAGTATATCAGGTTCGCTAGGATCGACTCCAAGAGCAACAGCAGGGAATCCATCTGTTACAAGGTTTATCCATAAGATTTGAATCGCCAACAATGGAATTGGAAGTGCTAAGAAGCTTGCAGCTATGAAAAGTAGAAGGATTTCACCTACATTGCCTCGTAATAGATATGAAAGATATTTCTTTATATTATCGAAAATCCCCCTTCCTTCTTCCACTGCAGCTACAATTGTAGCAAAATTGTCATCAGTGAGAATCATATCGCTGGCTTCTTTAGCTACATCTGTACCCGTAATTCCCATGGCTATGCCAATATCTGCCCTTTTCAAAGCAGGAGCATCGTTAATTCCATCTCCTGTCATGGCGGTGATATGACCTTTCTCCCTCCATGCGTTGACTATTTTGTTTTTGTTTTCAGGTGACACACGTGCATACACACTTACTTTCTCAACTATTTCCTTAAACTCTTTGTCACTCATCTGTTCAAGTTCTTTACCTGTAAGAACTAAATCTCCTTCCTCAAGGATACCGATTTGTTTTGCAATTGTTGTAGCAGTGAGTTTTTGATCTCCAGTAATCATGATCGTTCGAATGCATGCTGATTTTGTTTTTTCTACAGCACGAATAACTTCTTCTCGTGGAGGATCAATCATCCCCTGTAATCCGACGAACACTAAGTCTTGTAAAACGGTATCCTCTTTAAGTTCCGCTTTATTATCTTGAATTTCTTGATATGCCATTCCTAAAACGCGAAGGGCATGAGCACCCATATCCAAATTAACGTTACTGATTTCCTCCCTTTTTTCAGTGGTTAAGGGAATAATTTTGCCATCCTCAAAAATGTTCTTACAAAGATTCAATATTGTCTCAGGTGCACCCTTTACACCAACGAATAGTGTTCCATGATTTTTTGCATGAACTGTTGCCATAAATTTGGTTTCCGAAGTGAAGGGGATTTCCCATATTCTTGGGTTTTCTTCTTTTAGTTCTTCATGGATAATACCAGCCTTTGCTGCTGCAACAATTAAAGAACCTTCAGTTGGGTCTCCAAATAACTCTAAGTCATCTGCTGAGTGATTTTTCTCTTTCATTGAAGCATTTATCCGTAAATGGGCATCATTACATAAAGCTCCAACTTGAAGGAGTAGCTTTAAATTGGTATCTTTTAGAGGATCAATAGTTGTTCCTTGTAGAAAAAATTCGCCTTTTGGAGAGTAGCCAGAACCGGTAACATCTATAATTTTTGAATTAGTATACAATTTGGAAACAGTCATTTCATTTTTGGTAAGTGTACCAGTTTTATCAGTACAAATAACGGACGTACTGCCTAGGGTTTCAACGACAGGTAATCTTCTTACAATTGCGTTCCTTTTTGCCATTCTCTGTACGCCAACGGTCAGTGCTATAACTACAACTGCTGGAAGGGCTTCAGGAACCCCCGCTACAGCTATACTTACACTCCAAAGAAACAGTTCTACTAGAAAAGGCTGTGTAATGGCAGGTGCACGAATTAATCCGGTCAATGCAACGATCGCGGCTGCGATAATGCAGCCAACACCAAGCCATTTGCCTACAACATCTAACCGTTTTTGTAATGGTGTTAATTCATCTTCTGCTGTTTGAATCAGTTCGGCTATTTTACCTAGTTCTGTAGTCATTCCTGTAGCAATGACCATGCCTTTTCCTCGTCCGTATGCTACAGTAGTGCCAGAATATGCCATATTTTTACGATCTGCAAGCAAAACATCCGTATCAAGAGGTTGAACAATTTTCTGAACAGGAACAGATTCTCCAGTAAGTGATGCTTCTTCTATTTTGAGATTAATAGCTTCTATTAAGCGTACATCGGCAGGAACTTTATTACCCATTTCAAGAAGAACAATATCACCTGGTACTAATTCCCTTGAAGGGATTCTCATCTCGATGCCATCTCGGAAAACCAATGCTTCTGGTGCTGCAATCTGTTTCAATGCTTCAATTGCTTTCTCAGCACGGTATTCTTGTATAAACCCTAAAATTGCATTGGCAAAAACAATAGCAAAAATCGCTATAGATTCAAGAATTTCTCCTCCAAAGAAAATTGATGAAACAAATGAAATAACTACAGCTGCGACTAAGATCAAAACAAGAAACGATTTAAATTGAGCGAAAAAGAGTTTAATGAGACTTGTTTTTTCAGCTTCTTGGATCTCATTTAGGCCATATTTCTCAAGACGTATCTTTGCCTCAATATTACTGATGCCATCATCTTTTGATCCTAAAGTGTTATATATGTCTTCAACGGTCATCAGATGAAATTTCTTCTCAATTAACATATCGCCCACTTTTTTCACCGCAAATATAGCAACCGTCTCGACTATACAGTAGATACGAAGCCTTCATCAGTTTTCAGATAGTTGTCATTTTTTAATACTATGGTAAAGGTATTTTCATCAGTCAGATTAGTGCATTATGAAGGGGACTCTTTAAGGGAATATCCTACTCAATCTTATTTAAAACATTATAAAGAACATAGAAGCCTGTCGGTGTTAAAAAAAGGTTAAATTAATTACGATGAACTTCCGCCTAAACCAGGAAAATAATACCGTGTACCCCTTGCGTAGCTTGAATCGAGACGAGCTATACCGCCGTCCTTAAAAGCTTTAAGAACTCTCTCAGATCGCTCTTTGGGCCATCCTTTTTCCATCATGATCTCTTCGAGAGTTGTCCAACCTTTGGTGCTGGCCAGTTCAAGTACTTCGTTCTGGTCGCTACTCAAGCCCACAGGGACGAATTCAACAAGTTTTACGTCTGATGATTTAAGTTCAAATACATTTACGAGATCTGCCTTCTCTAGACGCTTCATCGCACTGTTTATATCATTGGGACTTATAGTAACTCCTGGGGTTTCTTTATTTACCAACAAAACAATCTCTGCAAGGCTCATAATGCCTCCAGAGGCCTCTTTATGTTTTTGAAGGATATCAAGGGCTTCAAGCCCAAGTTTATCATAGTATTTATCTTTGCCAAATAGTCTAGGTTTACCTTTTTCTTCATAAACGCCTATTTCTAAAGGTAATCCTAATTCTGCACGCATACGTACTACTTTTTCTCGATATGAAGGTATAGTTTTTAGTTCCTTTGCATATTTTTTCTCAAACTTTTTTAATTCTCCGCGAAGTTCTTTTAAAGACGTAAGCATCTTGCCTAAGTCTTCCATCATTAATTTTGTGCCTTTTTTCTTAAATTCTCTATTTAATTCTAGTTTTTTTTCGATATCATGCAATCCCATGCTCTGACACCTCAAGCAGGAAAGATTATTCTCTTAAGCGTCTCCTAAAATCGTTCAACCAGCGAATAGCATTGTATTCTAGGTTCTTGGCCATTTCTTCATCGATTATTTTGTCAGGAGACTCTTTCTTGAGATTATCACGCCATCGTTCGATTTCTATATAAGCCCAATAATCCTTTCCGAATCCTGGAAACTTTTCAAGGAGTAAAAGGAGATCATCAAGATTAGGGACGAGAATATCAACGCGTGCAACACTTCTTAACTTTGCAAGATCAATTAATTCAATCAAATCTGCGACAACATCTGCTGTCTTCGCCGCTATACCAGAAACAGATACAAAAGATTGACCAAATGTCTCAATTGATGTTTCGTCAGAAGTCGGAATGGATGGTTTAGACCCCTCTCCTAGACGTAAACGTTCTGCTCCATAAGGGAATTTTTCAATGATCTTCTCTCTTTTTAAAAACGCTTCAAGTTGAAATTTAAGTTTGTCCAACTGCATCCTTGTTTTAAACGCGTCTCTCATTAAACTACGTAACTGTTTCTTATAGATGTACGGATCAAGTTCGCCTTCATTAAAACTCTTAGTAAGAGTATCGAGAGTTGCAGTGATCGCATATAGATCTGCTTCAAGTTCTTCAAGACTTTTAACACGTGCCATCTAATAAATCCTCCAAAATAATCAAGTTAGAATCTTTAAGATAATTAATTCTTATTTCGTCTCTCCAAGTTTCTTATTAATTAAATAAAGCTCCCTAGAATATTTTTTATATAACTTAGTATATTCAACTGCCGCAATTTCTCCTTCTCTGAACTTCTCCTCCAAATTTTCAATAAGATCAACAACCGCAATCTTTTCGCTCTCTAAGTCCATCTGCAGAGTTTCGTTAGTTGCTGAGGGTTGAACTACTTCTTCTTTACGAACTTCTCCGGTTTCAGGAACGTTATGAACGGTCATTCTTGCTTTTAATCGTACTAGTTCATCATCTTTGTTCATTATAACTCCCTGAAGTCGTTCGACCTCACTCTCTAAGATATCTGACTGTCGTTTGAATTTTTCTGTTTCTTCTACCAGTTTAGTAGAAGGTGGGGGTAGAGTTGCACCTACTGGAACAAGGGGAGCCCTAGCAAATAACCCTTTGAATGAATTGACCACGTGATAAATATGGAAATCGCCACGCCAACCGCGTTCCAGTATCTTCATATTTAATTTTCCTTGCGCATCTACGTTGGGATGCTTAACATTTCTTATCCAGACTTCTGGAGGTTTTCTTGGAAACTCGTAAGGGATATAAATATCAATTTCAAATTTGGAGCCAACATACGATCCACGACCAGGCAGAAAACCTTTCCAATGTCGCAGGTTACCGTTAACTGGACTAAACTCCTTAGCGCGTTGATACATCAACTGCGCTTCTCGGGCTAATATAAAATCAGCATTGATCAATAAATGTACCTCCTAACGAAATTTCAGAAGTTTTACGATGATTAATAAGGTTTCATATTATTAATTCACTCAATACTACATTAATGTTATCTTTGCAACTATCTTTTATCACTTTATAGTAAAAGAAATTGGCGTTTGTCAATTTTGCAGTTTTTTAACCATAGAATAATGCTTTGATGCATATTAAAGCCCCCTAATAAAATCTAAAAGAGAAATAATTTTATTTATCATAGTGTCAATACTTACTTATTTACAACTAGCAATTTTGTTTTCAGAATAAATCACGTTAATATAACTTCACGAAAAAACAGGGTGTCGATCTTGTCAAAAAAGAAAAAAGACGACGATATTAATGAACAACTTAATTCAATCAATGATTCTTTGGAAGAAATAAAGTTTAATCTTGTACAGCTTTTAGGCAACGCCCCTAAGCAAGAATTAAAAGCAAAGTTAGATATCGAGCCTATTAAAGAGTTAATTAACTCAATGGCTGCTGAAATGGCACAAGAAAATACACTTATTGAAATTCTTGAAAAGATTGAGAGTTTTAATGTACCAACTCAAGCAGAATCAAGCAGTGTTTCTCCAGAAGTTATTAATGAAATTAAAACGGTTTTAGAGGCTTTTGCTAATCAAACAGATGTCCAAACACCTGATATCAGTCCATTGTCCGAAAAATTAGAGGGATTTGCCCGACAAGAGACTGTAGAAGCTATACAACTTGAACTCATGAAATTTCCAGGAAATGAAATCATCAAAGAAATTCGCGAAGGCATAAAAAAGGCAACAGGTTTTGATGAAATAGAAACGATAACAACAACCATTTCTAATAAAATTGATGATAATCTCTCTAAAATAAATGAGACTATGCAAAATGTTGAATCTCGTCTCAATCGACTGGATGAGTTTGTTGAATTCGCTGCAACCCTCCCAGAAACCTTTGGAAACCTTCAAAGCGACGTAAGGGAATTACTTGAAACTGATAAACAAGATCTTTATGAAAGAGATGAAAAGGCAAGAATCGAAATTGAAAGAGCAACGGATCTTCTTCAAACGGGCGTTAATCTGATGGATATGCAACCAACTGTTGAAGAAATAAGAAAATTTGTAGAAAGTTCTTTAGGCGAAAAAGAAGCTTTAACTAAATCTAGAGAAGAACTCTTATCGCTTTTGAAAGGTCTTTATGAAGAAATTGCGAAAATGAGAGAAGATATCCATGAACTTCGTGCCGTTGAATCCACTTTAGGCAGTGTAAAGAAGTTTTTTGATGCATTTGTCGCCGAGACAGATGCCTATAAAGATTGGGAAGACAAAGAAGAAAGCCAATAATAGATTGTCTCTACATTTAGGAAAAAGAGAAACTTTTCCATTTAAAAAGAAGAGTTTAGTTTTTTATGACAGATCGACTTGCTAAATGTTCTCTAAAACGTCATATTCAACAGATGTGTAACTTGTGTCCTCTACACGATAAAATCGAAAAATTGGACGTTGTGGATCTATAACTAATGCTACTGCATTGGGAAATAATGCTTGGTATCTTCGTTGGGTATCAATATCTGTGCTTGACATAAAACACCCAAAGTTTGGATGGGAATGATACCAACCAACGATTTTTTCGTCTCTTTCAGCATACTTAGTGGCTATTTCGACCAAGAACTCATCATGCAAAGTCACATGAACATGTGTGGCGCTCTGTTGGCCAGTTTCTAATCCATTAATGATAAGTTCTCCTTCTTTCAGTTTTCCTACGAGTATTCCACCTGATTCAGTTGAAACTTCAGAAGTACGCCTTATCGCATTACAAAGTGTGCTATCAGAGATCTTGATGATCATCGTTAATACCATATTAACATTTTCAGTTTTTTAATCACCAATGCAGGGCAGGTACAATTTCCAAACTCAATGAGGATGTTCTTATTTGTTTTTCACAATGAAAAAAATTCTCGTTTATTTATCAATAGAAAAACAAGAAATATTAGATTAAATAGACCCCACCCTCGGTACGTGTAATGAGGTACACTTTATCGTAAGCTCCTATGCCGCATTCGCCAAGAATTTCATTATCCTGCAATTGCCTGCCTCTGAAAACCAGCAGTACAGTAGATGCAGGAATTTTCTTTTCTTTCGATACGATCGTTTTTACATCATTTACAGTTGACGTTTCGGGAACATCTACGTCCACCACTCCACCACCGATAGCGCTTACTACTCGAACAATCATATTTTTGCGATACCTCCATGAAAGAATATAACTTAAGAGAAATAATGAACAACTTCCTTATTTTTTCTTTCGTTCATTTTAGGGCTTCACATGTAAAATGGTTCTTTCAGAAATCTCTCGCCTACAAAAGGGACATACTTTCCGGATTCTCATCCATTCAAATAAATGCTGTTTATGTGCTTTAATTCCACAATAAGGGCATTTAACAATGCCTGCGTTATATGAATGCTTTATAGGTAATTTACAGACCATGCAAAATTCTTCTTCGGTCCAATCGTAAGATCCTACAAATTTTGTTTCTAAGATTAAATTATTACCGTCAAAAACACTCGTTGAATGGTCGATATTGTTTGAGATCGTGTCAAATGTTGTTGTAATGTAAATACCATCGGCTTGAAAATCTTCTTCGTCATCTTCAGGCTTCTCGGTTATTATTAGTTCAATGTAATGAGGCTCTACCATTTTCTATCTCTCTTTCATTAGATATTCCAAAGAAAATAACATTTCAGCATAACTTATAATGCAGGAATTCTTAATAATTAATGAGTAATCACAATCATTAATCTTACTACTTTTTAATTGATCTCTAAGAGAAGAACAACGTTGAGGTAAGAATATGACTTCATCTAATAAACTGAAATTAACACTTGAGACAATAAATACACCAAAGGGCAAAATCCCTACAGCTTCTGGAATTCATAATGTTCTTGAGGCATTAATAGAATATTTCAAAGTGGAAACTGCGACTTCGATTCAGACTTTAAGTGATACAATTTTACAACAAATGGGAGTTCTAATTAAACAAGAAGTTGAAAACTTAACAACAGAAGTACTTGGAACCATCCAAACGGATTTAATATCTTTTAGAGAGTTATTCACTGAACAGTCTACCTCTATTGAATTGCTGGAGAGAGGCCTCAATGAGATAAAAACACAATTGAGTAATAATTATTCTACAAATACCGATACGTTTTCAGGCCTTCTTGAAAAAATGAAGGAATTGGAAGACTCAGTTGAAATACTAGATCTGAAATTCAAAAACTTTGCATCTAAACTAGCTGAAACACTAAGGACAATTACAGGGATTCAACGTGATTGAGAATTTATTTACAAGAGATAGTATGATTAAAAACGTTAAAAATAACCCATTCTATTAAAATAGAATTAGAAAAAAGTTACCGAACAAAAAAAGAATTGGAGCCTGCTTTTGAGTTGCTTTAAGTCGCTAATGTATCCGTTATCAACAGCCTTGTGATTGTTAGATTACAATGTTGGTTTAAGCCTCCGTAACACGCCTGCTCTCCGTGCGTATAAAAACCTATTATTGGTACTCCTTTTGTTAATTTCTTAATCTCTTCATATTCTCCATCGAGTTTGTTTACTTTCGATAGATAGATTTTCCGGCCTACACAGTTAAAGTCGAACATCATAACAGGCTTAAATTTCGAGTATTTGCTAAATAAGTCTTTAGCTGAAGCTTTTGACCTATCAGTTAAGGTATCAGGTGTACCTTCCAATACTTCAAGACCTGTTCCTTCTGGTACATACGCCCAAAATGTTAAGCCTAGATCGTCCTCTACACTGTGGACGTCTCGTGTCCATATCCTTCCTTGTGGGTCTTTGATTCCTGTTGGATACCCTGTTCCTCCGATACCACTGGAGCCACCAAAAGTCACGAACGGGTAATATTGTTTTAGAGTGTCAACCGAAACCTCGCTACCTTTTAACGCTGATATTTGTTCTGCATACCACTCGGCTGCAGGTCTATTATCAATAGTATAGACTTTATGCCATAGCGTAGTTTTTCGTTCCTCAGGTGGATTTGAACGAGTCACTAATCCAACCTTGCCTGTTGATTTCCAACCATGCCCAGAATCAACAACTGTAACCATATCTGAAGACATTAATCCTAAAACAACGGCATCTGTATACGCTTTACCATTTGCAAATACATATGGTGGGTTTTCCGTTAACGCGTTGCCAGCCGTTCCTCCTACTACTGGAATATTACCAACTTCTTGTTGAAGTCCTCGGATAATTCCTTCTTCGCCTCCTGTCGAGCCGTGCATAATAATATAATTTGCACCTTCTTTCATGGCTCCTCCTTTTGCTGTTAAAGATTTCAAAGCCATGTTAATAGCGGTTTTTCCAGCACCTTCATCATCTTGACACACACCTGAACTTACTCCAATTCCAAATTTTATACGAGGACTACTTATTGCTGCAACCACGATACTATCCTCGAATAATCCAGCAGAAGTAATTTCTCCAGAAGTTGTACAACCAAGCCAAGGACCTGGAATAGCTGCACTTACACCTGCAGCGACATCTTTCGGATTATGTTCATATGCAGAATAGACGAGTGCAACACTAAAATTTTCAGAGCCTACACGTTTTAATGCTTCAGCTGCAGCATCTTTAGCCAAGTCAAAAGCCGACATACCTTCTGTAGTTCTTCGATACGCGAATCCTGCGTGTACATTCGCTCCAGCCATAGCCCCTTCAGCTGCCTCGGGAGTTTCTTTGATTTCTCTGGACCTGAAAAAGCGTCGTATTTTTTCAAACATTCCCATCACTTACACTTCCCTTTTTTTTGTTTTTTTTTAATATTATAGTATAAGAACAAAGTTAAATTAAATCGGGTTTATTTTACTCGATTTATGGTGCTTATTTAACACCTCCTTCGCTCTATATAAATTATCAGAAAACTGACCTATATTTATTTTGGTAGATTTGTAAAATAAAATTTAAACAATCACAAAAAAAAAGAGTTAAAATGAAATGGTCCAGAATAGTTCTAAAAAACGTATTTAATCTTCGCAATATAATATGCATTTGTGAAAAGATGATTTGACTGGAAAATTGTCAATGGGTCAGTAGATTAAGTAGATTGATTGTTTTTTGTTAAGAATCTACAATTTTGTCTTAATACTCTGCGCCATTTGAAGAAGAATATATAGGACAATATTTTAACAATCCAGCAAAATTAGCAGAAACTATTAATGCTTAGTAATACTAACAAAAGTGATTTTTATTCGCCTATTTCCGAATGTATATAAATAATTCGAAAGCAAACATACAAAATATGACTCCTTCAAAACGGGCTAGTTTTGAGGTCTATTTTTCTGAGAGCGATGGCTTACGGCAAGTTTCCAATCCTGTGCGCATGAAAATATTGGAGATGTTGCAGGAAGAAGTTAACGGGCTCGAACTTAAGGATATTTTCCTACTTTTTGAACAACGTGGGCAGAGAAAGTCTAAATCTACGCTCTGGGAGCATCTGAAGATACTTATAGACAAAAACCTTGTCATTGAAAAGTCACATCCTGAAGATAAGCGCAGAAAGTTATTTTTTTTGAACTCTAAATTTGTTGGGACGACGGAAATGCCCATGGCCGAATTAAGCGAACAGCTTTCGGTGATAATTCGAAGATCCATTGGAGATCCATTGACTTTTGCTAACGGACTTTTTTGTGCCGTTAGGTTTGGTATAGAGGGCCTAACTAACTTTGACCTGTCACCAGTTTTGCGGGAAATTGGAAAGACTATAGGAGAAGAAGTTGCTAAAACGTTCACTAGTAAAAATTTGGATGGTCTATTAAACGATCTCTCGAACTTCTGGGAAACGCATAAATTGGGACATTTAGAAGTCGTTTCAAAAACCCCAATTACACTAGTAGTTACAGAGTGCTATGAATGCTCCGGATTTCCAAATGTTGGAAAATGCCTGTGTGCTCAAGACGAGGGTATTATTGAAACAATTTTCGAGGCAAAATTTAATAAATCATGTAAGGTTGAAGAGTCAGAGTGTCATGGTACGGGGCATCCACATTGCAAATTTAACGTCACGTTTCCCTTACTTTAATTACTTTTATCTTTAGAACGGTGAAAAACTATGGCAAGTGAGAGTATAGGAAGAGAGATTGAACAAGCAATACGTGGAGATGTTAAATGGGACAAAGATACTCTGGAGGCATACTCAACCAATCAAAGTATGTACAGAGTCAAACCTTTGTTAGTTACCTTCCCCAAAGATGAAACTGACGTCATAAAGATCGTGAAGATAGCAAGGAAATGGAATATCCCCTTAACTCCACGATCTGGAGGAACAAGTTTAGCAGGAGCCTCTTTAAACAGAGGGATAATTATTGATTTTAAGCAATACATGAACAGTATCTTAGATTTTGTTGAAGAGAATAGAGACCATTATGTAGTATGCCAACCTGGCGTCAATCACAAAGCATTACAGGATTTTATTAAAGAAAAAGGCTACTTTCTACCCCCAGATCCATCAAGCGCACCAATTTGTTGCATTGGCGGAAATGTTAGTACAAAATCAAGTGGAGCACATTCTGTTAGGTACGGCACCTTCGATGATTATGTTGAAGTTTTGGAATTTATAACAGCTGATGGCATTCTTATTGATACTTCAAACAACGAAACGATTCCAGGTAAAATAAAAGACAAACTGCTAACCTTGAAAGAGACAATTTCTTTAGATAACGAGACATTAAACGTTTACAAACAACGAGAAGGAGTTAAAACTTCTAGTGGATACAATTTACCTGCACTTATCCGATATGACGAAATCGGACACATACTTGCACATATACTTGTTGGCAGCGTTGGTACGCTCGGTATCTTCACAAAGATAAAACTAGGAGTTGAAAAAATCCCTGAAGGCGTAGCTACAAGTTTAATTTATTTCAGACAACTTGACGAAGCCATGGATTCTGTAAATGATATTAAAAAGATCGGTGCAGTAGCTATTGAATTATTGAATTACGAGAGCCTTAAAATGGTCAGAAAAGAAAAACCGGAATTAGGTATACCTGAAGAAGAGGTTCATATGTTACTCATTGAATTTCAGGGACTAGAACGGTTTGACCAGATAGAAAAACTTGAAAAAATGATTATTGAGCGAAATTATGATATTTTTAATGGCGTTGTGACTGAAACTGATGAGGAAAAACAGCTTAGGCTTTGGCGTGTCAGACACGCCATTTTGCCTACACTTATGAAATTTACAAAAGGAACGGATTTGAAAGCTTTGGCGTTAATCGAAGACGTTGGCTTAGAAATTCAATATCTAGCACCCTTTATTAGAGAAGCGCTTCCAATTTTCGAAAAATATGATCTAATCGTTGGTATGTACGGGCATGTCGGAACAGGAACAATTCATCTACGTCCTCTGATTAATTTGAAGGATCCAAAACATCTTGAGATGATACCACATCTAGTGGACGAAGTGTATGAATTGTTGTTTAAGTATAATGGGACGATAACAAGTGAGCATGGAATGGGGAGGAATAGAACTATGTATCTGGAAGCAGAATGGGGAAGTACAATTTATAGCTACATGAAAGAGGTCAAGGCCATTTTCGATCCAAAAGATTTGCTAAATCCAAACATGATGATTTGCGAGGACTGCAAGATTACCGATAACCTAAATATTATTTAAGTGACTTCATCTCCTAATTATTTTTGTTCTTAAACTAACACTTCTTTGTTTTTTGTATTAGGAGGTTTTCTTATGATAGCACAAATTGTTTTGACACCCTGGGAAAGTAAAAGACTTATTGCAAAAGGAGTTGCCCAATTAGATTCTGTTAAGAATGCCCTTGAAAACGGTATTGTCACCATTGCAAGAGGAACTACTGATGCGTATGTTTTTGAAGAACTGCTAGGCAAGCCTATTGATAAAGAGAACTTTGTAGCAGGAGCGATCGCACCTGATAGGCTTTGTTTGATCGATTTTTCTAAAATTATATCAGAAGTAGCATTTGTGAACGGTGAATTACAAGAAATAAAAACAAATGAAATCGTGAAAGAAATGAATGCTGATGATGTATTTATCAAAGGTGGGAACGCTGTGGATCTGTTCTTTAACACAGGCATTCTAATCGGAGCCTCTCACGGAGGAACAATCGGCAATTCAATAGGACAAATTATCGCGAAAGGGGTCGAATTAATCTGCCCCGTGGGACTTGAGAAACTCATAATGACGCCCGTTGATGAAGTTGCATCTTTGGCAGGAATTAATAGAGTGAATTATTCAACAGGTATGCCCTGTGGCTTTTTTCCTGTCACAACAGGCACAACAATCACAGAAATTCAAGCATTAGAACTGTTGACCGATGAGGACATCGAAGTTATACACATGAGCTCAGGAGGGTCGATTGGAGCAGAAGGATCAGTAGTTTTACAAATCTCTGGAGAAGATGAAGGGGTTAGAGAACTCATAAAACTAATAAAGAGTATTAAAGGCGAACCGCCCCTTAATGTCCCTGTAAGAACCTGTCCTACATGCGATTGGCCTACTTGCCCATGGAAAGGTAAGCAACGTCCATATTAAAATAAAGAATTGTAGAACACAAGAAATATACAATTTTTTATTTTCTTCTCTATTTTTTGTAAGAGCAACTCAGGAGACGAAATCTGTATTTAAAAGAAAAAAAGACGTATTAGTGCTTAAAATAAGGGATCACATCATACCCTTTTGTTCCATTTCTGATCCTTTAATGCAGAAATAGTCTTTAGTGAGGGACATATTTGAGAAGACTGGGCATGTGGGACAGATGCAGCCTTTCTCTGCGGTTATTTTTGGATTCTTGCCGATTGTTGAGAGGCAATAGCCAATAGGTTCGGCACCTTCAACAAATGTAGGGCAACTCTTGCAGATGCACATTGAAAGTACCATTTGCTTTCTTTTTTCCATTTCTTCTGGCGACATTTCCATAAGAGTTCACAACCTTTCGAGCTCTTGCTCAAACTGTAATTAACTATTATGATAAATGACTTAAAATCTATATGATTGTGACATAACTGCTCGTGCCCATTTAAAGGCTTATTCGGCGTTAAGACAGGGTACAGTACAACCCTTGCATTCAGTTGCATTTAACTGTGTAGGCGGTTCGCCTTTAATACTCTGTACTAGTTGTAATGCGTTCTGTATTTTTTCATCGTCGCCTTCTGAGAAAAGAGTTATAGCACCTTCTGCGCCATTTACACCTCCAGCTCCGACGGGATAAACTGAAAGGTCGAATAGTTCTTTACAAGCTTCGATTTCTGTGATGACCTTGCCTCCAATTACTGGAAGTATTCCATAATGAAGACCTAATGGGTAATCAATCTTCTTGATACCTAAATCTAAGGCGGCTAGTTCTGTAATAGGCAAGGGGATCAGTTTTTCCAATCCTACGGGCATGATTAAATGTGCACCTCTAGCTCTTACAGGACCCAAAAATGCGCCTGCAGTACCAGCAACGGGATTTGCTACTATAATTGCGGGTTGCCAAACATATTTGCCATTTTCAAAAGTTGAATAAAGTGCGTTTGCTCCCTTGATCACTACGTCTTCAGCTTTTAGTTCATTAATTGCATCAGCATAACTCATCTCGATTTCTTGCCCTTTTTCGATCACAATAGGTGGGATACGTCCATTAGCGGGGGTAACACAGGTGCCCCGTTGCTTAATCAGACCTGCAGCAAAATACTTACGATCGATTTTTTTCTGCAAAATCTCTTCTACAATATAGCCATTTGTTGAACCACCGATGACAATAATTCTTCGTGCATTTTTAACCTCTGGAAGAGCCGCAACTCCTTTTCCAATTAATCTCTTTGATTCTGATGGTGTTAAAGTAAAGGATAGTTTTTTGCTCATATATTTTCAACTCCTATAGTCGTTTTTTCAACAATCGTGAAAAATTACGTCACCTTAAGGTGTTTAGTAAATAAATATCTTTGCACAAATGAGCAAAAAGATATAATAATCAAGTTTGGTACACACAAGAAGTTTGTTAGTTATCTTGTGCTTCAAAATTAATATGTATATAAGCAACAAGCGTATCCAGATTGCGTTTATCCAACTGAAAAGGTGTAAATTTTGATTAATAACGCTCAAATTGAACAAATTACTCGAAAACTTAGAGAAGAACTCGGAGAAGACCGAGTATTTGAACAAGTCTTCCACCGGATGGCTTACTCAAGAGATTGGTCTCCTCGTGACGCAAAAGAAGCTTATTTACCAGACATCGTTGTTAGACCTTTTTCTGTTGATGAAGCTTCAAAAATGGTAAAGATTTGTAACGAATTTCAAGTCCCAATCGTTCCTTATGCAGGTGGAACGGGGATGAGTGGGGCAAGTGTTCCAATTTACGGAGGAATCTCTGTCGATATGAAGGGATTAGATGAAGTGAAGGAAATTGATGAAAAAAATATGACCGTTACTTGTGGTGCAGGGATCACAATCCTTCGTTTGAATGAAATCTTAGCAGAATATGGATTATGGTTTCCACATGACCCTGAGAGCAAACCTGCCTCCACCGTTGGCTCTGCAGTCGCCTGCAATAACGATGGAACGTTTGCCATTAAATATGGACGCACTCCTGACTTCTTATTAAATGCTGTTGTTGTAACTGGAACTGGTCAACTTCTCAGAATTGGCCATCGAAAGGCTCTTGTGAGTAGTTCAGGGCTCAAATTAATGCCCCTGTTCATTGGATCTGAAGGTACGTTAGGTTTAGTCTGTGAGACAACGCTCCGAATCTATCCTCTTCCGAAGACACGCCAAGTAGTGGGTATACTATTTAAGTCAATAAATGAAGCAATAAACGCGCTTCAGAGATTATTACAAGCAGGGCTAAGTGTTGAATCCGCCCATATAAACTGCGGACGTCGCCTTAATTTTTACACACATTCATTTCGACTAAAGCACAATCGAGAGCCCGATATTCCAAAATGGGCAAATGCGGTTTTGTTTGTATCATTTAATGGTGACGAATATGTTACTAATTCAACAAAGGATTACGCCCTCAAATTGTCCAAAGAAACCGGCGGCGAAACTCTCAAGGAACAAGATATGGTCGAATCGTGGTGGAATTCGAAGCATACGGGGAGTTTTATTCCGTTCAGGCAAAAATGGCCAGATAGCCAACGGGAGAAGAAATTTGGTGCTGCGGATCTAGGACTTCCAGTAGGACGTATCGAGGAAGGCTACAAAAGATATTTAGAAATTGCGGAAAAGAATGGGCTTGAAATCTTAGGTATGTGCGTTTATAATGAAAAGGCAAGTTGTATAAGCCCTTCTATTTCATTTGCAGTATGGGTGGACGATAAAGATCCAGAAAGTGTGCAAGGATGGTGGAATTACGTCAAAGAAATGAGTTACATGGCCGTTGACCTCGAAGGAACGATGAGTACCTATTGGGGAGACGGACAATTTCGTGTCGGGTATAATCGTTACGAACACGGAGACAGCCTTGATGTTATGATGCAAATAAAGAAGATCTTTGATCCTAACAACATAATGAATCCGGGCAAGAAGTTTTCCGTTGACGAAATTGATAAAATTACTGTTAGAATCGAAAAAAAATCAGAGGGATGAGAATGGAACTTGAGAAATACAAAGATGCAATTTATACTTGTAATCGCACAAGATGCGGTTTCTGCAGGGAAGAATGTCCTGTATTTAAAGAAAAGAAACTTGAAAGTTATGCCTGTCGTGGAAAAATGCTGATAGCACGAGGTATGCTTGAAGGGATTATTCCAGAAAGTGAATATGAAGAAATCGCTGAAATTGTCAATACATGTAGTGTTTGTGGTTCCTGTGCTGCAAATTGTGCACTTGATAATGATGAGATTTTAGAGGCACTCCGGGCGGATTTGGTCAAAAAAGGATATGCTGATAGAAACCATCTTATTGGGATAAATTCAATCATCGACAAAGAAAACCCATTCCAACTAGATCGAGAAGATAAAAGTGATTGGGCAGAAGATATTGAATTTAACGAACAATCGCCTATTCTTTTTTACGCAGGCTGCACCGATTCATTGTTCTATTCTGAAAGACTCGCCAAAGCTGTCAAGACTTTAAAGAAACTCGGAATTGAAATGAACTATTTAGGTTCCGATGAACCGTGTTGTGGGGAACTTATGCATACCACAGGACATTGGAACAAGTTTAAGACTCAGATTGAGAAGACTGAGAAGATCTTTAGAGAAGCAGGAGTTAAAACTATCGTAACCCATTGTCCAGGTTGTTTAAGAACATTCAGGGATAAATATCCGAAGTTTTACGAGAAATTTGATTTCGAAGTATTACATGTAATTCAAATCATTGCCAGAAAAATCGAAAGTGGTGAAATACAATTCAAGAAACCAGTAAACATGAAAATTACTTACCATGATCCTTGCCACCTGGGGAGACTCGCAGGGATCATCGACGAACCACGTATAATACTAAATGCAATTCCTGGCATTGAATTAGTTGAAATGGATCACATAGGCTATCAGTCACATTGCTGTGGAGCCGGTGGTGGTCTCATCGCTTTGGACTATGATTTAGTGGCAAATATTACTGATAAACGCCTTAAAGAAGCCGAAGGAACAGGAGCAGACTATTTGGTTACAATCTGCCCCACTTGTGAATTCAACTTCGACAAAGTTATTAGAAATTATAATATTAAGCTTCTCGACCTGATTGACATAATTGACATGGCAATAGACTAAAACATCGAAATTAAGAGAGGACACGGATAATTTGAGTATCATCTAGTTAGCGTAAATTAAGGAGGATACTGGTATGAAATTTGGAGAACGAATTGAATTGCACGCTCACACGATTTTCAGCGACGGAGTACTTCTGCCAAGTGAATTAGTTCGTTTGGCTAAAGTCATGAATCATAAAGCGATTGCTATTACCGATCATGTAGATATATCCACTTTAGATCATGTATTACCCCGTATTGTTCAAGTTTCTGAAGAATTAATGAAATACTGGGATATCACCGTGATTCCTGGTGCCGAGTTAACTATGGTGCCGGCGAAAAGTATTTCTAAATTAGCAAAGAAAGCACGTGAGTATGGGGCAAAATTAATCTTAGTTCATGGTGAGACGCTGGCTGAACCTGTCGAAGAAGGTACAAATTTGGCCGCGGTTAATGCAGACATCGACATCTTAACACATCCCGGGCTAATTACAGACGAGGTTTGCGAAATTGCCTCTAAAAACGATATAGCGTTTGAACTAACCTCAAGAAGGGGACATTGTCTAACAAATGGACATATTGCCAGGTTAGCAAAAAATGCAGTAAAACTCATTGTTTGTACAGATGCACACGAACCAGGCGATTTGATCTCTCAAGAAACTGCTTGGAAGGTAGCTGTTGGAGCGGGATTGAACAATGAACAAGCCATTCAATCTATCAAAGCTACACCTGAAGAGTTGCTAAAAAGAATTATTTAGCTCAGTTTTTTTATACCGAGCAACTAGATGGCAACTTGCTTTATCTAGTAATTATTTCGTCTATGATGCTTTTGGCTTGCGTCAGCAAATTTTGAAGCGATTTCATCGCAGATTCAACTTCAGTATTTGATGATTCTTTCAGAAGTGAATCAAGTTGCGACATTTGAAAAGTTGCTGCTGCTAGAACATCTTTGAATTTCAATAGAGGAGCATTAACTGCTGTATCAACTTTTGTGGGGGCTTCTGCTTTCATTTCAACAACAGGAGGCATTTCAGGGACTACTGTTTCCCGGGCAGTTATTGTAGGAACGGGTTTAACCTCCTCAATTACTTTGGATTCTTCAACTCTTTCAACTACTTCTGCCTTCTCAGGTTCTGTAAGATCTTCAAGCAAGCGTGAAATTAACCGAGGATTAGGGTTTAATCCTTGGGCGTCTAATAAGTCTAATAAAACACCTTGAATTGAATGTGGGTTTAAATCAGAAAGAGTTTTTTGAGCTTCAACTGCTTTTCGTTCTAAAGTAACCTTTCCAGTATTTGTTGCAGGATTCATGGTCAGATCTATGTAATATAATGTCCCAGGAAGTTTAACCTTTAGTTGTTGTGTCATAAAAAACCTCCTAGTTAAAGTTGTAGTTATTGTTATTATATTTTTTGTATTTGAAACGTTTTTGTTATAGACTATTTAATAAAAAACACGTAAAAATCATCTTAAACATTGTAAGAGATAACAAGATCTTTCAAAACTTGTTTTGCATTTAAAGCAACAAAGGAGTGCTTATTTTCTCAGTAATTGCAAACATTTCTCACAATATTTTTCATCTTTAAAATCTGTCTCAGCTACCATGTTAGAAAAGCGCATTACGCATTTAGGATTATTACAATGCTCTAAGCCAAAAAGATGTCCTAACTCATGTATTGCCTCTTTCACAGCACGGCCAATATATTGTTGCCTATCGGAAGATCGCAAACGGGCTAATGAGATAATACACACTGATTCTTGAGGATGCGCTACTCCTAATACGAAATTCAGGTGAGGTAAATACAAATCCGCTTTAACGATCCCCAAAACAAAATCATAGGCGTTTTTTAAGCAAACAAGAGTAGGTAAGAAATCTGATGCGTTTAATTGAACAAATCTCATTCTTGCTTTTGGATAACTAATGGTTTTCGTATCAACAACATCGCATCCCAGATACTCTTTAACGCGACGTTTTATTTCCTGCAAAATATCAATTTCGTCAAATGTGATAATAAGAAGTTTGCAATGCAGATTGATCATTCCGTTCTCTCCAGTTAAAAAGAGCCTAAATAATCATTATGTACAAGGTTTAACTCCTTTAGCGATGTTAATTCATGAAAGTTTTGTAAGTCACAGTTATAACAACGAATACTTAAGCTGTTGTAGGGTCTCAACAACTTTAAAATAAAAAAAGAATTTAAGAAAAAAGATTTAACTTTAAGAAATAATTGGCTGAGAATTCAGAATTTCTGCACGAATATATTCTCGACGTACAGCTCCATTAGCATCAATTTTCAGGGTGATAATATGATCGCCATGATCTAATACCTTTATAAATAAACCTCCATTCGTTCTAGCAGCCTCGATGTCTTCTTGTGAGAAAGGTATCCAGTCTTTTCTTTTACATTTTCTACAAATATTAAATGCATACAGGTCTTCTTCCATCTTTAATATCACCAAAGTATCGTGAGTAACCGTTGAACTGTTAGAGTCTAAGTTCACGTTTAATCTCTTTATAGCGATTCCGCAGTGTGACTTCAGTCGTTTGCGCGACCTCCGCCACTTCTTGCTGAGTACGACGTTCACCGAACTCTATTGCCGCTATATAGAGCGCCGCTGCAGCTAAACTCATTGGGTTCTTTCCAATACTGATTTTTAAACGCTCAGCCTCTTTAAGAATTTCAATTGCCTTACATTGTACGGAACTAGAAAGCCCTAGGTCATTTGCAAGTCTTGGAACCATACTTGTAGCATCAGTAGGAGGTAATTTCAAGTGAAGTTCATTGCATAAAACACGATAGCAACGTGCAATTTCTTTCTTATCAAGTCGTGAAGTGGATGCAATTTCTCTTAAAGTTCTCGGTAGTCCATGCGATCTGCTTACTAAATATAAGGAAGCTGCTACCATTCCATCAATTGAACGACCACGAATTAGTCTTTTGCGTAAAGCCTTTCGGTAGATGATAGCAGCCTCATTTCGAACCGACATTGGGAGACCTAATTGAGATGAAAGGCGCTTTAATTCCGCTAAAGCTTTTGAAAGATTTCTTGTAACAGATCGATGATTTCTATCATGTAACCAACGAAGACGATTAATTCGATGTGCATTACGAGGTGTAAGCAAATTTCCATATCCATCTTGATTTCTTTTATCTATCGTTGTACCAAGACCGTAATCAATCTTTAAAGGAGAAAGTGGGTCTCCAACACGGCTTTTTTTGTTATATTCTTCCTTAGAAAAAGCTCTCCACTCGGGTTGTTCGTCTAGCACATAATTATCGGATATCACAAGCCCACATGTGGCGCATACTAGAGTCCCACACGCATAATCACTTACGATGTGACCGCCGTTGCATTCCGGACATGTTTGTATTGAAATGAGTTGAATTTCCGAATACATTTCATTTACATTCATTCAGGTTGAACCTCAACATGTTTTGGTGGTACTTGTTTTTAATTACCAACTTTAAGGCACTCTTACTGATTCATTTCAGATTTTGAAAGATTTAAATGATTTTTTAGTACGTACCATCTGAGTTGGCAATATATAGTACCACCATTATGGTACTATACTTGGTACTACTATGATGGTCCTCATATATATACTTTCTAGTAAATCCCTCCACAATGAATATATACCTCCAAAAGAAAACTAGATGTTAATGCATATCAGAAAATAATTTAACTCAAATCGTCCTTTATTATAACGACTGTTGTAGTAGATGAGTGAAGTGTGTTGAAATGGCAGTAAGTCCCGAAATCGTCGATTCTTTGAAACTTTTAGGATTATCGGAGTATCAGGCGAAAGTATATATTGCACTCGTTGGTTATGGGCAGGCATCAGCCTCAGAAATCTATTTGGCAAGCAAAGTTCCCCAGAACAAAGTTTATAGTGTTCTAAAGGAATTAGAAGAGCAAGGTTTAGTATTTGTAGGAGGATCTGGCAAAGGAGCGAATATATATCGTCCAAATAATCCAGATTTTTTCATAAGAGAAATGAGTATTAAATACAACCAAGCTACAGGTATAGCTAATGATTTCTTAATCCCTCTTTTTGAACGGAGTTCAGAACAACACCAATCAAAATCAATTTGGGTACTTAGAGGCACATCAACTGTATATACAAAGCTAGTCAAAATGATCTTAGGAGCTACAGATGAAATAATACTTGCAACGGATACTCTTTATGACTTAAAAGTTGCACGAGTTGTAGAAGCAATTAAAAGTCGCAAAAATAAGCTCCTAAAAGATAACAAAATTGATTTAATAATTAAGATTATTACGTACGCACATGGAATAGATGATAAATACGAAAAAGATGTATTGAAAGAACTTACAGATATGGCTGAAGTTCGGCTACTCGAACGTGAAGGACGTCTCGGCACGATTTTTTTAGTTGTTGATGGAAAGGAGACTCTTCAAGGTTCCTATGCAATTCTTTCACAGGAAATCGGCTTAGGTATGATAGCTACATGGTCAGATAATCAGAACTTTAGTGCCCTCTGGAAGGAGTTCGCAGATTATCTTTTTGAAGAAAGTCAACAAATAGAAGCCATACTTGATGAGTGAATAATCTATTTTTTGTTGTAAATTCTAGTACAACTAAATTTTTTTTAAAAAACTTACATTTTGAAAGATAATCTTAAAATTCTAAAAGCATTAGTTAATAAAACAGGATTTATGCTGATGGGTGACTCTTATGAGTAATAAAGAAGAAGAACAGGTAGAATCCGCTTTTGAGAAGGTCAAAGCTGAAATTGAAAACAGATTAAAATTTGTTGACCACAAAATCGCTATACTCAGTAACAAGGGAGGAGTTGGTAAGACTACGGTGGCAGTTAACCTTGCTGCGGCTTTTGTGGCATTTTATGGTATGGATGTCGCTCTACTTGATGTTGATATTCATGGACCAAACGTTCCTAAGGCATTGGGACTTTCTAAGGTAATCCCTCGTGTTGATGAAGAGAAGAATGTGATTTATCCAGCGATTGTTTTTCCCCGACTTGCCGTGATGTCGATGTATTATATGACTAAAGATGAGGATCCTATAGTTCTTCGTGGTCCACTTAAGACCAGTTATATTTCCAGCATACTTCAGGCAACTGACTGGGGAAGAAGAGATATTCTAATCGCTGATTGCCCTCCAGGCACCGGTGATGAAATACTTACATTCTTACAAGACGTACCTTCATTAGATGGAATTGTCATTGTGACCGCCCCAGACCCTCTTAGCGAATTAGATGTTAAAAAAGCGATCAATTTTGGAAAGATACTTGAAATAGAGATTCTAGGTATTATAGAGAACATGAGTTATATGAAATGCCCACACTGTGAAGAGCTTATTGAGCCATTTGGAGAGAGTATCGGGGAAAAATTGGCAAACGAATTTGATGTGCCTTTCTTAGGACGCCTGCCATTTGATCCAAATATTAGCCGATCTATAAAAGAGGACCAGAAACCGTTTATATTGAATTATCTTGATAGCCCAACAGCTAAAGAATTCGAAAAAGTGACTAAAAAAATACTTTCGATTCTCACTTCTAAAGAAAAACAAGCAAAAACCTAAAATTTGTTTCAGGTGTAACAGATTACAACTTTTTCCATATAGTTTTAAATACGTGAAAATTGCAAAATGCTTTATTTGACTGACTTTAACTATCTTTCTTTTAAATTGTGGAAAAAGAAGGAGGAGTTATTCCAGGCCAGGAGGAATATGGAGTGGCATTAGCCTTTGTTTTAATTAATACTGAGATAGGTGCTGAAGAGAGCGTTGTTGCAACATTAAAAAATATCGAGGAAGTAAAAGAGGCTTACTTGGCGTATGGAGTATATGATATTGTCGCCAAAATTGAAGCCCGTGATATGGAAACCATTAAAAGGGTCATTTCTGAAAAAATAAGGGCTTTAAAGGCAATTAAAACTACAACCACAATGATTGCTCAAATATCATAGACTATTCTTTTTTTATTGCAATAAGAGTATTTCAAAATTTGTAGAGAGTGAGCCAATTATCACTCAAGTTGAAAGTAGAATGGCTTCCAGACTGGTTAAAATCTACACGACTTGCAATTATTGGAGAGAATAACAAGAAACAATTGAAAGAACGCAATTTGCTTCTTGTAAAAAACCCTAATAAAAATAAATCCGTTATTGTAAGAGCAGTTTCAATAAGTAATGCTATTTTTTCAGAAATTAAAGAGCTAGCGGATTTAGTAAGATTTTTTGAAAGTAATAAGTGCATACTTCTAAGCAAGAAATTGAAAAACATGCTGGAAATAACTGAAAATGATTGGGTGACATTAGAATCACCACAAACAAATCTTTTCACCTATGGAACATTCCTAAGTGCATTCTGGGACTTTACAAACTCTAAATATCCGTTCTTAGTACTACCAGGTTCTAGGCATTATGTATTAGAAGAATATCATTTCTTACGAGCAAAATTAGATGATTTTGTACGTATCTGGCCACCTGGTTTATCATTTCCGTTCATTATACCTCGGGAAGGTTTTGTTCTAGGGGAAATATATTTTGATGTGCCACCAAATAAATTTGTTGAATTGGACAGAATCGAAGGAGAAGGATATCTCTACAACAGAGTAAGTATTTCTGTAGAATTACTGGACGCACCTTTTAAGGGACTTAAAGTTGATGCAGTTACATATGTTGGTGCTGATAATCTTGTATCAGAATATCCAAAACAGCCCATTTTTGACCGTCTAATTTTTAGTGATGTATATTACATTGAAAGAGAAGAAACATGGCAAAAACATACCGTAAAAGAAGAATTATTCATAAAACACGTCAAAGGAACGATTCCGATTCTGATTACAATATATTCTCCAGCCTTAGAAGCGCAATACAGAGGAAATGCCAGAAAAATATTTGAAATCTCTGTCGATGAACTTTATAAACTTGCTGATGAGATAACGAAGGAAATCTTCTTGCATGATGAAAAACAACTTCCCTATGTTCTTATTGAAACGCTTCAGAATATATGGTCTCCTGAAATCCTTGATAGCTACAATGAGAAAAAAGATCTCAAAGGATATATTGAAACGACCTGTAATTCTTTCATTGAGAAAATGCAGAAGTTCATAAAAGAATGTGTAGAACGCTTTGGAGAATGCATACTTCTTATTCTTAAAAGTCACTCTCAGGAAGGCGCTGATTTAATCGTAGAATATATTAACGAAATTCTAGACGCTGATTCATTAACAAAAAATCTTAAATCGACCTTTCAGCTTACCTATTCAACTGACAAAGACAAAATAATAGAGGATTTACGAATCCACTCTAATATCGAAGAAATTGCCATTATACAACTAAAAATTCATGAGGAAATTCTCTTAAACATCTTTAAACGAGAGAATTTAGCAGTAGAGTTAGCAAATATCCTTCATATGGCCTAATTAACTTAAAAGATCAATTAGTGTCTTGCTACTTCTTTTTTCGTAATAAAAATCTTCTATGATTCGTTTAGGCACTCTAATTATAGTGCTTTCTTTAAAATCGCAAGAATAGCATTCTTTTTTAATCCGTAGAGAATATTGACCATGTTTTGATCTTGCAATAAATAAATCAATGTCCATTAATGAATTACAAAATGAGTGTGGACAAGACAATGAATCGCTAAATATTGGAAGTGGATTTTTACTTTCCAATGCTTCAAGTAAGTCTCCTTTGGCGATTTTCTCTTGAGCTAGATAAAGAGAACTCTTTACTTTCGGCATTAATTGAAAAATTTGTTTCGTAAGTTTTGAAACAAATAATTGCCCGATCTCTAGTTCATTGTTCTCAAATGACTGCTTAATTTTTGGAATCTTTAAATCTTCACTCATTAAAAACTCATTGAACTCTTCGTCATCTACAAAATTCGTTGATAATTTAAATCCATTAAATAATAGTTCTAAGACATCTGCACGCATAAGAAGTTCTTCTTTTTCATCACCAAGTAGCTTTGCTTTTTTAAGGCAGTTCTCAAGTGTATTAAATAGATTAGTAAGATATAAGGCTCCTTCTGCGTGATTTCCTGATTCAAGTTTTGCAGTTGCTGCGTTGAGTTCCTCTTTAGCGGTACTAATACATCTAGTCAACCCCATAAGGACAGTACTCCTTGTTTACGGACAAATTAGATTTTTTCTAGACACCTATTTAATTCATGGAAAGGTGCCTTAAATTTTCTTCCATTTAAAAAGTAGAAACGTATTTGCAAAAATCTTCCTGAATTTGTCTTGGATTTATAGAAAAGGTTTAATAAGTGCTTTTTTCTCTGATGCTCATTAATTATTTTTGAAGTTTACAAAAGATGCACACTAAAAACCTGCAGTTACGATCGGATCAGTGGTGGACTATGTCGAAGTTTACAAAGCGGATAGTTATTTTTTCAGTGTTTGCAGTTATAGTTTTAGCATTACTTATTTATTATGTGAACCCAAGAGAATATTATCTAGCTCTGAAAGACTTTCCCGTAACAATTGCGATAGCGTACCTAGGGATCATGTTTATCAGTTTTTTCCTTCGATCATTCCGATGGAGAGAATTGCTCTCCGCAACTGGATTTGACACTTCAATAAAATTTGCATGGCGAACAATGCATGCCGCATGGTTCGTTAACTGGATTACGCCATTAAGAATTGGCGAGATGGTACGACTTTACTCAGCAAAGAAAAACGAGGGAATCTCTTATGGTGCTAACAGCGCGGCAATCGCAATTGAGCACATTTTTGATCTCATTGCCTTATTGATAATTACATGTATTAGCCTCATTGTAACATTGCAGCGAAGACAAGTTCCAGATAATACATATCTTATTCTTGTCTTAGGATTAGTAGCCATCATCGGGCTTATTGTATTAGTTTTTGTACTACTCTTTTTTGGCAAAAAAGTTGCGCGTATTATAAAGCCGATTCACAATGAACTTTATGAAAACTTGTTATTTCTGCATAGCTCTTTTAAAAATGGTTTTAAAATAGCCTCAAAACGACCTGTTAAGTTGATTATGATGGCATTTCTTTCATTTGTGATCTGGGTCATCGAAAGCTCGATGCTCTATCTCCTTATAATAGGTTTAAAACTGAATGTGTCTTTTCCAACTACGATACTTGCAGGTTCGATTGGATTTTTAACTTTCACAGTTCCACTCCTTCCTGGAAATCTAGGGACATATGAGGCAGTCTTTGTAGCTATTTTAACTATTGCGGGACTTTCTCCACGTATAGCACTTCATGTCCCCCTCACTGATCGCGTCATAAAGTCCATATATATGCTGGCGTTAGGTTTGCCGCTTTTGTTATCAGAAGGAATAAATATCGCAAAACTTGAAGAAGTCGATGAGTTCATAGAAGAAGAAGAAGATAAACTTGTAGAAGAGAATAGTATGGGCAAATAATAATTTTTGATCATAGTAATCATCTTTTCTCTGGATTTCTCTATCAATATTAGATAAGTAAACCACCTCACGTATTCAAGTTATGGGGGCTTTCTTGCTTAGTTACAGTAAATAGTTTATTAACTTTGAAAGAAACATTTTACACAATCAATTAGGAAGGAGAAGCTGTTTTGCAAAGCGGATTTGATATAACTCCATTATTACTTTACGCTCTTGTGTCTTTGGTAGCTTTAATACTGATTTGGTTGCTAAGATCCAGAAAAAGGCGATATTAAAAGAAAGAATTTTAATCAAACCACAATAGATTTTTTATTTGAAATCTGAACTCTTTTTAAAATGAAAGTTATATCTTGACAAGTAGAGATACAAGTATTGAGGTCCTTGTTTACCGTGCTGTGATAAGGTTGTTGCCATGAGCAAACATCAAAAGAATACACTAGAGCATCCATATCTTAAATCTAACTTAATAGAACGCAGGCTTTATCAGGAGACTATTTTTGGTTGTTGTGCCAAAGGAAACACACTAGTAATACTTCCAACGGGTCTTGGTAAGACAATTATTGCTGTCATGCTTGCTGTACATCGTTTAGAAAAGTTTCCTGGTTCAAAAATAGTTTTCCTTGCCCCTACTCGTCCTTTAGTTAACCAACACTTCGAGAGTTTTCAAAAGTTCTTGATTGATGACTTGATTGATGCTCTTTCGATCTTGACGGGCATGACAAAGCCAGAACTACGACAAGAGTTATGGAAGAGAAGTTCTATTATTTTTATAACGCCCCAATGCTTAGAAAACGATTTAGTTCAGGGGAAATATACCCTAAAAGACGTATCTCTGCTTATTTTTGATGAGTGTCACAGGACAACAGGACAATACGCTTACACTTTCATTGCAGAAAAATACAGAGAACAGGCAAAAAACCCACTTATTTTAGGGATTACAGCTAGTCCGGGATCAGAAAAAGAAAAAATCGAAGAAATGTGTAATGTATTGGACATAGAGAATGTTGAAATAAGGACTGATATAAGTCCGGATGTCTCACCATATATTCATCCATTACGCGTTGAGTGGAAAAAAATACCACTGCCAAAAGGTTTTGGAGAAATTAAAACCACTCTAGAAAGCGTGCTTAAAGAACATTTGAAAATGCTTAAAGAAATGGAGTTTATAGACACCTATGACCTACGAAGAGTTTCTCGAACAGATTTGATCCGTCTACAAGGCGAAATACAGAGTCAAATTCATGATGAAGAAGATATTGTAGATCCTCAGTTTTTAGGCGCTATTGCCTTAGTAGCAAACGCAATTAGAATATCCTACACCATCGAATTGTTAGAAACTCAAGGTCTAAAAGCTTTAAACAAATACATTGAACAACTTGAGAAGCAAATACGGAGAAAGGGTGGATCAAGGGTACTGAAGGAGTTTATGGCTGATAAAAGAACAAGAAAAGCCATCTTTCTTATCAAAGAATTACTGTCAAAGGGAAAAGATCACCCAAAAACTGAAGAAATACAAAAGATAGTTAAGGAGCAACTTGAAGCGTCAAAAAACTCCCGAATCCTTGTTTTTGCTCAATTTCGCATAACTGCAAAACTAGTAGCTTCAGTGCTGGATGAAATTGAAGGAGTAAATGCAGTAAGATTTGTTGGACAGAGTAAAAGAAAAGGAGAGAAAGGTTTATCACAAAAAGAGCAAGCAGAAATTTTACAAAAATTCAAACAAGGAGAATATAATGTGCTTGTCGCCACAAGCGTTGCAGAAGAGGGGCTTGACATTGCAGAATGTGATTTAGTTATTTTTTATGATACAGTGCCAAGTGAAATTAGAAATATACAGAGAAGAGGTAGGACGGCAAGAAAAAGCGCTGGAAAACTAATTGTCTTAATGGCAAAGAATACGCGTGATGAAGCATACTATTGGGTTGCTCAGAGTAAGGAACGAGAAATGAAGCGACTTCTTAATGAGATAAAGGGCGTTTCAAAATCACTGAAAGAAGAAAAAGAAAAACAGAAAATTAAAACCTTAGATTCTTTCTTTCCTGAAGACAAGAAGAAAAGAGAAGAAGAAATGAAAGAATCAATTGAAATCATTGTTGATAATCGTGAAAGAGCCTCTCAAGTTCTTCGCAATCTTTCCAAGATGGGATTTAAGATTCATTTCAAGCAACTGCAAATTGCAGACTATGTTCTCTCATCACGAGTTGGCGTTGAAAGAAAAATTGTCACAGACTTTCTTCAATCACTGATTGATGGTCGACTTCTAGATCAGATAATTGATTTAAAGACAAAATATCAGAAGCCTTTACTTCTTATAGAGGGTGAAGATCTATACGGTAGGCGTGCACTACATCCTGAGGCTATTCGTGGAGCATTGATGGCAATCTCTATTTCGTTGGGCGTGCCGATACAATGGACAAAAAACGAAGAGGAAACTGCTCAACTTCTTTCACTGATTTCAAAAGAAGAAAAGAAGAAAGGTATAAGTGAGATTAAGGCATATACCAAAAGAGAAACTCCGCATGTAACAACTATTCAGGAAAATGTGATTGCAGGTATTCCTGGTGTTGATACAGTGTTAGCAAAACGGCTTTTACTGGAACTGGGAACGATTGAAAGAATATTTACGTCTGATGAAAAGTATTTGAAAGAAATTAAAGGAATTGGCCCAAAATTAGCCGAAATAATTAGAGAGATCGCGATTTCTGAATATTCAGAATGAATAGTTAAGAGAAAAAATTTAGTTGAATTGACTCACAACAAATACTTAAATATATGATTTTGTTACAATTAATGAAACTTTTTGCAACGGTAGAGGCGAAAAACATGGAAAATGAGACTTCAGAAGAAAAACGTGTGAAGCAGTGCCCAAACTGCAAGACTTTTGTGCAATATGATTATTCAGTGTGTCCTTTGTGTGGGCAATATTTTGATGTACCCAAGAGTGAAAGAAAATTTGTAAGCACGCCTACAAGTCCGCAAATAGGGAGACCCCGTAATATCAATGTCATCCTGCTAATGTATTTCTTCTTTGCGGCGTATATGCTCATAAATGGATTGACAGCGATATTTTTCGTTACGATACCGGGAGCAATTATAGCGGGCTTATTTATCATAATTATTGGAATTATAGATCTCGTTTTGTCGATATTTACTCGTAGAAAACTTAGAATTGCCTATCTTGCGGGTTTAATTGTGGCGTTTATTGAAATTGGTTTTTTTTCCCTAGCTCTTTTAGCTATACTCTTGTTTCCTGTAACAGATGGAGGTGTAATTGTGACATCTGTAGGACTTTTAGGCATGAAAATTGTAATTGTGTTTCTGCTATTTCGCGAGAAGGATTATTTCACGGACAGTTTCAGAAAACAGGAATTACCTGTCAAAGAAAGTATCCCAGACATACCTGCGACCACATTACCGTATCAAACGGAATCTACGGAACCTGTAGTACTTGAATATCAAGCTGAATCTTTAGATCAGGAAATCAAGACTTATTTAAATTCGGCAAAAAATTCATGGAAGATTGCTGAAAATTCTTACAAGAATGCTGTCTGGGTGGAATTCGTTCTTCGTGCTGATGATGCGATCAATTCTTTAATCAAAGGACGCTACATACAACTATTTGGTCCAATAAAACCTGGCATGTCCATAATTCCAATGGTCGAAGCAATTCGGTTGCGGGGATATCAACTGCCCGAGCGTGAGGATTTTGAGAAATGGATTAACTTTCGTGAAAATATAGCAAAAGGCATAGACAAACCAGAAGAAGCAGAGATTGTAGACGCTTACCCATTTTATCAACAAATCTTCGATAAACTCGGATTTAAGTAATCATTCGAATTTATAATATTTGATTTTTTCTTATTTTTTATAAAGCCATTTCCTTTTAACAATAAATTAAGTATGGTGAGAAGTGTGTCACAGAATACAATAAAACTGGGAGATTACATTTTGCTAATGCATGGAAGGAAAAAACGTTGGCTTGTAAAGGTTGAGGAAAACAAAGAGTTTCATACACATATTGGCATTATCAACATCGGAAATGTGGTTGGAAAGCCCTACGGTTCTCCAATTATGACCTCAAAAGATAAACAATGCTGGATCTTCCAACCCGTTCCTTTTGATTATATTCATAAGTTTCGGCGTCCAACTCAGGTAATGTATCCAAAAGACATTGGACTCATTTTGATGATGACAGGAATAGGTCCTGGCAGTCGTGTGGTAGAAGCAGGAACTGGCAGCGGTGCCCTCACGTCTGTTTTGGCATATTATGTGCGTCCAAATGGAAAAATATTCACTTACGAAAAAAGAGAAGATTTTTTTAAGATTTCAAGTGAAAATATTGCAAAAGCAAAAGTGTGTGATTGTGTTGTTCAATATAATCAAGATGTAATGGAAGGAATCGAGGAAAAAAACGTTGATGCTGTTGTAATTGATCTTGATACTCCTTGGTTAGTTGTTCAAACTGCAAAGCATGCTCTTAAAGATGGGGGTTATTTTGTCTCTTTTAGCCCAACATTCAATCAGATAGAAAAAACCGTTAGCAAACTTGATGAAGAAAATTTCTATGATATACAGACAATTGAATGTTTTTCTAGAGAAATTAAAACAAAAGAAGGTGCTACACGTCCTAATAAATTTATATCTCACCATACGGGATATTTGACTTTTGCACGAAAAACTGCGGCTCAGTTAATAACTTGAATGAAATTAAAATCATGTATTTCTACTTATTCCTTATTGAATAAGGACAACTTTTTTACTCTACCATCTAACGATAACAAGAATTCGTCATTCTCAATAATTGACCATGCGCCAACTTTCTCCAAATTAACCTCGTGGCGACTTGCAATGTCTTTGAGACCAAAAACTACATCCTTGCCTTCGACCGTTATTCGATCTACTCCTTCAATACCGCTAATTTCCCTAGGAGTAACAAAAACAACTTTTTTCCAACTTTTTGAGCTTTTATCCGCAATTTCTTTTAATTCAAAAGGCCTGACTTTAGCACGTTCAAATGATGTTTTAAGAGTTTTTTTCAGGGCATTTTCAAGAATTTCGAAGTTTTTGGGATCAACTAGATTTTTTCCATCACTGGTTTCAATATAAACCATATCTTCACTACGATCTAAAATGCTAGAAATGCGTGTAATAGGTTTAATTAGTTGGTATGAGAATGCGCTTTCATTTTCTACTAGGAAGGGCTTATCAATAAATTCAAAAACGATATGAAACAGATTGGGATTTAGTTTGAAGACCTTTGGAATATATTTTTTATCTAAGTCTTCTGAATTAAGCGCAGTTTTTAATCCTTTTTTTAGGGTTGTTAAGCCTAATCTGGAAGGAAGAGGATCAACCACCTTGTATTTTTTCCAAATTTTGCTTTTAAGTGCTTTTAAAGCCCAAAGATCAGCGAACTGACTTCTTGAAAAAGCGTTTATATTTAATGCTTTTAAAAGATCGATATTATGCTTTAATCCTTCATTTTCTTTTATATTATAGCCCCATGATTTAATCAATTGCTGCAAATCGCCTAGTTGTACGCCATCAATTAATTTCTCTAGTATTTGGGCATTTACGGAGATTTTATCTTCAGTCACCTTTTTTTGGGTTGTCTTTTTTTTCTTTTTCTTCGCCCTAGGCAATTGAGTCCCTCCTTTTTTATGGCGCATCCCTGTTTTATGTTTTTTTTGGTTCTAGGATTTTAGCAAACAGTTAGAAAACGCCCCAATAATACCAATTTCATCTATTATATGTCAATCTCAGCAATGAATGCAGCTAACTGTACCAAAAAAAATAAGGTAGATTCTCAATAAATTTACCATTCTGAGTAAAGAAATTCAAAACTATTCTATGGGGAGAATATGGCCAACTTCCAAATTCTCAATGTTCATTGTTCCAGATCGATGCTAATAACTGGATGTTTTTATACTCCTATTTTAAGCTTCTTTACGATCTCATAAAAGCAGTCAAGAATAAATAAGAGAGTAAGTTATTACAGGATTAAACAGCAATTACTGGCTTAAAGACCGTAATTCTTGGTGTATGGGCTACTTCTTCTATCAGTTTTTCCGAACGAAGTTCTTCTAACATGACCTTCGCGGTACTTACTCTCATACCATATTTTTCGGCAATTAAAGTTGGTGAAATATATTTTAGTTTTGGTAATTCGGCTTTTATAGATTTAATTAAATCAGCATCAAGGTGTATTGAACGTTTTGTTTTTTCTATAGCCTTCGGTGCTTTCTCGCCCCATTTTTTCTTATCAGCTTTAGCTATTGGTTTTTTCTTTTGTCCTTTACCCATTAGATAACCTCCTCTAAATAGCAAACAATTTGACTTCATAAACTTTTCTAATTAACTATTTAACTCCTAGAAGATAGAAACATGAAACATAAAAGAGATAAGAAGATCAGATATGTGGTTACATAGTTTTAGTTTATGGTGACTTGTGTTACTTTAGATGACACAAGAAAGCCCCATTGCTTTAGCCTGGGGATGAATTGTGTCAGGATAGGACATTTTTTAACTTTGTGATACTTTTTGCTGAGTTTATAAACAAGGACGGAGTACAAACAGTGAGAAAGTGTATTGTAACTTAGTAACGAGTTATTGTAAGTTGTGTGGAGCACTCTTGCTATGTTAACAAAGAACCAACAGATCAAAGCTACCTTGAAGGACACTAAGGCGCGTCGTAAACACATGAAGTGCCGGGTGTATACGGTGAAGCTAGACCGCTCACATTTAAACCACGACTCGTTAGCTCGCTTAAGGCTCTTATTTTTGGAGGCGAAATGGCTGTACAATTATTGTGTTGGACATCCTAACGTGTTTTCTATCGATGATAAAATAACAGCCGTGCCGGTGAAGGTTAAAGACCGGTTTGAACAGCGTCAATTGAGGCATTTATCGTCACACATGCGCCAGAGCATCATAACGCGCACCCAACAGAATATTCGTGGCTTAGCCTGTGTAAAAGCCAAGGGTCACACAGTGGGGCGGTTGAAGTTTAAGTCGTATGTGAATTCTATCCCGCTCAAGCAATACGGCAATACCTACAAGCTCATCAACAGGAAGTACTTGCACATTCAAATGATACCGCAAAAATTGCGTGTCAACGGTCTGGAACAACTGTCATCTGATTGTGAGTGTGCCAATGCTACGCTCCTTCACCAGCATGGTGAGTATTACGTGGCCATAACTACTTATACCTCACGAGAACGCAAACCAGCGATGGTAGCGCCTGCCAAATCAATTGGTATTGATTTTGGGGTAAAGCATCAGTTATCGCTGTCAAACGGGGTACGTATACAATACACGGTACCAGTTACGCGCCATATAAAGCAGTTGTGCAAGAAGTTAAGTCGTAAACAGTATCGCAGCAAGAATTGGTGGAAAACGCTCTATAAGTTGCTCAAAGCCTACGCCAAAACCACCAATATTAAACGAGACATCCGCAATAAACTCGTTCATTTCTTACACACCAATTTTCAAATGGTTTGCTATCAAACTGAGAATCTAGGCGCCTGGCAACGCCTGTGGGGTAGCAGAATGCTGTCAACCAGCCTGGGTGGAATCATCCGCATGCTTGAAGTCAAGGTGCAAACACCGGTGGAAATTGACCGTTTCTTCCCCTCCACAAAGACCTGTTCGCGTTGCGGTCATCAGCGCGCCATGAGTTTAGAAGAACGTACCTATGTGTGTCATCATTGCGGTCTGGTGATAGATCGTGATTATAACAGCAGTTGTGTGCTAGAACACGAAGGTCATAGAATCCTAGGTAGGGGATCTACCGAAGTCACGCCTGCGGAGACTAATACCTCTACGTTAACGTTGGACTATCTGAATCAGATAGCCTACATCGACGCAAGTATGGTCGCAGAAACAGGAAGCCTCACTGCTTTAGCGTGAGGTAGTTCACTTTATCTGATAGGTCTTAATGAATATATGAAAAGCCTTTTAACGGCGCTTTGTGAAAGATATAAAAGACGCTTTGTAGTTTTGATTTCACACATTTTTATATATAAATAAGGTTCACTCTGATTTATGGAGGTTTAAACATGTTTGCCGCACCAGGATTGGGATATGACCGTGCAATCACAATATTTTCTCCAGATGGAAGATTATTCCAAGTTGAATATGCAATAGAGGCAGTAAGACGAGGCACGACTGCTATTGGAATTAAGGTGGATGGAGCAGGTGTTGTTTTAGCGGTTGAAAAACGCATTCTCAGTAAACTTGTAGAAGCAGATAGCATAGAAAAAATTTTTAAAATCGATGAGCATATTGGTGCAGCTATAGCTGGCCTGACAGCAGATGCACGGATCTTAATCAATCAAGCGCGAATTAACTCTCAAATTAATAAGCTTACTTATGACGAACCAATTACTGTTGAAGTGTTAACAAGGAAAATCGGTGATTTAAAACAACTTTACACACAACACGCAGGTGTGAGACCATTTGGTGTAAAATTGCTTATTGCTGGTTGTGATGATACGGGATCGCATCTATTCATGACTGACCCAAGTGGAACTTATTGGGGGCATCGAGCGGCTGTAATCGGCGCTGGGGCACAAACAGTTACAGAAGTTTTGGAACAAGGATATGAATCTACTTTAGATATGGATGGTATGATATTATTAGCATTAAATGCGTTAAAACAGGTTATTGAAGCTGAACTAGATTCAACCAAGGTTGAAATTTCTATAATTAATGAAGCTGATAAGAAACTTAAGAAGGTTTCTGACGAGGAGATTACCAAATATATAGAGCGTATGTAGGCTGTTTTTATGGGACTTCGCGGAGATACACGTATTCCTGAATGGGGAGACTTAGTTGTAGCACGACTAATAACTCATGGAGAACGATTTGAAATATTAGTAGATCCTGATTTAGCTCAGGATTACAGATCAGGAAAGGATATAGATATTCGTGAAATCCTTGAGGGAGATATTATTTTCGAAGACGTTCATAAAGGGCTAAAGGCATCTGAAGAAAAATTGCAGGAAATATTCGAAACTAATGATCCTTTCGAAATTGCAAAAACTGTTTTAACTGATGGTGAAATCCATCTAACTTCAGAGCAACGAAAACGGATGCTAGAAGAGAAAAGGATCCAAGTTATAGATTATATCGTCAGAAACAGTATAAATCCGCAAACTAAGCTTCCACATCCTCCTTCACGAATCGAACGTGCTATAGATGAGGTAAAAGTGTCAATAGATCCATTTCAGGAAGTTGAAGTTCAAGCAAAAAGAATCGTTAAAGAAATCTCAGCACAGATCCCGATTCGAATGGAAAAACTTCAAGTTGCAGTTAAAATTCCTGCTGAGTTCACAGGAAAAGGTTACGGTATTATATCTCGATTTGGAACTATTAAAAAAGATGAATGGCAAAATGATGGGAGTTGGGTTGCGATTATTGATATCCCAGCGGGACTTCAGAGCGCACTTAAGGATGAAATCAACCATCTTACGAAAGGTCGGGCTCAAATAAAAATATTAGAGGATAAAAAATAAGAGAAGGTCTTTAAATTATGTCAGTACTTTTTGAAAATCGGCAATTAGTAGTACCAGGTGAATTACTCGCAGAAGGCGATTTTATGGCTGGCGAGGGGGCATATCGAGAAAATGGTAAGATTATTGCATCCCTAATTGGATTAGCCGCACTCAAAGGAAAGACGATTTATGTTACTGCTTTAGCAGGATCGTATATACCCTATATAGATGACATCGTAATTGGCAAAGTGTATAATATTTCTCTAACTTCGTGGCATGTGGACATCTGTTCACCTTACGCTGGCATTCTGCATATTTCAAATGTTATAAGAAGACCATTTAATGCATCAAAATCGGACCTCAGGGAGATATTTGACGTAGGAGACATCATTGTCGCAAAAATAATCGCATTTGATCGACTCCAAGATCCTGCGCTAACAGTAAAAGGCCGAGACCTTGGAAAATTGAGAGGTGGCACAATAATTGAAATACCTCCATCAAAGATACCTCGACTGATTGGACGTAAAGGATCTATGATCAACATGATTAAAGAGCAAACTCAAGCAAGAATTGCTGTTGGTCAAAATGGCAGGATATGGATTTTAGGTAAGGAGGCTGGCGATGAGATTCAAGTTATCCGCGCCATTAGAAAGATAGAGAAGGAAGCCCATACAACTGGTCTAACAGACAGAATTCGTGAATTATTTGTTGATTAGATCTATCCATTTAACTCCCTCAATTCTAACATTTGTTTTTTCTTATTGAATTTCTACTCAGAAAAATTGGATATTATTATTTAAATTAAAAAATAGCATTTTTATGATACGCAAAGTACACTACCTCACGCTAAAGCAGTGAGGCTTGTAGCTGTATTTGGTCTCAGCCCTCTACCTCTATGAGAGGTGGAGGTTCAACCTCATCACACGCAACATCATGGGGGCGTTTACCAGACCCCCGCCCAGTAATCCTCATATGGAGTCGGGCTCTACCAGTTTACTGCTCATCACTCTTGAGGTCATTAACCGTTTCCACGTCTCCGAGAGGTGTGCCTTGAGACCACGTACCTCTATCACAGAACATATATTTAAAAGTGGAGAGACCCTAGTACAAGTGAAACACACCCTCAATTCCTCCCCACCCTACAGGGCAGGGGCTTCCTTGAGGGGGATCAGTGAGGTGTTTTAGATGAGCGAGATTACAAAGGTGCAAATAATTTTTGAAATTGGTGAGAATTCTGCGATTGGCGAATTATATCGTATTAAGGCACCTCTTACTTACGCAGCGATATTAGACATCCTTCCTCACACAGACAAAGCATCTGTATACAAAAATGCACAGACAGCTATTCGAATACCTGGCACAATAGGATTAGAAAAATCAACAAAAGAAATTAATAAAGGTGATATTGCTTATTGGCCCTTGGGGAAAAGTGTCTGTGTCTATTATGATAAGATTGAGCCATATAGTCCAGTAAACGTTATAGGCAAGATATTAGAGGGATTAGACTATTTTAAGGATGTCAAAACTGGTAGGACGGATATTACAATCAGAAAAAGAGAGTAATAGAATTTTTGAAATTAGCTTTTTTAGGTTCTACATTTAGAAAACTAAACTACGAATTACATTATACTTTTGTATTGAGTGAACTACCATTCAACAAGTTGTATGGCTTCCTGAATCACTCATTCCCCAACGAGACATGTCAAACAGGCTCAACGGACAGTTCCTGCCCTGAAGGTGATGTGAATGTGAGAACTGGCGAGTGTTACCTCAGCTCAATTCTACGTACAATCTCTGCGAAACCGTACTTAAAGGTTAGGGAGTATCGTGAAAATGAATAAAGTAAAACACGCAATTCATCCCCCCAACACGTTGAGGGGTCTTCTTGCGGAGAAATGATAAACAAAAAACCAAGTCTTTAATACAGACAATTAAAAAGATTTATTTTCGGTTTTGAATTGTTAACTAGCGCACATCTACAAGTGCACGTTCTGCTTCTTTTACTTTGCGATTATCATCTTGGGGGGCTTCGATAATAAATCCTGGACTATCACCTTCTTCGCATTCAACAAATAATTCCATAATGCCTATTGGCTTAATTCGCGTGATCTTTGAAGTCGTACGTATTTTAAGGCAAGGAGAATCGATTATGACTCTATTAAAGGGATAATTTAAGGATTTAGATAGAACTGCATTCGCATTATGAAACTCTGAAGTTTGTTTGAAGGAATAGGGATCATTAATCAATTCATTTGGTTCTTCAGAAATATAAGATGTCTGAGATAATGGTGCAATTATAGGTAAATCTGAAGTTGAACCAATCCAAGTAACCATGGTGCCTTTTTTCTCACGTGTTGTTTTAACTAGTTTTGCGGCTTTCAAGATTGCGATAATATCATAAATTCGACGTCTAGCCATTTCTAATTCTTTAGCTAATTCAAGATTGATGATGCCTTCTTCTCCTGCGGACTTTATAATTTCAATTGCATGCTTTGCAAGTTCAAATAATTTCAATCTGTTCACCCAAAGAGAGCACAATTTTGTGCATTGTACAATATAAAATATACTATAAGAAGAACTTAGTACTAAAGGATTGTGCAGAACTATTTTTTGAACTACCTGACATATGTTTTTTCTACATTATAAAGTTTTAAAGACTGGAATACACGTAACTGACAGATTAAATTTAAACGACAATTTGAAAACGACATATATTTCCAATCAAATCAGCGAAACATCTCATTTCAAGAGAGAATTAAAAATCGCATCATAATAGTGTAAATTTAGATAGAAATTCCTGATGTGCTTTATCTAAGCTTTCAAGATCTCCAATATCAAGATAATTAGTTTCTGTTTTAAACCCATAGAGTTTTTCTCCAGAGGAAATTAATTCTGGAAAGATTTCTCTTTCAAGACTCATAGGGCGATCAGATGGAATGTATTCAAAAATCTTCGGTTCAAGTACATACAAACCAATGTTCATAGTAAGTTGAATATTTGGCTTTTCACGCCAATTTAATATTAGACTATCGGTATTGGTATCAATTACACCATATTTAACAGGTAAGAAATAAGGTTTCAAAGCAACTGAACCTATCCCATTCTTGCTATTATGAAAATCAATCATGTCTGAAATATTAACTTCAATTAGTATATCACCATTAATCAGTACAAACGTATCAGTAATGAATGATTCCGCAGTTTTAAGTTGCCCAGCGGTGCCAAGCGGACGTTTACCCCGTGCGTACTTAATAGTAATGTCCCAATCTTCACCCGCATTCAGATAATCCTCGATGTATCGTCCCAAATATGCGGTAGCTATGATGATCTCGTCAATTTCCTTGCTTTTCTTTAAATAATTGACAATATGTTCAATAATTGGTTTATCACCTACTGGAAGCATAGCTTTTGGCATGACATACGTTAACGGACGTAGTCGTGTCCCTAATCCTCCAGCTAAAACCACTGCTTTCATATACTTTGCCTCAACATTAGTTTTGTATTCTTGGAAAAGACGATCTATAAAACAGTTTTGCATCATTATAGTAAATCAACAAAACAACGATCAAAAATATAGAAGGAAGAAGTGGATATCATTGCTTATAATAAAGAAACTGCTTCCACTTGTACCTCTGAAACGTCTTCTAATTCCAGAAAGGCTTGTTCTATGGCATCAGTACCTCCAGCAACATCCTCCAGCACGATTGATACTTTTAGCGCCACAAGACCGAAGGCGATAGGCTCTTCCTTAACTCCACGAAGAGTTGCTTCTGGGGGCATTACGTTTCCTAATTCATTTTTTAGATTTTCTAAGTTTATATCCACACTCGCAGGCATTACTTTTATCAATGCTAAAACTTTACCCATAAAATTTACCTCCATTAGTTTACATCAAACAGGAAAGCTGCTTGAAATCGCTTATGGACCTTCAAAACCGCATTTGGGACATCGATAGGTTCTACCAAAACTACGGCAACGCATGCATCTGAAAATTGTTATATCTCCACAATCTGGGCACGAGAAACGTACGCTACCAATATCTTCGGGTGATATAAGATGTCCACAGCATGAACATTTCGGCATTTCGATTTTGCTGATAGCCATCACCTCCTAAAACGCATAAAATTTTATTATATGCTATTTCCATGTACATCTCAAGATTTTGAGCATGTAAAAGACTTACCTCAATTAGATAATGCATGAGATAAGTATAGGTAATTGTAATAGGACATCTACCATTTCTTTCTTTTTTATTCTTTTCGTCCTTGCAAATTTCCTGAATAAAACCTATAACTGACGTATTCTACAATAAGCTACCAAGAATTAATGGACTTAACAGATTAAGAATCCCAAAATCGATGTGCTTTTCAGGAAAAACGCTCATAGTATAAGTGGGATTCAAATTAACAAAGTTTAGAAGTGGAATGAAATGAAATTAGTGGCTTTAAAAGCATACGAATACAAGATGGTCATGGTCATAAGAACTGATCTCAAAATGAGTAAAGGAAAAATGATAGTTCAGGCGTGTCATGCTGCAGTAGAGTCTTCTGAAGTAGCAAAAAGAGAAAACAGAGAAGTATGGAAGAAATGGAGAAATGGTAGCTCTAAGAAGGTAGCGCTTCGTGTTGAATCGCTTGAAGAACTCTTAGAGCTCTACAATAACACTCTTCAACTTAAGATCTCTTGTGCACTAATTAAAGATGCTGGCCTCACTGAATTATCACCAGGGACTACTACTGCGTTAGGTATTGGTCCTGACAAATCTGAAATCATAGACAAAATAACAGGGCAACTTCAACTTATTTAAAATAAAACTGTGTGAATCTAACCGTTAGAGACTGTCCTTTATTTAAGAATGAATTACAGAAAATCAGTTTTGAGGGAAACAAGCACCTATTTTTTGTGAAGGGAAGAAAAGTGGCTGCATTGACAGAATTTGCATCTGAAAGAGCCACTGGGTTGAAGTACTATGTGACCCCCCAACCTGGTATTGGAGGAAGGATTAAGCAATTAATAGAAGATTTTATTGTGCGAGAAATTACACCTGAGGGCATATTACTTCCGATTAACGCTCAACAAGATAGAGAGAACGATAATCAAAATGGTGAATATACTATATTTCATCTTCAAAAATATGATTGGGATAATCATCGTCTAATTCGAATCCTTTCGCGGCGTCTCAAGACAAGCAGAAAACGATTTTCTTTTGCAGGAACCAAGGATAGACGCGCTTTGACAATCCAACGAATGAGTGCATGGAAAATTCCTCCAGAACGATTGCTTGGTCTTCGCATCAAGGACGTGAAAATCTTGAATCCCGTCTATGCCAAAAAACCTGTTAAACTCGGTGATTTATGGGGAAATAACTTCACAATCATCATACGAGATATAAGAGAGTCAAAAATGAAAATTGAGCAGGCCATTGCGCAATTTCAAGACGTTGTTAAAATGATGGGCGGGTTACCTAATTTTTTTGGACATCAACGTTTTGGAACTCTCCGCCCAATTACACATCTTGTAGGTAAAGCATTCATTCAAGGAAATTTCAAAAAAGCAGCAGAGATTTATCTAACAACAACGTCTCCTTTAGAATCAAAAGAGGCTATCCTTGCTAGAACGGAACTTAATGAAACAAAAGACTACAGAAATGCTCTAAAAAATTTTCCAAAAGGCTATAAGCCGGAGTTAGCGATGATGAATCATTTAGTGAAGCATCCAAATGATTTCATCAATGCTTTTAGAAAGATATCGAAGGGACTCCGTCTAATGTTCATTCATGCTTTTCAATCATACATTTTTAACAAATTTCTTAGTCTACGTATCGAAAAAGGGATGTCTTTGAAACCTATAGATGGGGATATAATTCAAACTGTAAATGGGGGCGTAGACCTTTTCACAGAAAATCAAGATGACATGAACACCACCCTTGTTGCCCCATTAATAGGTTATGAACTTTCTTTATTTCCTGCAGGAATTATTGGTGATTTGTTTAACGAGATTCTTGAAAAGGAAGAAATTCAACCATCAATGTTTCGCATAAAATCTTACCCCGAAGCAAGTTCAAAAGGAGGATATCGCCCCATCGTTATGCCAATAAAAGATTTTCAAGTGTTAGAAATCAATGCAGATCAATTAAATGACGATAGAAATATGTTAAAAATAACTTTTTCATTAGGAAAAGGATCATATGCTACTGTACTTCTACGTGAGTTGATGAAAACAGATTTGGTGACTCCTATTTACGAAGATTAGGGAGTTAGTCTTGTTCTATCGCGCGGAAACACCACTACTTCACGGATATTTTGTTTTCCTGTTAAAACCATGACGAGACGAGCTAACCCAAGACCCCATCCTGCATGAGGAGGCATTCCCCAATCGAAAACCTTGAGATGAAAATCAAATGAGCTTGGAGTTAGGCCCTGATTAATTAATCGTTGAATTAAAGTTTCTTTTTTATGAACACGAGTTCCTCCAGAGGCCAATTCTATCCAATCATACATTAAATCAAAAGATTCACTGATTTCGGGTTTATCATCTTTTGGTTGTATGTAAAATGGTTTTCCTTCAGAAGGCCATTCCATAATAAAATAGGGGCCACTTATGATCGATCCAAGTATTCGACTGGCCTCAGTTCCAATATCATCTCCCCAATCGAGTTCATAGTCATTTTTTGATAATAACTCCAAAATTCCCGTGTACGTATACCTTTCGAATGGCAGTTCTGGAATTTTTAAATCACTCTTCTTAAGGATATTTAATTCCTTCTCACAGTTATTTTTTACATCAGAAATAACATAGTGAATTAGTTCCTCAAGCACATTCATTACATCATTATAATCTGCAAATGCCATCTCGATATCGACCATCATTAGTTCGTTAAGATGACGAGTAGTTGAGTGTTCTTCAGCCCTAAATATGGGCGCAATTTCGTAAACCTTGTCAAATACTGTAGTAAGCTGTTCTTTATACAACTGAGGACTCTGGGCTAAAAACGCCTCTTTCTCAAAATAAGCTATTGGAAATAGTTCTGTTCCGCCTTCTGTCGCAGTAGCTATTATTCGTGGTGTGTTGATTTCGATAAAGCGTCGGTTTACAAAAAATTGGCGCATAGCTGTCGTAACTCTGTGGCGGATAATAAAGGTAGCATGTGCTTGAGTAGAACGTAAGTCTAAAATACGATTATCTAAACGTGTATCAAGATCTGCTTTCACTTTGTAGGTAGGATCTAAAGGTAAATTTGCAGTTACATTATTTAACAATTTAAGGTCAGTTGGAATCAGTTCGAAACCAGTTGGAGATCGTTTATCAATTTTGACGATACCTTTAATAGCTACGGGCATTTCATTTCTAAGAGAATTTGCCTTATCAAACAATTTTTCATCAAGTTTGGCTTTAGGAAATGTGATTTGCACTTCTCCAAAATTATCACGTAAAATAGCGAATTTTAAGCCTCCAAGATCACGAGTTTGTTTTATCCACCCGCATACGATAATTTCTTTTCCTTGAAGTGTTTCAAGATCGATTTGATCACTATAATGGGTTCGTCGCCAATTCTCAAGCTTGTCTATTTCCATGAAAGTCCCTCACATCGCTATTTATGATACCAACTAACTCTTAGCCAACCTAAATCAGCATTAATAAAATGCACAACTAGTCAATTTTTTCAAAAATCTAAGAAATCTTAGTCACAAAAATGGAAATTAGAATTTTCTTATAATCCTTTTGATGACACAGAAAAGTAACGTTTATCACTACATCACAAGAAGACCCCTCAACGTGTTTGAGGGATGAATTGCGGTTTCACTTTCACCATAGTGCCCCTAATCTTTAAATAGGTTTTTGCGTCTAGTACATCCCATAACATGAATCGCAGGGGGACAACAGGGATAGGTGTGATGAGACGGACTTATCAATATCGCCTGTACCCGACTACAACACAGGCGACCACGTTAACGCAATGGCTTACTACCTGTCGTATTTTGTACAACAACGGTCTTGCCGAGCGGAAAAACGCATGGGAAACTCATAAAAAATCAGTTACCTATAATGAGCAAGCTAACCAAATGAAAGACGCTAAAAAGACCAACCAGTTTTTGAAGACGGTTCATTCTCAGGTACTTCAAGATACACTAAGACGACTAGATAAGACTTTCACTAACTTTTTTAGGCGCATTAAAAAAGGTGAAAAAGCAGGCTATCCACGATTCAAGGGGAAATACCGGTATGATTCCTTTACCTACCCTCAAAGTGGGTTCGCCATCAATTATAAAAAGAAGAAACTCCGCCTCTCGAAAATCGGAAGTATCAACATTAAACTCCACCGTCCTATCCCGTCTGAAGGTGTGATCAAGACCTGTACCATCACACGAGATGTAGATCACTGGTATGCCTGTTTTTCGGTAGAACTTCCTGATCCCGCTCTTCAAACTCATCAAAGAGCGCTACAGAAGGCGATAGGTGTAGATGTCGGGCTGAAGAGTCTGTTAACCTTCAATAATGGGGAGACCATAGTGAACCCCCGCTGGTTGAGACACTCAGAGAAGAAAGTAGCCAAAGAGCAACGAAGGAAAGATAGGAAGCAGAACGGTTCATATAACCGCTACAAACAGACTAAAAAGGTGGCACAGGTACACCGGAAGGTACGCAATCAGCGGAAGGACTTTCATCACAAGCTGAGTCGGCAACTGGTCGATAACTATGACCTGATTGTGTATGAGAACTTACAGATCACCAATATGGTGAAAAACCATGTTGTAGCTAAGTCGATTAGTGACGCTGGATGGGGGCAACTCATGCATTTTACCGAGTACAAAGCGGAGGAAGCTGGTACTGTAGTAGAATATGTGAGCGCCTATAACACCACACAACTGTGTAGTAATTGTGGGAAGCTGGTGCCGAAAACGTTGGCCACCCGAATCCACAGGTGCCCGTACTGTGGACTGATGTTAGCGAGGGATCATAATTCAGCCATCACAATTTTAAGCCGATCAAAATACTATGTAACATCACGATCATCAGCATCATCAGGGCAGGGACTGCCCGTAGAGCCTGTTTGACATGTCCCGTTGGGGAATGGATGATTCAGGAAGCCACCCTACTTGTTGGGCGGTAGTTCACTCAAAGACAATGCGAATAGGTTCATCCGTTAGTTTTTGGACCACATCTTCAAGGGTATCCACAGATGCAGGCAGTTTTCCACGTTGCCCACGCACTCTAACTTTTTTTACTTTTGTGCCATCTGGAAGCCAGATAGTATTAATACCTGCTATTTCAGCGGGAGCTAGCAAATCTTCAACCAACTTTCCTGTAGAGGATGAAGTTTCGAGAACACGAATCTTTTTCTTAAGATTTTGTTCAAGTTCTTTAATGACTTTCCCACGATGTCCAAGAATTGCTGGCAAATCATTTTCTCCAACTAATACAATGATTAATGAACCAACCTCGACTGCACGAAAGAATGTAACATCTTTCAGTTCATTATGTCTTTGCTCCAGTTTATTAAGCGCCATTGCGACACTGATATCAACGTTAGTAAGTTCTCCTGAATCAATAAGAGATTGGCACTTACCACAGAGAATACCTGTCTGTAAACAGAAATTGCAAAAGGGTCCTTTCATGTTAACTCTCTCCCGCTACTGAAGCGTCCATATCTCTTTGTGGATATTTCGAAGATATCCATTATTCGCCTCCTCTTTCCAAGATAATCTCGATCGTTGAGGTATTAAGTTCATTCCCATCTTCTGTTCTTAACATTTCTGTTCCTGTTGTTATACTTTTCACCTTAATATCCGTTAAGAATTTGTTTTTTATTATCTCTGCAACATCTACGGAGCGGCTGATTGCACGTCCTCTTGCTTTAATTAGGACTTCCTTAATATTGCCGTGAAATAAAGTGATAGCTGCGAGTACGTAGTTCATGACTGGTTTGGAACCGACGTATATGATGTTACTTTCTGGCATTGACGAACCTCGATTTCATTGAAACATTTCAAGAAAACTCCGTCCCTTTAGAGCTGAGTTTTCTTGAGGTCGGGCTTTATTAACACACACCTTTCTGCGTAGACAGGAGGTGTGTACCCAACCCCGTGCGATGTTTTAATGACGGGTACTCTCAAGTCCCGTCCTCCCAACATCAAGGAGTAGGTCCACTTCGAGACTGTTGTAAGGGTTTACACGTCCGTGACACCGTCCCTACCCCTCAGGACTTTTAATCAGGGGACGACAGAGCAGGGGGCTGGTGGAGCACCTCAGGGTGTCATAACCCAAACAACTGCTGCCTCCCATAGAGGGAAGCCCTCTAATCAACTAAGGGACTTCTTCAAGCCCCTTCCCTTTAGGGTGGGGTAGTTGACGTTCGTTGTATTTGCTTTGCTCCCCGTATAGTTCAATCTATTTATCAATCTTTTGTTAAGGGGGGTTCTCATGCGAATCTCGTTGCGCAGTTCGATAGCTTGCTAGAAGGGATTATTTTAACACTGCCCGTAATCCTACCACCTTTTTGAATATGAAGCACTTTTTATCATTTCGTTAGGATACAAAGCGGTTTAGGGGGAAGAAAAAACGCATTATTAACCAAGTCTCAAAAAAAGTGTCCATTGCATCTTTAATATTGACAGCAAAATTAGTTTTTGATTTGAAAACTTGCGAAACTTTTTTAATATGTAAGCTTTTTTTTACAAATAAATAATTAAATATGTAAATATGTAAATTCTATTCTAATGCCATGTAAACAGAATAACGGAGGATATAACATGGCCAGTAATGTTGTTAAAATTACAGATAGACAATTACAAATCTTGAAAAAACTTTACGCTGCAGGAATCACCACTTGAGTTGATCTTACCGCTCTAGGGTGCCTGAAAAAGCGTAAAAGTTCACACCATCGTCTTAACTCAAAATGAACTGAGTGATGAATTAAGTATAACCCGTCAGGCCCTATCCAACCACCTAAGAAAACTAAGAGACATAGATTTTATCCGCACTGGTAGAGGCTTTATAGATCTCACAAACAAAGCCATGGAAGCCCTTGGCGAATCTGTAACTGAAGCATTCGTGTTTATACAGATCGATCCTGAACGACGAAAAGAAGCATACGACCAAATTAAGGCGTTAAGAGCACAACGGCTATTTCGGGTGACTGGATCAGAGCTAGATTTGATTGCACAGGTTGGACGTGCTAAGTTAGACTCTTTTCTAAAAGATCTCGCAGCAATTTCAGGAGTTAAGAAGACATCTGCCCATGTTATCCTTGAAACTATTATGGAATGAAACATACAATCATCGATAAGCGCCTGGGCCTGGAAATCAGTTATGCTATTTACAGTCTTTTAAGTACAATTACTTTATAGTTCAAATTTGTAGGGTTTTTTATGAGGAAATAAGTTGAAAGTTCTCCTCCTGCCGCAACATCTGGCGGAAAGCGATATTGATAAAACAGATGTTCACTTTTTTAAACTTCTTTTGGTAAAAGTGCTAGTGCATTTTCCTCTAAGTGATTGAGTACTTTTTTAAACAGATTTGTTGCAGAAATGAATTGTGACAACTATCACAAATATTTATATGGAAACATTGAATCTTGATTGCCTCAATGGAGGCTTTGCTAATTTGTTAATCCCTCTGTACATTACACTTGCTTTATTATTATTGATGATTCCATTAACCCTGTTTTTTCAACAGGGATTAACTACTCCAGAGAAGATATGTACCTTTTTGAAAAGCATTTGGGAAAGAACTAGTTCTAATGAGAAGGCCATCAGTTTTTTTGCGATTTCACTCCTTTTAGGGTTGCTATTTGTTACAGATGGGGCATATGAATTCAGTTGGGATAACACAGACTATTATACGTTAGTTATGCTAATCGCTGAGTCAAAAACGATTAGTTCTAATGAATATTTTCTTGGTTCAGTATGTATCGATAATCAATGCTACAGTGGACGTGCACCAGGCTATTCCTTCATTGCAGTTCCATTTTATCTATTATTCAAGTTCTTAGGTGGATCAGGAAAAGTAGGTATAAAGTTTGTGAGCCTTCTTTTCTTCTCATTTACAGCATTGCTGGTTTTTAAGTTAGGAAAGATATATAGTGAACTTACAGCCGTTATTGGATCAATATTATTTATTTTTGGATCTTTTGTGATCGAATACGCGATAAAGATATGGAATCACACAGCCTCGTTATTTTTTGTGACATTTTCTATATATTTAATCTTCCTCTTTAGAGAAAAGCAACAACTGCGGTATTTGTTTCTCTCAGCTATAGGTATAGGTATAGTTTTCATGATACGATATGACGAGATACTATATTGTGTCCCAATTGTTGCATATCTATTGATGATGCCTGAAAGTTCAAAAAAAACGAATTTTAGAAATCTCTTGATATATTTGAGTATCGCTGGCATTACAACCATCCCTGTGTTCATTTATCATTATATTGCATTTGGTAATCCATTTACAACACCCTACAGTTTTGGGGCAGAAGCAAGACCAGTCACAGAACAAAGTCTAGCACTATTTCAGATCGAGAATCTACCATATGGCCTATGGAATATGTTGGTCGTATATATCTACCCCGATACAGCGTGGGGACATGTTGTTCATTCTTCTTTGATCGAATCGTCACCATTTTTGGTTTTTTCTATACCAGGTGTGGTATATCTTTATAGAAAGAAGCCACTAGAATCAAAAATGCTTATATTTACATTTGTGCTGATAGTTTTATTTTATGGCTCATCTTACAGATGGGGACCACTTGTACAAGATACACCACTAGGATTTTGTTTTAATGTGAGATATCTTATGGGATTGCTTCCCTTTCTCTGTTTATCAAGTAGCGCATTTATTGAAACTCTTATAAAAGAAGGATTGACACGTAAAGTAAATCTTGGTATTATAGCAGGCCTTGTAGCTGGAAATCTATATGCGATATATGTTGAGAAGACGTTAGTACAAGTACTCTTTCACTCATACGATAGTATAGATCTAATAGCAAGTATGAACCGGACACAACTTAATCAAATAAATCACAACTTGGCAATAACTACACTTCTTTTAGCAATGACCTATATAGTACTAAGGTACTATTCCGTTAATCTAAAAGTATTAGAAATAATAAGAGGCTTATGTTTAGCCTTTGGAGTTGTTTCTGTATTAGGAGCCACCTTAACAAACATATATGCTAATATATTCAACTATGCTTACAAGGGAGGGAGAATTTTGCCTTTTCTAGATGCACTAAGATATATTGGCATTCATATCCCTGGTTTCTTTTACTATAATTCTTTTTTACAGGTTCCCGTATTTTATTATATTATTTTCAGCCTTCCAATGTGTTATTTGATATACAATTTCGTAAAGAGAATTAAACAAGACTATTTAACCTGATTACAAAACCGTGGATCTCCGACCCTATAGAGTGAGCTACCTCGTGTTAAAGCATCGAGGCTTCCTGCTTCTACGACAGACTCGATCCCCTGGCGGGTTACGGAGGTCGTATCACCACAGGCTTAACATCCCTACGCCCCGTAGGTACTGCTAACGATGGGATACAATAGGAGTATGCACCTTGGTTTCAAGTGTGCATAGTAGCCCTCCAATTGTTGTTGATACCTTACTCATTCCACCTATATTACTTGAGGGAGACCCCTCAATGCAAGTGTTGAAAGTAAAAACTCCCGCCATTCATCACCACGCTGATGCTGTAGTGCTTTCTTGCTTAGCTACTCGTAAAGAGGATGTCAAATTTAGAATGCAAAAAGGAATGTCAAAAGATCATTTTGTGAAAATATAAGATACGATGTGAATGCATACATAATATATAGATAGATGCTCCCAGAGAGAGTTGTGACGCCAAATAACTTCCAACTCCAATTTTTTGTAAAAGCAAATAACAATTCTTTTCCAATAAGAATAGCTAAGACAGGAGAGATAGGAAGTAGATATTGCCAACTGACTTTTGGATTTAGCATAAACACAATTGGCCAGAAAAGACTCCAAATGAGTAAAAATTTTTCGTTGCCATTCTCTTGCAAACTATAAAGAGTAAAAAGTCCCCAAAAACAGATGCACAAGGATAATGCAATGAGATCTACAATACTTGTAGTGGGAGGAATGGAAACAAATTCTTGTATCAAATAGAATCCAAGTGGGATCCCTAGAAGTACTATGAGGATTATGGGAAGCAGAATATTGAAAGTAGTTCTGTTTTGAATTCTGATGCGGAACGCGTATGTTGCAATTAATAATATAATAAAAAATAAGAGAAGGTAATCTTCTCCTAATATTTTAACATAACTAATTGGTAATGATTCGAATTGAGCCTGTTGGGTAATCAAATCTAATATTGTATAATCCACGCCGTGAGCAGAATAGCGATAGTCGGCTAAAAACGCCCAAATCTTCCAAATGGCGTATACAAAATAGGGAGGGATAATCGTTAGAGCATTGTAGAACGAAAACCTTCTTTGAATGAGGCACCAAATGACAAAGATCATTGGGATTAAAATCCCTGGCTCCTTTGACAAGATTGCACAAATGCTTGAAAATGCCCCCAAAATCATTAATTTACGAGAGTTATTTATTTCGCCAGCATAATAGCCATATAGCGCTAAAGTGCCAAAAAAAGTAAGGACAACATCCATCATTATGAGACGACTCATTATGACATGTGGCGGGAATAAACTCAATATAAAGGCTGCAAATATGCCAATTGTTTCATTATAAAGCATTTTTCCAAAATAAAAGACTAAAATTATGGTTAAGGTCCCAAGAATCACTGATAACATTCTATAACCAATGATTGACGAGCCAAAGATAAGATGAACACAAAAAAGTAGATAAGCGTATAATGGAGGATGTCCTCCCCAAGTGGGATGTTTGAAAGGATTTAGTTTTATTTCTTCTGAATGTACAATATAATATGCTTCATCCCAGACAGGCGGACCGGTTAAATTTATCATACGAATTATTAAACCAAGTAGAATAATTAGAATCAGAATTAGAAGTGTGTATTTCATTTGAAAACGAAATTTGAAAAAGTTCACGCGTATTCAGCTCTTTTATTCAAGAATTGACTTAATAAGGGCATATACAATTCTAAGACCGTCTCTAAATACTTTTATTTTAGATCTACCATGTTTTCGTTCAACTTCTTTTTTTGGAACCTCTAAAACCTTAAACCCTGAACCTAGAATCCGAGTTAAAAACTCTGTATTAAAGCCAAAACGTTCCTCTGTTAATGGTAAAATTTCTTTTAACACATTTTTCCGTAACGCTCTAAATCCACTTTGAGAATTAGTAATCTTATGTCCATACTTTTTTCTCAGTACAAAACTAATGAATTTTTCTCCAATTCGTTTAATTAGAGAGATATTAAGATCATTAGATTCATTAAGATATCTAGAACCTATAACTACATCAGTTTCACCCAATATAATTGGTTTTATAATTTCAGGGATTTCTTTAGGATCATTTTGTGCGTCAGCATCAATAGTAACGATGATATCACCTTTCGCAATTCTAAAACCAGTGATAACAGCAGCGCCATAGCCTCGGTTAAGGATATGATGTACAGACCTAACATAAGGATACTCTTTTGCTACTGAAAATGTATTATCAGTGGATCCATCATCTACAACTATGACCTCATGTTGAATATCGACTGAAATCGCATCAAGTACTTCTCTAAGGGATTGTTCTTCATTGAACGCTGGAATAACAATTGAAAGAGAAGATTTAGAATTGGGATTTGGGATCATAAATACCAACTAAATTTTAAACCGAATTTTTAACTTTATCGGCGTAAAGTCCTCATCCGACAGTTTGGAGATGAACGCCGCTATCTTTATATAGTTTTTTGGGTAGAAGTACTGATATCAGAGTCTGCGTGACACCTATGAATCTGACAAAGAAAATCAGGATTTTTCCGACTCCTGAACAGGAAGAAGTGCTCTGGAAACTCTCGGAGAAATGCAGACTTATTTATAATTTTGCCCTTGCTGAACGAAGGCACGCCTATCGACAAGGCATTAAGGATGTGAATTATCGCAAACAGCAAAACGACCTACCAATTATTAAAAAGCACTATCCTGGATATAACTGGGTGTTTTCGAAGGTCTTACAGTATGTGTTGAGAACGTTAGCCGCCGATTATGAGTCGTTTTTTGCCCTTCGAAAAAATGGGCACACCGATGCCTGTCCTCCGCGATTTAAAGGAAAAAATTACTTTACCACCATAGTTTATAACCAGTCGGGGTTCAAGTTAAAAAACGGAAAAATCTCCTTTTCCCATCATTACAATAATATACCTTTGGAGTTTGCCATACCTGAAAAAATTTCTTTTGATGATAAGAAGGTCAAGCAGGTCACTATCTCCGCACAGCGAACGCGATATTTTGTAAGCATCACCTACCAAGTGGAAGAACCGCCCTATGTCGATAACGGACGGTATCAGGCCATTGATCTGGGAGTTACCCACATCGTTACTGCGGTTAATTCTCAGGGGAAATTCTTGGTGGTGGACAATCAGCGGCCAGACAAATACTGGAATCCAAAAATCGCAAGGATACAAGCACGGCGGGACAGTTGCAAAAAATTCAGCAACAGGTGGAAACTCTTCAACCGCATCAAACACAAGTACGAGCGGAAACGTGATGCACAGTTAAAAAATTTCCAGCACAAACTCAGTACGAAATTAGTGAACAACACCAAGGCGAATACCCTTATTGTGGGCGACTTAGAGGTCAAAGTCATGGCACAGTCAACGAAGGTGCCAAATTTTATGAAGTCGGGGTTAAACCGCGCCACACAGAACACGGGTACGCTGGGGCGGTTCGTGCAATTTCTAACCTACAAATCGAAACGAGTAGGTAAAAGAGTAATAGAATTTAACGAACGCAATACCTCCCGAGAGTGTTATGTGTGTGGTAAACTCCATTACATGCCGGTATGGCAACGAGTTATGAGGTGTGAATGTGGTAACGTGATCGCCAGAGACAAAAATAGTTGCGTGGTGCTTATGAAACGTTACCTATCACAGAATGCCAAGTGGACGGGCTATCAAACGTTTCTTGATAATCTGCGACACACAGCCAAAGGTAAAACGAAAGTACCCAGTCCAAATTTCGGATATGGTTCGGAGGACTCGCAGGAAGCCCCATCCGTCAGGATAGGGTAGTTCACTAAAAGATTTTTAAGAAAATCATCAACGAACATGATACAACTTAGGTGGTTACTAAATGGTTATTTTTCGTAGTATTCAAATAATTGCAGCAATAACAGCGATCATTTTAGTGATACATACATTGCGGCAGTTTTATCGTAAGAGAATTGGACTTGGAGGAATGCTGTTTTGGATCTTTATATGGATTTTGCTTTTAGCTTCCATGATCCTCATTTCATTTGAACCACTTATGTTTGAGTTTTTAAGTGTTATATTTATGACCGAGTTGCCTTTAAATGCAGCTCTTATTTTAGGTGTTATAATTTTGTTTTTCACTTCATATGAACTATATCTCTCAAGAGTAAACACAGATAGGGACATCACCGAAATCGTACGCCATTTAGCAATTATGGAAGAGAAAATAGATTCAATCGCTGAATCCATTAAATTTAAAGAACCTAAAGAATAATACAACTTCTTTGTGGTTCAAATTTTGACTTTACTTCTTCAACGAAAGGATTATAAAGCTATGAACGTCTAAACTTGACAGCATTGTGTCATAAAAAATTATAAACTTGAAATTTATTGAAAAGGAGACAAATGAATGCCGGTAGCTGATCCAGAACTGAGAGAAATCGCAAGGAAGCACTTACTTTACCACATGATTTGTAGAAAATGCTATGCAAGAAACCCTATTGGCGCAAAGAAATGTCGGCGATGTCGCTCAAAGGACCTTAGATGGAAAAAACGTGAATTAACCGGATAAGATTCAATAATTCTTTGGGCGGGTGGTCTAGCTGGCTATGACGCCGCCCTCACGCGGCGGAGTATTCATACACGTGATGTATGGATCTGGAAGTCGTGAGTTCAAAGGAAAAGAGAGATTATTGCTCTTTCTGAAAATCTCATCCCGCCCACCAAATAAAAACATAAAGAAATTAAGAGGAGATAATATTGCCAAAACAAATTACCGACCCAGATGAACTCTTAAAACTTTCCGAAAATGCCATTGAAGCACGTATTAAGAGACTAAAAGACATTGTCAAGATAAAAATCCGTACACCAAAGTATCTTTATGTTATGAAAGCAGCGCCAGAAGTAGCGGAAGAGATTCTCAAGCGTGTGCGTTGTGAAATTGTCGAAGTCTGACAATTTTATGGTATATTCTGCAGAAGCATGGAAAATAATCAACTATGCTTACTGAGAACTGTTTCATACATGTTAACGAATTTCTTTGTCATAATTTTTGAATTCAAATTTTTGATTGAATGATTTTTGGCTTTTTCCTGAATCCGTTTAAGTACGTCAGGGTTTTTATAGAGAAATAAAATCTTATCTACTAGTTGTTCAGAGTTTTTTGGCTCTATTAGTAGCCCATTTTCGCCATCTCTTATGATTTCGGGGGTTCCACCAGTTTTTGTTGCTATCACTGGTTTACCAAAATGAAATGCCTCTAATAAAACGCGACTTAATGGTTCATTCCATATGGAAGGAAGTACAATAACATCACAAAGTTCATAAAATGAAGGGATATCTTCATGCGCGATAAATCCAGTGAAAGTAACATATTTATTGAGTTTTAATTCTTTTATGAGTTCTTGTAGTTCGGTTTTTTTATTTCCATCTCCAGCGATCACAAGTTTTATTTGATCCGCTATCTTTGCAATATCAACGAATGCTTTAATGAGATACTCGATTCCTTTTTCGAAAGTAATTCGACCTACATATCCTACAATGAAATCTTCTTCCGAAAGTCCATATTCTTGTCTGAGGTTTATTTGAGATTTACTGGATGATTCAAATTTATGATATTCAGGTATGTTATAAAGCGTCACTAATTTACTTTTGTTGATTTTTAATGTATTAAAAAGAATATTTCTCACATATTTACTCACACAGATTATTTTGTTAGCCTTTTTGAGAAATATTCGTCTCAAAACCATAAAGATGTAATGATGAAGCCCAGTTTTCCATTTATGTAAGCATTTTGTTATAGATGAGGGAGCACATTCATCACATTCTCCTTGATCTGGTATAAACATAGTTAGGCGTGGACAGATCGGCCAATAATTTCTTATTGTAACTAAAATGGGTTTTCTTAATATTTTGCTCGCAATTATTGCTCCGGGTGTAGTTCTAAAATCTAAAACATGAATTAGTTCTACATCCTTATTCTTTATACATGATATTATCCTCTTCGCTAGTAGTAAAGAGTACGGCTCAAGAGGATATCCTGTAGCTGGAAAAGGCGCGGGGATTATACGCTGTATTTCTATACCATCTTCTTGTTTTAGAGGCTTCAAATTATCGAGTTTTCTTGTGATTACAACTATTTTATGGTTCAAATTTGCCAGATTTTTTATAAGAATATAATTTGAAATTTCTCCTCCTCCTGTGACATCTGGTGGAAAACGATACGTGATGAAACAGATGTTCACTTTTTTAACCTCTATATATGTGATATATACACCCGTAGGAAGTTAGCGTATTTTCCAATAGGAGATCTATTATTTCACTTCAGTCAGTATTGAGATACGTTTTATACGAAAATCACTTAAAGCTATTTATTAAATCTCATGGGCAATAGATAGTGATGATATGGTGTATGCTCCCGTTATAAGGAAAACCAAAGACATACTTCAGAGAGTATTCCTTGAACGAAATACTCAAATTCTACTCATTATTTTTGTCTTTGCATTGGTTTTACGAATATTGTGTTTAGGAATGAACCCTTTAGTAGGATTAGTTATCCCTGATGTAATTCGTATTCTGATACTAGGTGAAAATCTTTCCCAAGGATTAGGCTATACATTATTCGGTCAGCAAGAAGAAAAAGTCCCGCCAATTTACCCATTAATTATCGGTGGGGCTTATTTACGTGGAGGAGTCACTTATCAAAGTGCAATTGTTCCTTCGATAATAATAAGTAGTCTTACAGTGTTTCCGGTTTACCTAATTGGTAAGAAATTGTCCAACGACCGTTCAGGACTCATCGCAGCATTATTTGTTGCAGCAAATCCTGTGCTCTGGTTATTTTCTGGAATTCCAATGACTGAAACAATTTTCGTATTTTTTACGCTGTTTGCGCTTTACTTCCTATCACTTAGAAAAGAAATTCGAAATCAGTTCTTAGGGGGGGTGTTTACAGGTTTAGCATTCCTAAGTCGATATGCAGGCATCTTAATACTGATTGCCTACATTTTCATATTAATTTTCAATATAATAAAAAGAAAATATACCAGAGACTTACTTATCGCTTTTATTTGGGTTATTGCTGGGTTTTTGATTGTTACTTTTCCCTGGTTCTTGCGAAATACCATTGTCTTTGGAACACCAATTGGTTTTGGTTTTCTTGAACTATGGAGAGATCCAGTAACAGGTGGAGTATCAAGTCAATATTCAGGCATTAATATGCTTGAGTATTTTCAAACACATTCTGCCCTTGAAATTCTTTCAAGACCTTTCGAGGGCTTGATCTTTTACACTGTTGTTTCTGCTTTTGCAGTACCAATTACGATCTTGATTTTTGCGATTCCTGGTGTCTATTTCCTAGGTAGAAAGGAAAATAGTTCCATTATTTACTTGTATTTCATCTTGCATCTTTTCTTTTATGCATGGTTTCCTTCGCGATTGCCGAGATATTTTATTCCACTTATTCCTTTGATTTTATTGTTTGCAGCAATTGCAATAGCTAGAATTTTCAATTCGCATAGAAATTGGGATTTTCTAGTTTTAAAGAGAATTAGATTTTCAAGGATTCTGGGGGGACTTTCTCTAACCATTATTGTTTCCATAAATATTTACAGCATTCTCTTGCTCTCTTCATTAACTGCTGTTAATCCTACTTTTTCCCTAAACATGTCAGAACCTTTAACAAGTATCAACTCAAATGTTGAAACTCAATTAATCGAATTTGGAGTTATACCCTCTCCTGCAACAGAAGAATATGTAAAAGCTGCAGAGTGGCTAAAAGATAATGCATTCTCTGAAGCGGTTGTAATAGCGCGAAAGCCATTAGTGTTTTATTACTTCTCTAGATTAAAGGTTTTGGGGTTTCCAAAATTTCATTTAAATCAAACTTTGGAAAATGCGATTTTGAAATCAAATGTCAGTTACATTGTATTAGACTCGATGGAACCGGATTCAAGAGAATACCTTCCAGAGTTATACTTTGAAATGGACATCCCTGAAAACTTTAAGTTAGTTTACAAAGTTGAAAATCCAAGAACTCTAATTTACTTTGTTGAGTGAAAAGAGACAAACTGAAAAAATTTAAAAAACTCGTACTTCATTATCATTGCACTTAATCCGCCAAGACTAACGAAGGTTACATAATTCTACAAAAAAGGAGATTAAATTTGAGTCAGATTCCAAGCGAAATTCTTAAGCCGATTCTCTATACAATTTTTGCATTACTTGTCTTTGTCAGCAGTCTATATATATTCTATAAAAGACGAGTCATTTTTTCTGATTTCAAATCACTTTTTTCAAAATCTTCAGTAATTGAATTTTACAGCGATTTAAAATCTCTAAAAATCGAAAGATGGAGTTTAATATTAATCCTAGTACTCGGTGCTGTTCTTCGTCTTTGGAATTTGGCTAATTGGGTTCCAATTTTTGTAGATGAAGGCGCATGGGGAATCTGGGGCAAAGCTGTATATAATGAATTTGCGTTTGATGATTTTCGATGGCTCTTTATTACATACAGATTCGCTGGAAAGCCAGCATTAGTTGCAATACTCTATGCGCTATCATTCAATCTTTTTGGTATTAATTTATTTGCAATAAGAGTAGTTTCCGCCATATCAGGTATTCTTACAGTCTATTTTGTCTATAAGTTAGGACAACTTCTATTTGGAAGCAAAGTCGGTCTTGTTTCTGGATTGATCTTTGCTATTATTCCTTATGACATCTATTATTCACGATTAGCCTTACAAGATCCAGTTGTCAGTTGTTTCATTACTGGTGCGATTCTCTGTTATAGTTATGGCTTTAAGGAAGATAACATCATCTCAATACTTCTAGGAGGTGTGTTATTTGGATTAGCTGTTGATGCAAAACAATTAGGCTTAAAAGTGGGCATAGTAATCATTCTGTACCTCCTTCTATCAAAAGATATTCGATCACATCTAAAGAAGGCTCCATTCTGGATCTCATCGATCTTGGCAGTCATCTTTCATTATCCATTTCTCTATTTTGCTGCACTACGTGACTTTAGCCTTTATACCGCTTATTTAATGAAAGATAGAGCTTCTTCTGGAATTATCTCCATCACATCTACGACGGCTGCTACTAGGGAAACCAATTTAGTAACAACTTTACAAACAAGTTCTGGTCTTATTTCAAGAGTGTTAACAATTCCAACAATCTTAGCAGACCAATTAGCATGGTTCCTAAACATGTTTACCGTTTTGATTTTTGTCTTATTCATTTTAGGTATAGGTCTGCTTCTCTCAAGAAAAAAAACAATCGAACTGCTGCCAGTCATATGGATTCTGGTAGAATTATTTACAAGTTGGGTGCCTCATAACCATGCTACCGGATATATTCTTTCGATAGTGCCTCCTGCCTGTATAACTGCAGGTATTAGCCTAACCCTACTTTCAGAAAAAGTGCCTGAGATAATTAGCGATAAAGGGATAAAGATTAGTATTCCAAGTAATATAATTTCCCTTGCTATCATTTCAATTTGTGTTTCATATACTCTTTTCTTTAGTTGCGCTTTGATACTCACTCCCAGGGAAGTTCAAATTCATTCAGATTTCAAGAAGATCACTGATTCACGATGGTCTGGATACGGCTGGCAGGAGTCAATAGAGTATTTACAACAGGAAAACTATTCTGCCGATACTGTGATTTTCCCCATGCCAAAGTGGGGATTTGAGTTTATTGCTAAAGACCTATACCCACGTATTTATGGTAGTGGATATATAGCAGATTACTTTAATGGCGCTGAATTAAGTAGATATCTTATTGAAGACAATACTTGCGTCTTTTTAATTCGTAGATACACACCTGAAAAATACGAAGATTTTGCTTCACTGGTAGAAATATTTCCAGAGATTACATTAGTAAAAATTATAGAGGTTTATGAGATTCCTGAAGTTTATATTTTCGTTAAATCTTGATTCATCATATATCTAATCCTTAAAAGGGCGTATACAAGTGAAAATCACTGAAAAACTGACTTTTGTATTAATAATTTTTTTCGGCGCTCTTTTACGATTCTATTTTGCAGTTATTCATCCTGTGAATTCTGATGCTGCATGGCATTTAGCCATTGCAGAAAATATAGCTACATTAGGACATATTCCTCAAGCTGATACCTTTCGTCACTACACATTTCTTTGGCATCCACCACTTTTTCACTTAATTGCAGCACAACTCTATGAAACTACAGCAAATGCTTTAATCATGCAATTATTATCACCTATTTTCGGAGTAATGACACTTTTCATTACATTTGTATTCATTAGATATCTATTTAGGACAGATATAGCCTTACTTACCACATTTTTCCTTGCAGTCATTCCCCTGCATTTATATTTTAGTGTTATAAGTTATGTTAGTACTGCAATTACGTTCCTTACAACTTTTTGTGTTTTTCTTTATCTTAGAGGAATATCTGATGGAAATCAGAAGATGCTGGTTCTTTCAGGATTAAGTTTTGGACTTTCGATCCTCACAAAAGCAACTGGATTTGCAATAGTGTTCATTCTGTTGATTGTTTTTAGCCTTTATTATAAAAAGAAAAAGAATGCTAAAGTGTTTAGTTTGCTATTAACAATTATCATCGGTTTCCTAGTAGGTACTCTTTGGTATGTAAGACCATATCTTGCATATGGTAACCCTTTTGGTCCCGCTGCGTTCTTATTTGGATCTACTTCAAGAAGAAATATTTTAGAGATCATTATCACAGAAAGATCATACCTAATTTTCTTCAATCAACCGGATAGAATACTTGCATACTTTTGGGTTCTTAGTAGAAATAGTTCTATTGTTTCGTTTATTACGCCTATATTGCTGTCTCTGACTTTTCTTTATGGGCTTTTTGAACTCTTAAGAAGACGGCGAGATTCTGATATGGTCTTAATAGCAATAGTATTTGTTTTTACAGCTATTGTGATTGTTTATCTACTTGATCATATGGAAATTCATGGCATTAGGTTAAGTCTGCCAATGCTCCCTGCCTTATCTGGAATCATTGCTTTTGGCGTTTTAAAACTGTTCTTCAGTGAAAAAACACATATCTTCTACTCTTGGAGAATTTATTTACTTACTTTTCTATTTTCTCTTATTTGCGCATCATCTACTTATGCGATATATGAAAAAACATACACGGTGTCATCTGATATCGAAATTGTTGGAAATGCTTGCATTTGGATTGATCAATACACTCTAGATTCAATAAAATTACTTAATGATGGCTGGAGAGATGATGTAGAATATCTTTCCAAAAGATACACCATTTATTCAGGCACAAACGCGAATTTTTCTCGCATACTAAATAGTGCTCAAATACACAATGCTACATATCTCTTGCTTCAGGAATCCTTCGGTTTAGAGAAAGGCACTATAGAATTAATTGATACATCAACACAGTTCAATAAAGTCTATGAAAGTGATTTTTCCATTCATATTTATTGTATGAAATGAATAAAGGTAAGTAGACTTTGTTCTTTAGGTTCACTTCTACACTTTGAAATTATCAAATAACAGAATAAACAAGTGACAAAATTTTGAAGATCCTAATGGTGTATCCATATTTTGATCATCCAAGTTCACACACCCTATGTAAAGGGCTTGTCGAAAGAGGTTGTGACCTTACAATCTTCTGTTGCCCTCATGAAAATGAAAAGAATTTAGAGGGTGTAAAAATCATTCATACTCCTTATTTATTCAAATTAAGACCATATTTTCCGATTTCGATACCGAAAAGGCTATCGTTTGAGAATTTTGACTTATTACATCTCCATGAAGATTATCAGCTAAATACTTACTATTGTTCCTTTCTTTCAAGGAATAAAGCCAGCATCCCAACGATTCTAACAGAACATTATGACGGTTATGCAATTGGGCATACTGGTTGGAGATTTCTTCGATCTTTAACCAATACATTCATTGGAAGGACTGTGGTTAGAAGATGTGATAGATATATTGCACAAACAACAAAGTCTCGTGAATATTTAATTAACCAAGGTGCAGAACCTAAGTTTATCGATATTCTTTATCATTCAGTCGACACTCGAATTTTTGTACCGAGTAAAAGTAATGCTCTTAATAAATACCTCTCAGAAAATGAAATCAAATTTCTTTTTGTAGGGCGATTAGAAAAGTCAAAAGGTGTCTATTCCCTCATTTATGCTATGAAATACCTATTACAAAGCAAGTTGAATGCTACGTTGTTCATTATTGGAAGAGGCAGCGAAGAAAGATATCTGAAAACACTAGTTTCGTCTTTGAATTTAAGAGATTCTGTAATATTCCTAGGAAACATTCCATATGAAAACCTGCCCAAGTTTTACAATGCCTGTGATGCCCTTTTATTACCCAGTTTAATCGATCCCTCACCTTCTGTAATTTTAGAAGCAATGGCCTGTGGAAAACCTGTCATAGGATCTAAAGTAGGTGGAATCGAGGATGTACTTGTTGATAGAGAAACAGGTTATTTATTCACACCCAACAGCTATAGAGAATTGTATTTACTGCTTAGAAAATTTGTCGAATCACCTGATATAATTCAACAATTCGGAAAGAATTCAAGAAGAAGAATCGAAGAAGTTTACGCTCTTGACAAAATATCTGAAAAGCATATTAAGATTTATGAAAAGGTTTTGGCTAAAAACGCAAAAAGCAAATAATTTGATAAAAGAATGGCGGGCCCGACGGGATTTCCAGATCAAGCGTTGAGCTTAGATCCTTTGAACCCGCGGCCATCGGGTGTCTCTACCTGAAATAGGTATAAGAGCCCGACGCTTTCGGCCTCAACTATTTGATTAGTCTACCTAGCTGAGCTACGGGCCCATAAATCAAATTAATAAGATAAAAGGAGATTATCGCTGAAAATTATAAAAACGTTTTGTATGTAACTTTCCGTTATTTGATGCAATGGAGGTTAATTAGCTGTCTAAAGCTCTGAGAAGACGTTTGTTTACCTACTATTCCACGTATGAAAAGTATTTTGAAAATGCAGAACGTCATCGAAAGGACGAAGATACAGTAGGTAAACTCTTTTTCCCTGGGCTCAAGTCTCTAATAAAAAATTCAAAAAATGGTATGTTTCTTGACGTTGGCACTGGCAGTGGCGTAATCGTAAGAAAGGTTGCTAAAGAAGGCATATTTTCAGTTGGCATAGATATTTCACGAGCAGGTATTCGCCTCGGAAAGAAAATGGCCATATCTGAACAAATTGACCACAAGGTAGAATTTCTCATAGGAGATGCAACACGATTGCCTTTCAAGGATGATGCATTTACAATTGTAGAATGCCAAGAATTACTTGAACACCTTCCGAATCCTGGTTCGTGCATCTCTGAACTCTCAAGGGTAACTAAACGAGAAGGTTCTGTCCTTATTCAGACACCTAATTTTGCAAGCCCATTTGTTGTAGTATCAGAAAAGGGAGTTGAGAAAGGAAGGAACAATCTTAAAACAGCTTTTATTGCATTTGTTAGTGCAATAGTTAGTAAGAATCAATTGAAACGCCTTATTATGTTTCTTATTATGTATCTTCAACTTAATCTTTTGAAAAACCATACTTTTTCATTAGTTTTAAAGCCACGCCTTTCGAAAGACCCTGCTTTCGCTTGTGGCGACAAGGATGATTTAGTATACTTGTCAAATATAATTGAGATTGAACATTTCATTACAAGGCTAGGTTTAACCATCCTTTTCTCTTCGAGTTACGTGATACGAAAAGCGCATCCGTTAGCCAAAGCAATTGCCTCCGTAATTGACTCTTTGCCAATTCTCAATAAATTCGGTCCCAATTGCTTTATCCAGGCTAAAAAGAAATAATGTTTAACTTCACAATAAATACAAATTAATGAGAGTTGTCTAATGTCCACCGCATATTATCTCTGTATGCACAAGATCGAGGGTGAATCTGTAAGAAAACTATTGGTACGTCAATTGCTCATCAATACGAATCTACGAATCGAAAAAGATGAAAACTACATCTATTTTCCTTTGACTAAACTTCCGTCAGATCATGAGAAGGAGTTGATTTCCTCTTTTGTGAAAGACTTCTCTATTGGAAAAAAGGTTTTTCAAGTTAAAAATCAAGGGCCTAAGAATCTTCTTGAAACCCTTGATGGAGTTCTGCAACCAAAGGAACTTGTTTTTTTACCTCATAGTCATGATGTGATAGGGGATATCGCGATCCTAGCGATTCCTTCAGAGTTATCACAACATTCGCATACTATAGGAGAAGGCTTGCTAAAGGCCCATAAACATATTAAAACCGTCTTAAATAAAAAAGAGATTATACAGGACCTATATCGAGTAGGAAAATATGAAGTTATCGCTGGAGAAAACCGAACTGAAACGATTCATCGAGAATATGGATGTCAGTTTGCAGTAGATATTACAAAAGCGTTTTTTAGTCCACGCCTAAGCACAGAACATAACAGAGTTGCCTCTTTAGTTAAGCCAAACGAAACTGTAATTGACATGTTTTGTGGAATTGGGCCGTTTTCTATTCTGATTGCTCGTAAAGTTGTTTCAAATGTACATGCAATTGATGTTAATCCTAATGCTATCGGATATCTCGAAAAAAACATTAAACTCAATAAACTTCAGGGAACAATTGTCCCTTATGTAGGTGACGCCAGAGAAGTTGTTAGTAAAAATAATCTTATCGGAATTGCTGATAGAGTAATAATGAATCATCCAGTAGCCGCTGATGAGTTTCTAGATGTTGCTTGTATTGCCATCAAAAAAGAGGGAGGAATCCTTCATTTCTATGATTTTCTTAAATCAGAGGAACTGGAACAGTCAATGGAAGAAAACGTAATTGCTCAGGTAATGAAATTTTCACGACAAGTTGAAGGGATACGTACAAAAAAAATCGTTCGGCCTATTGCACCCCATACTTATCAAGTGGTTATAGATCTTAAAATCAATTGATCGTTGCTTTATTTTACTCTTAACGTGATTTTTATTTCCGTATCTGGTTTTTTGAGTTGGTCTACAAGACGTCGATCTAAATCTATTGCAGCCTTGTCAGAATTGATTAAAAAGGTTTTATTCGAAATAAAAGCACTTTTTCTTCCCACAAGATCTGTTGGATGACTAAGAGTCAATTGTGGTGACCCTTTGCCCGTAATTTGTTCGATTAATCCATTTACTTCAATGATAACTTCTATAATTGCATCGATTTTCTTAGCATGTTTCTTAAATTCTTCTCTTAAATTCGTTGCTGCTGCACTTGCCTCAACTGCAATAATACAATCGGCACGTGTACTGATTGTCCGATCGCGGGTAATTTCGAATGTGGTTTTATGAGTTGCCCGAATATTTTCGTGACCTCGTGCAATGATCTTCTCAATTACGTGTGACAACCTGATTTAACTCCCTTCTATATCAATTTCCTAGAATATTAGAACTTTCTTTGGTTCTTTTCTTCAATAAAAAAACTCTAAATATAAGGTAATATAATAATTCAACGGGAATAATCGGTTTTAGAGTGATCGCATAATGACTGACAAAAGTGCGAGTGACCTAGATTTATTGAAAAAGAAGGAACGTCTTATACAACATTTTATTTCGTCTAATACCCTCAAATCAGAAAAAGTGATTCGTGCATTCAAAGAAGTTCCTCGAGAATTATTTCTACCAAACTCACTGCGAGATAACGCCTATAATGATACACCGTTGCCGATTGGTAGTGGACAAACGATTTCAGCGCCTCATATGTGCGTGATTATGGCTGAAATTTTAGATCTAGAGATCGGGATGAAGGTATTAGAAATAGGCACAGGTTCAGGATATCACGCAGCATTAATTGCAGAGATTGTTGCCCCAAGTGATGAAAAAACATCTGGACATGTTTTTTCAATAGAGAGAGTCAAAAAATTAAGTGAATTCGCCCGTAAAAATATAGAACAGGCACAATATTCTGATAGAGTTTCTGTTATTCATGGTGACGGAACACTCGGATATCCTGAGCAAGCTCCCTATGATAGAATCCTCGTCACGGCGGCAGGTCCGAAGATACCAGAACCATTAATAGAACAATTGAAGAATGGTGGCAAACTAGTCATACCGATAGGCGGGGTTTACTTCTTTCAAACATTGATACTTCTGACGAAAGATTTAGAGGGAAGAATAAAGGAAGAAAAAAGAGGCGGAGTTTCTTTTGTGCCTTTAATAGGAGAACACGGTCATTAAATTCATCTTCACCCGAGACTTATTTGAAATACAGTAACAACGCGTATGTTCTCGTGGGATTCTGAATATAGAAATGGAAAAGTATCTCCAATATATATTACGTTGTCTATTGTTGCCCGTTCAAAAGTTACTAAAAATTTCCGAACAAATTGTTCCCAATTGATTTCGTTCTCAAAATTTTCGCCATCAAGATTATCAAAGATATAGTATATGTGTTTTTCCGGAAAAAGAGTAGGTTGCTTGAAGTACGTACTTGTATAAACACATGTTCGGTTAGTATAGTAGTGAAAAAGCATTGGTTTTGTCGTAACTATCAAGGAATCGCTTGGTGTATTTAAATTTATCCACATTGCGGCCCTTCTAAAGGCAATTCGATCGTATTGCAATTCTAGGAAATAATTGTGATTAATTGTGATGTAATATGAGCTGACGAAAGTACCAAGAATAAATACTAGAATAAAAACCTCTTTAAGGGTACTAAATCTAAAATTACGAGTTTTATTTTCAATATAATGATAAAGATTGAGAACACCTTGTCCAGCAAATAAAGAAAGTGCAGGAACGAGTGTGCACAGATATCGCGGTTGAGGGTTCCCCGCCCATAGGATAAAATGTAAGGATCCTAAAGCTAGCCAGATATAAAAGATCGCATTGATTTTCACGTTTCTAATTGATGTGAACAATCCATATACGAAAAAAATTGTCACAAGAGGTGTGAGGGTATAGAACGGAATGCCTTTTGTTGAGTAATAAAGTAGATTCCGCCTAAGTACTCCTAAATATCCTCCTAAAAGCGCGACTCCAGATTCCTGTTGTGTTACATATACGCTTTGGAAAGGATCACCAAAGATAAGAAAGTTACGTAAAAACCAAATGCTGGATAAACAAAATAAAACGATCATTACAGCTAAAAACATTGTCTTACTTGGCCAAGATATCCATTTTCTCATAAGAAGCAATATCACAAGTATAATTGGGAAGAAAAGCAAACTAGGGTATCGCGTTAAGAATAAAGCTCCCGTAATAAATGTACAAAGCCACATCATTATGTTTGACTTTTCTCTTATTGCTAAGATAAGTAAATATATTGAAACGACAGCTAAAAATGTCGCTGTTGCTTCCGATATTGCCCTAGATGTATGGGTAATATGTTGGGGATTAATTAAGACTAACGAACTTGAAAGAAGTGCCATTTTTTCATTACTTACTGTCTTTATCATCAAGAATGTAAGAGGGATTGTTAAACTTCCTACTATTGTAGAAATCAATAATGCCGAAAATTCAATGTCTCCAATAAATAATGAGATTATTGCAACTATTACGGGATAGCCAGGCAAATAATATCCCAGATCTTCACCCATAATCGTATAGCCATTACCTGTAATCATGTTTCTGGCTAAAGTTAAGTAATAGTAAATATCCCATACGTCTGCATATGGACGTATGATTGTAAGTTGCCTAATAATGAATGCAAAAACAAATAGGGTGACAAGGATTAAAGCATCTCGACCTGATTGGCGATATGACTTAGAGTAGATTCGCATCGTTGTCCGCATTTTCTTCGACCTAATTAGGTGCCATTGAAAGTTCAATCAAAGAAATAAAAATCTTTGTTTAGTTTCCTTCATTTGCTTAAGCATTTACCCTTGCATCATATTTACGTTCATATGATTCTTAATCTTACATATTTCCATTTACTAACTTCTCGAAATTTTATAATGTCTCCGCAAAAAGACTCTCCAACTTGTTTTGGGGATGAATTGCGCTGTTTTACTGGTTTCACTTTCACAGCAGTGTCTCCCAGTTTAAATAGCGGTTTGCGAATATTACAGTTAGTGATATGGCTCAAGGGAACAGAGGAAGACCTGTGATGAAACGCACCTACAAATTTCGCCTGTATCCCACCGCATCACAACGTGCGACCTTCACCCAATGGCTGACCAGCTGTCGTCTATTGTATAATACCGCGCTTGCCGAGCGAAAAGAGGCCTGGGAAACTCAGAAACGATCAGTTACGTATGGTGAGCAAGCAAGACAGTTAAAAGACGCTAAAAAGGCCAATCCATTGTTAAAAGCGGTTCATTCTCAGGTACTTCAAGATGTGCTGAGACGACTGGATAAGACCTTCAAGAACTTTTTTCGGCGCATTAAAAAGGGTGAAAAGGCAGGATATCCACGCTTTAAAGGGAAATATCGGTATGATTCCTTCACTTACCCGCAAAGTGGGTTCGTCCTCGATTACCAAAAGAAGAAACTCCGACTCTCGAAAATCGGATGTATTACCATCATACTCCACCGACCTATACCTGCTGAAGGTGAGATCAAGACCTGTACCATTAACCGCGATGTCGACCACTGGTATGCCTGTTTTTCAGTAGCACTGCCTAATCCTGGTCCTGAGTCTCAAAGAGACATACAGAAGGCAGTAGGCGTGGATGTTGGCCTGAAGAGTTTGTTAACGTTAAATAATGGAGACACAATAGACAACCCCCGTTGGTTGAGACACTCGGAGAAGAAACTAGCCATTGAACAACGAAAGAAAGACAGGAAAGTTAAGGGCTCATGTAACCGTCACAAACAGAACATGAAGGTGGCACGGGTACACCGAAAAATACGTAATCAGCGCAAGGACTTTCATCACAAGCTCAGTCGAAAACTGGTCAATAGTTATGACCTCATTGTGTATGAGAAACTTACGATCACCAACATGGTGAAGAACCATCATCTCGCCAAGTCGATCAGTGATGCAGGATGTGGGCAACTCATGCGTTTTACCGAGTACAAAGCGGAGGAGGCTGGTACGCTGGTAGAATATGTGAGTGCCTATAACACCACACAACTGTGTAGTAGGTGTGGAAAACTGGTACCGAAAACACTAGCAACACGAATCCACAGGTGTCCGTACTGTGGGCTGGTGTTAGCGAGAGACTATAATTCTGCCATCACTGTTTTACACCGATCCACTCACTATTTAGATGCACGATTATCATCAGGGCAGGAACTGCCCGTAGAGCCTGGTTAACATATCCCGTTAGGGAATGGATGATTCAGGAAGCCACCCTGCTTGTAGGGTGGTAGTTCACATCACGTTCTGCTTAAGTTTTTAAAGATCATGCAGCATAATAATCAGGGGGGGTCTAACATCAATGGGAGTTAAAATAAAAGATCTTTTGGAGAGCACCACACATACTCTCGATTTAAAAGATCTTAGTAGAAAAGACATTGCTATTGATGCAATGAACGTGCTGTATCAATTTCTATCAATAATTCGTCAGCAAAACGGTACGCCTCTATTAGACAGCCAAAAGCGAGTTACATCCCACTTAAGTGGTATTTTTTATCGTAACATAAATTTACTTGAAGAAAACATCCGACCAATCTATGTTTTTGATGGTAAACCTCCAGAATTGAAACATGAAACAATCGTAGAAAGAAAACAAATTAGAGAAACTGCTACAGAAAAATGGCTCGATGCTCTTGATAGAGGAGACTTAGTAGAAGCTAAGAAATATGCCCAGGCATCATCACGATTTACCGAAAAAATGATTTCCGATAGTAAGATGCTCTTATCATATATGGGACTTCCATATGTACAAGCTCCAAGTGAAGGAGAAGCCCAAGCATCTTACATGGTCAGAAAAGGTGAATGCTGGGGTGTAGGATCTCAGGATCATGATAGCCTATTATTTGGTGCGGATAGGCTGATACGCAATCTTACAATCACCGGACGTCGAAAATTGCCCAGAAAATCAACATATATCGAAGTAAAGCCAGAACTCATTTACCTTGAAGAAATGCTTAAAGACCTTGAAATATCGAGAGAACAATTGGTTGACATTGGTATTCTTGTCGGAACTGATTTTAACGATGGAGTAAAAGGAATAGGACCTAAGACCGCATTAAAGTTAATAAAAGAACACGATAATTTAGAATCCGTTATGAAAGTGAAAGATATACTAGCCGAAGTGCCTATTGATCAAATACGATCAATTTTCTTAGACCCTGAAGTGACAGATACATATTCTATTACATGGCTTCCTCCAGATCAGAATAAAATTCTCGAATTTCTTTGCGAAGAACATGATTTCTCTCAGGATAGAGTGAAAAAAGGATTGGAGCGCCTTGAAAAACTCCCTATTCAAAAAAAGCAAGCAACACTCTTTGATTGGCTATAAACTATGTCTACC
>JAEOSF010000115.1 GCA_016840515.1 Candidatus Borrarchaeum yapensis | reverse complement strand
CGGCACCCCGAAGGGATTATTAACTGCTTTGCAAGAAATACGTTTATTGGACAATGGACTTGATAAGGCTTCCATACGTACTGCGAAAAAATATGCAAGAAATTATTTCAGAGTCCCGGATGAGAAAAATATCATAGGATTCTTTGTGGAGCGGAAAGCATGAAATAACCCATCGTGAAAACGAGCTGTGTCTGCACTTGGTCGAATTAATGAAATAGCTAATAATTGTGAAAGGCGGTGTTTGGATTGCTTTTGGTGTTGTTTAACCGATATGTTAGGGAGTAGAGGGTTTATTTGTGGGAGTTGGATAGTAGTAATCAAGAAGCGGGCGTGACACTGTTTGACTCGGTTGCCGACGAAGATGGACGAGACATTTAGCGAGTAGAAATTGGAATGTGGAGTAAACTGGGAACTAAGTTAGGCGAAGAACTGTGGATTGTATCTCTGAAATAACATCGATGACGTCGACTATACAGGAACTTCTGATGACTATTGCGGAAAAGCAAGCAGGACCTGTGAGCATGACCGGCGAGGGCGGGAGACTAATCGGATTTGTTACGGATTATGATATACGTCTCTGTCTTCAATCGGGTAGTAACCCTTTTGAGATATCGATCAGGGAGATCATGAATCCGAATCCCACCTCGGTTCGATATGATGAAAAGGCATATACTGCGCTATGCCTAATGCAAGGACAACCAAAACCTATTACGGTCCTCCCAATATTGGACGAAAAGAATGGACCAGTTGGGATCCTGAGACTTCAGGATCTTGTGGCTGCGGGTTTGTAGGGCCTGCGGCAAACCTTCTCGTGTCAATCGTATGTCCCAACATCTGTGAAGTATTATAAAGGCCTCACGAAATTATAGCTTATTGATACTACTGCAATTATTGAATGCCATATGTGCCCATCTCCTAACCTTCTAAAACACCTTCTATTTCAACTGCTTACAACTCGTACCCTGAGGATTTTTCCGATTTTTCAAGGATTTTTCAGCCCTCAAAAAGGGACAGCTAGGAAAAAGGATTTTCCAGAAGCCCTCCTTTTAATAAAATGTAAGCTCTATTGTTTTCACACTAATTTCTTCATAACTCTTTTCATGTGGTATCCTCTGTCCCGAAAAAGTTTCGCACCTTTTCAGGAAAATGAAGGATCCTTTCAGATTCCAAATTTCGCCGAAGCCCGCTTCAAAAGATAGCTTACATTCAAGACATACAATAAAAACCATCCCCTCAGAGACAGGTGATATGTGTAACAATGATACATCATCGAATTAGAGGATGTAAAAAATGATAAACAATAACAGTCAACAAATGTTCGAAAAGATTGCAAAAGATGGCACATGGCAAGCGAATTATGACTCCACAACTTATATTACTTATAATTTTATAGCACGCCGCGAAGCGGTTAGACGTATGTTGAAAAAGGACACTTTTTCATCAGCACTAGATCTTGGTTGTGGAGCAGGTGATTATTTTGAGATATTGTCTTCCGTTTCAAACAGATATTTTGGAATTGATTTTTCACCGAACATGATTAGACAAACGAGGCTTAATTACATTAATTTCCCCTCTCAACCAATATGTATAGTTGGTGATGGCGAAAAACTCCCATTTATAGATGATAGTTTCGATTTAATTTGCGCTATTGGCTTTATTGAATATTTTCGTGATCCGAATATAGTGATAAGAGAGATAGCCCGTGTTCTAAAACCAGGAGGAACCCTTATTATGCAATCATATCAGGTCGATTTTTACAATAAAATATTAAAGATGTTTGGCTTGGACTTAATGAAAAGAGCAATTAAATATGTATATAGGAAATTCTGGCGGTCAACTGGAATTGGAAGTGTTATAAACAAATCTTATGGTGAACGTCAACTCGACCAACTCATGATTAGATTTGGGTTTTACAAAATTTGTTGCGATTACAATAATTTTAACGTATTTCCAAAAACTATTAGAAGATTATTTCCAAACGCTTATATCGGGTGCTCTGAAAAGATCACAAAGTGGAACAGTAACATTTTCAGTGTGTTTGCCGTTAATTATATTGGACGATACGTTATAGACAAAAATGACATGATTATTGCGGAAAAAGGTGGGAAGCCAAATCTGGGAAAGAAAGATTGTTAAGGTATTAAGAAAGGACTATAATAGTATAAAGGGGTTTGTGTAAGAAATCAAAAGAAGTTTAGTGTAAGAGATTCATTGATGTTGCGAAGGTAGAAATTATCTAAGATAGTATGAGAGCAATGATATTTAATACAGTTGGATTCATTTGTCGTGTTGTGCATAATGTGTTGTTGAGAAATGCGCTGACGGTCTTTGTCTTTCATGACGTTTCGGATAAGCCGAGTGAATTTATGCGTAAGTACAAGCTTAGTGTGTCACCTGCGACTTTTGATTACCAGATAGAGTTTATAAAAGATAATTTCCGCATAATAAGCCCGGACGATCTATTGGAATCGAGGATTCCGAAAAAGGCCGCCTTAATTACTTTTGATGATGGATTCCGTAGCTGTTTTACGAACGCTATCCCGATTTTGGAAAGGAAGCATGTTCCGTGTGTAATCTTTTTGAATATGGGTCCTATCAAGGGTGAGATCTTTTGGGCGGGGTTGATTACGTATCTGTGCGAAAAAAGGTTAGATTTTGTCGAGTATCTGAGGAGTCGTGTAGTTGGAAAATCTGGAAGGCGGGTTTTGTTTTTGTTATGTTCAGAGGAAATCGTGTATTCTTATTTAGAAGAAGTTGGACAGAACTTTAGTGATGAAGTTTGCGAATTCGTTGGTGGGTTTGCGAGAGAGGAAGATATCGAAGAAGCAGCGATGAAAGAGGTGGTTTTCTATGGTAATCACCTTTTTAACCATTACATCCCTGTATTAATGTCCGATGAGAGATTGATTAGGTCTTTTGTGAAGAATAGGGAGGAACTAGAAAAATACCCAAATTCTAGAAACTTGTTTTCTTTTCCGTTTGGTCAACCAGGTAGCTGTTTTTCGGAAAGGCAAGTGGGTTTATTAATTGAAAATGGTGCAAAGAAGGTTTTTCGATCTTCAGGAACTATCAATTATGATGCTACTGCTTCTTATTTGGATAGAATTGGATTAACATCGTACCACGAATGTTCAGCGAAAATATGGTTTGAAATGTTTCGAAGTCAATTGATGTATTTTGTAAGAAAGAGTAGATATAATTTGCTGGAGTAGATACCGTGGACAATGTTCTGACAACGGGTAAACGGAATATATCAATTAACAAGGGTCAATTGTGGGGGGGACTTTAGGGACGAAGGGAGTGAAGGACTACCTGACTGTTGCTGGGTTTTCGATGAAGCCAATTGGGATAAGGTGGCTGTCGGGGTTCCATCATCAAGAATAATACGGGAGTGTGGGTTACTAC
>JAEOSF010000075.1 GCA_016840515.1 Candidatus Borrarchaeum yapensis | reverse complement strand
GTTGAGTTCCACTGAGGTGGCGAACACTCCTTTGGTCTTGAAATTGTGGTCTCCCAGGCGTGAATTACCAGTGAAGGGGACGTTCCAGGCATATTGCCAGGTTACCAGCCACTCGGCAGTCAGGTTCGCTTTGCTCAGGTAGACGCTATTACCAGTTAACTCGTAAAAGCGAATTAGGGTCTTGAGCATATATTCGGCAGTTTTGGAGTCGATGATATGCTTTTTATAGCCGTAATTGAAGTCGTAGCGACCGGTATCCGCGCCAAAGAAGCGTGCTTTGTCTACAAATTCGGTGATGTAGTAATTCATGGCTAATGTCGCGGCGTCCGAATATGTGGTATTGCCGGTCAGCGTAGCTAATTCCATCAGGCTCAAAGCAAGGGTTACGCCGCCGGCTCCTGCGATATCATTGCAACTGGAACTGATGCCATTGGTCCAGGTGTTGCCAAACGTCCCGTTAGCAAACTGTTTAACAACAAAGATGTTGATGGCCGCTTCCACATACGCTAACCAGTCGGGGTGGCTGTCACCATACTGTCCTGCCAGTAGATAACATTGTAGCAGGTTGTATAGTACCTCCCCGCTTTTGGCGGTATGGACGTCTCCGCCGTGGTCCCTAGCGTTAGCATACGAGGTATTGGTTTCCAAGTAATAATCGGGTAATAACCAGCCGTACTCATTCAGCGTAACGGCTGAGGGGTTACGGCTCAAGTCCACGAATTCATCGATTATGCGGTGGGCAGTGGCAATCATGGAAGTATTTCCTGTCTGATAGCCGTAATAGAGCAATGCGTAGGCTAGGGCGTGTTGCTGTCCTAATTGACCACCCATCGAGCCGCTGCTTCCGCCTATGAATTCTACGGGTGTTCCATCACTGAAAAAACCCGCCAAGAACAAATATTCGTTATCAGTGTCATTTTTATGATAAAAGGTGCGGTACGCGAGTTCGGCTTTGAGTTTTAGGATATCTTGCATACTTAAAGTGGGATTTACCGCTGAATAATTGCCGTTAATCCAATCCCATCCCAACTGTACCGGTTCGATAAACCCGTAATTGGAGGTAGCTGTCATGCCCAGATAGAGTCGGTAGGTTTTTTTGAGAGTAGTAGTTGCATCAACGGTCAGGGAATTCTTGTTGAAGGTCCACTCATACTGATCACGGCAACCTGGATTGTCCTGATTAATCTGATTATGAAGATGCTTTGTATATGCATAGCCTTCTCGTTGTAAACCACCACTCGTCCAACCACCTAAGTAGTTGATGAGGTCGAAATGATCATCAGTCCCTAGATATCCCAGTGAGGAGTTTCCCGTATACTCCTGTCCGTCATACACATAAGTAGGAGTGGTCAATAAGCCACACACAAAGTCATCGTATTCCCAGATAACTGAAGGTATGCTGAGGCGCTCCTGTTCGATAATAAGATGCTGGGATTGGTTGCTCAAATCAGTCATGGGAAAATCAGGTGTTACCTGCCGATCTGCAGTATTTAATTCGTAAAGGTTGCCGCTATAAAAACAGCCGGGCATCATTAAAGTATCAGCTTTACGTGGTGATACTGCTTCTGAGTAAGTGATCGAAACATTGAATGGTAGCAACACTGCTTCTTCCACGGAAGCATTCAAATGTTCCCAGTGCCGTTCGATCTCTACATAATCCCACCCGTCCCGGATGGTGTAATAATCGGTGACCTGCCAGAAATGACCGTTAGCGTCTGTGATGGTGACACATTCTTGATAAAATTCTTCCCAACTGACACCTACCCGTTTAGGATAGATTTCTCTGATGGTGTAATTCGTAACGGGCGATTGTGAGGTATCTGGGGCTATCGAAACTTGGAAATGCCCCATGGTAGCAATTTCAGTCCAATCATTCCCATCCCATATGAAAAAGTAAGGTAAATAAGTGATTTGTTGTCCTGGTGGATTTTCCAGCCGTTCCTCAGTCATGAAACTGATGCGGATCCGCCCATTATCGATGGTGGGGTCCATAAATCCATCACCGTTATAATCGGTTGTCCCATCAAAGGAGATATCAGCCTTGGCCTGCTGACTATAAAAAGGTAAACTGAGTAATAACACCCCTATGAGGAACAAAACACTATATTTTGCAGAATGAGGCACCATAATCCCCGATAAACTTTAGATTAAACTTTGAAGTAAGCACCCCCAGCATTTCAGCGACCTTTATAAGCCCCTCTTAAAAGATAAAACCTTTCTAATAATGTCCGTTAAAAAATTCGAAAACTAGATATTTTTTTCTAAATAGAATGTGATCTTTTGGTCATAAATCGAACTATACATTGAGAAAAAGTGTTTTAAATCCAATACTACAATGTCTAAATGATATAATATACGCCGGGGTAGCCAAGAGAACACATCAAAATATATGTTATTCTGGAAACGGTACGGCGGCAGATTTGACAAAAGTCATATCCGCTACAGGCTCGAGGTCTCAAAAGCACAAAAATCTAGAAAAAGAGAGACCTGCTGACCCAGTGTAAATAAGTGCGTTTATGGAAGGTCGCATGGGTTCAAAAGAGTGTGTGGGGTTCCCTCCTCTGGAAGTCCCATCCCCGGCATCACTTTTTTTGAAAATCCTGCGTTTCAAACATAATATAGCATTGAATTTTAGCTACATTCTTTGAGATTTCAAGGTTTTTATTTTAGGCTAAATTTCTAAAAAGAGCAATTTTTTGAGAATATAAAACTGATGCGGCCGCCGGGAGTTTCCAATAGGAGAACATCACCTATTTTTTGAACCCGGGTCTCCTGAAATGCATACCATCTATAGTAGATAATGCATAAACTTATCAGGCTTTCTTCACGACTGTGAAGTCAGTTTGGGAGGCCTGTGCGATCTAAGAAAGTTATTCTTTCTTAGTTGTCCTAGGCCATTCTAGGAGAATATTCCTCTTGCTAGACCACGACCGCATCTTTTAGTTTTTATTTATAGCCAAATATTTGTATATAGAGATAGAATTTAAACTATTGAGGGATATGGATTGTTTAAAGTATCTCCATCATTCAAGCATTTCAATGACCTTATATTACTTTCGCTGTGAACTACCCCCACCTGTCGGAAGGGGACTTCCCGCCGATTTAGTTAAAACAATTTAAGAGTTAGAAGACCATAAAATCAGGAGATACATAATTTCTTAAAATTAAAAACAATTAAGTGTCTATAGTCTACTGACAAATTATTAATCTCTTAGGGAAAATTTCAAAGAACTAGGAGAACTGGTAAATATGTTTGAAGAATATGCGATGTGGGTAGAAAAATATCGCCCAAAAAGTCTAAAAGAAATAATAAATCAAGAAAGCATAGTACAAAGGCTAAGCTCATTTGCTAAGACCAAATCAATGCCGCATTGTTTATTCGTTGGTCCTCCGGGGACAAGGTCTTTATTTCAATAAAACCTCCCAAATGGCAAGACAACAGCGGCATTATGCTTGGCTCGTGATTTATTTGGAGAATATTTTGAAGGAAATTTGTTGGAACTAAATGCAAGTGATACCAGAGGTATTGACGTCATTCGAACAACAGTAAAAAACTTTGCTAGAACAAAAGGACTTGGAGACGTACCATTTAAAATCCTAGTACTAGATGAAGCTGATAACATGACTTCTGATGCGCAACAAGCACTTCGAAGGACAATGGAGAAATACACACGCACTTGTAGATTTATACTTATCGGTAATTACTCAAGTAAGATTATCGAACCAATACAATCACGATGTTCTATATTTCGATTTCCTCCATTATCTCAAGAGGATGTTAAAAAACAACTAAACAATATTGCAAAAAAAGAGAGTGTTGATCTTACCGAAGAAGGCATTAATGCTATTTTGGAAAGTTCTAGAGGAGATATGCGAAATAGTATAAACATCCTACAAGCAGCAGCAGCGTTTGAAGATGAAATTAAAGCTGATGTTGTTTACCAAGTAACAGGTCGTGTCCATCCTGAAGAAATTAAAGAAATGATAAGATACGCACTTAAAAACAATTTTATGGATGCCAGAGAACAACTTCATAAACTACTCGTCAAACACGGTTTATCAGGTATAGATATCCTTAAGCAAATGAATTCTGAAATAATGAATTTCAAAAATGATGACCTGAAAGTTAAACTTATAAATTTGTTAGGAGAAGCAGAATTCAGGCTAAGCGAAGGTGCCAATGAGGAAATTCAACTTAATGCTCTTCTAGCAAATATTGTACTTCTGGGTGATAATTTCAAAGACGTTGAACTATGAACATCCAGACAAAAGAGATTTTTTATGATTTATTTCGGGCTTAGTTAAGTATCTCCTCTTCAAGAGTGTTGTTGCAATGGGGTCATATTTGCCATTAGAAGGAGAGGCTGCATTATTACTTGAAACTCATGAAAGTGTTCTCATTGTAGCAGACCTCCATATTGGACTTGAAAGACAATTTGCCAAAAAGGGGATTCATTTTCCTTCACAAACACCTCTAATTGAAGATAAATTAAAAAAACTCATAAATGAATACGCTCCCTCGAAATTAGTAGTTCTTGGAGATGTGAAACATAATATCCCAAGTATCTCTATTCAAGAGTGGAAAGAAATACCACGCCTTTTTAAGAACTTGGCAAAATTAATCAAAGTTGAAATTTTTCCAGGAAACCACGACGGTAATTTGGAGAAGTTAATTCCAAAAAATATAGTCTGTCACCCCTCTAAAGGATCTACTATTCAGAATGGGGCTAAGAAAATCGGATTGTTACATGGCCATACTTGGCCAGCAAATGATTTACTAGATGTAAATTCATTATTTATGGGACATAACCATCCTGCGATTAGATTAAAGGATTCTTTAGGAATACATCACGTAGAAAAAGTCTGGATAAGAACAAAATGGGACAAGAAAAAGATTCAAAACCACTTTTCAAAAAATAAAACTTCAGTAAGCGATAAAGAAATTGACACAGATCACGTTATTAAAAGAAAGATAGGAAATCCTGAAATCATAATATTTCCAGCTTTTCATCCTTTAATCAAAGGAACGGCGTTTAATGACCTGCAGTCAAAGTTCTTAGGACCACTTTTTACTAAAAAATGCATTGAATTTGATGATGCGACTGCGTATTTAACTGATGGAATAAATTTAGGGTATATTAAAAACCTATACTTATGAGTTGCGAATGTTGTTGCTTAACTCTGAGTGCTCCCAAGATTCCATTAGATCACGAATTACTTTGACTTTTGCATCCTCTGGTGATAACCGATAAATCTTTATGCGGCCAAATGATTTTTCTTCTACGATTCCGATGGCTTTAAAGTAATCGAGATGCTGAGTGACGGTAGCATGATTAAGTTGCGCTCTTCTTACGATCTCAGAGATGTTTAATTCTTCGTAATGCGTTAAAATCTTTAAGATTTTTATTTTTCCTTTTGAAGATAGTACTTCTTCAATAGGTGGAAAGGGAGAACTTTGAATAAGAATATCTGTCATGTCAAGTGTCATTTTTCACACTCCTTCAAATAGTTTTGAAGTTTTTTTTCTAGTAGGAACAGGGGTGCATCCGGCAATCCAATCAGAGTAGTTTTGCCTCGTATACCTTTACCAGAGATTTTAGTCGTGATGAGGCATAATTGCTCAAGTTCTTTAATGTATTCCCACAGTTGGGTGTGCTTACGTGGAATTTCGTGATATTCTTCGCAGATAATGTTGTAGGTGGTTTCAACATCTCCGGTGGTTGTATACGCAGCGTCATGTTTTTTCAATTGCCGAATAATGGCCAATAGTACAAGCTGATGATGTAATGATGATTCTTGGAAGATATCCTTTCTAAAATCAGGGTGGATATCACCTTTCGCTAACCGTACATGCTCCGGAAAAATCGAGGTAACTCTATCGCGGTCAGCATACTTTCCTGCACGCCATAGAAGTTCCAACGCAAAACGTGCATCACCTCGTTCACTGGCAATATCGGCAATTAGATTGAGGACCTCGGGATTAATTGCAAAGTCAAACAATGCATCAGTTGCACGTTCCTGCAAAATATTTACCAATTGTGCGGCAGAATAAGGCGCTAGATAGATATGATTATTTTGAAGTGAACTAAGTGTGCCAACATCTAATTCTTTCAGGTATACTCTATCACGGACTATAACGATAAGAGAAACCCGCTGAATACCGTCAATATGTTCATCTGTCCATCTTATAAGGTCGTAAAGAAGTGAAGCGTCTTTTTTTCTCAAAATAAAGTCAAATTCGTCAAGTGCTAATACCAAATGGATATTCTGTGACTCTAATAAGTGATGTAACATATGAAGTAATTCTTCTGGTGAATAACCTCTGTGTGGGATAGTTGGATTGAAGTGATGAACAACTTCTCTTAAAATTAAAAAGCGCGATTTTTTACGCCTGCAATTGACATGGATATAATGTAGGTTCATGTTGTTGGTTTTAGCATATTCCTCTAGGACCTTACCGAAGCATTTGCAGAGCGCTGTTTTTCCAATTCCTATACTTCCACTAATGATAACTTGTTGACTCATTTCACCTGGTTTTTTCATCACGCCTAAGAATAGACGAACCAACTCTCGAAGTGATGACGCTCTGTGGGGTAAAGAAGATGGCACATATGCGGCGCTTAATTTGGATTCATCCCGAAATACCGTAGGACTATTTAATTCCTCTTCTAAAATATCAGTTAAGAGCATTTTTTCTAAACCTTCCGAGAAACACCCTTTCAAGCCCTATTAAAGACCCTACAAAGTTCTTGAAAACCATTTCTACATCATCGTATTATTAGACCCTGTCGCCTTGTCTTGCGTCAAGCTGCATCTTTTTATCAAGAAAATCTATATAAGGACAACACATTTATCTATGTTCAATGATTCTGGCTTTCTGGGAGTTTCATCATTCTCTAAGTTTCATTATTACAGAATTCGATTTAAAGGAACAGTGAGACTGTTGTGTAAGTGAATTTTTTTTTGAATGTCATTTAGGGATTTACAATGTTTTGTCGGGGTAAAATTAGAAAAAGTGAAAATATGAGCGAGCTCAACTCACTCAAGATCCCTATCATCAAGTTTATTTCTACAGGGTCAGAAACGTCATTGCTCGCTCAGATAATATTTTGTACTTCATTATTATATTATTTAGTACGAATGTATTGCCATTGCCTTTAGGTATTATTTCAAGGATGCAAAAGGCAAAAATTTTTGGTATATTCATAGAAACCTATTTATAATTAGAAAATAGATCCCGAAAATTATTTTAGCTTAAGGTCCGAGAAGATCCTATCCTTCAAGTAACTCACGGACTATATTTCAAAATACTATGGGCGGGTAGTCTAGCATGGTATGATTCCGGATTCGGGTTCCGGAGATCTTCACAAGAATGTTGTGAAGTATCGGAAATCGTGGGTTCAAAAGAAGAATCGAAAATCGCTTTTTCTGAAAATCCCACCCCGCCCACTGTCTTCGGAACTAACTTATAAAATAAAAAATAGAATAAGAACTTAAGAGGCTATTCCTTAATATTTTTCTGTCTCTGAGGTCTCTTTCTGCATCCAATAGTAGTAAACGTCCTCTAAACTGACGCCCGAGATCGAGAACTCAAGAATGTAGTCCTCTTTCTCTAACAACTTGGCATTAAGTTCATTGACCTCCGAATGATTATGGGTAAAAAAGCGAATGATATTTCCCATTTTCTTATAAGGGAATCCAAAATTCTTTAGAAAACCATCATCCAACGTCTTTTTTGGAGTTACTTTTATGTCATATTTATAAGGAATTTTTGAGAGGAGTTCATCTACCGTGCTGTATTTTAAAACGCGTCCACCACGTTTAAGTAGAAGAACTTTATCACAAATTCTATCTACAACCATTGGATCATGATCTACAAGAATAATCGTAAACTTATAACGGCGATCTAATTCATTTATAGTATTGATTACGGCTTCTTTTCGCGTCAGATCAAGCGTTGCTGTAATTTCATCGAGAAGTAGCAGGCGTGGTTGTTTCATTAGTCCAACAACAAGGCGAACCATTGCTTTTTGACCTTCAGAAAATGATTCTAATCGTTTATCCATCATATGAGTAAGATTTACTTCCTCTAGAAAATTTAATGCAATATCATCGATACCAACGTCCTGCACACCGGCAAAGAAATCAAGTGTTTCTTTAAGTGTGAGTTTAGCCTGAAAGGTTAAGCTTGGACTAACAAAACTTATCATATTCCTAACTTGTGTTATTTGTTTCTGTAAATCATAACCATAGATCTCAATAGATCCGCTATCAGGAAGATAAATCGATGCAAGCATTTTTAGAAGTGTAGTTTTTCCGCTCGCGTTAGGCCCCACAATTGCAAGATTGTCACCATCTGGCAAATTGAAAGAAATCCCATTTAAAATACGAAGACGTTTACGTAAAAATGCCCCTATCGGAAATTCTTTTACAACATTTTCAACTATAACTACGTCTTCCACATTGCTCACCTAATTTCTATGCTAATAGAATTCTAAAGTTCCAACTTTTGCTGCAATTTTTTCCATTTGCTTCAAAATTATTATGGCTGCAACCATAACTATTGTAGTGCCGATTAAAAGGGACGTCAATGCGTTCCACATCATTTCAGGTGGAGGGGCGCCGAGTATTAATACCCATCGAATCAATTGGAGTCCAGCAGAAGTTGGTAAACTCATCGCCATAAAACTTAATCCAGGCACAAAATCGTCAAGTGCTTCAACTGGAAAAAAATATCCACTTAGGATCTTTAGAGCCCAAAGAAAGAGTGCAGAAAATAAGCCAATTCGTTTAAACAAAACATTTACGGAAGATACTAATAAACTAACGCCCAGCATAAATAACCAACACAAGAAAAAGATCACCATCGCTAGAAGAAGCCATTGAAGTTGAAGCTGAAGTACATCTAATACTGCTAAAATAGGAAATATAATACATATTGCAACAACAGCGCTGATTATACTTGACGCTGTCGCTCTAGCTGTGAGTAACGTCACAAAACTTACATTATTCGTTAGGAGGAAGCCAAGAGTGCCTCGACTTGCCTCCTCTGGAATGCAATTCACGGTATCGTCATAACTTTTTCCAAAAAAGGCCCAGAAAAAGACTCCAACTAACAAGAAATCTCTTAACGAGTATTCCAAGTCCACTGAAGTCGATTCTACGATATGTCCTAGCAAAGAAAATGCAATTATGTCCAAAATGAGCCAACTTATGTTGATAAATATTTCAAACTTATACTTGAAAATTACCCGTAAATTTCTGACAGTAGTTGCCTTCAAAGTCTTCCAAAAACCCATATTAATCATCTTTCGTGAATTTAATTCTAACTGAACTCTATTGAGAAAAATCTGATTGGGGTAATTTATTTCTTTTGGAACATTTTAAAACGCGCGCGTTTTAAACTTATAGCGTTAAAAAGAAAAAAATACTATAAGTTAATGTCTATTATGAAAGGAACGGTGGTTGTATGAGTTTCTCTTTAGAAGAGATTATTGATAAAATAATTTCAGAAACAAAGATCTCAAAAAAAGAACTTGAGGAAAGAATAAGAGCAAAAAGAGAAGAATTAGGAGGATTAATTACTGAAGAAGGAGCCGCGCATATTGTGGCTTCAGAATTAGGCATTGATCTCTTTAAGGATCAAAAATTGTCAACTACCCAACTATTCATCAAAGATCTTATCCCTGGAATGAATAATATTTCTGTAATAGGACGTGTTATGAAGATTTACGCTTCAAGAGAATTTGTTCGAGATGGAAAGCAGAGTTATGTTGTAAATCTAATACTTGGTGACAAAACAAAAACAATCCGTACAGTTTTATGGGGTGATCATGCACAAAATATAGATAAGATAAGTAGAGGCGACATTCTACGAATACTTTCAGGATACGTGAAAGAAGGTTTGCAAGAAGATCCTGAATTACATGTTGGATACCGAGGACGTATAATTATTAATCCAGAAGATGCAAATGCTGCAAATTTTCCTTTTGTCAAAGAATTCACACATAAAATCGATGGACTGGAAGCAAATCTAAATGACATCGATATTTTAGGTGTAGTAGAGCGTGTTTATCCAATTTCAACATTTCAGCGAAAAGATGGAAGTGAAGGAACGAGGGCAAGTCTTATAGTGAGAGACGATACAGGCTCAACAAGGGTAGTTTTATGGGATAAGAACGCGGAAATTATAGATCAAATAGCGGTCGGGACTATTTTAAGATTAGAGGGGGCATACACGAAAGAAGGGCTAAAAAATCAAGTAGAAGTTCATGGAGGAGGACGCACGGGTGTTGTGATTGATCCAGAAACGTCAATTAAATTTTCAATTAGTGCACCAGAGATAATAAACATCGTAGATTTACAGCCGAATATGCGTTCAGTCGATATTTTCGCGCGAATAATGCATATAGGGGATCTCCGTGAATTTACTACAAAGGATGGAAGAAGCGGACGATTGATAACCCTCTACGTAAAAGATACAACTGGAGATGTTAGAACTGTCCTTTGGGATGAAAGTGTAAATTTAGTGCAAAATGCGAATCTAGGAGATCTTCTTCTAATACAAAACGCATATACAAGAGAAGGGCTTAGTGGAGATACAGAACTTCATGTTGGACGTCTATCTAACATTGTTATAAACCCAAAGGAATTGGAAGAGAAAGGACAATTGATATCACAAGTAAAAGAGACTTTTATAGAAGAAAAACTAACTCCTGAAACGGTAAAGGAATATCATCGGGTATTCATCAAAGACTGCAAAGAAAATCAGTTTGCTGAGGTACGCGGCACTATACTTAAACTATATGAAAGAAATCCGATTTATGAAGCGTGTCCTAAATGCCGTAGAGGAGTAAAGTCAGAAAATAATGAAAAAACATGTCCAAATTGCGGAATAATTGACAAATCAATTCCACGATTATTACTGAGCGGCGTTTTGGATGATGGGAGTGGTAACATTAGATTTGTGGTCATCGGAAAAGAAGGCGAAAAGATCCTAGAATTAACAACAGATGAATTAGTTACTTGTATTGAGAATGCAGAGTTTCCAGATGCCCCGATTCGAAAATATGCACCAAAAATCATTGGAAAAGAGATTATTGCGACTGGAAAAATCATAAGAAATGAAGTCCTAGATACGATTGAACTCAATATTTCTCAGATACATGTATTCAATACTCTTGAAGAGGCTAAAAAAATTATAATGCATCTAGAAAAGTAAATATGACAAAAATCCAAGCAGACGACCGCTGAGAAAATATGTAATAGTTGCCTTCAACAAAAGGTTAAAAATCAGAAAAAGAAAGGAAAAATTGTTAGGATGACCGTTTTAATGCAAGAAACTATTTAGTTTACGTAAACAAGTCTATTTTGAAAACCTAGGTGATATAAATGGGACGAAGAAGACGAAAAAAGGTAGTTAAGAAACATCAAAGAACAATCCCAAAAGTTTTCGTATGCCCGGATTGTGATGCTCGCGCGGTTACTGTGGAACTTTTCAGAGAAGATGGATATGCACGCGTTCACTGCGGTGCATGCGGCATTGAATACAATGTGCCTGCAGGTAAGTTAACAGAGCCAGTGGATGCTTATGGAGATTTTATAGATCAATATCATAAAGAATAGACGAAATAATCATAGCCAAAATAAAAAAGAAATAAAAAAAATTATATCTCTGCTTTAGCAGTTTGTGCATTTCTTTCGCGCCACTCGCTTATCGGTATACTTAATTCTTTTTCGACTTTCTCGCGGTGTAACGTATTATATGCACAAAACGGAATTATACGTCCATCAGGGATTCCATAATGAATACAACAGTGATTAACCCGTTGTAGATCATAATTGTAAGGATCCATAAAATGCATAGCCCCAATTAATATGGACGACCGAGAGAATTCGCCTAGTTCATCATATGAATGTTTCTTCATTATATTGCGAACTAATTTGATCACACGACCTTTTTTCTTGAAATGGCGAACACTAAAGAAGAGACGAAGTTTGGCTTTTATTCTACCGTAGCGAGAGTTCCGTTCATAATCCTTATTTATACCTTCTAACGTACCGAAGAATTTATCGATGTTAACAAATTCTGTAATAGGCTGAATCTCTCCTTCTTCCACAAAAATGTATGTTGCCATGCCACAATGAGGCGAACAAGTAAATTCTACAGCTGGTTCGCCACGATAAT
>JAEOSF010000114.1 GCA_016840515.1 Candidatus Borrarchaeum yapensis | reverse complement strand
ATGGGTTATTAATGCGTGTTCTCCCTCTAAGATATGCTCATGAAAGACTAACCATTGAAAAATATGCAGATTTGATCTTGAATACCATGCTCTTAGCGTTACTAGCTGGATCAACATTCGATGCCATCCATTTCGTAGCTAAAAGTGATTTTCCACAGGTATCACAAGATTTTGAAAGGATCCTATATCAGGTTAATAATAATGAATCACCAGAAAAACTTCTTTTAGACTACGCCCGGAAACAGCCATCAACTACCTTGCGCAAGCATATAGCTACTCTGTTTTCTATCAATGATTTAGATTCTGCAATAGAATTGATGAAAGAGTCAACCCAGTTTGAAGTACGTAACGCCTATGATCAGTTTACTATTGAGTTGGATAGTAGACTTGCACTATCTATAGGTGTCTCTACTTTTATGCCAATTTTTTTGGGCTTATTTCTCATTGTTTATGGACTTGCCAATTCCCCGTTCATTCTGCTTACAGTACCAATGCATATCTCTCTAATACGTTTCCTTAAAAACCAAATCCTAAGCAATAAAGTGGAGTTAGTCGGATGAAATCCTTACTTAAAACTACAATTTCATCATCCTCAACTGATGAGGAACTGAGCGAAGTAGCCAATTTCCTCAGTTATTTTGCTGATGAATTGAAATTAGGTATCTGTCCAGAAAAGGCCTATAGATATGCGTTGGGTAAATATGATGGAACTTTAAAGCCAGTTTTTATGGAAGGCGCCCGACTATTAGTCACAGGTGCACAGCCTCTAAAACAGGTATTAATGGGCATTGCAAATTCCCTAAATAGTCTGAATAGTAATTATTTCCTTCAACTTAGTTGTAAGTTCTTGGAAAAGGATTCGATGGAAGCAGGCAGAATACTGATGTCTATGATCAGAACCTTAGAGGAGAATTCTAGTCTGATTAAGAAACGTAGCCAGTTTATGCGCGCAAAAAATCTTAAGACTAAGATTTTATCATTAGCTACCTCGCTAGTATTGGGTTACATAGCAGCCCTTACACCCCTATTTGCCATGCTGTTCTTGCTCCGTCAGCAAAATATAGGTGAGATCACAACAACTTTAAATTTTAGTCCTTTAGTTTTCTGGCCAGCCATTGTTAGTTTCTTCTTCATTGGCATTCTCACGGCTTATCAACTCACCGAATTCACTGAAGGAGAATCCTCTTGGCCAATGCTCTTTCTTTCTGCCTTGATTTTCGTTATCACATTTTTACTAACTAGAAGCCTCTTGGCAATCTTAATCTAATAACAGCTTAAATATATAAGAAAAAATGTTCATTTGTTTAGTTAATTCGTTAGAGAGGCGAAAAGAACGTGAGGTTTCAAATCCACGATATGGATGGATGGGCAAGAAGTGGAACTTTATCAGTTAATGGAAAAACGTTACAGAGTCCATGTATATTTCTTGGACATTCATTTAATCGAGGAAACCCTCTATCTTGGCACTATTTCAATGTTGAAAGCTTATTGATTAACGCTTATGATCTATCTGTCCAAAAAATTGATTTTGCTCGTGTTCGTAAAATCATGGGGTTTAATGGCGTAATAATGATGGACTCAGGTGGCTATCAAATTCAACGATTCAAAAGAAATATTGATCGAAAGACAATTATTCAAATCCAAGAGACGAGCAAGCCAGACATCGCTATACCATTAGATTACCCATTAACTCCTAAAATGAAGAATGATGAAATCGATAAGAATATTGAGAAGACTTCAAGGAGCAATGAATATTGGAGGGAGTATTATCCGAATGATTTCATTCCAGTGATCCATGGATACAACGAGAAATATCTTATCGACCAAATAAATAATTTAGGCAACCCAGCTTTTCTTGCAATTGGCAGTTTCGTGCCGATATTAATGTACTCTGATCGAAAAAGGTTAGTAGATTTGCTCATCACTATCAGGAAAAAGTATCCTGACATCTTTATTCATTTCTTTGGTGTTTCGTATCTTGTTGCTTTCCTTTTGTTTCTCCTAGGTGCTGATAGTGTGGATACATCGGCACACCTACATAATGCACGGTATGGAAGTGTACACTTGCGCCATACAGGACCTCGTGCAATTGCAGTTAATACAAAGAAAAGAAAGCGCCCTTCAGCACATAAAATATTAGATGAAGAAACATTTCTCAATGAAAATTGCGGGTGTCCTATCTGTCATTATTTAGAATTTGAAAATCTTAAATTAAGAGGAGTCCGTGGATTACAATTGAGAGGAATTCATAACGCATGGGTATATAAATCTGCACCAGCAGAATTAAGAAAAACTATCAAAGAAAGAAAAACAGTTAAGGTTATTGAGGAGATATTTTCCCAATCAGGACTGAACTACCTTTACAAATATGCCAAACGAAAGTACCTTACATAATTATGGGGATTTCTTGTTCACCTTTAACATATTTTTTCAATAAAGTGCAATAATGATCGCGGACACTGTATTCGGCGACATTTGATATTTTTGCTAATAATTTTTGAGTGAGGACAGATCGTCTTTTACTCTGTTTCGCAATCAATAAATCAGCACCATAAAGTACAGAGGCTGCAAAGATGTATGGATGTCTACCGCCGCGTTGTTCTGCCGTGATACATTCTAAAAGCATGTGTGCCGTTTTCATAAGATATGTTTGATACTCTGAAGGAGACCATAAACGATGCTTAATGCGCAGTGCGACCTCAGGGTGTCTAACAATCTTGCTAACAAGTCGAGGGATATAATCTTCGCTTTTCCTTCTTTTTAATTCAATTCCAGGTGATTTTTTCAACATCTCAATAATACGCATTACCTTATTAATAGGAATTCTATGACCTAGTTGTCTAAATGCCGTTACAACTTCTTGTAATGTAATAGGTACTCGCATTTCACGGATTGCTATGAAAAGTGCTGCAACCATTAAGACAGGATGTGTTGAAACTTCTTTGTGGTCAGCGTTTTTAAGGCTCTTTCGATAAATATAAGCGGCTCTCTGTTTTGTTTTATCAGATAATTGAAGCAGGGTTACTACTCGATTTAATGATTTTAATACTCTATACTGGGATTCCTTATGACGTATACGTGCTCTAAAATTGTAAATTCGGTTTAACTTCCTGAAATAGAGTTCTTTCTCCTTTGAAAGTAAATTTCCTTGATGATCTCTTGTATTTTTTTCCTTAAAATTGCCGATGAAACTACCTATTCCATCAATAATATCTATTCTATTGCCTGGGCTGACATATTGTTTTGATAACTCGTTTCTATCAGTTCTTACCGAAATAATATAGTCCTGAGGTACATATTGTGTATCAGCCACTAGACCACATTTTTCACAAACATAGAGCCCTCTGTTTAGTACTATTTTACCTCTACATTCAGGACATGTTTGAAGAATACATTCAGTCATTTAAATCCTCCAAGAAACTCTTTTACTTCAGGGACTCAATCAAGCCATTTCAAAATCTGTTCATTTTT
>JAEOSF010000113.1 GCA_016840515.1 Candidatus Borrarchaeum yapensis | reverse complement strand
TGCCATCACCTCAAGAGCAGGTCTGCTGCTAGAACCTGCCTCAGCGTAGCCAGATGCCAATTGACGCACTATTCCAAGCGAAATTACTTGGGAAGTTAAAAGGAGTGTCACGCCTACCAGCGACGCCGCCAGAGCGACCCACAGGATGCCACCCCCCTCACGAAATGCTTGGTAAAACCCCAGGAATATGGGTATCAGAAACAAAAATCCAGGGACAAACACCCAATAACCACCAGCGTAAAGGGTATTATTGTGCACATTTTGCAGGTATGCCTCGATCTCCCCTGGATCTTCCTCTACACCCGCTGCACTATAGAGTATAAAAGAAAAAATAAAAATCACCACAAATACGATGGAGAATACACCGGCAACTTTCACAAAGCTGTTATTCATGTTTACTACCTCCTTTTCATAGATACACAGTCCAGCGGGGGTTTTCTTTTTACCCCGATTAACCTCAGACTCGTCACTGCTCCTAACGAGAGACCTCTCCTATATGACTGTCCAGTCTTCGGTCTGGTAGAAGCGATGATTGATAGACATTAATCATAGTGGAAGTTATATTTCGCGATTTACAGAAACATCTGTACTGTGACACAAAAAAGCGCTCAACTTTGGTATGAAGCACACTTCACAAATTACATTTCCCATCTTCTCTGCTATCTTACTTCAGAATGATATTTTGTAAAGAAAATTGGGTTAATAAAAGAGAACGCACATCCCCTAGTATAGGTCTTTTTGGTTTTCTGAGACCGAACATTGTTCGCATGGGGAGCCAGACCAAGGGATTGGCAATTCGAAGTATCACGTTCGCTGACGTTACCGTTGCCGCATATGCTTTTACCAGTACTTCATTGTCCTTTGGAGTAGGTTTTTCTACATCTTTGAGCTGAAGAACATCAGGTGGTCCATATTTTGTGCATACAATCGCTTTTGTAAGTATTCCTCCAAGGTTGCTTTGATCCGGCCATTTTATCCTCGTTTATATCTGTTTTTCAGACTCGGAAGCGGAAGCGATTGCAGATGAATTGAATCCTTTAACTATAAGCCATATCGCTAGAAATAGTTCATTCAAGACTATTGGAAAATATAAAATCATTGCTGGATGAAAGCTTTGAGTCAAGTCGGGTACTCCTAACCCTTTTGCTGTTATCAACAATGCGACTGCAATGAGACCCCAGACTGATATAAATCGTGGAAGGAGTTTTGATTGATACAATAAAGAATAAAATATCAGAGCGCCTAAGATAAAAAAGATCGCAGCCATCTCACCGGCCCAATAACGTCCTGCCAGAGCTAAAGCACCTAAAGCCTGAAAAGAGGAAGCATCCGGAGCTCCTGCCGCTATATATTCCTGACTTAATGTGATTAGTGATAGTGCGCTGACTTTACCAACAATGAACATTGCGGCCTCAATAATCCTGAAACCAACGTACCAAAGAGCTATACTTTCACTATGCTTTTTTAAAAGTGGAAACAGCAAAACTGCAATGCCAACAACTACAGCGTCATTAACTAACTCAAAGAGCACTCCGATTATCACTTGGATTTTATTTGGAAAAATATTAATAAGATAATCTGGAGCATTTAGAATATCTAAAAATACACTACCTATAAAAACACCGCAGTAACTAACTAGAAATAATGCTCCCACAATTATAGCGGTCTTTCTGGTTGAATTTATTTTTTTCTCCTTGTTTTTTTGTTCTTAAGTATGATCAATATTAATTTTCATAAGTCTAAACAGTGAAATCCGGTCTCTTTGCACCGAACCGAATCCATCCTGCATTTTCACGATTTTATCTTCTCTAATTTAATACCCTTGACCACAAGCCACAGCCCGATTGCTAATTCGAACACCGCAATTTGTAAGAACAATAATAAATTAACGCGTACATCAAACCACCCTAAGACGATTCCTATCAATGCCACAGAGACGGCTACAATACCCCAGCCCGCCAAGACCCGTGGAATGTACTTTGATTTATATAACAAGGAATACCACAGTATCCCGCCTAAGATATAAAACCACATGTGTATGTCATATCCCCATGTGTCAACACCACGAAACAAAGTACCCAAGGTTTGAAAGTGGGAGGCATCTGGAGCTCCCGCTTGCACATATTCCAGGCTTATATGGATCAGAGCGAAAGAGCCTATTTTACTGACAGCAAGAATTATTGCTTCTGCCAGCCACCATCCAAGGGCCACAAGAGCTATTATTTTATTCTGGGTTTTCAGGACTACATAAAGTAGGACTGCCAGGACAACTATTCCAACACTGGTAAGTAGTTCAACCAGAATACTTATCCGCATCTGCGTAAGGTTATTTGAAATATTAACAAAGCTCTCGGATATATTGCCGGAAAAAAGTGTTAGACTACCCAGGGCTCCAGCGGTCAAACTAACAACTAAAACAAATAAAAACGCTGCACCTAAGAGTCTAGGAACATTCTTATCCGCATTCATTTTTTACACTCCTTCAAATTGATAGTATTTATTATAAGTCGTGATTAGTCGATTTTCGATACACTCCCCCCAGAAAGCCCCCGATTTTCCCATCATTTATTGCCGACTACTCTTACCGATGGAAAACATCAGACTTCTTGCGGATATACTACCTGAACCAAGATATTTTGTCCAGAATAGAAATTTATCATAGTTTCACAGGGTATTCCTGAAAATAGGGATAGGCACTCCTCACCCCTGAGTATTTCTTCTTCCATAGCTGTGAAAGGAAACGGGAATCAGGAGGCCTTCAATTCACCCTCATCGAACGGTGGGGCATTGTTTCTTTTCAGGCATTCAAGTATTTAAATAGTTTTACATCTTTGCCTACTGCTTCAATTTCTCCGGCTAACCCAGACCCTGGTATAGGTCTTTTTGGTTTTCTGAGACCAAACATTGTTCGCATGGGGAGCCAAACCAAGATAGGACATTTGTAACTTCGAATACTACAGTCCGCTGACGTTACTGTTGCCGCATATACTTTTACCAGTACTTCATTGTCCTTGGGAGCAGGTTTTTCTACCTCTTTGAGCTGAAGACCCTCCGGGGATCCGTATTTTGTGCATACAATCGCTTTCATGAGTTTTTTTCCTTATTTGATACGACCATCTTCAGCATGAGTTAAAATACATCATGCAAGCGTGCAAAGCCTAACGACCAAGCTCACCTGCATCAGCCGGCCTCCGTTGTAGCTGGTTGTTGATCTCTTACACCCTTAATCACAAGCCATATGGGAAATGCGACTTCAATAATCGAAAGAAAACCAACCAAGGCAAAGATCTCTTCGTATTTAGGTAAAAGAATATTTCCCCAACTTTGTATTAGATAGCATACAGATGCAATTATCAACACGATGCCCAGAATTCTGGGAATGTAGCCCGACTTGTAAACCAAATAACCAAGAAAAAAGAGATGAAGGCTAAAAAATAACCCCCAAATATGAGTCACGTATTCATACGCATTGAGAAATAGCAAT